>JAEUUP010000081.1 GCA_016787525.1 Saprospiraceae bacterium | reverse complement strand
CGTTTTCCCTTAATATCTTGAATGGCATCTACAATCAAATCGTTTAATGTGTCGGATGCAACGGTTTTCTTTTTCGTTAAAACTGCTTGTTGAGTACTCAAAATTGTTTTATTTTTTACTTTTGTTAATCACTTAAAATATCAAACCGCAAATTTATAAAAAATCAATGACTTTAAACGCGATTAATAACACGCTTTTCGTAGGAAATGTTTGGTATCACTTTGATTCTCTACATTCTACTAACGATTTAGCACTTAATTGGTTGTCCCAAAAACCAAATAAATCCTTTGACCTTGCAACGCCTAAGCCCTCATTTTCATTGCCCATTACTGAGGGGGTCGTTTTGACCACATTCAATCAGACGCTCGGACGTGGACAAATGGGCAATCAATGGCTGGCAGAACCGCACAAAAACATAGCTTTTACGGTCATTTTATTCCCTACTTTTTTAGAAGCACGCGAACAGTTCCACCTAAACAAGTCCATTGCGTTGGCGGTTCACGATTGTATGTCAAATATTTTTCAGACTTATAATCCTGCTCTGGCTCACGGATGCACAGTCAAATGGGCAAATGACCTTTATTTTTATGACCAAAAATTAGGCGGTATTTTGATTCAAAATGCTTTGGCGGGTAGTCGTTTGCAACACACTGTTGCAGGTATCGGTTTAAATATCAATCAGTTAGATTTTCCAAAAGATTTGAATGTCACTTCTTTAAAACGAGAATTAAAAATGGATTTTGACCTATTCGTTCTTGTCGAACAATTGGCCAAATGTATCGAATTGCGTTATCTTGAGCTTAAAAAAGGTCATTTCAAGCGGTTGCACGACGAATATTTGTCCAAAATGTATCGCTTCGAGAAAGAGTCGCTGTTTCAATATCCCACAGGTGAGGTTTTCAGAGGGACGATTGTGGGTGTCTCAGAATTTGGTCGTTTGGAGATATTGACTACTGAGGGGGTAAAAAGTTTTGATATTAAAGAGGTGAAGTTTGTGATTTAAAGTCCATTTTGGCATAAAATTAGAAACCAAACAATTTTTCATACATAGTTTGGTTTAGCGTCCGATTCTCGATTCTGTTGAGATTCGGACGTTTTTTTATTTGCAAAACCCTTTGAGCTTCGTTTCTTTGCAGCTAAAAATGTCAATTAGTCAATGACAATTGACCAAGATGACAAATGACAGATAACAAATGACAACTTTACAACTATCTGATTATCAAATACATGTGGGCGATTTCTGGCCCACTTTTACCGATTTTTTAAACGAAAAAAAATACACCCATATTCTCGTTTTGGTGGACGAACATACTGAGGGGGCTTGTTTAGACCGTTTCCGAAGCCGTTTTCCTGAAAAAATGCACACGATTCGGATTCCATCGGGCGAAGTCCATAAGACGATTGACACGTGTCAGAAGATTTGGCTCGATATGTTTGCGGCTCGGGCTGACCGTCGCTCGGCACTCATTTGCTTGGGCGGAGGTGTGATTGGCGATATGGGTGGTCTCGCGGCTTCCACTTTCAAGCGAGGCATGGATTTTATACAAATGCCAACCACGCTTTTGTCGCAAGTGGACTCTTCTATTGGTGGAAAATTGGGCATTGACTTTGCAGCAGTGAAAAATTCGATTGGCGTTTTTGCTAATCCAAAAGCTGTTTTTATCAGTTCAGAGTTTTTAGAAACATTGTCGCCGCGAGAAGTGCGCAGTGGTTTTGCCGAAATCATCAAACATGCTTTGATTGCCGATGCAGAACAGTGGGCTGATTTGAGCAAAATAGACGATTTGACGACGGTTGATTGGGACAAAATCATTGTCCCGTCCTTAAAAGTTAAGCAGCATGTTGTTGAAATTGACCCGTTTGAGCGCGGATTGCGTAAGGCTTTGAATTTTGGTCACACCATCGGTCATGCTGTCGAAAGTATGGCTTTAGAAACTGATAATCCGTTGACGCACGGTGAAGCGATTGCGATAGGTATGATTTGTGAGGCTTATTTGTCGAAAATACTGAGGGGGCTTCCAGAAGCAGATTTTGAAGAAATAACGCAATTTATTTTAAAAATTTATGACAAATACGATATTCAACAGTTTGATAGTCAAAAACTTATCGCTTTGATGCGTCAAGACAAAAAGAACGATGGCAACGAGATTAATTTTACCTTTTTGCCTAAAATAGGAGAGGTCGCTGTCAATTGTACAGCAACCCCTCAGTATATCATTGAAAGTTTGGCGTTTTACAGCCAATTGTCCTAACTACAAAACTTTTGCTTGGATTTCAAATTGTGATGCAGCATCTACGCTGATTTGGCGGCTTACCGTCTTATCTGTCACAGTTTTGACTCGCAATTTGAATTTGTCTTTTTTAATATAAGGTGCAATGTCATTGCTGGCAACCGTCAAAGTCAATGTGTTGCCCACACTTTCTGGAATATTGACACTTTCGGCAATTTTCAACTCGCCTAAATCGGTGGCTTGAATATAAACCTCGACAGAAGACAAGAAATCAAAACGTTGGTCGGTCGGTGAAGTGATGGTCAATTTTAGCTCTTTGAGTGTAATTTTGTCAATCAAATCCTTGTTCGTGTTGCGTGTCGAAAACTCTGTTTCGGAGTTCGTTGTGATGTCTGACGTGAATAAATCGAACGGCAAATTGATGCTTGACGATGGGTTGTAAGTGATTTTAGATGTGTAACCCAACTGAAAAGTGAGTGCTTCGTTGATTTTTTTACAGGCTGTTGATAATAGAACAATGAAAAGGCTTGAAACTAAAACCAGTTTTTTTAACATAATAAATCGTTTTTTAGTGAACAATTATAGGTGATAATGGCATTTAAAACGCATAAAAATATATACGAATTGTATCAAGGTTTTGGTTTTGGGATTTTACTGAGGGGGAGGGCAAGTTCGTCATTAAAACAAGAAAGCCGTTTTTGCAATAGCAAAAACGGCTTTCTTATCCAATTACTGTTTGACAATTGTTCGACTAAAAAGCTGTCGTATTTCTTTATCAAATGCTACCATCAAAAACGTACCGTGATTCAAATGGCTTAAATTGAGCTCTATTTGTTCGCCAAAATCGTCTTTTTTTGAAAAAACCTCACGCCCTAAAATATCGTAAATACGGATTGTCTTTATTCTATTGCTTCCAAAATTAGAAATTGCAATTTGGTTTAGAAAAGGATTAGGATAAACCCTCTCTTTTTCTTTTAAAATATGTGCAATATCATAGTTTTGGGTCAATACTCCTTTTTTAAAGATAAAAAGCAAGAACTTGAGACCAGCAGTGTTGTAAACATATTCTCTGAAAGAATTATCTTTAAAATTTATTCGAGAATGATGTATATCTAAACAGGAATCAGCAAAGACAATCATTGAGTCTAAAATTTGATTCATAGGGCGGTCTGGAATAATACGCCATGTGGAACTCGTTGATGCAGTTGTTACTACTTCAAACAACCTATTAGTATAGCTGGTATCATTAGTTGAACGAAAGTTTTTTTTAGAATCAAAAACCTGTGAGTAATAGATAGGTATTGTATCTTTTCCAATATTTATCTGATAAGAACACGAGAAGTTACTTTTATTCCTCTGTAAAATTCTTATCTCTGAATTACTCCAAGGCAATGAGTTTATATTTTTCTCTCCAAGAATGGTATCCAAACCAATTTGTGCGTTTGATCTATAGCCGAATTGTACGGTATCTCCAATTTGACTTGTCCCCGCATAAAAAATTATTTTTATCTCTTGCGCCTTATTTATGTTAACCCAAGAATTAAAAATCATTATTATGAATATTGTTTTAAAGTTCATTTTTTAATCTTTAAGTTAAAACAATAATAAATTTTCAATTTCAGATTACTATGATTAATTTAAAAACTAATCACCTGGGTTACAAGGCACACCAGGAGGATCATCAGGATAGAAAGAGGACACGGCTTCTGAACAAACATTAAAAGTTGATGTACCTATTTGTCTATATCGTTTTTGTACTGTCACTTCATACTCACCGCCACAATGGTAGAACGGACCAACACCTCTGCCATAACCGAAGTTTGCACAAGTGGGACCATCTGTAAAGTCATCCCAATAGTCATTCTCGTAAATTACTTGCCCATTATACTTTAATTTAAAATAAAACTTGTATTCATAATTACTCCCTAAATCATATCTGTCTTCTGCAAAAAATACCCATAGATATGGATTGTGTGCATAACCTGTAAAAACTATACAACAACAACCATCAGCACCTTGAGGATTACTACAAAATGAAGAAACCGAGTTTGGCAGTTCACTTGATTTGAAATAAAAGATATCTGGACTTTTCTTTTCTTTTGAAGTTTGTTTCATTAATAAGTCCATTTCCACAGGTGAAAGTAATTTAGGGGAGTTGATGCTTCTACTTTTAGGTAAATTAAAATCTTTTTGACAGCTACTAAAAGTAAAAAGAATGAGGAAAGACAGAAGCCAATTTAGACAAGTTGCGAGTTGCGAGTTGCGAGTAAAATTATTCATAATCAAGACATTTAAATGAGTTAGAAAATGTTATTAACAGGATACAAATCTAGTAGATTTTTGCCACAATGTCAAGACTATATAATTAATTTTTATTTTTTATATAAACTAAAATCTTACGTTTATTGTCATTCTCGCAACCGTTTTACTGAGGGGTATCTCAATTTTTATTTCTTTGACCACCAACCTGCCAAGATAGACCCACTGATATTCATAATGGGACCAAAAAGAGCAGGCGCAATGCCCACAGTCGTCATTTTGCCCATTGTCACAGCCAAACCAGAAGCCAAGCCAGCGTTTTGCAAACCAACTTCTATGGCAACGGTACGACAATCCTGCTCGGCAAGACCTGAGAATCGTGCGCCCCAGTAACCTAAAAGAAAACCACCTAAATTGTGCAAAAGCGTGGCTAATATGAGCGAAAAACCCACCGTTTGCAAGGACTTTTGACCTGCTGCCGTGATGACAACGATAATGAGCGCAATGCCCACCATCGAAACAACGGGCAGTACGCGTTGCAACCATTCGCCTTTTTTGCCTAATACCAAATTGAGTAAATAACCAACTGCAACGGGTAGAATCACCATTTGAGCAATATCCCAAAACATACCCCAAAATTCGATGTCAATATATTCTCCACCCAGCGATTTCATTAAAAAAGGAGTGAGTATCGGCGCAAGGAGCGTCGCACAAGACGTGATGGTGATGGACAAGGCAACATTTGCCTTGGCAATATACGCCATCACATTGGATGCCAAACCACTTGGCGAGCAGCCTACTAAAAGCACGCCTGCTGCAATCTCTGGCGGGAAATTAAAGGCTTTTGCAATAAAAAAACCTAAAAATGGCATGATGGTGAATTGGCAAATCAAACCAATCAAAACGGCTTTTGGCATTCGGACAACACCCATAAAATCCTCTTTCGACATAGTCGTACCCATGCCAAACATAATGACTTGAAGCAACGGAATGATGAGCTTTTTGAGTGGAAAGCCGTTGATTTCAATGAAATATTGTGGAAAATTGTAGGCAATGAGTGCTGCCAAGAAGATAGAAATGGTAAAAAGATAGTTTTTCATTATTGGTTGGTTCGTTATTGGTTACTCGTTATTTGTTATTGGTTGATTCGTTACTCAATACACGAATAATCAATAACGAGTAACCAATAACCAATCACTACTTCACGACAAATTTCATTTTGTATTCTGCATTGGTTTTACCACGACGGATATTTTCCAATTTATTGCGAATCAAAGTCCGTTTGACAGGCGACAAAAGGTCAGTGAACAGAATACCATCTATGTGGTCGTATTCGTGTTGGATGACGCGGGCATTGATGCCATCAAAAGTATCAATATGTTCGACAAAATTTTCGTCAAGATAACGAATTTTTAGCAAAGGCTTGCGCAAAACTTCGCCTCGAATGTTCGGGATACTCAAACAGCCTTCCTCGTAGCTCCATTTTTCGCCTGTTTCTTCTATTTTTTGCGCATTGATAAATATTTTTTTGAAGCCTTTGAAATCGGGTTTTTCATCTTTTTCCAATTGCTCCGTATCAATAACAAAAAGGCGGATAGACTGTCCGATTTGCGGAGCAGCCAAGCCAACGCCACTTGCGTCGTACATGGTATCCCACATGTTTTTAATCAATTCAGTCAAGTTAGGATGTTCGGGCGTAATATCATCTGCCACTTTTTTCAAAACTGGGTGCCCATAAGCGTAAATTGGTAACAGCATTATTTTCTTATTCGTTGATTCGTTATTATTGTAAATACTTAAACCCTAAAATCTGTGCAATCTTAAGGAAACACCAAAATCGTAAATCCAAAATTACACATATCTTTCCCATTTACCATTAGCTTCCATCCACTCCCTCAGTATGATTGAGGCACTGACTTTGTCCACCAATGACTTATCACGTCTTTTCATTTTAGGAATACCTGCTTGCAAAATGATGCGTTTGGCTTGATGACTCGTGTATTGCTCATCTTGCATATCAATGGGAATATGGGGGAATTTTTTGTTCAAATCCGCAATGAATTGGCGGATTTTAGGCATGATTTCAGCCTCAGTATCGTCATGTTTCCGAGGCTCACCAACGATGATGCGTTCAACTTCTTCTGTAAAAAAATAAGTTTCCAGATATTGAAGTACCCCCTCAGTAGGAACAGTATCAAGCGGGCTTGCAATGATTTGCAAAGGGTCAGTCACTGCTATGCCCGTGCGCTTTCCACCATAATCAATGCCCATTATTCTTGCCATAGGGCGCAAAGTTAGGAAAAAACGGTGTTTTTATCATTAAAGCCAACCGAATAGATATTTTATTTTTTGTCACTCAGCGAAATATTGATGGCACAAAACAGTGATTCACTAACTTCGCCGCGTATAAAACTCTTTTTCTGTAAAGTCAAAACTATTTAAAATCACTCAGATGGAATCACTCGAGCAACTTCGTTATCCGATTGGCAGAATGCCCAATCCAACGGCTTTTAGTCAAGAAGAAGTCCAAAGTTGGATTGCTGATATTGAAAAACTACCGAGGCAATTACGCGATGCGGTACAAAATATGACCCCCGAACAATTGAACACACCTTATCGGTCTGGTGGTTGGACGGTACGGCAAGTGGTGCATCACGTTGCAGACAGTCATATGAATGCCATTATTCGCTTGAAATTGGGTTTGACCGAAGATAATCCGACGATAAAACCCTATGAAGAACAATTGTGGGCAGAGTTGCCCGACTATAAACTCGATATTGAAGTATCGCTCCAGTTGATTGAGCGATTGCACCAACGTTTCGTCGCCATACTGAGGGGTATGTCTTGGACAGAATTTAGCCGTACAGTATTTCATCCAGGACTCAATGATTCTATTAAATTAGGTGGTTTGACCAATATGTATTCTTGGCATGGCAGACACCACACGGCACATATCATCAATCTGAAAACGCAGATGGGGTGGTAAAGCCTGCGTTCCATCATTGTTTGACACATAAAAAAAGCCTCCAACTTTGATTCCTGTCAAGGTTGGAGGCTTCGTATGAAGAAAGGTAAAATAAATAATTGAATCGGTTTTTGGTTTGCAACCGACACAACTGAGGGTTTTAACAGCCCTCGTGTACAGTGAAAAATTTTCTGGTTTTTGGAAATAGTTCTTCGTTCAACCGTACGCGAATTATGGACTCTTACACCCCTCAGTCTTCGGCAGCAAATACGCTTTTAAACCTTTATTGCAAATCTCATGAAGAAGTGCCAAAACTGGGAAACCAAATCATTTTCAGATTCAGTTTAAGTGACAAACTCTTTTGTCTGTTTGCTCATGCAAAGATATGCTCCTTCTGGCGGCTGTAAAAGTTTTAATGTGTTAATGAAATTCAAACGTTTGTTAATGAAATCTATTAACCTATAGTTTGGTGATTTTTTACTTAAAAACGGTGGCTTCACTGCCGAAAAGCTCTCTCTGCTGCCTTTAGATACAAGTGTTGATAAGGAATACAAGATTGACAAACCCTTTTAGACTTCAAAATTCTATGCTCTTAAAAATATGACTCTTTAATGCTCGTATCTATAGGCGGTGTTATTTACGCTAAAAATTGATTTACCCATTATTGAGATTTTGTCAGCTAATGATTTTTATCACTACTTAGTTTCAAATCTAAAATATCTCTTTTTAATCATTCAAAATTAAATAATGCAAAAGCTCATTTTGCAAAATTTAATGCAATATAAAATGAGAATTATTTATTTAAAATTTTGAAGTATTTTAGGGTACGTAGATGATTTTGATTAAGCCGTTCAGCATTCTACCTTTGCATTACCAATTATTTAAAATTCAATCTTTCAGTCCAATTAATTATCAAGCATTTAATTTAAAGCTAAAAGCCAATTAATTTTTAAACATTAAAAAAAGTTTCACTCATGAAAGCATTGTTGAACAACAGGGGCATGGCCATTGTGTCATTCGCCGCCCTACTTATTATTTGCTGTATCGCAGCTGTTTATCCAGCATCAAATCCTATTGCCGAGCAAGCTTTTGACGGCGTTATGACTGCAAACATCGGGTGGATGCTCGTTGCGTCAAGTTTGGTACTTTTGATGACACCTGGTTTGGCGTTCTTCTACGGTGGTATGGTGTCAGGTCGTAACATTATTTCTACGATGTTGCAAAGTTTTATTGCTTTAGGTGTTGTTAGTTTAATATGGTATGTCGTTGGCTTCAGCCTCGCCTTCGGTGATGATGTAGGTGGTATGGGTATTATAGGTAATCCTGCTACTTTTTTTATGTTCAGCAATGTTGGTACAGCACCACATCCTTCATTGGGTGCAGGTTTGCCACTCGTTCTTTTTGCTGCCTTCCAATTGAAATTCGCAATTATCACACCGGCCTTGATTACAGGGTCTTTTGCAGAACGTGTGCGTTTTTGGGGTTATATCGTTTTCATCAACCTATTTGTACTCGTTATTTATTGCCCGTTGGCGCACATGGCATGGCATCCAGAAGGTTTATTATTCAAAAAAGGTGTTTTAGACTTTGCTGGGGGCACAGTGGTTCACATTTCGGCTGGTGCAGCCGCTTTGGCTGGTGCTATGTTCTTAGGTCGTCGTAAAAATGCAGGCGAAGCACTGCCTGTTAACATTCCGTTTGTTATCCTTGGTACAGGTTTGTTGTGGTTCGGCTGGTTTGGTTTTAATGCAGGTTCGGCATTGGCTGCCAATGGTTTAGCTGTCAAAGCATTCGTTAATACAAACTTAGCCTCTGCCGTTGCAGCGATTAGTTGGATTATGATAGATACTGTCAAAGGTAAAAAACCATCTGCTTTGGGTGCTTGTATCGGTGCCGTTGTTGGTTTGGTGGCTATCACACCAGCAGCAGGTTATGTTAGTTACGGTCCAAGCCTTTTCATTGGTTTTGCAGCTTCATTGATTAGTAACTACGCTGTTGTTGCATTCAAGAAAACAAGTATTGACGACACTTTGGACGTATTCCCTTGCCATGGTATTGGTGGTATCAGTGGTATGATTCTTACAGCGGTATTCGCTACTGAGGGGGGCAAAGGTATCATCACAGGTGAGTGGAATTTGTTCATGCAACACATGATTGCCTTAGCTATCGTTTTACCGTTCGCTTTTGGAGGTTCTTATTTGTTGTTCAAATTGACAGCATTGATTACGCCATTGCGTGTTGACGAAGAATCTGAACTTGAAGGTCTTGACATCAGTCAACATGACGAGACAATCATCATTGAGCCTGCATTATAAAAACTTGATTTGGTTAGTCAAAACAATAAATTGGCGTAAAGGCAGAGAGCATTTCATTATGCTTTCTGCCTTTTTTAATAAGGATAATTGCTGATAAACTCAAAAATATAGCCTCTTTCTTTCAGCATATCAATGATTTGACGCAAATCTTGTCGTCCTTTTTCTTTTGCCAACATCTCGTCGTGACCCAAAAAAACAAGATGATTTTTAATTTGTGTTTCATTGCGTGCAAACATACCATCAATCAATGACACGATCTGAGCAGGTGTTCGTTTGGGTAAAGTGTTGCCATAATGATCCCATTCCATATCCCAACCATAGATTTTGAAACCTGCTTTATACAGAATTTCGGCTGTTTTGCCCCCCGATTGTGACCACCCACGTTTGATACTGTCCGTTGCCCAAATGTCACGCCCAGGCATGCGTACGATTTTGGTCAACAAGCCCAATTTGGTCTCATTGTCTATGATTTCTTGTGCTGCCACGTCTGGTTTGGAGTAATAGACTTGATATTTACCATAGGCATGGGAATAGGAGTGATTGCATACTTCAATATACGGGCTGCGTTTCATGGCATCTAAATGTTTCATGAAAGACTTATTCATCAAAGCGTGCAAGCCAACAGCAAATTCTGACATTTTTATCTGTTTTTCATGAACAATATCAGTCAGAAAAGGGGTAAAAGCCAAAGGCCCATCGTCAAAAGTCAAATAAATAACTTTGCTATTAGAGTCAATCCGCGTTTTTGCGATTTTTTCCACATTCAGAGTATCTTCAGGCTCTGTTGGGACATACTTGGTTGTGTCAGCAGTCGCTTGAGACTGAGGGGGGACACCATTTTGAAAAGTTTTATCGAGATTACAGGCTAAGAGATTCAATAAAAAAGCAGCGAAAAAACTGATGTGCATAAATGTGAAAGTCTTTTTTAAAAGGAGATTCATATTAATATTATTCGAATTTCAGATTTCTTTTTGTCAAATTTTGGGCGCAAAGATAATGATTGATGCTCAATATGCCCATTATTTTTCTATTCATACACCACTATTCCTTATTTTACTTTCTAAGTTAGTCGTCGAGTAACCCTCCACAAAAGGTAAACTCAATACTTTGCCGCCCCCCCTCAGTACAATATCTGCGCCAACGATTTGATTCGGCTGATAATCTCCGCCTTTGACCAAAATATCGGGTCGAACGCACTGTATCAGTTCAAAAGGCGTATCTTCTTGAAAAACAACAACCGCATCCACAAACTGCAAAGCTGCCAACAAATGCTGCCGTGTCAGCTCGTCATTGAGGGGACGGTGCGCACCTTTGAGTCGCTTGACCGAATCCGCTGAATTGAGACCTACCACCAATTTATCGCCCAAGTCACGTGCCGCTGCCAAGTAGTGCAGATGTCCAAAATGTAACAAATCAAAACAGCCATTAGTGAAAACGATAGTTTTATGGTCAGTCCGCCATTGCTCGACTAGATTTTCGATGCTTTCAAAACTGTGAATTTTACTATGAATTTTATCAAATTCCAGACTCATCTTTTATTAATTTTATTGTGTGAATAAGACTTTTCCACACTCAAGTTGTTTTTCCACATGCTTGTGTTGAAAATGTATAAAACCTTTGGTTTCAAGTGAGAAAATAATTTTTTAATTCTCTTTTATGGAGAAAGAAAATACCCCCTCAGTATTTGTATGATGAAAAAAAATGATCGAGCATCTTTCAAACTGAAAAACAAACTGGTGTATGTTTTTAGTTCTTGCTCGTGTTTAATTAATTGAAAGTCAATTTGTTGTAAACATGAAAATGAATTGAGGCTTAGAAAAGATTCTTTATCAGCCAATAATAAATTTGGCATTTTATAGATTTTAAGATTTAAAAATAGGCTTTTAAAAATCTTGTCAATCATTTATTTTTTCCAAATTTTATGGTGTTAATATTGTGGAAAACCTGTGGAAAAACCATCATCCAATCAACTTATCCACATCGTTTGTCAAAAAATCAGAACACCAATTGCTTCACCAACTCTTCCGCTTCTACCAATGTTTCGGGTTTACCCACATCGCACCAAAGGTCGTCATCGTGGCGATAGCCCATGATTTTGTGCGTACCACAAATGGCTAAATACCAATCAATCATAGAGAAAAAATCAGCTTCCAAAGCTGTTTTGAGCATCTCAGGATGGATAACATGAAAACAACTGAACGAATACATATGCGTATCAGCCGCCAAGCGACCCATGCGAACGTGCTTCGTTTTGGTGTTCATCCAGCCACAAAGTACCCCCTCAGTATCGTGCAACATGTAGCGAGATGTATCGCGCTGTTGAATGGCATAAGTGGCAATAGCATCTGATTGCAAATGCGTATCATACATTTTTTTGACATCAATACTGCTCAAAATGTCTGCATTACACACGATAAACGGCTGCCCATCGTCGAAAAACCAAGCTGCTTTTTTCAGTCCACCACCTGTCTCCAAAGGTTTTTCTACTTCATGTGATGTGACGATTCGTATGCCAAAGCGGTCTCTACTATCGAGAAATGCCTCAATTTTTTCCGCAAAATGGTGTGTATTGATAATAATTTCACGCACACCGAAGTGTATAAGCCGCCGAATATTGATTTCCAGCAAAGGCATACCATTGACTTCTACCAAAGCTTTGGGGCGGTCATTGGTCAGTGGACGGAGGCGTGTACCGAGACCCGCGGCGAATATCATTGCTTTCATAATTTGTATTCGTTATGCGTTACGCGTTATTTGTAAATTGTTTATTCTTAAATCTTTTACTCTAAAGTCTGTGAAAATCATAAATTCAAAATTTCATGGGCGAAATTGAGATGTTTTTTGTAATTTTAAATGAAAATTAACAACGTAAAGCCTAAAGTTGGCGTTTTAATTCAAGTCACCCAACGTCACAATTAGGAAAAAGCACCCCCTCAGTAAAAATCACGGTAACTCTCAAATTTTTAAAGTAATGAAAATCAATCAAATAGGAATACTATTCTTCTTCAGCATTTGTTTCGGTGGACAGTTGTTCAGCCAAGAGCCTGCGCCCGGCTATGTCTATCGGCAAGCAGACGGTAGGTATCTGGTCTCAGCTTTGATACAGCCCAATGGTGACACTCTTTTGTACGTGCAATTGCGTGAATTTGAGGTCAAAGCACCCAAGTTTTTTGCCAATGCTGCTGACTACAAACGTTGGGAACTCTATCGCCGCCTTGCGCCAACTGTTGTGCCTTATGCGGTCAGAACGGTGCAGTTGTATCGTCAAATAGAAGTGGCAACGCGTGATATGGCGAATCGGGATCGAAAAAAATACATCAAACAACTCGAAAACCAAATGGAAGACCAACTGAAAAAAAGCTTGACCAATTTGACTCGAACACAAGGTTTTCTCTTGATTGAGATGGTCGAAAAAGAATTGCATACACCATTTTACGATTTGGTTAAAGATGTAAAAGGTTCATTTTCAGCTTTTTATTGGAATGAATTTGGTAAAATGTATAATTATCAACTCAAAAGTGGTTACGAGCGAGGTAAAGACCCTATATTGGATTCGGTACTTGACCAACACGATTTGTCCTATTATATGCGTTGAGAAAGATAAATGAGAGAAATAAATTTTAGTAAGATACAAAATTTTACTAAAATTGTCCCAATCAATACCACTACAATATTAAAAGAATAAAAACCAACCAAACTTTATGGCTACTCAAAACCGCCCCCTCAGTATATTGTGCATCGCAAGTTTTTTTAAAGGGGAAGAATTTATGCGTGCAGCAAAGGCAGAAGGCTGCACGGTCTATCTCATCACATCTGCATCTCTGAAAGACGCAAAATGGCCACGTGAAAGCCTCGATGACGTATTTTTAGTCAACGAAGTCAATGGTGAAAAAGGCGTTTGGAACATGGACGAAGTCATCGCAGGACTGGCGTGGGTGATGCAAACACGCCCAATTGACCGCATCGTATCGCTCGATGATTTTGATGTCGAAAAAGGTACAGCTCTTCGCGAACATTTCCGCATACCAGGCATGGGACAGACAACTGGTCGCTATTTCCGCGATAAATTGGCGATGCGTATCAAAGCGCAGATGGAGGGCATTGCTTGCCCACGTTTCAGCGATTTGTTCAATAATGACTGTATCAATGCGTATTTAGACTCTGTGGCAGCACCGTGGCTCATCAAACCGCGCGGCGAAGCCTCTGCGACAGGCATTAAGAAAGCGCATAACAAAGACGAAGCATGGCGTATCATTCACGAATTAGGCGATAAAAGACATCAGTGCCTTATCGAGCAGTTCCGTCCGGGCGATGTTTATCATGTAGATTCTATCAATTTGGATGGCAAATGTGTGTTTACAAGGGTGAGTCGTTATCTTTCAACTCCGATGGACGTAGCACACGGAGGCGGTGTTTTTCGCTCAGTCGTTGTTGAATTTGGCAGCGAAGACGATAAAATTTTGACAAAATTGAACACTGATGTCATGAAAGCCTTTGGCATGAATTACTCGGCTTCGCACACCGAATTTATCAAAGACAGAGAAACAGGACAGTTTGTTTTTTTGGAAACTGCCAGTCGTGTGGGTGGTGCAAATTTGGCTGAAATGGTCGAGTTTTCATCGGGTATCAACCTTTGGCGTGAGTGGGCAAGGGTCGAAGCTGCAATGGGTAAAGGCGAAAAATACGTACTGCCCAAGCCAAGAAAGGATTATGCAGGCATTGTCGTCTCATTGAGTCGCCACAAGCACCCGAATACTGAGGGGTTCAACGATCCCGAAATTGTGTGGCGTATGAACAAAGAATATCACATCGGTTTGATAGTGCAAGCCAAAACGCAGCAACGTGTATTAGAGCTTTTAGATAACTATACACAGCGTATTTTCAATGACTTTCATGCCTCACAACCTGTCCCTAATAAGCCTTCTAATTAGTGGATTGGTTATCCGTTATTGGTGTTTGTATAGAGGGGATTTTTAGAATAGTCTTGATTTTTTCATAAAAAACTGCCGTGCTGACTCAAAGTTAGTACGGCAGTTTTCCTTTTATACCCCTCAGTATTTTCACCCAATCCGCTTAAATAAAACCGACATATCCAACTGATTTTGCACTACTTCTTAATAATGCTCATTGGTTTTGCGCCATAAGTGGTCAAAAGCGTAATAAAAATGTTTTTTTAGAACTTGCTTTTGTTGAAAAACTGAACGTTATAGTACGCAAAGTAGCTGCTATTCCTTAGTCTTCGATTGCAACTACCTATCCCAGTTGCGTTGCTTTATCATTGTTAAGCCATAAGAACACCTTGAACCAGCGCGTACGAATGACCAACCTCTAAATCACTTCATCGTCTTCCTTCAATTGCCTGTCAATGCGATTACGTACAATATCTACTCGTTTTCTGAGATTATCGAAAAAATACTTGCGACTGCGTTCACTTTGTAAGTTTTGTGATTTTTGCATGACGCTGTTGAACCAGTCAGTTGTATAATCGCACATGCGTTCGTCGCTGGTTTTCAAGAAATTAGGATTACCATAAGTGGTGTAGATGGTGCGTCCGACCGACGAAGTGACATAAATGGTATTGCTAGTATAAGTCATTTCATTGTGATACACCACCATGCCGCCACCGCTACTGCCTTCGGGCTTTAAATCCAGTGGAAATTTTTTGTTATGTGCAGTCATTGCCTCCATGTGATTTACCAAATCGTACATATCTTGACACAAAACAAGTGCATCAGCCAAGTTTTTGAAGCCACCACTGTTGACATGGTATTCTATTTGGTTGAGCGTATTGCCCATCAGATTGAGTGACCACAACTCTGTTGTTGGTAGATTGCGATAGAGTTTTAGAATCTCTTGCGATTTCTGAATCATTGGTAAAGGAATGATGTCAAAATCGAATTTTGTTTTTTGCAAATGCTCTAATTGCCATATCGTGCGACCAAAAACGTACATTTTGAGGCTGAAAAGGCGCGGAAAAAACATGTAGAAAAAGAAAGGAATCTCCGCCCACGCATTGTAAATATGCACTTGTGGCAACCGATTGAGCATCAAAAGGTCTTGATGAATGCCCTCTAAATAGTCTTCTATGGTCTTGACAGTGCGGATAAAAGGGTTGAACGTGAAGAACAAAGCGTCGGAACGTTGGAAAATAAAACTGTCCAATGAGATTTTGTAGGTTTGCGCCAAAAGCACAATTTCTTCGGGTGTCAATAAAGTTTCGCCACGCAAACGGCGATAAATTGCGTCATTTTTGACGTTGAACAGCTTTCTCAGAGCCTCAATCATCTCGGAACGAGTAGAAAAATAGCGCGTTTTGACTTCATCGAACAAATAAGTTTGTAAATCTGTATTGAGCATAATGTTTAAAGTTTTGGATTTTTCATCGCCAAGATAAACAATAAGATTCCAGAAGACCATATTTCTATTGATATTGTAGAAAAAAAATTTCTTCTTTACAGACATTCTTCAATACCCCCCTCAGTATTTGAGCGATTTTTGCTTCATCAAAAACAAAATTAAATTTTACAGAGAAATACTTGACGCAACCAAAGCCACACCGAAGCGTGTGGGCATAAGTAAACTTCTGTTTTGCGATGCAAGTGCCGAGACAGTCGAGATTTGCGAAAAAACGTTTACCTTTGTGCCTTGAAGCTAATATTTACAGGCATTTTGTGAAATTTTAGAGCAAAGTCATCGAAAAAATAAGAACTTGTTTTTATCTTGCAATCGAAAGAATTTGGAAAAACTGAGCTTTAAACAATACACAACTATCAATTAAAACGAAAAAAGCGTGAAATATCTCAATTCTGTTCTCGAAGCCATAGGCAATACGCCGCTTATCCGACTCAATCGTGTCACTTCAGGTATTCCAGCACTGGTTTTAGCCAAGGTTGAAACCTTCAATCCGGGACTCAGCATCAAAGACCGCATTGCGGCTAATATTGTCGAAGCTGCCGAAAAATCTGGTAAATTGCGCAAAGGCGGTACGATTGTCGAGTGTACAAGTGGGAACACGGGCATTGGTTTAGCAATGGCTGCGGCTGTTAAAGGCTACAAAATCATTTGTACGGTCAACGATAAACAATCGAAAGAAAAAATACAAATGTTGCGCTCTTGGGGTGCAGAAGTCATCATTTGCCCGTCAAAAGTGCGACCAGAAGACCCTCAATCCAATTATTCGGTAGCGGAACGCATTTCGCAAGAGATTCCAAACGCTTATTGGGTCAATCAGTACGACAATCCATTGAACCCTTCGACGCATTACGACAATACAGGACCTGAAATTTGGGAAGCCACCGATGGTAAGATTACTCATCTCATCGCACCTGCGGGAACAGGCGGTTCGCTCTGTGGAATAGCTAAGTTTTTGAAGGAAAAAAATCCAAAAATTCAAGTTTGGGGTACTGACGCTTATGGCTCGGTTCTGAAAAAATATCACGAAACAGGCGAGTTCGATGAAAAAGAAATATATGATTATTCGATGGAAGGAGTGGGGCGTGAATTCATTCCCAACTCAATGGATATGAGCCTCATTGACCATTTTGAGAAAGTAACTGATAAAGATGCTGCTCTCATGGGTCGTCGTTTGGTACTTGAAGAAGGATTATGGGTCGGACATTCGTCAGGTTCAGCTGTTGCAGGTTTGTTGCAAATGAAAAATAGATTGAAGCCAACGGATGTGGTGGTTGTCATTTTTCATGACCATGGTAGCCGTTATATTGGTAAAATTTATAACGACGATTGGATGCGTATGAAAGGTTTTATTGACGACGAAACAGATGAAGATCGCATCGAAAAAGCTATTTTAGCGAGTAGTTGATAAAGTATAAGGTCGTTGAAGTTTAAAACTTCAACGACCTTTAAAAATACTGAGGGGTGGTAATTTTTCATCAAAAATTCAGATATTTGCCTTGAATTCAAATAAAGGTCGGCGAGGATATAAACCTCGCCGACCTTTATTGAACATTATCGAACATTTAATAATTGATAAAATATGGATTTATTTGAAAAAGTAACGAGTAAGGTTAGCCCACTGGGCAAATATGCCGACATGGCACATGGTTATTTTATGTTCCCAAAATTGGAAGGGGAATTAGGTAATCGTATGATTTTCAAAGGGAAAGAAAAAATTGTTTGGTCTCTCAATAATTATTTAGGCTTAGGCAACCACCCCGAAGTACGCAAAGCTGATGCACAAGCAGCCGCAGACTGGGGTTTGGCTTATCCAATGGGGGCGCGTATGATGTCAGGGGAGTCTGTCTATCACGAACAGCTCGAAAGTCAATTGGCTGAACATGTTCAAAAAGAAACAGGTCTCTTGCTCAACTACGGCTATCAAGGCATTTTGTCGGTCATTGATGCTTTGGTTGACCGCCGCGATGTTATTGTTTACGACAAAGATTGTCATGCCTGCATCATGGATGGCATTCGGATGCACTTGGGCGACCGTTTTGCATTTGAACACAACGATGCTGAAAGCGCAGAGAAACAACTCCGCAAAGCTGTTGTGGCGGCTGAAAAATCGGGTGGTGGTATCCTGCTCATTACTGAGGGGGTGTTCGGGATGCGTGGTGAGCAAGGTTGCTTGCGCGAGTTGGTGGCTTTGAAAGAAAAATATCCGTTCCGTATTTTACTCGATGATGCACACGGCTTCGGTACTTTGGGCGCAACGGGCGGCGGTGCAGGCGAAGAGCAAGGTGTTCAAGATCAAATTGACATCTATTTCTCAACTTTTGCCAAGTCAATGGCGAGCATTGGTGCATTTATCGCAGGTGATAAGGCGATTATCAACTATTTGCGCTACAATTTACGTTCTCAGATTTTTGCCAAATCACTGCCTATGCCTTTCGTAATCGGTGCTTTGAAACGTTTGGAATTGTTGAAAACACAACCTGAATTGCGTTCAAAACTGTGGGAAAACGTCAAAATGTTGCAAGACGGTTTGAAAGAACGTGGCTTTGACATTGGCGATACCAATACTTGTGTCACGCCTGTTTTCATGAAAGGAGAAGTCGAAGAAGCCTTAAATCTTATCGTAGATTTGCGCGAAAATTATGATATTTTCTGCTCGATTGTTGTTTATCCAGTCATCCCGAAAGGTATGATTTTGTTGCGTTTGATTCCTACTGCCGCACACACAAAAGAAGATATAGAATTGACATTGAATGCCTTTGCAGATGTGGCTAAAAAACTCAAAGCAGGGGTTTACGCACCTGCTGTGACAGCCTAATACTGAGGGGTTATCTTGGCATAAAAAGACCCATAAGGCGTGAAATTCCTTATGGGTTTTATTTTTAATAAAAATAAAAATTAGACACAGAATTACGAAATTTTCAAATTTTCTTAATTCTCGAAATTTTTTATTGATAATAAAATTGCTTTAAAAACAAAAGTTTTATTTTTATTAGAAACAAAAAACTGAATAATTGGTAAGCAATCATTAATAATAAATAGAAATGAGTTATATAATTAGTGGGATTCAGCAAGTCGGTGTCGGCTGCAAAGATATTTATGAAACATGGGCTTGGTATCGCCATTTTTTGGGTGCGGATACGCCTGTTTTTGATGAAAAAGCAACGGCTGGTTTGATGCTGCCTTACACAGGCGGACAACCGCGCGAACGCCACGCTGTTTTAGCTTTGAATATGCAAGGTGGTGGCGGTTTTGAGATTTGGCAACACACGCAGCACACCCCTCAGTATCCACCCTTTCCAATCACTTTGGGCGATACAGGTGTGTTTGCAACAAAAATTAAATGCCACAATGCTGAGAAGACATTTGCATCGTTCAAAAGACGGGGGGCAAATGTACTTTCTGCTGAGGTCGAAATGTCGCCGAATGGCACAGAAAAGCATTTTTGGGTCAAAGATCCATATGACAATCTCTACCAAATTGTGGAGGTAAGAGACGGTTGGTTTCAAAAAAATAATAATTTGACAGGAGGTGTCTATGGTGTTGTAATCGGCACAACCGACTTGGTGCGCACAGCAGCTTTGTTTCGCGATGTTTTGGGCTATGACCAAGTTGTTTACGACATAAAAGTGGACTCTTTCGTTGATTTCAAACCATTGACGGGTGGACACTATCCTTGTTCGCGCATTTTGTTGCGTCATTCGCAACGGCGTGTGGGTGGTTTTGCACCGCTTTTGGGACCTTCAGAAATCGAATTGGTACAGGTTTTTGACCGTGTGCCAAATAAGATTTTTGAAAACCGTTTTTGGGGTGAATGTGGTTTTATTCAACTTTGTTTTGATGTCAATGGCATGGACGGACTCAAAGAACGATTAGCTACTGTCCAAAGGACTCCTGACGGAGAGGGGTATAAATTCACGGTTGACTCTGCCGAATCGTTCCAAATGGAAGGTGCTGCTGGGCGTTTTGCCTATATCGAAACCGTGGATGGTACATTGATTGAGTTTGTCGAAACGCATAAAATTCCGATATTGAAATCCATCGGCTGGTATTTGGATTTGCGAAAACGTCGCCCCGAAAAATCACTGCCCCGTTGGATGTTGCGAGCTTTGGGACTGAATCGGGTGCGGGATTGATTTTTAATTTTAGGGAACGAGGTTGTTTTAAAAATAAGTTTTTTAAAACAACCTCATTGTAAATCAATAAGTTGCAGAATTTTACAATTGAAAAACAAATATAGCACGGATTACTGAGGGGTATGTCTGACAAGACGTTCCTCTAATTTTGGCAATAAATAAGGTGTAAAGCTCATCAAAACAAATTGTCCCCATTGAAGAATATGGCGAAAGCCAAAGTTTTTATTACTCTGTTCACGTAGGTTTTGCAATTGATTGGATTGCTCAGTTGTTAGATGGTTTAAATCTAAACTTTGAATGTATTGATTGATGGGAATTTGCGATTGAACAGTAAAAATGATATCTGCCACAACCAGCACAAAAGCCCCTACAATGAGCCAAAAAATAGGGCTTATCTTGCGTGTTTTAAAAAAGAAAATCAAATTCAAGACAAAAAGGACGAGCCATATATTGCCAAAAATAGGCATTCGCTTACCCATGTAACCATCCACAACTTGCCAATATTTCAAGAAATCTATTGTGCTAAAATGGGCTTCAAAAGGGCAAAAGATGAAAAATATGGCTAAACCCGCATATGTAAAGCACATCAAATTAAGTGCATAAAGAAGCGCAAAACGCCCTTTTGATAGGAAATTTTTGTTCATTTTGATTCATTAGTTTGATTTTATGAAATAATTTCTTTGCTTCGTAACCAACTTGCAATACCCAATAATAGCCACGGAAAACCCCAAATTCCAATCATCGCAGGAGGCCTTGCCCCTGTTAAAATAACAAACGGATACATAAAAACAAACGGAAAACATCCTATAATCAAAGGTGTATAGCGTTTCCAATCCGACCAAATGCGTGATTTTAAACTGGCTATGCCAACGAGTATCATACCAACCGCATGAAGAAACGCCCCTAAAGGTGCAAACGGTATCAGCATCCATGTGGATAAAAAATAAAAAAATGCGCTTGTCATCAAGACGAAAAGGAAATTGCGTCTTGTACCCAATCCTGTCGGCTCGCCGACTTTCCAAAGTGAATATGCACCTATAAACATACCGATAGAAGTGACCGTTACAAGCCAAAATTTAAATGATATGGGAAATGGATCATCTACCATTGTAAGAAAAGGCAGCACATTATGTTGCTTGGGAATTTCATCTACGGCATTTAAGAACCAAAAAGGAAAGCCAAAACACAGAAAACCTAAGCCCGCGATTATGTAACCCATCGCCGCTTTTTGCAGATACTTGGCTTTAATTTCGTTTGTCATTTCAATAGCTTTTTGTTTTAGTAATGATAAAATCTTCACAAAGCTATTGATTGGTGCAGGCTTGCCCTTAGTAAAAAAACGACATTCTGCCCCTCCCTCAGTATTTTCAATAAATCAGAGCTGATTCCAAGTCAAATTGAGTAGGAACGCTGCCCGTAAACTGTTTGAAATCACGTAACAAATGATTGTGGTCAAAGTATCCATAATCGTAAGCAATGTGCATCAAACTTTTATTCGGCTGCTGCATCCGGCCTTTCATCGCAGCATTAAAACGCATAATGCGCCCATAAAACTTGGGTGACACACCGATGCGCTCCAAAAATTTGCGTTCAAATTGTCTTGAACTCAAACAAGCTTGGCGAGCCATTTTATCTAAACTCTGATGTTCCCAATTTAATTGTTGCATGACCGAGTCAAGTGGCAAAGCATCCGTTTTGATTTGTTTTATCTTTTGAAACAAGTAATTTTCAGCAATTTTAATCATTTTTTCAAAATCCTCTGTCTGTTCGATTTGGTCGCGTACGTCCGTCATGGGTTTGCCAAAAACGGCTTCGCTGTCTTGTGGCTTATCTGTAAATAGAGTTAGAGGTGTATTGAAAAGCCGATAAAAACCACCGGCTTGAAAGATAATTTTAAACATCAAATAGTCTTGAGGTACAAATAATTTGGCGGGTATTGTGCCTTGTCCAAAAATCATAGCTGTGGAAGCGGTCATAGATTGCGTATCTGAAATGTACGCTTGCGGTTTTACTTTTGGATAAAAATAAAGGCATTGTTCAGGAATCGGAGTCGAATTGAGAGGACGCAATGGTGTGTCGCTTTTGATGCGGAGATACCAAAAAGCTTTGACAAAAGGTTGCAAAGCTGGGTGCGGCGGGCGTTCTAAGTGGGTAAATATCATGTTCGTATTTGGTTTTAAAAATGAATAAATTGTCATTAACCCCTCAGTAAAATAGCTATAACTTATTGATTGGCTGGTAATTACGAGATTTTTAAAATTTCGTAATTACCAGTTTTACTACGAATAGAACGAATGATTAGATTCATCCTCTAATTCGTGTAATCCGTTAATTCGCAAAATTCGTGGCTCACTTAACACCACTTATTTATCCAAAACACGAATAGTCAAATGCGAGGCATTTTTTGCATTGTGAAAAATGCGGTGTGTTGCTTTCTGAAAATCACTGTCTTTTGCTTGATAAATATTCACAAACTTCTGAGGATTGCGGTCGGCAATCGGAAACCACGACGATTGAATCTGCACCATCAGACGATGCCCTTTCTTGAATGTGTGGGCAATATCGGGCAATTGCACAGGTACTTTTGTAACCAAACTGGGCGTAAATGGCTCTGGCTTTTCCCAACTGTTGCGAAAACGACCCCTCAGTATTTCGCCTCTGACGAGCATTTGATAACCGCCTTGCGGCACTTTCGACCCTTCCCATTGAGGCGCATCGTCTGGAAAGACATCAATCACTTTGACAACCAAATCGGCATCTGTACCAGTTGTAGAGAAAAACAAAGTAGCATCAATCGGCCCCGTTACTGTCAAATCTTCTTGTAAAACATCGGTTTCAAATACCAAAACATCGGGGCGACGAGCGGCAAAACGTTGGTCGTCCGTCATGTATTCGCGCGTGCGGTCTTCATGCACGTCTTCGGTGTACGGCACAGGCTTGCTGGGGTCAGAAATCCAACTCGTCGAGCCAGTGGGTACTGAGGGGGTGCTAAAATTCAATTTGCCGTTGGGCTGCATATATATATTGCGTGTCTTGGTATTGGTCGGCGGCCAGTGGGTATAATTTGTCCATTTATTAGAGCCAGTTTCAAAAATAGTGGCTTCTGGCAAATCCAGTTGTCCCTCATCTTTGAGGTAGAAATTGAAAAACGGGGCTTCAATTTTTGTTTGGTAGTAGTCAGATGTTTTTGAACCAAATTGGACATTTCCTAAAAATGCGCCTTCTGAGCGTCCGCCCCATGCGCCATGAAACCAAGGCCCCATGACAATACGATTGGATACTGAGGGGGTGTTTTGTTTTTCCAAAGCTTCGTAAGTGCGCCATGCACCATAACAATCTTCAGCATCGAATAAGCCACCGACAGTCAGAACAGCAGGTTTGGTATTTTTCAAATGAGGTCGAATATTGCGGGCTTTCCAAAACGCATCGTAGTTGGGATGGCTCATCAAGTCAGTCCAAAACTTGATGGTATCGCCCATGTACTTTTTGGTAAAGTTGGGCAATGCGCCCATTTTGAGATAAAAATTATAATTGTCGGGGTAGGAGAGAGGGCGTTCTTCAAAATCTTTGGGTAGCACTGGTTTGGGATGCGGGCGACCAAAATTGCGATAGAATGAAAAACCATCCATGAGCATAAACGTGCCGCCGTGGTGGAAATCGTCGCCAATGAACCAATCTGTCACAGGGGCTTGTGGCGAAACCGCTTTTACTGAGGGGTGTGCCTCGACGAGGGCATTGGTGGCATAGAAGCCTGGGTACGAGATGCCGTAGACACCGACACGTCCGTTGTTGTTTTCAACGTTTTTGACCAACCAATCCACCGTATCGTAAGTGTCGGTGCTTTCATCAACATCCTTATTGCTTTTGCGATTGGCAACAACAGGGCGAATGTCCACAAACTCACCTTCGGACATCCAACGTCCACGCACGTCTTGAAAGACAAAGATATTCCCTTGTCGCGCCAGAGTCATATTTTGAAAACGGGTTATAAACTCCGTTGCGCCGTAAGGTGCAACCGTATAGGGCGTACGCTTCATCAAAATCGGGTATTTTTTCGATTGGTCTTTGGGCGAATAGATGGTGGTGAATAGACGAATACCATCGCGCATGGTAATGTAGGTTTCCTTTTTGATATAGTTATTTCTGATGAAGGCAGAATCGTTTTCGATACCAGTTTGAGCAACTAAGTGTGCTAACAAAAAGATGAAGCAAGAAATAAACAATATTTTTTTCATTGAATGATAGGTTTGAATGTGATGAATGAAAAAAATGTAAAGTTAGCCTATTTTTTAGGAAAATACTGAGGGGGTGTTTTGAGGAAATGTTAGATAACAAATATTAGGTAGGAAATCGTGTCACAGTTTTTAACAAGCATAACCCGCGAGTGGTATTTAGGGCGGACATATTGCGCCGTGTTGAAAAAAAAAGTAGTGACGAGCCTGTGAAACAGTAGCATAAATAACAACAAATAAATTGAAAAAATATATTAATCAGGTTTAATGAAGATTTGGTACATTTTTTGAAAACACATTATTATCAATTTATAAATAATTGCAAAAACAACGCTTACCTAACAAACATTTTCTAATAGTATTGATAATCAATGTATTAGGAGTTCTGATGGATTTCATAGATTTTAATTTGACTTGACTTTGAAACCTTGTTTTAAGGTTGCTCAGGAAGTTCGACTATATAACTATTTAAAAAGTTTTCAATAAAACATCAAAAACGAGAAAAAACCATGAACCTATTTCTATGCAGATTGACGCAGCAATTTACTGTGTTGCACAGGATGGCTTCAATGACTGGAAGATTGAGGAGGGGGGATTCGCCACCGCAATCACGAGGTCATCAGGTTGTTTTGTCAGATTATTTCACAACAAATCAATTTAGACCTATGAGAGGTGCTTTACGAAAGACAGCATTGGTTATACCTGTGCTGCTTTTTGCGTTTGCGATGCAAGCGCAGGACTTATCGGTCGCCATGCGAAGTAGTGTCACATCAACTACCATCGGTAGTTCTGCGACATTCACCATTGTTGTCAAAAACGAGGGTGCTACGGCTGCATCAGGCGTAGCCGTCACAAGTCCAGTGCCGACTGGTTCTACTTATGTCAGTGATGACGGTGGTGGGAACTATGTCAATGGTACGGGCGTGTGGACGGTCGGTGGTATCGCTGCTGGGGATTCTGCTTTGTTGAATATTACGGTTTCGATAGCATCGGAAGGCGTTGTATTCGGACAGGCAGAAGTAACAGCTTCGGGCGGTGCTGACCCCGATTCAACACCAAGCAATGGCAGTGTCATAGAAGACGACTGGTCGAGTGCTTGTATTACAGTGCCTATGCACTATAACTGTCGTGACGACATAAACGTGCTGGCAACGGCACCGACGGGATACGCCAACTATCAGTGGTATCTGAACGGTGCGCCCATATCAGGAGCGATACAGGATACGTATCGGATTCGAGGGGTTGGGGATTACACCTTTACTGCTGAAACGATGGGTACGAGTTGTCCAACTTCTTTATGTTGCCCTATTACTGTTGTCCGCGACTCATGTTTGTCGTTGGGCAATTTGGTGTTTGATGACAAAGACAATGATGGTAAGTTCAATGGGGCAGACTCTGGTATTGACAATGTTAATGTTCAATTGTGGTCTGCTGGTATTGATGGTTTGAAAGGAACAAATGATGATATTTTAGACTCTACAATAACGACTGCTGGTGGCGGTCTTTATTTGTTTACGAACTTGAACCCAGGCTTGTATTATGTGAAATTAACAGGTACAGGAGTACCAACAGGATATGTGAGTTCGACAGGTGACGGCATTAATGACAATGATGGTGCTGGTAATTTTGAGCCAGGTTCATCGGATGAGTCAATTGACTCCGATGACAATGGTACGAAGATGGTTGGCTCACCAATGATAATGAGTGATACCGTTCGTTTGACGCTTAATGGAGAACCTATAAGTGAAGACGGCAGTGCCAATTCAAATTTGACAATAGACTTTGGTTTATATAAACCTGTTTGTGTGTTGCCCGATATTATAGCGGCTTCACCAGCGGCGGTGTGTGCGCCTTTGACAGTTGACTTATCAGCTATCACAGTGACTGATAACAATAACGTGACAGGTGGTGTCTCCTATTATGCAACGGCTGCCGATGCAGTGGCGGCAACGAATCCATTAGCTTCTACAATCATCTCGACGAGTGGCACTTATTGGATTCGGAAAGAAGGCAGCTTTGCGCCATGTTACGACACCGTATCAGTAGTCGTAACAATCAATCCTAAGCCAGTCTATGCAGACGGCTCAAAGACGGAGTGTGAAGGCACAGCGGTAGATTTGACGAGTTTAGTAGCAGGCTACGGAAGCATCGTGAATCCGACATGGACGGTGAGTGGTAATGCGGTGACAACACCGACTGCCGTGACCCCCTCAGTAGGAACGACGACCTATCAGTTGATAGGTGAGAATGCGAGTGGATGCAAAGACACAGCAGAAGTTGTTGTAACGGTTAATCCATTGCCAAATGCAGGTAAGGACACATTGTTGGTCTGTAACGGAGCAGTTGCCCCGACGACGTATGATTTTGCACAAAGTGGGACATGGAGTGTATTAACACAGCCAGCAGGTGCGAGTGCAAACATCACGAGTGCAGGTTTTGCGAGTACGATGACGGTTTCAGGTGACTATGAATATGTGTTGGAAATCAATGGTTGTAAAGACACAGTCAAAGTGACAATACCTGCGTGCAATTGTACGAGTCCAGACATCAGTGCGGCGAGTCCAGCGGCAGTCTGTGCACCATTGACAGTTGATTTGGCGAGTATAGTAGTAACAGATGCGCAAGGCATCAACGGTGCAATCAGTTATTATGCGAGTGCATCGGATGCAGTAGCAGGAACTAATGCGTTGACATCAACAGTGATTTCAACGAGTGGGACATATTGGATACGTATGGAAGGCAATGCTGCGCCATGTTACGACACCGTATCAGTAGTCGTAACAATCAATCCGAAGCCAGTCTATGCGGACGGCTCAAAGACAGAGTGTGAAGGCACAGCGGTAGATTTGACAAGTTTAGTAGCAGGCTACGGAAGCATCGTGAATCCGACATGGACGGTGAGTGGTAATGCGGTGACAACACCGACTGCCGTGACCCCCTCAGTAGGGACGACGACATATCAATTGATAGGTGAGAATGCGAGTGGATGTAAAGACACAGCAGAAGTTGTTGTAACGGTCAATCCATTGCCAAATGCGGGTAAGGACACATCGTTGGTTTGTTCGGGTAATATGACACCGTCAACAATCAATTTCAACCAAGTAGGTACATGGTCAGTATTGACTCAACCTGTTGGTGCATCAGCTTTAATTGACGGCAATGGTAATGCGACAGGTTTGACATTAGGTGGACAATACACTTTTGAGTTGAGTATCAATGGTTGTAAAGATACTGTTGCAGTGACAGTTACACCTTGTGTCCCAACTTTGAGTTTGGGTAACTTGGTATGGAATGATGCGAATAATAACGGTATCAAAGATGCCACAGAAACAGGTATTCCAGGTGTTGAAGTACAGTTATGGAATGTCGGTATTGATGGTGCAAAAGGCGGTGGCGATGACTTCCTCTTAACATCACAAAACACCGACACGAATGGTAATTATTTGTTCACTGGTATGACTGACGGTACGTACTATGTTAAATTGACAGGTACAGGTATTCCGACAGGCATGGTTTCATCAACAGGTGAAGGTGTGAATGATACAGATGGTATTGGTTCATTTGAACCATCAACAGTTGTTGATGTAAATGAAGAAGATAATGGTACAGCGATGGGCGCAATGATAATGTCCCAAGCTGTTGTATTGACATTAAATACTGAACCTACAAATGATGGCGATACAGACCCAAATACCAACTTGACAGTTGATTTTGGTCTTTATACACCGATTCCATTGTCAAGCTTAGGCAACTTAGTATGGAACGATACGAATAACAACGGTTTGAAAGACCCAACTGAGGGGGGTATTGCAGGTGTTGAGGTTGTCTTGTACAACTTAGGCACAGACGGTATCAAGAGTGTTGACGACGTAGCAGTAGATACATTTGTAACAGATGCGACAGGTCATTACCTCTTCACAGGCTTGATAGCGGGTGATTACTACGTCAAACTGAGTGGTTTAGGAGTACCGACAGGAATGGTCTCCTCGACAGGTGATGGCATATATGACAATGACAATGCAGGTGCATTTGAACCAAGCACGTCAACAGCGGACAATACGGACAATGGTAGTCAAATGGGTGTGATGATTATGTCAAGCATTACGAATTTGACAGCAGGTGAAGTTGACACGACGGTTGACTTCGGTTTGTATGAACCCGTATTATTGTCAAGCTTAGGCAACTTGGTATGGAATGATGCGAATAACAACGGTATAAAAGACCCTACTGAGGGGGGTATTGCAGGTGTAGAGGTTGTCTTGTACAACTTAGGCACAGACGGTATCAAGAATGGAGATGATGTTGCGCTTGATACATTTGTAACAGATGCGACAGGTCATTACCTCTTCACAGGCTTGATAGCGGGTGATTACTACGTCAAACTGAGTGGTTTAGGAGTACCGACAGGAATGGTATCATCCACAGGTGATGGTGTATATGACAATGACAATGCAGGTGCATTTGAGCCAAGTACGTCAACAGCGGACAATACGGACAATGGTAGTCAAATGGGTGTGATGATTATGTCGAGCATCACGAATTTGACAGCAGGTGAAGTTGATACAACGGTTGACTTTGGTTTGTACGAACCCGTATTATTGTCAAGCTTAGGCAACTTAGTCTGGAACGATGCGAATAACAACGGTTTGAAAGACCCTACTGAGGGGGGTATTGCAGGTGTAGAAGTTGTCTTGTACAACTTAGGCACAGACGGTATCAAGAGTGTTGACGACGTAGCAGTAGATACATTTGTAACAGATGCGACAGGTCATTACCTCTTCACAGGCTTGATAGCGGGTGATTATTACGTCAAACTGAGTGGTTTAGGAGTACCGACAGGAATGGTATCCTCGACAGGTGATGGCATATACGATAATGACAATGCAGGTGCCTTTGAACTAAGTACGTCAACAGCGGACAATACGGACAACGGCAGTCAAATGGGTGCGATGATTATGTCGAGCATCACGAATTTGACAGCAGGTGAAGTTGACACGGCAGTTGACTTCGGTTTATACGCGCCCCAATGTCATCCCTTGGACATCAGTGCAGTGAGTCCTGCGGCGATTTGTGCGCCAGGTGTTGTAGATGTGGCGGCGATAGCGGTGAGTGAAGCGAATAATTTGAGTGGGGTGTTGAGTTACTATGCAGATCCAAATGATGCAGCTGCGGGAGTGAACCCGCTCAGTAATACAGTGATTTCGACAGTTGGTGTGACGACAATTTGGATACGTAAACAAGATACATCAGCGATTGGTTCGGCATGTTGGGATACGACAAGTATTGTTGTCACGATTAATGCGAAGCCAAATTTAGGTGGCGATGTGACGTTGAATTGTGTGGGTAACAGCACACCAAGCGCATATGATTTTGCGACGACGGGCATATGGACGATTCAAAGCCAGCCAGTAGGTGCAACTGCCTTGATTACGAGTGCAGGAGCAGCGAGTGGTATGACAGTGAACGGTACGTACTGTTTTGAGATAGATGTAAATGGTTGTAAAGACACTGTAAAAGTTGTTGTAAATGGTTGTTTACCAACCCTTTCATTGGGTAATGTGGTATGGAATGATGCGAACAACAACGGTGTAAAAGATGCGACAGAAAGCGGATTAGCGAATGTCGCGGTGGAGTTGTGGAATGTCGGATTAGACGGAGTCAAAGGGACGAACGACGACCTTCTTTTGACAGCACAAAACACAGACAATGCAGGTAACTACTTGTTTACAGGCATGACAGATGGCACGTATTATGTAAAACTGACAGGCGCGGGTATTCCTCCGGGCTTTATCAGCTCAACGGGCGATGGTGTTTCAGACAATGATGGTGCGGGTACATACGAACCAAGTACAGTTGTTGACGAAAACGAGAAGGACAACGGAACGACAATGATTGGCACAACGATGGTGATGTCGCAAGCGATAGTGATGTCATTGAACGGAGAGCCAGTGAATGATGGAGACACAGACCCGAATACGAACTTAACAGTAGATTTTGGTTTCTATTTCCCAGTCTTCCCACCCGATACGTTGTATGTGAGTGTTCCGATAGATTCGACAACAAATCCATTGTGTGTAACAGCGGATGATTTGACAAATGTATCGAGCGTCGTTGCGACGACGTGCGAGCCAGATGGTCAAACCGACTTTGGTACATATACAACAGATGTGAACAATTGCGTGATATACACAGCGGGACACATAGCAGGTAACACAGTAGATACAATTTGTATCGTAGCGACCGACAGTTTAGGACGCAAAGACACGACGGTATGGATCATCACCATTACACCGAAATCAAGTTTGGGTAATGTGGTATGGAACGATGCGAACAACAACGGTATTAAAGACCCTACTGAGGGGGGTATTGCAGGTGTGGAAGTGGTGTTGTACAACTTAGGTACAGACGGCGTTAAGAGCGGCGATGACCAAGTGGTTAAAACAACAGTGACAGATGCGAATGGTAATTATTTGTTTGGAGGTTTAGACGCAGGTGATTACTACGTCAAACTAAGCGGAACAGGTGTACCGAGTGGTATGGTCTCATCCACAGGCGACGGTGTTAACGACACAGATGGCGCAGGCGCATTCGAGCCATCAACATCTACGGCAGACAATACAGACAACGGTACTGAAATGGGTGCGATGGTGATGTCAAGTATCACAAACTTGACGCAAGGCGAGGTTGACACAACGGTTGACTTTGGTTTGTACAAACCCATCCTCACACCCGATACCTTGTATGTGAGTGTGCCAGTTGACAGCACGACACAAGGGTTGTGTGCGACAGGAGACGACTTGCGCAACATTGGCAGCGTTGTAGTAACGACATGTGAGCCAGACGGACAAACTGATTTTGGTACATGGACGACGAATGCACAAGGATGTGCAGTTTACACAGCGGGTACAGTACCAGGTAGCCACGTTGACACCCTGTGTGTAGTAGCGACCGACAGTTTGGGACGCAAAGACACGACCGTGTGGATTATCACAATCACACCGAAATTATCCATTGGTAATTTGGTCTGGTTGGATGAGAACAACAACGGTGTTAAAGATGCGACAGAAAACGGCTTAGGTGGCATCGAAGTTATTTTGTACTCGTCAGTTGACGGCACAAAAGGCAACGGTGACGACGTAGCAGTTGATACTTTGACGACAGATGTGAATGGTAACTATTTGTTCACAGGTTTGACTGCGGGTAACTACTGGGTTAAATTGAACAATGTACCATCTATTTTGGTATCGTCAACAGGCGATGGCATTTACGATAACGATGGTGCAGGTGCTTTCGAGCCAAGCACGACAGTTGACCAAAACAATACAGATAATGGTACGTCAATGGGTACGATGGTCATGTCTCAAATGGTGGTTTTAGCTACAAACAGCGAACCAACGAATGACGATGACACAGACGCGAATACCAATACGACAGTTGACTTTGGTCTTTACACACCTCAAACTTTACCTACTTTGACTTTGGGTAATTTGGTTTGGTTGGATACAAACAACAATGGTACTAAAGACGCTAACGAAAGTGGCTTATCGAATGTAGAAGTTATCCTTTACAGCACAACAGATGCGGTTAAAGGCAACGGTGACGACGTAGCAGTTGATACATTAATTACAGACATCAACGGTAACTACTTGTTCACAGGTTTGGCTGCGGGTAATTATTGGGTGAAACTCAATAACGTGCCATCTGGTTTGAAATCTTCAACAGGTGATGGACCAACAGATAACGATGGTGCGGGTACTTATGAACCATCAACAGTTGTTGATGCAAATGAGACGGACAATGGTACTGCAATGGGAGCTATGGTGATGTCTCAAATCGTGAACTTGGCACTCTATGGCGAGCCAGTAAACGATGGTGACACAAGTTCATTGACAAACTTGACAGTTGATTTTGGTTTGTATGTGCCTCAAGCGATTGCTTGCGATTGCCCAACACGTCAAGATACGATTGCACCAATTCTTGTAGGTGTTCCTGCGAATGTAACGGTTGAATGTTCAAATGTTCCGTCTGAACCTGTTGTAACAGCGACAGATAATTGTACTACATCTCCTCGTGTAACCTTTTATGAAATTCGCACCAATGGTGCTTGCCCTGATTATTACACATTGACACGTACTTGGACAGCAACAGACAACTGCGGCAATACAGCAACAGCTTCGCAATTGATTACAGTTAGAGATATAACTAAACCTGTATTAGTTGGCGTTCCTGCAAATGTAACAGTTGAGTGTACAAACGTACCAACTGCACCAACCGTAGGCGCAACAGATAATTGCGATGCGAATGTGAGCGTGGCAATGGTTGAACTCAGAACCAATGGTTCTTGCCCTGATTCATACACATTGACACGTACTTGGACAGCAACAGACAACTGTGGCAATACTGCGACAGCTTCACAAGTAGTTACTGTTAGAGATACTACTAAACCAGTATTTGCGAATGTACCTGCGAATGTCACATTGTCTTGCCCAGCAACGATGCCAACAGCATTGCCAACGGCTTCTGACAATTGCGATACAAATGTTCGTATCACAATGACAGACCAAACAACGCCAGGCAATTGCTCTGGCAACTATGTGGTCACGCGTACATGGACAGCTGAAGACAACTGTGGTAATACATCAACTGCACAGCAAATCATTACAGTGAAGGATACAGTTGCTCCAACTTTGGTCGGTGTCCCTGCAAATGTCACTTTGAATTGCGGTCAAGCTGTTCCAACGGTCCCCTCAGTATCAGCGACAGATACTTGCGACGCAAGTCCACATGTCAATTTTGCTGAGGTGACAAATGGTGCAGTTATTACACGTACTTGGACAGCAACAGATGCTTGTGGTAACACAGCAACCGCTGCTCAAACTATCACTATTCCTAACTGTAATGTCCTTTCATTAGGTAATATAGTTTGGAGAGATACAGATAATAATGGTATTAAAGACGGTAATGAGCAAGGTATTGCCAATGTTGAAGTCATTCTTTATGCGACAACCGACACCATCAAAGGAAACGGTGATGATGTTGCAGTAGATACTTTATTGACTGACATAAATGGTAACTACTTATTCTCAGGTTTGGCAGCAGGTCAATATTGGGTTAAACTGACAGGCGTGGGTCTTCCATCCGGCTTTATCAGTTCAACAGGTGATGGCCCATTCGATGCGGACGGCGCAGGTGCATTCGAGCCTTCTACTGAGGGGGATGTGAATGAGCGTGACCATGGCACCCAAATGGGAGCAATGGTGATGTCAAAAATCGTTGATTTGGCTTTGAATTCAGAACCAACCAATGACGGCGACGCTGATGCCAACACCAACTTAACTGTTGACTTCGGTATTTACAAACCAACACCGCTTCCGACATTGTCAATCGGTAACTTGGTTTGGTTGGATGCGAACAACAATGGTATTAAAGATGCAACTGAAACAGGCTTGAGTGGTGTGAAAGTGATTTTATACAATGCAGGCAATAACGGTATCAAAGGAGGAGGTGACGACTTTATAGTTGACTCTTTGATTACTGATGTTAATGGTAACTACTTATTCGCTGGCTTGAATGAAGGTTCTTTCTACGTAAAATTGACAGGTTTGCCATCGAACTTAGTTTCTTCAACAGGTGATGGTCCTTATGATGCCGACAATAGCGGTGCATTTGAGCCTTCTACTGAGGGGGATGTGAATGAGCGCGATCACGGTACAGGTATGATTGGTACAGGTATGGTCATGTCAAACGTTGTCGTATTGACCCGTTATGCAGAACCTACTAACGATGGTGATACGGATTCAAATACCAACTTAACGGTTGACTTTGGTCTTTACACGCCAGGTATTCAACCTGTATTCGACTTGGCGTTGACTAAAAAATTAGCTCCACGTCCTCGTGGCGTAGTAGTGAATAATGGCAATGTCGTTCGTTTTGACATTACGGTTTACAACCAAGGCAATGTGGATGCTTACGATGTTAAGATTACAGATTATGTTCCAACAGGTTTGCAGTTCACAACAGCAGCTAACACAGCCGCATTGACAGGTAATGCAAACAACTGGCAAGCAGACTCTACACTCATTGTGGGTAATATTGCAGCAGGTCAGTCAAAAGTTGTGGGTATCTTCTTGACAGTTAATCATGCACCAAACGATACAATTTTCGTGAATAAAGCGGAAATTTCGTTTGCGACAGATACACAAGGTTCAGGTAATAATACACTTGATGTTGACTCAAGAGCAGACAATAACCCGAACAACGATATTGTAGGAGGTGATGACATCATCAATAATTATAGGAACGACGAAGACGACCACGACTTTGCTTATGTGATTGACTACATTGACCATGACCCAATTGGCTATATATATTGTGACAAAACGGGTAAATTGGTAACAGGTGGTCAAATCAGTGTAACAGGTCCAGGTCTTGTATTCTACATTGAGCGTGGTGAGACAGGTCGCTATCAATTCTATACAGATGGCACGCCTGGTGCATACACCATCTCTTATACGCATCCTGATGGTTATCCAATGAGTTCTATTTGCTTACCTCAAGCAGATACACTTAATACGGCAACAGCTGACGGGTCGAGTATAGATAAAGATGGTGTGGCAAATGGCATATCTGTGATCGGTGAAGGAGCAAATAATAGTTACTTGTTGGACAAAACTTGTTCTAACAACCCATATTATTTGACTATCAATATCACATCAGGAGCTGACCCAATTGTATTAAACAACAACTTACCAATTCAATGTTCATTCATTGGTGCTTTGACTTGTAAGGATAATAACTACAACAGCATCATTGATGCAGGTGATACACGTTTCGATAGTGTTAAAGTTTACTTGTTAAATTGTACAACATTGGCAGTTATTGACTCTACAATCTCTGTAAATGGTCAATACCGTTTCGATGGCTTACGCAATGGCTCTTACCGCATCCGTGCAGAATTGCCAAATGGCTATCGTTTCTCAATCGCTAATGTGGGTGGTAACGAGTTAGTAGATAGTGACGTTGACAGTTTGGGCTACTCAGCTTGTATCAATCTCCAATTCGGTGAGTGTGATACATCAACGGCTCAAATCTGTATGATTCCAAATATCTATGAATTGAACTTGCGTAAAACTTTGGCAGCAGGTCAAAGTTCAACAGTAGGAGTGGGTGACACCGTTACATTCGACATCAAAGTGAGAAATACAGGTTCAATGGATGCATACGATGTTGACGTAACAGATTCATTGCCATCTCACTTGACATTGATTGATAACAACTGGACACTCGTTGGCTCAAATGCTGTACGCCGTATTCCATTCATCAGATTCGGTGACTCAGCAACAGTATCAATCAGAACACGTGTGAATGCACAAACGACGAGCATCCTTAATACGGCCTCTGTAAGAGGTTCAAGTCGTCCAAACGGCCCTATTGAAGGAGAAAGTACATTGAGCAACAACCGTGACTCTGTTCGTATCAATGTGAGAGCTTGTGTTTTGACACCCGATTTTGTGATGAGTAATACTTGCGCTACTGAGGGGGCCGATTTCGATGTCCTTGGAAGCTATGCAACTTGGTCTTGGAACTTTGGTGATGGAGCAACCTCAACGGTTGAAAATCCAACGCATATCTACCAAGTAGGTGGCACTTATAATGTCACATTGACAGTAACAGACGGCAACGGATGTACGGGTACAATTACTAAGCAAGTGATAATCCATCCAATGGTTTGGGCTTATGCTGGTATTGACCGCACAATCTGCGAAGGTGACAGTGTACATCTCCACACACAAGGCGGTACACACTACTTATGGTTGACTGGAACATCTTCATTAGATGATACAATCAGCGCAAATCCTATTGCAAGACCTTCTGTGACAACAACTTATGTTGTATCAGTATCGAATGATTATGGTTGTACAACATTGGATACAGTCGTTGTAAATGTTGTTCCTAAACCAATCATCGTGTCTCGCACAGGCAATTTGTCAACTTGTACAAATGGTACAATGCCTGTGAGCATCACATTGAATCAAAACATCACAAGCTACGAAATCGTAGGCAGTGCAGGTTGGAGAAATGTGGTTGTGAATGGCGCGACGATTACATTTGATGCAGTATTGAATGGTTCTTACAACAATCTCCGCGTGATACTGAGGGGTACAAATGGTTGCAGCGTCACAGACGAATTCAACCTCTATCTTGCAGGTAATCCGAAGGCAGACTTTGTAGCCATTGAGCCATTCTGTAACGGTAACGACATCACGCTTCTATTCACAGGTCAAGCAACGCCAGGTGCTAATTTGACATATACGAATAACGATGGTGGTGTGGTTGTTTACCGTTCGGCAGCAACGGCAACACGTCCAGCAGGTGACACAACAATCATCAGATTCCCAGACTTAGGTAGTAAATTGATTACTTTGACTGTGAACGATGGTGGTTGTATTGATACTAAAGTTCAAAGCATTTATGTTCGCAAAACACCAGTTGTGACGATTACAACGCCAGACCGCACAATCTGCCCGAATACATGTGTTCAGTTGACTGCAACGACCACATTGCCAGGTATGATTATGTGGACAGCTAATCAAACACCTTCTGGTTTGAGTGCAACAGATATTTTGAACCCAATAGCATGTCCAACGCAAACGACAACGTATGTGTTGACAGTGATGGAAGCAGGTGGTTGTATGGGTCGCGATACTGTGACGATTACAGTCAACAACAATGTGCCAGTATTAATTGGTGTTCCTGCTAATGTAACGGTAGCTTGTGGTTCAGTACCTGCTCCTGCAACAGTAACAGAACAATATGGTGCAATAGTGAGATTTGCGGAAACACGTACAGATGGTAATTGCCCAGGTAATTACATCTTGACACGTACTTGGACAGCAACCGACTCTTGTAATCGTACAGTAACAGGTACACAAATCATTACAGTACAAGACATTATAGCACCAACTTTGGCAAATGCACCAGCAAATGTGACTGTAACTTGTGTGACAGATGTACCAGTAGCAGTAATATTGAGTGCAACAGACGCTTGCGACAATGCGCCAGTGGTACGCAGTACAGATGTCATCTCAAATGAGACATGTGTGAATCGCAAAACGATTACACGTACATGGACAGCAACAGATGCTTGCGGCAATACATCAACAGTAGCACAAGTGATAACAGTGAACGACAATGTAGCTCCTGTTCTGTCGGGTGTTCCTGCTAATGTCACTGTAACTTGTCTGGCTGAAGTGCCAGTCGCACCGACCGTGACAGCAACAGACAACTGTACAGGTGCAACACCAACAGTTGTTCCATCTGAAGTTGTGTCAAATGAGACATGTGTGAATCGCAAAACGATTACACGTACATGGACAGCGACGGATGCTTGTGGCAACACTGCGACAGGCGTTCAAATAATCACAGTCAACGACAATGTTCCACCAGTCTTAGCAGATGTTCCAGCCAATGTTACGATTACATGCAATGGCGATATGCCAACTGCACCAACAGTAACAGCAACAGACAACTGCACAGGTGGTACGCCAACAGTTCGTATGACAGAGGCGACAACAAATGAAGTATGTGCAAATCGTAAAACAGTAACACGGACTTGGACAGCGACTGACGCTTGTGGCAACACCGCAACAGCAAGTCAAGTCATCACAGTCAACGACAATATTGTACCTGTATTTACAAGTGTCCCTGCTGATATTACATTGAACTGCGACGAAACGCAACCAAATATATTGGCAGTAGCGACCGATAATTGTGGTACACCGACGATTAGAGTCAACAACTCGACAAGTGGTTCTGGTTGCAATTATACTATTTTGCGTGTGTTTACAGCAACAGATGCATGTGGTAACTCGGCTCAAGCAACACAAACTATTACAGTTCGTGATACAAAAGCTCCTGTTATTACAAATGTGCCAGCTAATACAACGGTAGATTGTGAAACAAATATTCCAGCCATCGGTACCCCCTCAGTATCTGATGCTTGTGACCAGTCTCCACGCTTGACAATGACACAAACGACAACTGACTCAACTTGCTACAGCCGCAAAACGGTGGTACGCACTTGGACAGCAACCGACGCTTGTGGCAATACAAGTACAGCGAGCCAAACCATTCGTGTCAATGACAATATTGCACCTGTTATCACACCTACAAACCCACGTTTAGTAGGCTTACACAGTGGCGATACATTGACAATGAGCTGCGAAGACATCAGAATCTTCCAAATGGGTGATGCAACAGCAGTTGACAATTGCGACGGTGTTCTTACACCAAATACAACACGTTTCCGCTTTGAAGACTTGGCTCGTCATCGTGGTAACTGTTTGACAGATGGTTACAGTCTATTGATCGAATGCCGTTGGTACGCTGTTGACCGTTGTGGCAACGAAAGCGAATGGCGTATCTTCTTGAAAGTAACCGACAATAGTGCGCCTGTCATGTCAGGCTGCCCAGCAGATGTAACAGTCGCTTCGCCTTCGGCAATTCCTACTGCGCCAACTGTAACGGCAACGGACAATTGCACAGACACGGTTCAAGTGATAATGACAGAAGTGACAACACCAACGGGTAACAACTGTGATTACACAATCACACGGACATGGACAGCAACCGATGCTTGTGGTAACTTCTCAACTTGTCGCCAAATCATCACAGTGAAAGACAGCATAGATGTGAAGTTTGTTTGGACAGACGTGACATGCACAGGCAATGATGGTACTATCACAATGATTCCAACACAAGGTTTGACATACGCTTGGTCTGATGGCGGTACAGGTGCTTATCGCACAAGATTAAGTGCAGGCACTTACACCGTGACAGCAACGCGCGGTACTTGTCAAAAAGTGTTGACCGTCACAGTAGGTACAAACTGTAACTGTGTAACACCAGTAGCTTCTGTACAAAAAGTAGATGCGACTTGTGGTAACGCAAACGGTACAGCGACAATTGCTGTAGATAATGCAGCGAATTACACATTCACTTGGTCAAGTGGTGGTAACAGCACAAACAACCGTACAGGTTTAGCAGCTGGTAATTACTCGGTGACAGTATCGAGAAATGGTGTGCCAAACTGTTCAACTGTTGTTACGTTTACAATTGGTAACAATACACAAAACTGCTGTACACCACCAACAGCCAGCATCCAAAAAACAGATGCGACTTGTGGTAGTGCAAATGGTACAGCGACAGTTGTTGTAGATAATACAGCGAATTATACTTATGCTTGGAACGATGGTAATACATCAAGCAGCCGCACAGGTTTAGCAGCTGGTAACTACACCGTCACTGTTTCAAGAATTGGTATTGCAAACTGCTCAACTGTGGTTTCAGTGACAATTGGTAATAATACAGCAAACTGCTGCTCTGACTTTATCGCTCAGACTTCAGTTGTGAAAGTGATTACAGATTGCAATGGTACAGGAGATGTATGTGTTGAAATTCCAACTATTGATATTGTTTCTTATACAATCACAGACAATGGTACAGCTTATACAGGTGGCTTCGGTACTTGCTTAGCAGGTTCGACACTTCGCTTTACAACAGGCGACCACATTGTCATCTTCACTTCACCAAGTGGTTGTAAAGATACATTGGCTGTAAAAGTGGTTTGTACACCTGAACAAGTCATCAACCGTACAGTGACATTCCCACAAACCGACTCAACTTGCCTCACAGCAGCGCAACTCGGTTTGACAGGCAATATCATCAGTGTTGTGAACGAATGTGCAGGTTCTGAAAACAATACTCAGATTACCATCAATCAGCTTACAGGTTGCATCAGCTACAAATCTTTGAGTATTGGTGTAGATACAGCGTGCTTGCGTGTTACAACGTCCACAGGTGGCTCTGCATTGGTGAAATTCATCATTACAGTCAACTTACCGGGTTGTGGTAGCATCATTCCTCAAGATTCTGTTCTTGTGACAAATGCGTGTGGAGCGAATCCGAAAGTATGTGTCAACATTCCTTTCGATGTCATTCCTGACTACGACATCTTACTGAATGATGCAACTTACACAGGTGGTTTGGATGGATGTAAAAACGATACATCGTTCGCTTATACCTACTTCACCGTTCCAGGTCGTGGTGCCACAGGGCCTTACAGTCTCGACTACTGGACAGTGAATGGTGTTGTTTACACGGCACCAACGGTTAACAATATGGATGAGTTAGTCGCTTTGATGAACGCTTGGGACCCAACAGGTCACTGGATGCTCAGCTCTTCTACATTGACTATTGTAGGTGGCGACCGTCGCAAAACATACGGAGGTATTAAGATAACACGCCTCAGCAATGGCTCTTATGGTATCATGGAACTGAACACCAACATCATTCCGTTGGCAACAGAACTGGAGATTCCACGTGGTCAATCTACGCTTGTGTTTATCAACCACAATACAGGTTGTGCCGATACATTGCGCATCAATGCAGCTTGCTTGACCCCTCAGTATGTCGAGTCTTCAATGTACATCGGTGACAAAGACACATTGTGTATTGCAACCAACGAATTGATGGGTACACGCTACCGCTTGACGAAACTCGTACCAAGCACCAACACATACGCTCGCTTCTCAGACCTCGCTGGTACAACTTGCGTCTCTCGCTTAGGTGTCGCAGTCGGTGTCGAAAAAGCAACCTATGTTGTATCCGACGAATTTGGCTTCAACGACACAACTTACGTCACAACGTATGTTTATGCACGTTCAGTCAAACGTCCAGTAGCAAATATAGACCACGCATCAACCATTAAGGCCAAACCTGTTCTGATTGATGTCTTGAGCAACGATAGCTTGAATACAAATGGTGGCAAAATCAATATCGTCAGCAAGCCTAAACATGGCGAAGTAGTTGTGACTTCTGATTTCCGCATCATTTATACACCAGAAGTCAACTTCTGTAGCAGCACGCCAGATGCCTTCACTTACGAATTGTGTACAGCCGGTGGTTGCGACACAGCCAAGGTTGAAGTCACAGTAACGTGCGATAAGATTAAGATTTACAATGGTTTCTCACCAAATGGCGACGGACTCAACGATAACTTCGTCATCGAAGGCATCGAAAACTTCCCGAACAACTCCATCAGCGTTTACAACCGCTGGGGTACAGAGGTGATGAAAACCAAAGGGTATAAAAATGATTGGAACGGTAAATGGGATGGTGTTGACTTGCCAGATGGCACATACTTCTACATCTTCAACGATGGCGAAGGCAACATCAAATCAGGCTACGTTCAAATCCAACGTTAAACATATTATGAGAAGCAGGTTGCCCCGAGTTTTCAGAACAGTGGGGCAGCCACAACTCATAATAACGTGCTTTTCGACAAAATTGATTTAGTGAAATAGTTTGACCTGGCTGCCTTGTCCCTTTGTGGGGCGGGCAGCTTTTGTTTTTACTGAGGGGGGTAAGTGAAAATTTGTTTATTCTTTGCAACATACACACACCATAGATGTACTGAATCGAATCTTTATTTTAGGTTCAATCAAGCATTTAGTTTGAGGTATTTGTTTTGGCTCTTCTAAAAAGACAAGTCAATCATGTAACTTTTATTCTGAAAATTGAGTAGAACACACTTAATATCAATACATTTTTAAAAACGTATAAAGTTTAAAATCATGGACAAATCTCTTATCACCGCCTTATTGTTTTCATTTTTGTCTCACTTTGTTTTTTCTCAAGATATTACCACGCTTTACGAAAAAGAGAAATTCACAACCATCATCCAAATGGCTGAAAACGCCGATAGCTCTACACTATTTTCAACACTCGATTTATACCAAATAGGGCGTGCTTATCTTACTAAAGACAATCCTCAAAAAGCATTAGATTATTTTCAGAAAAGTTTATCTGCGGGGCGCGATTCCGCAAATGTGTATTTTTTCATAGGTATTTGCCACAAAGAACTCAATGATTTGGATAAAGCCATGACGGCTTTTGACAAAGCTACAAACAGAGATTCCTCCGATCAATACGCTTGGGCTGAAAAAGGACTCATCTATTATATGCAAAATAATTTGCCCGATGCAACCAAAAACTTTGAGAAAGCCGTTGCCTTACCATACCAATATGACTACCCTTATTTTGTTACCTTGAATCTGTATTACTTACAGGATCAAAACGATAAGTTCATAGCCTTCTATGAAAAATGGGGAAAAATGCTCTCAGAATCAGAAATTTATCAGTTAGATACTTGGAGGATAATGGGCGATTTTGAAAAAAATACTAAAAAAGATATGTCCCAAGCCCTTGGATTCTATGAAAAAGTATTGGAGAAAGACGGGTTGAGTCTTAAAGCATATGAGAATGTCCTGAAAGTATTGACGGTACAAGAAAATTGGACAAAGGTAGATTCATTATTCGAGGAACTCAAGAAAGCCCATGAAGCCAAACGACTGAACCAAGAAGATTTAAAACGAGAAGCAGCCGTTGTTGATGCAACCAATTTTAACGACACCATAAAAGTCGTGACTGTTCGATACTTTAAAAAACCGACAGAGTTCGCAGAGCCTATTTACAAGAGTTTTATCATCAATATTCCTCTCGATTCCACGGTTATGGTTCTCTTGACGGAAAAATCTTTTAATTTGAACCTCAATGATCTCGATAAAAAGTCGAAGAAAAGATCAAAAAGGAAGTCCAAAAACGACGCAGAGAAAAGTGCAGAAGAAGAAACGGACAATCACATGTTGTGCGGTTGGAGAGGTTCAGCCCATCTCAACTTTGGCATGATTACAAGAAATGGTAAAGTTCAATTTGCAGACTACAAAAAGAGTATTTGGGGTATTTTAGAAAATAGATTTCAGCCCACGGCTTCTTCTACCAAGTATCAACCAGATAAAGATTAGATTTGTTGCGATAGATTATCAATCTAAAACCCATACTTTAACAACAGTTTGTTAATTACCAATGGTAAGTTTTTAATAACAAAAGCCGCCGTTTTGCATCTACAAAACGGCGGCTTTTTATTTTATACTGAGGGGTGTTATTTCCCCTCTAAATCCAATTTAACCTTTTGAACATACTCTACTTCAACACCCACAAGTAAAGCTATTTTTTCAGTTGTAAAATCTGTATTGAGCAGTAGATTCTTGGTAAATTCAAGGTTTTTTTCCATGCTACCTTCAATTTTACCCTCGATTTTACCTTTTTCGATACCCTGTTCAGTTCCTTTCAGATAAAGCGTATCTGTTTCGTAATCAAAATGGATTGGCATTTCTTCAGCTATTTTAATTGTTAAACTTTCAATTTTTCTCAGTCGTGACAACATCATCAGTTGATTGATGTATTTTTTCAAAACCCTTTTGTTGTGTACCAATTTTTTCAAATTGATGATGATACGTCTCAATATCGTTTCCGCTTCTTCGGGTGGATAATTTGCCAAAACTGCAATCAGCACCGTTTCTGGAATTTGCGAACTCAACAGTTTTTCGGTATCCAAACTCTGTACATTCAACAAATCGAAACCTTGAAACACTTGTTCGGACGGTAATTCTGTCCGCATCTTGGGTTCTTTTGAACCCAAATAGATGACCAAATGTTTGATTTCCAATTTGTAACGTTTTAAAGCCATGCCGTGATATTCGCTTATGCGATAAATCATTTCTGGATTGTCACCGCTTTCAAACTCCAGATGCAAGATAAAACAATCGCCCGTATCGGTTTCGATTTTATAGAAAAAATCCATTTCTAACTCGACCGTTGTTTGCATTTTTTCTTTCAAAGGCGTGGCTTTCACGATTTTGATGCCCAAACGTTCTTCTACCAATGAGCGAAATACTTTCTCAAAAATCTCTTTAAATATCTTGTCAAAAGGGTTGCCCTCCTTTTTGGGCAACTTG
>JAEUUP010000110.1 GCA_016787525.1 Saprospiraceae bacterium | reverse complement strand
TTGCCGCAATGTCAAAAGTAAAATTAACTTTTGGTGTGTGTCCAGCGTTGGGTAAAAATGCCTTTGTTTCAACTACTGAGGGGGTAAACTTTCGGCTCGGTGTTGGGTCGCTTGGTTCGTCGCTGCAATACTTAGAAAAGTTAAGGTTTGCAGCTTCACAAACAATCTTTGTAGCTTCATACAAACCCTCTTTTGTTTTGAGGTCTAAACGATGGACATCGGCGGCAACCGTCAAAACGTCCCCTGTTTTGTAGTCGCTATTGTGCGAAGTAAAAAGCCATTGACCAGACTTACAATAAATCGAGTAACTACCATGCTCTTTGGCTCGGTAGCCTGTACCGTTCCGTTTCCATGTGTACTGAGAAAGAATACTTTGTAAAGCCTGTGGGCTGTTTGCGTCACTTCTAAGAAGCTCTAAGTGAATATGTGACATAATGCAACAAAATTTTTGTCGCACCGTGCGAAAAGAAACACACAAAAAAGGTAGGGAAATTGCTTAGATTCAATCTAAATAATGTATCTTTGTCCTAAGAAAAATTAATTTTTTGAAAAATAACAGTAAATCGTATTTCCAAATAAATTAAACCCTGTATATTTGTGGTATTAATTCGCTTTAATTGTCGTCTCGTCGCCAAACTAAACAAACAATTAAGGTGCAAATTATGAAAAAGCAAAAGACGTGTTCAAAACGAACACGTCTTTTTTTGTTCGTTGAGCAAATGTAGATAAACGATTTTATCTAAGGAAATTAAGTTTTTCAAATACTTGTTAAATAACAAAAAACAATCATTTATTTAGATAAAATCTAAATAACTCTTTGCCTTATTTCTCTAATGAGGAACGTTACTTTTTACGTCTTTCTTTGGCTTTAATTGATAAATCTAACGTCTTTCCTGTCTTGTTTGACCATGCTGTTTTTCGACAATCCTCACAGCAAAAACGCTGCTTTTTGTGGTTACGAAAAAAGTCTTTTGAGCAATTTTCACACTTACCAAAATCGTTAGAATTGACGGTGTAACGAAAATCGTTATGTACCCCTGTATCGTCGGTCTTTGCGGCTGTATCGTCTTTGGTATCGTCCTGTTTTAGAAAGCCAATTTGACGTTGTTTTTTTGCTGTATCGTCCACCTTTTCGGGCTGTATCGTCGCCGCTAATTTGTGCCTTTTTGTAGGCAATTTGACGATTTTCGTTTGTGCAAAATCCGTCTGCACTTGTAACACTTCATCAAAGTTTTTTGCTTTAAATTCATACAATCCGCGCACTGCATCGGGTAGGGGTTGGGCTTCGGTTGCGTTGGCGAAGTTGTAAACCCTTGTTCGTAACTTTACGTCTATCCGTTCCTTTACAGCTTCAAACCATTCAGCAAATACTGAGGGGTTAAAATGCCTTTGGCTTGGTATGGGTGTTAAATCAATCTTTGCCCCTTTGTGGTAGATTTCATTTAGCGTGAAAACGCAAAGGAAAAAAACGTAACAAAAGGCTGTGAAGTAGCCAATATAACCGCCGTACCTGTCCTGTTTCTGCTTTGCTTTCGCCTTGGCTTCGCTGTTATCCGTTGTGATGGTCGCTGTCTCGGTGGCGTTTCGACTTTCGGCTCTGTCAAATGCTTGCTGTCTTATAGTCGCTTTGGCTTCTAATTCGGCTGCTTTATCGCTTTGCAGCTTCGCCAATTTGGTTTTTAATTCAGCTCGCTGTGTAGTTGCCTGTTTACCGTTACTGTATCGCTCAATCGCTGCAATACGGCTTTGATATTCGCTTTCAATAGCTTCTGTTTTGCCTTTGAATTTCGTCTCGATTGTTGCACTATCAGAACTAAAAACCCTTTGCGCTGTGGCTATGTCCGCAGCTTTCAAACTGTCTGCCTTATCAGTGGTTTTAGTTGTTGGGTCTTTTATTGCGAAGTCTGCAATATCTTTTGACCCCTGCCATGATAAAACAACCGACACAATTAATAAGGCGATTGTCAAGACAAACACGCCAATAGAAAAGGCTAAATCCAAACCTTTGAAACGGCTGTACAGAATAGCACGGATAGAATACGGAAACACCTTTTTAAGTCCAATTTGTAGCAAGGAAGCGCAAAAGATAGCACCGACAAGTGAACAAAAGGTAAGATACTGAGGGGGTAAAATGTCGCTCAAAGACTTGGACAATAAGGCACACAAAATGCCTATTTCGGTTGCACCTGTAACAATTTGAGCAATAGTAGCCACTTTGGTAAGGCTATGAATTAAATCGGCATACCGTTCAAAAAACGGCACATTTTGCGGTAAAGTTTTCTGTAACTTCATACCTTTGATGTGTTAATTGGGCTTTGCCCTGTTAGTAAATTGCGGTGTACCTGTTTACTTTGGTCGGTGGCAGGTCGCCGCTTTTTATTGATACTGAGGGGGGGAATTACTTTTTTTAGCTGTTAGACAGAAGCTAATGCAATCAAAAAAAGAAATAAGGAAATTGTGATAATTGCTTTAATGATGAACTTTGCCATGATAACTAATTAAAATATTTATGAATTATTGTTTATTGCTATGATTTCCTTGTCATGGATAAACGAGTTTACAAATTTTGTAAACTCAAAAAGTTATCCATTTCGTTTTTTAAATACTTCATAAAGTCGTCATCAACACTGTAAATCTTTGAAAGAAACAAGGCTTTTTCTAATGAAACAGCTCTAACTCCTTTCTTGTAACCGCTTAACTCTGTCTTTGTAAAGCCGTAATCAATCGCTACTTTTTGGGGCAATTCTACGGCTGCCAATGCGTTTTGTAATGCTTTTTTAATCATTGCTTTACAGTACCTGTTTTACTTCTCAATTAATCGTTTTACAGTCGTTTTCTGAAATGCTTTGCCCTGTGATGTTCTGAATTTTCGGGCGTTCAAATATTCTGCAATCGCTTCTAAGGTCATACCCTTGTCTCTTAGCATTTTAGCGGTGTCAATGGCTCTTTGGTTATTCTCGTTATCCTTTGCCTTTTCGATGGTTGCCTTGACTGCTTTTTCTTGAGCATTGGTACGGCTCAAATTTTCTGCCCCTTTTTCAGTTTGTTTTATTGTTCCTGTACGTGCCTTTTTTGCCTGTAAAGCCTGTTTAGTTCGTAGGCTTATCAATTCTCTTTCTCTGTCTGCAATTGCCATGTATAAAGTCAAAGTGAATTTGTCAAGGTTTGGAATATCGCAACTTATCAAACGACCGTCTAATTTGCTGAATATCTCTAAGGCGTGTTCTGTGGTACGGCTTAAACGGTCAACTTTTGCAACAACCAATGTAAAACCGCTTTTTGCACACATCGCAACGGCTTCACACAACTGAGGGCGTTTTTTGCAATCCACACTCTTTGCGCTTGCAACCTCTGTAAATTCTTGCACTACCTCAAATTTAGGGTTGCTTGTTACAAAGTGTTGAATGTATGCGTCTTGAGCTTCCAAACCTAAACCGCTTTCGCCTTGCCCTTTGGTTGATACCCTTTTGTAAATCACTATTTTTACCCTTTCCATTTTTAACCGTTTTTCCTTTGTTTTTCAATTATGATGCAAAGTTACAAAATATAAACGAGCGTTGCAATAGTGTAACGAATATTTTTTAACATTTTCTAACTATTAAACCACTATTAATCTATTATTAAACCATTATAATTAAAACAAAGTTACAACTATTAAACCAATGTCCAATACTAAGTAAAAAAATGTCACTATTAAACCACTATTAAGGTCATTTTTTAGTATATCTTTGCAATGATAATAAATATTTCGTAACTGTTTTTTAAAAAAATAGGTAAATGGCTCTAAGTGAAGATTTTTACACGCTCGAAATAGCAGCGGCAAAATTAGAAGTGACTGAAAGATATATTCGTGACCAAATATCAAATGGCTCTTTGAAAGCCTACAAACGTGGCAAACGATTTTATATACTTCATTCTGACTTAATTGATTTTATTAAGAACGGTAAGGACGCAAAAGATAAAACTACTGAGGGGTAGAATGATTAGGTATTAAAAAAGCCTTGCACTGATTAGACGGTGCAAGGTTTTTTTGTTTTTAGTATTAGGAGGGGGGGGTATATCTTGTTTTGTAAAGTAAACTATTCTCGGTTAGTCACTCGCCCAAAGTGGAGGATATTTTTAAAATTAAATAACAATATATTTACAAAAACGCAACAAAACTTTAGGTATATAGTAAAAGATAGTTGTGTTCATAAAATAAAAATAGATATGACAAAAATCGAACAACTCTACAATTCAATCCAAACATTAAAAGAATTGGGCGTACAGCTTCCGCAGGGTCTTATTGAGGAAACTAATAGAGTAGAAGAAGAAATTATTAAAAACGATATTATCCCTGCACTTGCGGAAACAATTAGCCCTATAATTGAGCAAATACAAAGGGGCATTATTTTGGTGGTCGAATATGTACCCAACGAACCATTGACTGTAAAATTAACAAGAAAAAGAAGTTTTGCTATTCCAGAAGAACAAGACATTAATGATGTTGGAATAGAGAAGAAAGAAGTTATTATTAAGGAAAAAAAAGATGAGATAAGCAAACCTCATAGGAAAGTATATCCTAAAAGAAACAAATTAGACCGCAGTTTACCACAAATTGAAGACTTAATTATCCCTACTGTCAAGGCGTTAAAACAATTAGGGGGCATTGGGAATCTGCACGAAATAGATAAAAAAGTTTTAGAAATAGAGCAATTTCCAACTGAATTAACGGAAATAATGCACAAAACAAATAATGTAGGGGCTAAACCTCAAACAGAAATTTCTTATAGACTCGCATGGGCAAAAACGTACCTAAAAGAATACGGCATAATTGAAAATCCGTCAAGGGGGATTTGGAAACTTTCATCTGAAAATATAGACGAAAAAGAAATTAACCCAAGCGATATATCTCAACATTTCAAGACCAAATAAATAAGTGCATTAAAAACCGTTTTTAGTGCGCTTTATTTTGTTTTATCCGTTTCGTCGCTCTGTGGCAATTCTTTGGCTTCTTCACCTTTCTTCAGGTGCAAAAAGTTATCTGAAGAAACAACCTTTATACCCGTCCTTTGCTCAAACCCTTTTAGTGCATCACCTGTCATTCGTCCACTTTCGACGGCTATTTCGTAGTTTTCATAATATCCATCTTTTGCAGCTTGTTCGGTATTATGCCTTGTTGTTTCTTCGCCCAATGCTGCAAAAATCAACTCAAAACGTGTCATGTGGTCACGTAAATTCTTATTGCCTATATCCTTAAATTTGGCGTGTTCAGTTGGTGTCATGCCAAAAGTACCTTTTGCAATAACAGCCGTCAAGATGCTATATTCTCTATCATCTGTAATACCTCGCTTTTTCCATTCATCGGTTAATTCTTTGCGTGTCTCAATACTTTGGACACGACGTTTTATCCACTCATCGGGGTAGCCTTTGGCTTTATACAGCTCTGCTTGTCTTTCGGTCAAAAGTTCGGGGTCATTGGCTTCTTCAATGGCTCTTTTGCCTTGTTCCGCTAACCATAACTTTAACGGCTCGGCTTTGGGTGACGGTACGGACATGACAATCCTTAGTACCCCCTCAGTATTGGCACAATCGGTCAACCTGTTGCGTCCATCGGATGCCTTCAATTTCAAAGGTTCACAAAATGTGAACGGTTGAGCTTCTCGCTTCTTCATCATTGCCCAATAGGTTTTAGGTTTTGGGCTATCCGTCAGAACCTCAATGACATCCACAACCGAAAAATACCATTGCTCGTTGTGCCATATTTTTCTAATTTCTTTACCCTCAAAGGGTTGCAATTCGTTGTTTTTCATTGATTCTTTATTTTTTTGATTTCTTTATCAAAATCAGATTCAAATATTTGGTCTTGAATAACTCTAAACTTTTCATACTCTTTTATGGCAAGTGCTTTGGCAACTTCGGCAGAAACTTTGCCAGCATCTGTCAAAACTTCGTAATCGTTGAACTTCAAAAAGGCATCTAATTTTTCAATCCAATCTTTCATATACATAGGCTTTTGCCGTTCCGCTTGATTTTCGGCATAGTCAAGATAC
>JAEUUP010000079.1 GCA_016787525.1 Saprospiraceae bacterium | reverse complement strand
ACCACAGCACCAACGGGTTACAAAGTATCCACTCCCCCACACGCGCCGCGTCTTTGGCCCCCCAAACGTGTTTTCCGCGGCGGCCAATTTTTACAAAAATTTTTGGCTTAAAAAAATTTTTTTTAAAAATTAGCCCGCCTCTTTATTTCAACTACTTAAAACTGTTTCTCATATTTCACTTTTTCAACCACTTTTTCATATTCACATAATCCATGAAATAAATAACTTTGAGCGTCAGGCTATTTGTTTGTGGTGTTCTGAATGTTTTACCTACATTCGTCAGATAGTTCTCATCTTGAATGCTTTCCATGCCATCTTCAAACTTAGAAATATTATTTTTCCAAATGACATTAACAAAGCTACCTGGGGCGAATTGCCAAGTATAAACCATATCAATATTGAAGAAATTGATATTGCGGTCTTGGTTTGCATTCCAATCCAAATGTTTCAAAGTACCGTTGTCGTTGAGGGTGTAAAACTCTTTATAGACCACATTCGACCAATAGTGGCGTGCACGGAAAGTTAAATTAGATTTAGCCGTGAAAGCCAATTTTGTTGAAAGCGTACTTTCCAAAGTGCGACGGTCACGTCTGCCAAACACAATGTCGTTATCCGTTTGAGTTGAATAACCATAGTCGTCATTTTCCTTATAATAGTGCGAAAACAGGGAAAAACTCAAGCGATTGTTGACGCGATAGCGTGGCTCAATGATAAAACGGACACGTGAATTGTTCTCGAAATTGCGTTTTCCAACACTCAAGTGACTGTACCAATATAGTTTTTTACGTTGGTCAGTTCCGAAGTTTGTACCGACGATAAACAACTCATCGCGACGGAATTCTTTGCCATCAACTCGTGGCTCGAAGAAGTCATAGGTTTTAGTCGGCTGTGCATACATCCACACATTAGCCCACCATTGATTTTTAAAACGCCCCCAAAAGCCAGTCTCGATACCTAAATCCATGTAGCGACCAGAACTGTACTGCAAGTTATGATTGACATTAAACCAAGATTCGCTTGCCTGAAATATTTTTTTAGGCTCAACTTGTTGATAGAAAATATTGAAATTGTGGTTGATAAAATTATTACCATTGAAAATACCTAAGTCATTGGGATTCCAGTTTTTATCTTGAATTTCGTGTCTGAAACGCCATTGAAAACTACCACTGACTTTGTTCAAATTCAGATTCGTCGTAAAACCGCGATTAGGGTCTGTATTGTTCTCAAAAATTTGGCTTAAACGACCACCAACTAAGACCTCATATTTATTTTTCTTATCTCTCAAACGTGTATAAAGTGCCGAAACATTGGCATCACGAGCCGAGCCGTCGCGTAGGCTAGCAGTGTTGACAAAACTGATTTCAGAATTGTTTTTCAAGGCTTGACTCAACACGAAGACGTTATAGTTGGTCAGCACTTCTGTTTGTTCTCGTCGAGTTTCACCTGTTTTAGTATTTTCGATTTCGGCATACATCGGTGCAGTGACCGCATTGAGAAAGCCGACACCTAAGTTCTTGTTTGTCCGACCCGATACTTTTGTCGCATTGTACAATTGGGTTTCAGTTGGATTGTTTTTTATGCGTTCATTCTCACCCGTTTGCACATTCCAGTAGCCACTCGGTTGCCCGCCAATGCGTCGAGAGTAGAACAAGTCGCCTTTGCTGAAAATCTCGGCCCCCTCAGTAAAAAATGGTCTATTCTCATTGTATTGCACTTCAAATGGACTCAAATTCAAGACTTGATTGTCGGACTGAACTTGACCAAAATTGGGAATCAAAGTCATATCGAGCGTAAAACTTTGGTTGATACCATATTTCAAATCTAAACCGCCTGAAATCTGTTTCTGATTGCCGAACTCAAGTAATTTGCCATCGCCATCGAACGAAGGCGAACGCTGCACACCCGCTGCCAAATAAGGAGAAAATTGAAGACGTAAAGGCGGTTTTATGTTTTCTAAATCCGTCAAATTGCCGTATTGAATAACCAAACCATCAATCTTTGGGTCAAAACCAGCCCAAGAGCCTTCTTCTGCAGCCCTGTTGACCCCGCGGGCGATTTGCAAACCCCAAGTTTGGCTGGGTTTATCGGCAAAACGTAGAGCAGAGAATGGGATTTTAATCTCAGCCACCCAACCATCTTTCTGAATCGTGACTTCACTTTCCCACACAGCATCCCAACTAAAATCGGTGTTGTTGCCATTCGACACACGAGAGTCAAATTGCGCACCAGCTGCTGTCACGCCAAAACGAAAGGCATTTTGGTCATCGTTATAAGTGTCTAAACCGATATTGATAATGTCAGTTGCCACCTCCAAATTGTCGCGGGCACCCAGTTCACGGCGAATTTTTTGAGGTTCATCGTCATAGAGATAGCCTAAAACATAAATAGCCGCATCGTCGTAAGCAATTTTTACCTCCGTTCTGAAAGGCGATTTTTTGTAAGGCTGAGGACGATGCATGATGAAATCATCGGCAATAGGCAAACCTTTCCAACAATCATCGTTGGGTTGTCCGTCAATTCTGGGTGGTTTGTTGATGCGGGTTGCTTTGAGTGAAGGTTTAGGGTTTTTGACATATTTGGCTGTATCTGATGGTGTATTCGTTGTTGATTGTGCGTTTATTTGACTCAAAGAGAAAATACATAGAATCGTTAAAATACTGAGGGGGTAACGGAACAAAGTTTTTTGATTGCAAAGCAAAGTTTTCATAACGTTTTGATTTTGAATGTTTTAAAAAAAGAATTCTTCACGTTTTGTGTTGTAAATACAATTTATCAATATGTGCTAAAAAAAGATGGCAGAAACTTAACCGTCCGACTCAAATAATCAGGAATTGTCTTTAGCTCATTTTTGTAAAATCGGAAACTCAAAATGGCTAATGACGACAAATAAGAAAGTCATACTGAGAAAACTTATATACAGGTCGGGTAAAGGCGCAGTGCAATTTCACGAACATGGGTACAATATTGTTTTCCGTCCACTGAAACAGCTCGTATGAAGCTATTTTTAGCACAAATTTTCAGATAGAATATAAGCTTTTCACCCTTTTTTATATCAGAATGGGCTTTTTTACGACTAAATCCTAAAACTGGCAAAGGTTGTAGTGAGTTATTGCAAAGACTTTTTCATGACAATTTTTGTTACACTTTTTATGGCTGAAAGTTGGGAGTTATTTTGTTGATAACAAGGACAAGTACCCCCTCAGTATAGTTGCATCATTACGAAAAAAATCGTAGTCAAAAATCTGAAAAAAGGAACTTGATTAGACTGATTATTTTTATTGCTGATTGCAAAGAATAATCAATTTAAAAGTTCCTTATTTCAAATCAAACAAAGTATGAAAAAACGGATAAATCTTTATCAAAGTTTTCAAACCAAACTACTTATCATTCATTGAACTCGTCAATTGTCCGCTAATATTCAAACCCGTAGCCGACACATTGCTTAACCGACCATTGAAGGCTATTGAGTAACGAGTCGGTTTGGGCAAATGGCTTTCAAATTCTCTTTTAACGCTTTGGAAAACATTGTCACTAATGGTTCTATCTCCAATTTTAAGTCCACTATTACTAAAAGTAAGAGTAACTTGTTGGTTGGTTGGCACGAGTCCACGTTGCACCATATCAAGGAAGAACAACTGCATGTAGTCAGTATCATCTTTTTCCTTTTTGTTAGGTTTTGACACAACAGCGACATTGTTAGGCACAGTAAAATTCATAGTGACCGTACCATTTAATCTGCTGCCTACACTTTGCTCATAAATTTTCAAATATTTGCGATGTACATTGTCATTTCTGAATGAATGGTCGTTGAAAACCAAACTATTGGCGTTCAGAACTAAGCCGATGCTTTGACCGATTTCGATATAACCATCTTTCATCAACTCTTTTTGAATGGCATTGCGCCAATCGCCAGAGTTTGACCAACCATAGCCGTTATTATTGTTTGATTTATAGTTTGTATTATTATATCCAACATTGCCATTATTGTCATAGTAACCATTCTGATTTTGTTTGTTGTCGTCACATTCGCCATTTTCCCAGATTTCCTTGATGTTTTCGAACTCAGTTTGTGCATTTTTGACCGATCCACCTTTGTTGAGCGCATCTAAAACACCGTTGATTTTTACTATCAGCTTCTTCCTAAAAGCAACATTCGTTTGGCATTGGCATTCGGTTACTTCCTCTTTTAAATCTTTCAACTCTTCTTTTAGGTCGTCAATGTCGGCCACATTGCTATCGTAATAGTTTTGTTTGTTAAAACCATTATTATTCACTGATGCACCGTCACCTGTGCTTTGATTGAAGCCACCCCAAACATTGTTTCCATTGTCAGCACCTGATACAGTGGCGGTTATTTTTTTACCTTTTTTATCATAAATTTCTGTCCATGTTTCTCCGCGTTTATTGGTCGTAGTGATTGAACGGCTGCCATTTCTTTGGGTTGTAACGACCCTTTGAAGGATATTGCCTTCACCTTTTGGATGTTCAATTATCGTCTGACTTCCATCTGGATTGGTTACGACCATCTCACCTGTACTTTCGTTTGTCGAAAACTGAGGCATAGGTGGTGTTGGTGTAGTCGGTGTTGATTGTTCGACTAAATCAGGTTCATCTATGGCATCTGCTGTTGCACTTTCATTCTTATACTGAGGGGGGGCTTCGCTCATGATAATTTTATTGATGAAACGAGCGTGTAAACGAATTTCGTGAGATGGTATCTCAGAACCATTGATGTTTAAACTCACAACCGCATGGTCTTTGACCTTTAAAACAGCTGTAAACATTTTGTCTTCATACTTGAAAACACCTTCTCTGACCTTTGTGTCAACAGGAAATGAGTCTAAAACACCATTTTCTTTGAATTTGATGAAGTATTGAGCTTCTTGATTGGGTTTGACAGCATTGATGCCTGCCAAACTTTGGTTGTTCCAACGATTGCTACCGAATGATAAAGCAACCATCATAACAAGTAATAAACATGTGGCAATGAGCTTTTCCATAACATTGGTTTTATTCTGTGGCTGTTTTAAAATACGTTGTACCCTAAGGAGCAACTGGTTTTTATGTGTTCCAGCAAACGCCATCGCCATTTGTGGTGAGCCATAGTAAGCCATTTCTTGCAGACTGACGAGGGCTTTGGCGTAGGTCATCGAGTTGCCGCAGAGTGCGATGGCAACATCGTCGCAACAGTTTTCACGCTCTGTTCTGATATTGGCTGAAATCCACCAAACAGCAGGATGAAAATAGAATAAGGCTTCGATGACGGACTGAATGATGTTAAAAATGTAATCGTTGCGCAAAATGTGGGCGATTTCGTGCGCTAAAATTGCCTCTACTTCTTGCGGGTTTAGTTTATTAATCGCCCCAATTGGGAACAAAATCATCGGTTTGACGTGTCCAACCACCAAAGGTGAACGCACCAATGCTGATTCGACCAACTCAATCGTTTTTTTCACACCTGCTTTTTGTCCTAAACTTTCAGCCATTTCCAACCAATATTCGTCAGCAGGAAAGTTCAGACGGCTGCGCAAATAATAGACATAACTGATACCACCCAATAGCTTCAAAATAAACAAAGCTACACCCATAACCCACACAGTCACAATCAGATAGATATTGTTGTTGAAAAACATGCGCATACCTTCTATACTGAGGGGGGCATCCGATTGCTGATTGCTAATCGTTGGTTGTGTATTGGCTGCTAATACGTTAGGAATGCCTGCTAATTTTTCAGGAATGACAATCGTGTGACCAGGTGCTTTGCTAAAATCAAAATAGATGCAAAATGTCACAACAGCGGCTACGAAAACAGCTAAAAGAGCTGCATTGTGTATCCAATAACGCAATTGTGGTGATTTCTTTCGGACACTGATGGCTGTAATACCTGAGATGATAGCGATTGCGGTTGCCTGCCAGAGGGAATGAATGACCATCCACCCGAGAGCGTAGTTTAGGTTTTGAGTGAAACAGGTGAAAAGTGGTTGCATGGTTTGGACGTTGTTATAGATGAAGGTGTATTGGATTGATATTGGCTATTGATTACGGATTATTATCTCAATAAACAATAATCAATAGCCAAGTATAAACCCTATTGTCTGTATCCTCTCAATTTCAACTCGATGTATTCGTCGAAATCGAGGTCTTTGAAACCTTTGTTGCGCATTTCTTGAACATACTGAGGGGTCAGTCCGTGGATTTTAGCATTGATAATATCTTGCAAATCTAAGTTTTTAAACCCTAAATCTTGAAATCCTTTGACATAATCAGCCGTCACGCCATGAATTCTCATTTCCACTAAACGATTGGCAGGCAAATCTTTCAGACCAATGTTCTCAAAATTTTTAACATAGTTTGCATCAACGCCATGGATTTTAAATTCCACTAACTTATTGATTGGCATGTTTTTATAGCCCAATTCCTCGAATTTTTTTACATAAGCTGCATCAACACCATGGATTTTGAGTTCTACAACTTTATTCGCACTCATATCTTTGTAGCCAGCATCGTTCAAACTTTTGACAAAAGCCGCGTCCACACCGTGAATTTTGAACTCTATCGCTTTTTGAATATTCAAATTTTGAAAACCCATCGCTTTGTAAGATTCAATAAATGTATTGTCAATGCCGTGAATTTTAGCCTCGACGATACGTTCAGGGCTTAATTTACCAAACAAACCTGTGAGCAAATTGACATAATCAGCATTTACACCATGGATGGCATAACTTTGCAAATCGTCAGCTGTTGGATTTGTGCCTGTTGACTTGAATTTTTCAACATCTAATTTATCTAAACCATGAATTTTTGATTCTACGAGTTCTTCAGCTGACAATTCTTTATTTGTAGCAGCTTTCATTTTTTTGATAAAAGCACCGTCAACGCCATGAATTTTAAACTCAATTACTTCTCTCAAAGCTTCTGGTTTATAACCTGAAGACTGCAAATCTGCCAAGTAGTCAGCGTTGATACCGTGGATTTTAGCTTCTACAATTTCGTTCAGTGGAATATCAATATAACCCAAATCGGACAAAGACTTTTGATATTTTGCATCAATGCCGTGAATTTTCAACTCAATCAACTTATTCAAAGTCAATTCATTGCCATATTTTTTGAACGCATCCAAATAGCTTGTCAATTCATTTTTGGTCAGACCATGAATGGCAAGTTCTTCTAATTTAGATTTTGAAATCTTCTCAAATCCGTTTTGCTTCAAAAACGAAACATATTCGCGGTTGATATTACCCATGAAATAGTGCATCATCGTACTTTCTTTTGCACCCGTGATGCCTTCTTTTTCCAAAAATGCTCTGAAATCAGCACTTTCTGTAAATGTAAACTTGCCATAACCTTCATTGTCTTCAAATTTACCTTTGAAATTCATCACGCCTGCTTCACGTGTGATGCTGAAATCAGATTCAGTTGTTGGCAAAGCGGAAAATTCACTTTTTTTGAACGTATGGGTGGTGTTCCAAGTCCCATTTTCTGTTTTGTTTTGAAATGAAACAGTTACATTTTCGCCTTTAATTGTGGCATTCCAGTAGCCTGCTGTACTGAGGGGGGCATCTTCAGTGATAAAAAATGTATTGTCTTCTAAAAATGAAGGTATAAAGTTATTCTGTCCGCCAAAAGACAAGAAAACGATTCCGATAACAATTAAACAAGTGGCTATTAGCTTTTCCATGACATTCGATTTATTGTTTGATTGATTTAAAACACGCTGTACACGCAGCAAAAGTTGGTTTTTGCGTTGCCCTGCAAAGCCCATTGCGAAAGTGGCTGAGTAGTATTGCATCTCTTGTACAACGACGAGCGATTTAGCATAAGTCATTGAATTGCCGCAGAGTTGAATGGCTACATCGTCGCAACAGTTTTCACGTTCGGCTCTGATGTTGGCAGAAATCCACCAAACCGCAGGGTTAAAATAATACATAGCTTCGATGACGGATTGCAAGATATTGAAAACATAATCGTGACGCATAACATGCGCAATTTCGTGCGCCAAAATAGCTTCTACTTCTTGCGGATTGAGTCTGTTAATTGCACCGATTGGGAATAAAATCATGGGTTTGAGATAACCTACAACGATGGGTGAACGCACCAAAGCGGATTCGACTAACTCAATACTTTTGTTGATATTAACTTTTTTTGATAACGTTTCGACCATGTCGAGCCAATATTCATCAACGGGAAAATTGTGTTGAAGGCGTAAATAATAGACATAACTCACGCCACCCAATAGCTTCAAAATGAATAAACCAACACCTAAAAGCCAAATCAAAACAACAAAATAGATATGCTCGTCGAAATAGGCTTTCATGCCCTCGATACTGAGGGGGGATGAATTGGCTGGAGTTGCTGCCGTTTCATTACCTGTTTCAATCGAAACTTTCAACTGATTGAGCGTTTCTACGGTCACTTTTGTATTGTCAGCTGCCGCCGCAGTTTGTTCCGTTTGCTTGAAAAAAAGACCGTTTTTAGCATCTTTAAAATAAATGCCAAACGTCACAATAGAGGCGAAAAGCACCGAATAGAGTGCGAAATTGTGAATCCAATAACGCAATTGAGCTGTTTTTTTGCGAAAAGCAATCATCACCACGCCTGACAAGATGGCTATCACTGTTGCTTGCCAAAGTGAGTGGATGACCGTCCAACCAATGGCATATTGAAATTCTTTTGTGAAAAAAGAGAATAGATTTTCCATAATGATTGATGGTTGGAATGATTAGAAATTGGTACTCATATTACCGCTGTGTTCAAAAGAGTCACTCGTCAATTCGGTCAAAACACCTTTGAAAAAAACAGAAAAATCTTCGTCTAACGGTTTTCCTAAGCGGGCTTCGATACCCTTTTTGTATTTGTCGAGTTGGGCGGCATCAAGTGTTTTACCATTGACTACCAATAGGTTAGTTTCCATATGAATGGACATTTTGTCGCCTACTTTCATCAAACCATCCTTCACCATTTCGTTAAAAAACCAAGAAAAAATGCGTTTGTGACGTTTTTCCATTTCGTGTCCAATTTCGCCCATTTTGTCACCGACAACGTGCATTTCATTGCCAATCACGCCCATTTGGTCGCCGATTTTACTCATTTCATTGCCGACTTTGCTCATATTGTCGCCAATTTTACGCATTTCTTCACCGATTTTGCGTGTATCGCCGCCTTCTCGCATTTCTTTTTCTTTCTCGCGCATCAGTTTTTCGAGTGGGCGCATTTCTTTTTCTTTTTCCTTCATTTGAAGTTCAAAAGGCTTCATTTTTTTCTCCAATTCCTTCATTTGACCTTCATAAACCTTCATTTGAGCGTCCAAATCGAGTGTATCGAATGCTTTTTCTGTTTTTACTGAGGGGGTATTGATTGCATCACTTTTTTGAAATGCAAAAGATAAAATCGCGACAAGGCACAAGCTTAGTATGACAAACTTTTTCATGACATTTAAAAATTTGAATTGTAAAAAATAATTGTTAAAATGTTGAGGGTAATGGCAAAGCAAAGGGCAAAAGTGAGGGGCTGTTACTTGTTTTGTTCAATTTCGTTAATCAAGGCTTTGATTTTTTCTAACTCTGCTTGTGTTGTGTTGCCATTGCCCAACGCACGCAAAACCAGCGAAGATGCAGAGCCTCTGAAAGCCGAATTGACAAAACCGTTCAACAGTTGTTCCTGCGTTTTTTCTTCTGGAATAGCAGGTGAGTAGATGTGACTTCGGTCAATTATTTCGCGCGTCAATAGACCTTTGTCGAGCATGAGTTGCATGAATTTCAAGGTTGTTGTGTAGCCGATTTCCTTTTCGGGCTTTTGCTTGTTCAGTGTTTCGTTGACAAAACGGACGGTTTGTGCGCCATTTTGCCACAGCACTTGGAGAATTTCAAGCTCAGAATCAGTTGGTACAGGTGTTGTAAATTTATTATCCATCATCGTTGTATTATTTATTTTCAAACTTATTTACTATTTATCTTTTGTCCTTTCGTTGTCTCGTTAACTATGGTTTTAATACCTGTTGTTTGCCGTTTTCATCAGTTAAAGTGAGCGATACACCATTTTTTTTCGATAACGCATGGAATCCTGGATGGGTTTTGTCGTCGAGCAAAACGATGCCCGACCCTTCGTCTGAACCGCCTACTTTGACGCGGATATTCCCATGAGAATCCATAATTCTGAAAACGGTTTCGCCTTCAGGATACGCTATCAATGAAGCTCTCTTTTGGCCTTTATCATCCACCAATTCTATCATTTTGGTACGGACAATGGATTGAATTTCGCCTTCTGCTTTTTTTTGACTTGTCAAAAGAAAAAACAGTATCACAAAGTTTGTGAGCAACAGAGCTGTGTTGATGTATGGTGTCTTCATTTTTAAGTTTGGTTACGATTTTTTTCGTAGAGATGTTTTTAAAAAAAGAGGGTTGCATTAGCCCCTCAGTATTTATGACACAAAGTTATACGAATAGTTTCGTAACGCCAAATTTTTCTTACGATTTTTTTCGTAGAACCTATTTTTTTTATTTTGCTTATACATTTGGTCGTTTGATAAGGGACAAAAAGCACGAAACGCCCGAATTTACTATCAAATTCAAGGCGTTTCATATTATTTCGTTGTTTTTAAATCTCTACAATTTCACAAACTTGACAGGTGCATTGCGCAGTCTATTCGACGTGACCTGAATCACATACGTTCCTTGTGGCAAGTCCCACACATCGAAATAGATGGTTTGTTTGCCTTTATGGACAGAACGCTGTTCGGAACGACGCAATAAACCATAAGTATCGTAAAACTCAAAAGTGATGTCCTTTTCGACGATGCTATTGAACTCAACCGCTAATTCGCCTTCTGTTACTGAGGGGTAGAGTTTTTGAACAACAATCGGAATCAGTTGGACAAACGACTGTTGAGCCGAGGCTTCCAAAGCGGCGGCAGCGGTTGTCACAGTAAAAGCGGCTTCATCGTCTTCAACAGGGGTTGTTGTGGCGTTATTGTCAGGCTGACTGTCCGAATCGAGTACCGTATTGGCGACAACTTGCCCAAATGCTTTGACAGGTGTTGACACCAAAGTAAAACAAGGCACTGTCAAAGTAGCCGTTTGACCAGCTGCCAAAGTCGGTATCGTCCAAGTGTGCAACCATGCGTCGTAGCTTGTTCCTGCGGTCGCTGTGGCTGTTCCCCCGTTTACAAAACCCGTTGGAATCGCAAAATCTACTTTCACACCACTTGCTGCTGCACCGCCTACATTTCGAAGAGTGAGGGTAAAAGTATGCGTTGTATATATCGCATACTGAGGGGGTGCCGAAATACTCAACTCAAGGTCGCAAGTATTGCCTGTCCCTTGTTTCAACACCGAAACGGCGGCTTCGTCGTCTTCATTAGGCGTTGTTGTCGTATTATTGTCTGGCTCGGAGTCTTTATCCGTTTGAGAGGCAGCACTGACTTGGGCAAAACTCACGATTTCGCTCGGCATAGTGCCAACCACGTCGGTGATGGTCAAAATACGGCTTGCGCCAACAGGGATAGTTCCGACAGACCAAAAACCCGCACTTGCAGAGTACGTGCCTTGTTGGGCGTTGCTCGATTGATTGGTCAAACCCGCAGGAGTGGCTCGTTTGACAACCACGTTCGTCGCAACCGTATCACCTAAATTTTCAATCTTTATGCTATAAACCAATACATCTCCGTCGGTGGCTAAGGCTTTGTTGCAGGTTTGTGTCAACTGCAAATCAATGAGCTTAACAGGATTTGCCGTTGGAATAGACAAAGCCGCTTCATCGTCTTCGCTTGGAATATTCGACGTATTGTTGTCAGGCGAAGAGTCTGAATCAGGTGTTGTACAAGTTTTGACTTGAGCAAATTGTACCGTGGTTGACTGCAAAGTGAATAGAACCAGTGTTAAAGTCGCTGAATCGCCTGCTGCCACGCTACCGACATTCCAAACGCCTAACCAAGAATCGTAACTGCCTTTGGTTGTTGTGTTGGAATTGTAGGCATGACCCGATGGAACTGGATATTTAACGGTCACGCCATTGGCTGCGGCTAAACCTTTGTTTTTTATTTTCAAAGTAAACGAAACGGTCACATAAAGCGGTAAAGCCGTCGCATACTGAGGGGGTGCTGAAAGCGACAATTCTAAATCGCATTGTGTGGCTGACGCACTCAAAATGTCCACTTGTGCCTCGTCATCCTGACTGGCAGTATTCGTTGTATTATTGCCAACTTGTGAATCGGGGTCTGACAAAGAGGATGTTTGGACTTGCGCAAAATTGCGAATAGTGGACACAATATTCGTCACAGTCGTGGTCAATGTCAGCGTAATGCTTTGATTGACAGCGACATTGCCAACTGTCCAAATACCCGTTCCACCCGCATAAGTGCCTTGACTTGCGGTTGCACTGACCAAACTCAGACCCGTTGGCAACACATCTTTGACTGTCACTGAACTTGTGGCTGAATTTCCTTTGTTGCTCAATGTCAATGTGTAAACAACCGTTGCGCCATTGGAAACAGTGGATTTATCAGCCGTCATGGTTAGTTCCAAATCGGCGTTAGGTGCAGATGTTGGATTGAATGTGAGCAAGGTTTCATCATCTTCGTTGGGCGTGTTGTCATTATCATTGCCAGGTGTTGAATCAGGGTCATTGGGTGTTGCGGTTTGGACTTGAGCAAAATTTGAAACGGATGTTGACAAAGCCGTTACCTTGCCACGGCAAGTCAAAGTGACGGTTTCATTCAATGCCAAATTGCCAATCGTCCATGTATCTATTGTAAAAGTACCTACTGAGGGGGTGATAGTCGTGATATTCAAAGCTGTTGGCAAAACATCTTTAACCGTCACGCTTTTGGCAGGTTGTAACCCTTTATTCGTCAAAATGAGCTGAAAAACCACCGAATCACCATTTAAAATAGGTGTTTTTATGACTGTTGACGACAATTCCAAATCAGATAAAAGAGTATTACAATTAGTCGCACTGAATGAAATAGCCGCTTCATCGTCTTCATTGGCGGTTTGATTGGTGTCGTTACCATGAGGCGAATCTGGGTCGTTTTGAGTAGCCGATTGTACTTGGGCAAAATGCTGTGTTGCCGTTGTCAAACAACCTGCGATACCTCTAAACGTAAGCAATGCCGTACCATTAGCCGCTAAATTTGGAATCGTCCAATTGCTGCCTGCAAAAGTACCTACTGAGGGGGTGGTCGTCAATGTAAAATTTGCTGGAATGTTGTGATTGACGACAATACTAGTAGCAGTAGCGGGTCCTCGATTAAAAATGCCAATTGTATAAACCACCGAATCGCCTGCATTGATGGGGCTTTTTACGACATTTTGGCTCAATTCGAGGTCAGCAGCCGTCAAATCTACATTGTTTGTGACTGTGACAGAAACTTGGGCTTCATCGTTTTCGGTCAAAATATTATTAGAAGGCGTAGAGTTTGGGTCGGGCATATTGACCGAGCGCACTTCCGAATCGAACAAAATCACACCCGTTTGATTGGCTAAAAATGTCAAGGTCAATGTTTCAGTCGTATTGGCTTGCATCGTAAAGCCAGGTTTATTACCTGACCCGTCGGGGGTGGTACTCAATAACCAAACACCTACTGAGGGGTCATAAACACCTTTGGTTGCCGTAGAAGATTGATAAGACATGCCAGCAGGTTGAAAAGCGCGAATCTTGATACCATCGGCTCGTGTAGGTCCATTATTGGTCACATTGACCACAAAAGAGACTTGACTGCCGACTGTAATCTGTGCAGGTGTCCCTACTGCCACAGCAGCGGTGAGCGACATATCGGCTAACATACCTGTTATTGTAAGGTCTTTTTCGTCATCTTGTGTCGCATTTGAGTTATAATTATTGGGTTGACTGTCAATATCGGGTTCAGTGGCAGCTGTAACTTGAGCGGTGAGTTTGATTGGGCCACCTTGCAAAACACGACCGTCTAAGGTCATAGCATGATTGGAATTACTGCCCAAATCACCTACGTCCCAAATACCTGTTGTTGCATTGTAAGAGCCTAAACCTGCTACATTATGCGTCAAATATTGTATAGATGGAGGCAAAAGGCATTTAATCTTCACACCTGTTGCATTTTTTGAGCTTTTATTGAAAATGGTCAACACATATGACTCGACCAAATTCACATTTACTTCGGGGTTGCTTGTCGTCAAAGTTATTTCTAAATCTATCGAATCACTGTTGGTTGTCGTTGTCGTACACGCCAAAAACGGTGCTTCAGCTCCTTTTGCAATGGTTCTCGTGGCGGTGTTATTGGTACTGAGGGGGTCACTTGTCGTTGCTGTGACGGTCGCTGTGCCGACCAAAGTAGGTGCGTCCATACAAAACATCGTAGCTTGCAAAGTTGCAGAATCACCTGCTGCCAATGTACCAATATTCCAAGGGCCTAAGGTTTCCCATGCACGCCATTCGCCTTTGCTCAATTTAGCGCAATTGAATCGCCCATCCGCAGGCATCGGAAAGTTGCAAACAATACCATTGGAAGTGGTTGTTGCAGCATTGTTTTTGACTGTAACAAAATACGTAACGAAAGTCCAAGGGGCAAAAGTGGGCGAATTTGTTTGCACGGTTACAGATAAATCTGCTTGTGCAAATACGCTTTGAGAGGTTAAAAATAGTACCAAAAAAGCCCAGAAAGTTTTTTGAACGAATGGGTAGATTGCTCGCATGGGTGTTTGTTTTAAGTTGAAAAATTATGTAAATAAGTTATCAATAAGTTTGGTTTTAAAGTTATACAGGTTGTAAACAAGATGAAATTGACTGTCGAAAACATGTTCGCCAATCAATTTTATTAAAATTATTGAAGTGCTGTCAAACAATGGTAAGCTAAAAAAATATGAGTGTTATTTGTAAGGGTAGGGGAGTGTTTAGCTAAGAATTAATTTGAAAAAATGTGATTATCAAACCTTTAATTATTAAAAACAAAAGCTATGAGATTAAAACAATGCATGAAAACTTATTTTAAATATTTTCAAAATGTTTGTTTTTTACCATAACTAAATACAAATATAATACTAAAATTTTAATTTTAGAATATCAAGGTTTTTAGGTGAGAAGCGGAATACTGTATTCAAATAAAAAAAAAAGGCCTATCTCTTGAATAATTCGACGGTTTAACATAATTTTACAACCGTGAAACAATCATTACTTACAGAAAACACACAATTCAATTATGAGCAAAGCTACTTTAAACCTCGTGTTATTTTTATTCCTTTTGCCTGCCACAACGATTTTGGCTCAAGACAATCCATCTAACTCTGCCAACTTCTTAGTTCACATCACCGCTTTCAATGAAAAACGTCCTGTGTCTTATTTCTCAAACTTAGAGCATGTGTTTATGAAAGAAGATAATAAAGGTATTTGGCACTATTTCTTAGGCGGTTACAAGACTTTGGAGGAGGCTGACTCCGTTCGTCGGCAGGTTTTTGAGAAAGGATATCCTTACGTGTATGTCATTGATGTTGAAAAAGTACGCCGTGAGTGCAAACTCACGTGTGACAGCGACCCCTCGATTGACCCCTCAGTACCAACCGTCATGCGGACGATTCGTAACACCACACATTTGCTTTTTGACTTCGGTAGAAGTATCATTAAGCCCGACGCAAAAGTCCAATTGAACCGTTTATCAGCCATTTTAAATGAAAATGGAAAGTACAAAGTCGAATTTAAGGGTCATACGGACAATATTGGTACGCCAGAATTCAATCAAGAGCTATCAGAACGACGTGCTGAATCCGCTGCAGCTTATCTCAAAGGACGAAGTATCTCATCGGAGCGCATCAAAGTAAGCAGCTATGGTATGGAAGCACCCATCGCCAAAAACCAAAAAGGCGGGAAAGACTGTCCCGAGGGTCGTCGTTTCAATCGCCGCGTCGAAATCTTCATCATGGATTTAGAAGGCAATGTTCTGAATGCCTTAGTCGAGCCACTGGATATTCCAACAGAACTGTTGGTTAATACGGCTCGATTGAAAAGCTAAACATTTGAAGGATTTTATTTGGAGAGGGGTCTGTTTCGGGTGAAACAGACCCCTCAGTATTTTTCCTAAAAATAAGTGGTACAAACAAACAAGTCAGCAACCTACCACACAGTCGGCTTGAAAACCAGTAACTGCTCTAAAGAAATCGGTTCTTTAATTTGAGATTTGGATGTTATTTGGTCGAACATCATGTGCCAGCGGATTCGGAAATTGAAACCCCATAAAAAAAGGCGTTCTTCGATTTGAGATTTGAGCGTGAACTGGGCTTCGTTTAACACAATATCCTATGCCAACGGTGAACCGTATAAGTAGGGCTATGACCAGAGTGTATCAACTAATTTATCATATCCTCGACCATTAAAAAACTTTACAAATTCAGTATTTTCTGTAACAGGGAATTCTATTTTTATTTCATTTGAAAGAATTTGTAACATCTTCTCTCCAATTTGTTCTCCATATTTACCACGTAATGCTTTTTCATACCAATCATTCAAGTCATTCTCTGTAATAATACTTTGAATACGGGATTTCCAACCGATTTGATTGAGTAACGACAAGATGATTTTTTGCTCGGCTTGTTTACAAACAATAACAATTCTATCTGCATTGACTGAACTGACTATATTTTCTGCTAATTCTTCGCTTAATGAAAGATGCTTGATTTGTATGGCTAAACCAAAATTTGCCCATATATCCATACCTCTGTCTGAGGCATTTGTTACACCGACTCTGTATATTTTTGCGGAAGTTTTAAAGGACGTAACATCAGGTTGCAAATTAATAACGCGCTTTGCGAAATCTTCAAATTCACGTAGAATGGGTTGTTTTTTAGGATTCATAGATACTTCAACAGACAATTCCAATTCAGTAACAATTGCCGAAAACAACGAATAAACGACAATTTCGTAGAGTTTGTCAATACTTCTTCTTAATCCTGCCTCTTGCCAAAACAATAACAAGAACTCAGACAATTCAAAATTGCTTTTGTCATGTGTATCACAATAACTCAGCCCGCTTGACATTTGGGTAAAACGCTCTGCGAAACGTCTGTAAATATAGGCTTCTACGATGCCGTTTTTCTCACGATTCTCTTTACCTAATATGGCTAAGACTTGTGGTGGAACGGCATTCTCATTGAAAACATCATCTTGATAACGAGCTGATGAAGTACTGGAACGTCCTAAAAACTGGTTACAAATAACATCGCGCCATTTTTTGGAGATATTTCTATACGTTTCAAGATTATCCAATTCGAGTATAATATCCGTAGAGGTACGGTCACGGTGCAAAATCTCTGCTATGTGAATCGGTTTATAAAAATGTACCCGCGCTTTCGCAATGACTTTATCAATGGCTTGTTTGGCTTCAACTATATTCATATTCTAATTCTAATAACGACAGTTGTTTGTAGGTTGGGTGAATGTTTTGGCTATTGATGGCTTTTACCATTTCTTCTGCAACGGCTTTGAAAACAGGCACAGCCACACTGTTGCCAGTCAATTTTCGCATAGCCCCGTAACCGACAACTATTTTAAAATCCTCGGGAAAACCTTGTAACCTTAATAATTCTCGTGATGATAAACGCCGATTACCATTGACTAAAAGATAATTGTATGAACCACCAGCTCTTAAAGCACATGAAAAAGGTAAAATCGAGATATTACCTCCTTTGTTTTCATGCCATACTGAGGGGTAGAAGGGTTCACCTTTTATCTTCGCCTGTCGCTTTTCAAAAATTTCTTTTGATGCAAATAACTTTTTATCTACCAATTCGTCGTCCTCTAATAGGGCACTCAAAGGCAGAAAATCACCCGTTTTTCTGGGGAATTGAAAGGCAATATTTTCTTTAAATCCTACAATGACCGTCCGTTCTCTTTTCTGAGGTAAACCAAAATCTAAAGCATTCAATACCGTATGGTGTGTATGATAACCCAAGTCTTTTAACTTTTGAAGTATGGTTTTAAATGTTCTACCACTGTCATGGGTTCTCAATTGTTTCACATTCTCCAACAGAAAAGCGTAAGGTTTTTTCACCCGCAATATTTCTTCAATATTAAAAAACAAAGTGCCTCTTGTATCCGAAAAGCCTTGCATATTGCCAATGATACTAAACGGTTGACAAGGAAAACCTGCTAACAATATATCGTGGTCGGGAATGTCTTGCGGTGCAATCTCCGTAATATCGCCAAAAGGCTTTTCTCCGAAATTGGCTTCATACATTATTTGAGCATCTTTATCCCATTCAGAAGTAAAGACATTTTCGCATCCCAAATGCTCAAAACCCAATCGAATACCGCCTATGCCTGCAAAAAGGTCTATTGTTTTTAGTTTTCTACTCATTAAAACTTTTATTTTAGTGGACAAAGTTAAACTAAAAAGTTCCTAATACAGCATTCTCTATGACTTTTTTGAGGCTGTACTGAGGGGGTGCTGTTCTTACTTTGGTTTTAATTTATCTGAATACAGTGAGGGATATCGGTGCGCTTGTGCCAATACCCCTCAGTCGTTTTTATGGTACAGTTCTGGAGACGCTCACGAGCGGGTGCGTTTTTTTTCAAGAACCTTTGCCAGCGGGTCAATGACATCAGGATTACGGCTGTATAATTTCCCAAAGGGCGTTTTACAATAAAGGTTAATAGCCAGAATCAACTCTTCGCGTGTCCAAAGCTTTTGTCCTTCTTTCATTAGTATTAATTTGACGTAAAAATACGATTTTTATCGAAGCTACAAAACTTTGCTACAATTTGTTGGGGTTATCTGAGCATCGTGCCTGTTTTGCTCAACAGCTTGTTGCGTCTTGGCAATCCATTATGGTTGACTCAGTAGTATTTTTTACATTCTTGACTGGTGGGACAGACCCCTCAGTATAGACAGGTATGTCAGAGTGCAAAGATATGAGGCGTGTCCTATTGTGTGTTTAAGTTTAGAAACTTAAACGAGCCGCCACATTGCTAAAAGAAGACTGCGGAAGGCTTAGAGCAGTGTGGTATCGGTGCGCTTGTGCCGATACCCCTCAGTCGTTTTTATGGTACAGGTCTGGAGACCTATTTGATAGTATGTGTCGCGTCTGAGACGCTCACGAGCGGGTGCGTTTTTTATACTTGATGCCAGCGGGTTTTTCTTCTAAATTTTTTACTTTTTTGATTTACAAAAGTCCGTTGCAACTTGCAAAAGTCCGTTGCAACTTGCAAAAGTCCGTTGCAGCTTGCAAAAGTCCGTTGCAACTTTCAAAAGTCCGTTGCAACTTGCAAAAGTCCGTTGCAACTTGCAAAAGCCCGTTGCAGCTTGCAAAAGTCCGTTGCAACTTGCAAAAGTCCGTTGCAACTTGCAAAAGTCCGTTACAGCGTGCAGATGACTTTTTACAAAGTAAAAAGACTTTTTACAGCGCGCAGATGACTTTTTACAAAGTAAAAAGACTTTTTACAGCGTGCAGATGACTTTTTACAAAGTAAAAAGACTTTTTACAGCGTGCAGATGACTTTTTACAAAGTAAAAAGACTTTTTACAGCGTGCAGATGACTTTTTACAAAGTAAAAAGACTTTTTACAGCGTGCAGATGAC
>JAEUUP010000033.1 GCA_016787525.1 Saprospiraceae bacterium | reverse complement strand
ACCCGCTATCGCGCCGCGCTCAAATGAATCGTAATCAAATAACTCATTTGACTCCCTGGTTGCCCTTTTTGTCTCTCTCGTCTTTTTCATCTATCAAAGGTCGCTTTTTTTTCCCTTGACACACTTTTTTGAACAGTCTCTGGATAAAGACCTGGCTCAACAAAGGGATAGCACTCATCAAGAGACTTTGTACCAACGGTTTCGCCTCGACAAACTCAAGTCGGATTGGATGACACGTTATAATATGAGTGCCGACTTGCACCTACGGGCGACTTTGGACAGTTTTGAGGTGTATTATTTGCTGCAAAAAGCACAGTTGACCTATAATTTGATGCTCAGAAGGCACAATTTTCCATTCGATACTGAGGGGTATCTTTCTGTACTTCAAGACATCGAGCGATTCGGTCAGAGAAACACATCGGAGCATAACGATTTGCTTTTGGTGTTTTATGAAGCCATCTTGTTACTCATCGAACGGGAAGATGCAAACTTTGAACGCTTCCAACGACTTTTGGAAAAATACAGTGGGGCTTTGTCCAACGAGGATTTTCACTCTTTGCATGGTTTGGAACGACAGCATTTGTTGGCGCAATTCAACAAAGGGCGCACCGAATTGCTGCCACAGGTTTTTAATATCTATCGGTCACATCTGCAAAAAGGTTTATTGGAGCGCAATGGCTATTTGATGCCTTTTGTGTTCACAAACATTGTGCGTTATGGTTGCAGAGTGGGAGAATTTGATTGGGTCGAGTCGTTTTTGACCCATTATCAGCACAAAATAGGTGGCACACAGCATCCGCAGGACTTGTATCGCTTGTATTTTGCCTATTTTCTGTTGTTCAAAGGCAAGTTGAAAGAGGCGGAGGAGAATATTTCAGCTGATTTTGAAGACCCCATCACGCGCGTAGATGCCCGCTGCCTCGAAATGATGATACTCTACGACAGCCGTTCCGACCTCGTGGACTATAAAATCGAATCGTTTCGGAAATTGGTGCGCAATACGGCAGGCTTGCCCGATATTCGCCGCGAAGGTTTTCACAATTTTGCTCTGACGCTGCGCAAAATGCTCAATCCAGACCTCAAACGCAACGACAAACGCATTGATAAAATCATTGCCGACGTGAAATCCGCCCCCACTTCCGAATTCGTGTGGCTCATCAATCGCTTAGAGCGACTCAAATCCAAACGATAGTGGCGCAAAAGTTCAAGCGTGCGACAGAAACAGCGAGGCGAAGCGTTGATAAATATGTTCTTTCAAATCCATCAAACCGATACCTGTCAGCGTGGCATAAGCGGCATAAATGCGCTCAATCGGCACGTCTGCGTCGTCCGTTTCTAAAAACAATCGGTCAATCGGAATGTGTTTGAAAGCATCGTGCGCGTTATGCCCCCCCCTCAGTATCGCTGCGCCAACAGAGATATAAAAACCGTGTCGCAGCAAGTCTTGTAAAATTGTTTCATTTTTATGGAAGCCATGAATCAATAGGGGTACGCGAGGATTCATGCGCCGTTTCACAGCCACCACTTCATTGAACGCCCGCACACAATGGATGATGACAGGCTTCTGAACCTGCTCGGCTAAACGGATGTGTTGCTCAAAAACCTGTGTTTGAAACGCCAAACTCTCCCCTCGCAGTCTATCCAAGCCACATTCGCCGATGGCAACAACATTGGGTTGCATCGCCCGCTTCGAGAGTGTTTTAAAATCTTGTTCGACGTTCTCTTTGGTCAAAAACCACGGATGCAAACCAACCGATGCGTTTTGCCCCCCCTCAGTATAAAGGTCATTTTGTGTGAAATTTTGCACCGAAACGACCCCTTGAGCAACTTTTGGCAGATGTGTGTGTATATCAACAAAAGGTATCATGCTCGAAAATGATATTTTTTGTCGGAAAAAAATAATTTTATATGAAATCTTATCATTTTCGCTTCGCAAATGACAGAATCAGATTTTTCATTCCAAATAAAACTGTGATTTATGACAATCAACGAGAGATTGGCGGCGATTCGCCAACAAATGAAAATCCACAATTTAGATGCGTACATCATGCCATCGAGCGACCCGCATCAATCCGAGTACCCTGCCGCACATTGGAAGTCGCGGGCATGGATTTCGGGTTTCACTGGCTCGATGGGCTATGTGTGCATCACCCAATCGGTGGCGCAAGTGTGGACAGATGGCCGCTATTTCCTACAATGCGAACAAGAAATCAAAGGTTCTGCTTTTGAGTTGAGGAAACAAGTCCTGCAAGGCGCACCTGAGCATGTGGATTGGTTAGCAACGAACTTGCCTGCCCATAGCCGCGTCGGTTGCGACGGCACTTTGTTCTCAGTCAATCAGGTGCGCAGTATGCAGAGTGCCTTTGTGCGGAAAAACATGGACTTGGTGACAGACGCTGATTTGATAACACCGATTTGGCAAGACCGTCCGAGCCTGCCGAAGACCGCCATTTTTGAACATGAAGTCGCTTTCGCAGGTAAAACCCGTTTGGAGAAGCTGAACGAGATTCGCAGCAAGATGACAGCACAAGGCGCAGACTGTCATTTGGTGACAACGTTGGATGACATCGGCTGGACGCTCAATCTGCGTGGCTCAGATGTGGAGTGCAATCCTGTGTTTGTGGCACATTTGGTGATTGGGCTCGACCGTTGCGATTTGTTCATTGATGCCGCCAAAGTACCTGCGGACATCAAAGCCGCACTCAACAGCGATGGCATCATCATCCGACCTTACGAACTCTTGAAAGACCATTTGGCAGGACTCACGGAGCAACAAACCATCATCGTTGACCCAAATAATGCCAATTTCTACCTGTTCAGTCAGTTGAGACGCGCCAAAGTGATAGAAATGGAGACATTTTCTATCTTGATGAAAGCCATAAAAAACGAAACAGAGCAAAGACTGATTCATGATGTGATGGTAAAAGACGGTGTGGCACTCACCAAAGCGTTTATGTGGCTCGAAAAGACGTTGACGCAAAGAACGGTGACGGAATACGAAATGGCTTCGATGATAGCCCAATACCGCAGCGACCAACCGCACTATTTCGGCGAAAGTTTTGATGCCATCGTCGGGTACAATGGCAATGGGGCTATCATTCACTACCACCCAGACCCGCACCACTCGGCTGTGATTGAACCCAAAGGGATTTTGTTGCTCGATTCGGGCGGACAATACGCCGATGGCACGACCGACATCACACGCACCATCTCACTCGATGGCAATCCGACTGCCGAACAACGTCGCAACTACACCTCTGTACTGAGGGGGCATATTGCGATTGCACAATTGCGCTTTCCTGAAGGTACGAAGGGGATTCAGATGGACATATTGGCACGTCAGTTCTTGTGGCAAGATACGCTGAACTACGGACACGGCACAGGACACGGCGTGGGCTTTTTTATGAATGTGCATGAACCACCGCAAGGCATCGCAGGGGCTATCAACGCACGCGGCACGACACCGCATAAGATAGGGATGCTGACCTCCAACGAGCCGGGCTTTTATAAGGAAGGCGAATACGGTATCCGCATCGAGAATTTGATTTTGGTCGCCAATGATGAAAAAACGCCTTATGGTCAATTCTATAAATTCGACACCGTGACCTTGTTTCCGATTGACACACAGTTGGTAGATGCGTCGCTGATGTCGAAATCAGAGATTGATTGGCTCAATGCTTATCATGAACGTGTTTACGAACAGCTGTCCGTGCATTTAGACGATACCGAAAAGGCTTGGATGAAGGAGAAATGTCGGGCTGTATAGTTGTAGTGGATACACTAAACTTAAAACAGCATTCAGCGTAGCGTTGGACAGAAGCAATCATAGGATTTGGCAGCTGATTAAGATTGCTTAAGCAATAAGTTAGAACGCAACAACTGGTTGATTTTTAAAAAACGTCATTATGACTCGTTATTTATTCGTTTTAGTGGCTTTGTCGGCTTTTATAGCTTGTTCAAAGCACCCTTATTCAGCGACGAATCGCTCTTATCGAGAACAAACTAAGCGTTATGCTAAGGTTTTAGGGCAGTATCCGCTCAAAGATTCGGTGGGTATGACACCCCCTCAGTATTGGGTCGGTACAACGAACTTGAGTATGCGCAAGCCCAATTTTGTGGTCATTCATCACACGGCGCAGAAAAGTTGCGAGGAGACTTTGAAAACCTTTACACTACCTCGTACGCAAGTGAGTGCGCACTATGTTATTTGTGAAGATGGCACAGTGCATCACATGCTCAACGATTATCTTCGGGCGCACCATGCGGGCGTTGGTCGGTGGGGCAATACAACGGATTTGAACTCTTCGAGTATCGGTATTGAGTTGGATAACGATGGTTCTGAGCCGTTCAAAGAGCCACAAATGCAGTCTTTATACACTTTGTTGGATAGATTGAAACGGGCTTATTCGATTCCAACAACTAATTTTATCGGTCATGCAGACCTTGCGCCGACGCGCAAAAACGACCCCAACGTGCATTTTGATTGGAAAGAGATGGCAAACCGGGGCTTCGGCATCTGGTATGGCGACACGACAAATGTGATTGTGCCAACCGATTTTAATGCCCTTCACGCTTTGCGTATTGTGGGCTACGACATAAAAGACTCCACAGCAGCCATTACAACGTTCAAAAGAAAGTATTTGCAACAAGACAAAAGCAAAACATTGACTACACCCGACAAAAAAGTATTGTATGCTCTGATGAAGAAGTTTTTGTAATGTGTGGGCTATTTGTACCTTCGCCCCTGTTTTGAATCAAAACTCAAATAATAATTATGATTGAAACCGATGTTTGTATCATTGGTGCAGGGCCTGGAGGTGCGGCTGCTGCCCTTCGATTGGCTCAATTGGGTATCCCCTCAGTATTGATTGATAAAGCACAATTCCCGCGTGATAAAGTCTGTGGCGATGGTTTGACGGGTAGAACGGTGGCAATTTTGAATAGAATTGACCCCGATATTGTCAGAACTTTAGAAAAATCACCGATTCAAGCCGATTCTTGGGGTGTAACATTCTCAATGGACAATAAGCGCGAATTTCCTGTTCCGTTTCGCAAAGACTATAAAAAAGGAGACGACAGCACGCCCTGTTTTGTCTCTAAACGCATTCATTTCGACAATCACTTGATTGATATGGTGCGAAAACAGCCATTGATTCAGCTTTTTGAAGGTAAAAGCATTGAAAAGCACGATTATACTGTCCAAAAGACTCCTTCTGGAGAGGACGTGGGCGTTTGGACAGTGTCCGACAAAAAAAGCGACTTTCAAGTGCGGGCTAAAATCCTCATTGTGGCGAGCGGTCCTTTGTCGCCTTTTATGCGTCATGTGGCAAATATCAAGGTAGACCCCAAACACAATGCAGGGGCGGTACGTGCCTACTACAAAAATGTGAAAGGTTGCCACAAAGACAATTTCATCGAATTACATTTTCTCAAAGACCATTTACCCGGCTATTTTTGGATTTTTCCGTTGCCCAATGGCGAAGCCAATGTGGGTTTTGGCATGTTGACGGAAACCATTTCGAAGCGTAAAGTGAATCTCGAAAAATCCCTTCTAGACATCATACAGAACCGTCCAGGCATCAAAGAACGTTTTGCAGAAGCGGAATTGGACGGCAAAATCGTCGGTTTCCCCTTGCCTTTGGGGTCGAAGCGACACCAACTCTCGGGCGACGGCTATATGCTTGTGGGCGACTCAGCCAGTTTGGTTGACCCTTTGACGGGCGAAGGAATCGGTAATGCCGTCTATTCGGGTTATATAGCAGCCGACCAAGCTGAAAAATGTTTAAAAGCACAGAATTTTTCAAAAGAATTTATGAAAGACTACGACGTGCGGGTGTGGCGCGTGATGGGTACAGAGTTGAATCTGAGCTATAGGTTGCAACGCATCGGCAAATACCCCTCAGTATTCAACTTCGTTTTGTGGGTCGCATCGCGCAATGTACAGATTTCGGAGTTGGTATATGCCATGTTCAACAATATTGATGTGCGCAAAAAGGTTTTGAACCCCGTTTTTTGGTTTAAAATGGTGATTAATGCGAAGTAAATAATCAGAAATATCATGGCGCATTCAATGTCGTTAGTCCTTGTTTCTTCTGCAGGTGAATAATGGCTAATAATGCCGTTAAGCAGGACGTTTGGGCAGCATAACAGTCATTTATTCAGATTTTTAACAATTATCTTTTATGAAAACAATCCAACAACTACTACCACTCATGGCGTTCACCATTTTAGTCAATGCCTGCAAATCTGACGAAAAAGAAATCCCGACAGACTGTACAGGTCTGCATTGGACATACGATAGCGGCGAAGAAGGTCCTGCGCATTGGGGCGAAATCTGTACAGGATACAGCGATTGCAAAGGTTCGGCGCAATCACCGATTAACATGGTCAACGCGGCAACAGATGCTTCACTCACCGCCATCACTAAAACCTACAATACCTCCACAGTTCACATCTTGAACAATGGGCACACTCTATATTTCTCTTATGATTCAACGAGTTTGAGCAGTATCACTTATGGTGGCATGGCTTATAGCTTATTACAATTTCATACACACACGCCGAGCGAACATACGATTGACGGCAAGTCTTATCCGTTGGAAATTCACTTTGTTCATAAAAATGCAACAACAGGTAAATTAGCAGTAATAGGCGTTATGTTCTCAGAAGGTGCTGAGAATGTCACTTTGGCAAAGTTTGTGGGCAATTTGCCAACAAAAACAGATGGTAAATATGATTTGGCAACCGATAATTACACAGCAACAGATTTAATGCCTACTTCGCAGAGCTATTACACCTACGCAGGCTCTTTGACAACACCGCCTTGCTCTGAAACGGTTACATGGTTGGTTATGAAAACGCCTATGACAGCTTCGGCTGCGCAAATAGCTGCTTTTAAAAACATAGAAAGCAGCAACAATCGCCCGATACAATCTTTAAATGGTCGGATTTTGAAGGTGTTTAACTGAAGACCTATGGATGGTGTTGGCTGAAAAGAAAGAAACTATTTATTGTTTTCTGAAGGGCTTTCCTATAAAAATAGCTGGATAGTTTAGCACTGTTTTTTGCTTCGCAAAAAATGCGTGTATTAAGTAGTCAAAAATAAGTTTTCGTGCATTTCAAACGCCGCCTTTGGCGGCGAAAAGGACTTTGAGGAGCGAGCGATTTTTTGATTACAATTTTGGCTTTGCCAAAATTGTAATCAAAAAATCGCTCGCTCCAATAGAAA
>JAEUUP010000029.1 GCA_016787525.1 Saprospiraceae bacterium | reverse complement strand
GAGGTTACGCACTGTTTTTTGCTACGCAAAAAAAGCGTACAATAAAAAGAATCTATCAGACCGAAGTTAATTTTTCAATCGCAAGCGATTGAAAAATTAACTTCGGTCTAAAAAAAGTAGTTTCGTAGTACGTCTTTTTTGCTCCGCAAAAAAGAGTCAGTAATTGTATCATGCGTAACATCAGTTATTGAGGCAATAAAAGTCGTTGCACCAATTCAATACCTACACCACTGATAAAAGTACGGTGTTTTTTATTGCCTAACAGTTGTTGTGTCCAGTCCACAAAGCCGCCATCGGCTATATCAATGTCCATGTTAGGCAGCCGCAGATAGATTTTGAATTGGAGCATTTGATAGTAGGTATTGTCTGTATCCGCAACGATGACTTGTGGCAGATTGTGCCATACATGGTGCGGCTGAGCCAATTCATCCCGCCATTGGAGATTGTCTTCTTTCAAAAAAAATTTGATGTACATATCTGATACCGCAAAGCACCCCCTCAGTAAATCGAGGATAAGAGCGATATGTTGGTTCAATTCGCACCATTCAAAAGCCTTATTGCCTCTATCAAAACCACCTGAAACCAAGCAAAAAATACCAAAATGCGCCGTAAACTTTGGATTATCGAACGGTTGAGCTCTTAAGTGTCGGTGAACAGTGGCGTAGCGCAAGACAGCGCTTTTATCTGCGATAGTTTTAAATTCGTGAGCGATATGGAGAGCCAATACGTTGGTTGCATCTGCCACTACCTCTGTACGGCGTGTGCTGCTAATGACTTTGTGCTGACTAACCGCCCCCATTGCCGAACAAGTGCCTAAAGGTGACACTGGCGACAAGGTGATGACCCTAAAACCTTGACTTTGCGCTTGTTTGAGCCATGCGAGTTCCAATTCACGGCTTTTGATGGGGTCAATATCCGAAGGTTTGACAAAGCGATTTTCTACAAAATCTGCTATGAGTTGGGCAGGTGTGACCTTCGTTGCCCGTTGTTTGAATAGTGCCAACAGCAGCGAGTTAAAGTCCGCACCTGACAATTCTTCGGCTATTTGGGCGATAGAACCGTCTTTTCTCCATTGTTTTTGTATTCGGTCGAGTATTTTATCCATGGTTCTTTCTTTTATCTTTACTTATTGATGGCGTGGTCGAGATGGCTATGTCCATTTTAAAGCAACCAATTCGTCGGTTCTAAAAGTTCCATAAGGCAAAAAATAGGGCGATGATTTTTCTCTTCATCGCCCTATTGGGTAAAATATCCTGTCGTGAATATAAATCTTTTAGACAGCAAAATCCATCGTTGATTAAGGTTGCCCAGACGGGTTTTTTACTTTCCAAACTGCCGTTTTCATCATTTTTTTAAAGTCGTTAATTAAAGGCAGAGCCTCTTTGCGTGCAATTTCGTTGCCATTCGGGTCTAAAAAAAGTAAGGTCGGCAAAGCACTGACATACATTTTTTGTTTCAAGGCTGCCCCATTTCCCTTTTCGATATTGACTTTCAGATTGATGACATTTTTATTCATAAACTCCGCCACATCGTAATCGTGAAACACACCGTCGTCCAAGACTTTGCATGGGGCGCACCAATCGGCGTAAAAGTCAATGAAAATCGGTTTCTTTTCTTCTTTTGCCTTAGCCAAAGCTATCGTCAAATCGTCGGTGGGCAAAAACGCCACGCGAGCATCTACATATTCTTCTTTAAGAATCATCTCGGCAGGCGGCATCACGGTGGTAGTAGTGGTCGTGCCTGCGCTATTGGTGTGGGTGGTGGTCGTTGGTGTGGTAGTGGTGGTCATTGAAGGTACCGTTGTAGTGGTTGAGACCACAATGGGTTCATTTTGCGGCGGCAACGAAGTCACTTTAATGGTCTTCGAAGTGCATGATAGAAATGCGACTGCGCTCAAAAAGGTAATAGGTACGAAAAATCTTTTCATTAAATTCAAATTCAGAATGTTGAAATAAAGTTTTGTCAGAGTTTTATGCTTTAAAGCCGTACGCGCCATGGCTTCGTTCGTGCCTTTTTCTACAAACGACACCCCCTCAGTATTTTGTTGTCTAAAGGCTCAATTTTCAAGAACTTTAACACATCACAAAAGGGTTACGGCTTTTTGTGGTGACGACTGTGACCTGTGTGATAGAAGTTGAAGATAGAAATATCTGTCGTCAATGCCAAGCTGAACCGCAGAAAATCGGTGTTTTTTAGTTCGTTGCCATTATCCAAGGTGACTTTTCGCAATTTTGGAGCTACCTGAACGCCCGCATTGAGTGTCAAAGGTAGATTCGGGAAACCATAGACAAGGTGCAAACCAGGTGCTATCACTTGCGCCCACTCGATGGATTGCGGTAAGCCTTGTGCTTGGTCATCTGCCCAGCGATAGCTCAAAACAGCCCCAATGTCAATGACCGAAACAAAAGCAGATAGGCTTTGGTAGTGTTTTTTCTTATATTTTTTATCATTTAGGTCAAATTCACTGTCAGAGTTATTTTTTTCACCCAAACCACCAAAATTAAAAGATAAGCCAATCGGCGCAGTGACACCCGTGATGAAGCTGGTGCGATTCACATCTTTGAGCAACTCGGAGTTTTTAGGCGATTCCCAACCCATAAACAAGCCAGGATAAGCATTGAGCGACAATGAAAAAGTAGAGCGTCTTTTAACCGAATAAGACCCAACAGGAGCTGCATATCGTTCGAGAATCTGCGCCACATCTTCGCTATTGGAAGCCGTCAACACATCAGTCATAAAGTTGCCATAGTAAAAAAAGCTTTTGAGATACTCGTTACCGAACACCTTGCCATTTTGCCAAGCTTCTATCTGACTCAACCCCCTCAGTATATGGTAAGAATTGAGCATCAACCCTGCATAATTCTTGCGCTGAACCGAGCTAACGGCTTTCAAAGTCGCTTCTGCAATGGGTTTGTAAGTGTTCCAATATTGCCTTTTGGCTTCTTCGCGTTTGGCTTCATCCAAAAAAGAGAAATAGAGCCAATGACTTTGGTCCACTAATTGCAAAATAGACCAGCCCATTTCGAGGGCGAGACTGTCTGTACCAGCGCGTTGTGTGGATGCTTGTATTTGGTGGTGCATTTTTTCAAAATTTTTCAAATGCAACAGATAATCGTTCATATTCCCCGAAATAGCCAATAGAGTACTTCTAATGGTATTAGGCGACTGTGTTTTCAAGTCTTTGAAAATACCATTTTTATTTTTTTGAAACAATAGACCCATGAACAGCTCTTTCGCTCCTTTTTTATTAACCAAATCCGCCCACTGTTTGTCTGAAATCCAGATATTGTCGTCACTGTCATAGCCATCCAAAATGGTATCACGGAGATTGTCGTTCAAAGCCGCCATCATCTGTATGATTCTGTCAATCTCGCTCGTGCCTGTAAAGTATTTCTCTCTCAAATCTTGCAGCACCCATGCTGGATGGCTACCCAACTTGACGTGTTTGATGGTGTTGAGCGACAAAGCAAAGTATTTGAACGATTTATCTTTACGGATGTCTGCAAAGTTTTTGTCGTACAAGAGAGTGTTTTCGATGTTCTCTGGCATCGTTTCGAGGTCGCTTTGGAAAGCATTGATGGCGATATTGTTCAGCGAGGGCAGTGAGTTGTCCATTTCAGCGATGCTTTGCAGTAGCCGATGCGTGGCTGGCAATAGAAGGCGCATAGATTCATTCTCATTGAGTCGCGTCCTAAACCTATCGAGAAAAGCTAAACTCAGCTCTTCTTTCACTCGCCTTTTGATAAACAGAGCTGTGCCATCTATGATTTGGGTTGGCGACAAAAAAGAAGCACTTGGAATGGCTGACAACGAAACACCGCTTACACCATTCATTTTAGTCGCAGGAATGTCGTAGAGACTCGGAATCGACACTTCTCGTGAGTGCATAGTATCGTGTAAGATGTTTATTTTTTTGATAATGATGGGAATATCCGTGAACACTTGCCTGATGAGTGAGTCGTTGAGTTGAATAGTGGTATCAAAGGGATTTTGGATAAACTTCACCAACTGATTGAAATCAGCTACGCGAGTCGTTTCGAGACTGTCTAAATCCGAAGGGCGAGGATTGGCTCTATCGAGGTTGTCTTTGTGTGTTAGAATTTTATCCCTTTTATCAAGGATAAACTTGGTATTATGAAAAGCATTTTGTGCTGTGCTTGGGACAACACAAACACCTAAAAAACAAACAATAAAGAGGGCAGTTATTCTCATCGGACAGTCTAAATTTATGAAACAGTGAATTTAAGTCAGCAGTCATTGCAACCACTTAACGACGTATACTTTATTATCAAACAGTTATTTCAAAGTCATTTTTAGGGTTTCGTCCTGTAATTCCTTTAAAGTACTGCAAAATTTTAGGTAAATCCGCCTCATAATCCCCAGTTGGATAAAAGGGGTCGCTAAAGCCCAATAATTTTTTACCCCAATCAAATTTAGCGCAGACAATAGGCACTTTGGCTTCGAGCGCGATGAAATAAAAACCGCTTTTTAAGGTTGTGACCTTCGACCGTGTTCCTTCGGGCGTAAGTGTGATATTGAATTGCTCGTGCTTATTGTACACATCAACCACAGCATCCACAAAATTATTGTGTTTGGAACGGTCAACCGCCACACCACCTAAAGCACGCATTAAAATACCGAGAGGAAAACGAAACAAACTCTTTTTGCCCACAAAATTAGTCTTTAAATCAATAATGGGTCGCAACAATATCCCGATAGGAAAATCCCAATTGGATGTGTGTGGAATGACGATAATCACCGACTTCTTTATATTTTTAGGAAAAACGCTTTCTATTTTCCAGCCCCACAACTTCAAAAGAATAAAGGAGCAAATAGCTTTGAGCATGATAACAGTATTTTTGTATGAAACGAAATTTTTGTCGAAAGTATGAAAATACACATTTATTCTAACATTGTCATCTTGAATTTATATCAAAAAAAAATCGTAACAAGCTGATTTAGCCTATCACGATTCCCTACCGCAAAACCACCACTCCTATTTGCGTTTGCGGTTATTATTATTATTGTTGTTATTATTCCTGTTGTCACGCCCCATATTGCTGCCACCTCTATTATCTCTATTGTCACGACCACCTATATTGCTGCCACCTCTACCACTATTATCGCCTCTATTATCGCGTCCGCTGTTACTGTTACGGTTGTCACGACTGTTATTATTGTTGCTGCTGCGATTGTCACGACTGCTGGTGTTACTGCCATTCCTGTTGTCGCGTGCATCACGGTTTCGATTGCGCTGCGCATTCGACAAACCATCTATTCGACTGTTTTCTTCCAGACTCAATTTGCCATTTGACAAGATGTCGAGATCGGTTTTGATAATATCATCATTAACATAATGTTCTCGATTCCAAGTCTTATAGGCTAGTTTCATATAAGAGCCAATAGTTTGGACAAAACCATCCTTGATAGGACCACTTTCCATTTCAATAGCTCGTCGAATCAAGCGTTGGATATTATTGCCATAGTGCTTGAACCTTGTATCAGATTGTGGATAAGGGACTCTGTCGGGTCGCTTTTTAGCATCTTCGGGGCGAGGTATCAAACCACTTGGCGTTCTAGCTTCGAGGTTGTACTTAGCTATTTGGAACAAGTGTTTCCAAAGTTTTTCGCGATAGTCTTCGACACTTTTACTTTGTGGGTAAAGCTGTTGAATCAAATCCACAATCTGCTCACAAAACTGTTGACGAAAAGCTGGGTCTTCTATTTTTTGAGCATGACGGACGAGTTGTTGCACATTACGACCATATTCGGGCATAATTAGGAACTCTTGTTGGGTGTTGTATGCCATTTCAGGAATGGCTTTTTTGTCTTTTTTCACCTTTGAATAATTGAAAAATTAAAATACAGTGTGTGTTTAACGTAAAAAAGTTGGTTTTGTTTGTAAAAGTGGTCGTATAAGTAAGCCGCATTCTTGCAATTTTTTGTTCGACAACAAAAACCTGTCGCGAATGCTGATTATTTTACCTAAATCCACACCCCCTCAGTAAATTACTCGACTGTCACAGATTTTGCCAAGTTACGCGGCTGATCAACATTGCAATTCCGCATGACTGCGATGTGATAAGACAATAATTGTAGAGGAATGACCGATAGAAGCGGAGTCAAAGGTTCAGCAGTATCAGGAATTTCGAGCGTGTAGTCAGCTAAATTTTTGATAACGGTATCCCCCTCAGTAACGATGGCAATAACAACTCCTTTCCTTGCCTTCACTTCTTGAATATTAGAAACAATTTTTTCGTAAGCACTTTGATTGGTACAAACAATGACGCAAGGCATGTTTTCATCAATCAAAGCAATCGGACCATGCTTCATTTCAGCCGCAGGATAGCCTTCCGCATGAATATAAGAAATCTCCTTTAGTTTCAATGCACCTTCAAGGGCAACGGGGAAGTTATATCCGCGACCAAGATACAGCGCATTATTTGAATCTTTTATTTCCGATGAAATATATTCAACAGCTTTATTGATTTTTAAGACTTCTTCTACTTTCGAGGGTATTTGCTCCAACTCTGTGAGCAGCCTTTGGAACTCCGATTTGCGAATTTTTCCACGTTTGTAGCCAATTTCCAATGCCATCAAAGTCAATAAAGTCACTTGTCCTGTGAAAGCTTTGGTCGAAGCGACGCCAATTTCTGGACCAGCGTGAATGTACGAGCCGCCGTCGGTCAATCGAGCAATGCTCGAACCCACTGCATTGACGATACCATAAATCAATGCGCCACGCTCTTTCGCCAACTCTATAGCAGCCAACGTATCCGCCGTTTCACCCGATTGCGAAATGGCAATCACCACGTCTTTTTCTGTGATAACAGGATTACGATAACGGAATTCAGAAGCATATTCTACCTCAACAGGTAAGCGTGCCAACTCCTCAAAAAGGTATTCTGCTACCAAACCTGCATGCCATGATGTGCCACAGGCCACGATTATGAGCCTATCGGCATTCATGATGCGATTGAGATGCTCTTCCATACCACCCAAACGAACCCACCCCTCAGTAGCGTTTATGCGTCCACGCATAGCATCAGCTATCGTTTGTGGTTGTTCGTGGATTTCTTTTAGCATGAAGTAGTCGTAGCCACCTTTCTCCAATGCTTCAATCGTTAAATCTAATTTTTGGATGAATGGAGCCTGAATTTCATTATTGATGGTCTTGATTTCGAAAGAGCCATCTCGACGTGCAGTGACGATTTCACCATCATTCAGATACACGACCCGTTTTGTATGTTCTACAATGGGTGTGGCATCAGAAGCCAATAAAAATTCGCCATTACCAATGCCCAAAACTAAGGGGCTTTGTTTACGGGCTGCAACGATTTTAGTCGGGTCTTCTTTGTCTATCACGACAATAGCATAAGCTCCATGCACTTTTGACAGTGCAATACGAACAGCTTCTTCAAGCAGCAAATTCTCTCGTTCTTGCAATTCTTCGATAAGGTGAACAAGTACTTCTGTATCCGTTTCAGATATGAACTCGTGACCTAAGCGTTGCAAAGCCGTTTTGAGCGTTGCATAGTTTTCGATGATGCCATTATGCACCAAAACGAGTCGTCCGTTGCCCGATAGATGTGGGTGCGCATTGATGTCGTCTGGTTTGCCATGCGTTGCCCAACGGGTATGTCCAATGCCTAAAGTCGCAGACACATCTTTGTCGTGAGCAAAGGACAGAAGTTCACTGACTTTGCCTTTTTTCTTGTAAACGTTGAGATTGCCATTTAATAGAGCAACTCCTGCGCTGTCATAACCGCGATATTCCAATCGCTGTAAGCCTTTGATAAGAATTGGGTAGGCTTGCTTTGACCCAATATAAGCGACGATTCCACACATAGTTTTAAAATAGTTTTGGTTTTGGTAAATAGGGTTTTGTTTAATTACGGCGGAAAAATAAGGGTTTGTTAAAAAATAGCTCTGATACTGAGGGGTATCCATTAGTGTCAAAACTTATAATCTTAGGGAAATTTGGAATTTCCCTAAGATTATAAGTTTTCAACGAACGAAGCTATATTGTATCGAAAAGACCTTTATTATACTTTCTAAAGGCAATCTTCATTAAGGTTTGGTATAGTACAAATTCAGTTTTGTTCTATATTTTGAATGTTTTGTACCATAAAGCACGACACGGCGCGTCGTGGATTGCTTATCGGGTAGGCTTCCTCTGGTATTATCAGGAATCAAATAAAGCACCGTACCTGCACGCCCATAGAGCATATCTTGTAGATGTTGCGACAGATTGCATTTATAGCGTCTGACACCTGCTTCATACACAGGTATGCCGCCATATTCTGCAACAGCTGTATTGCTGCTGCGTAGCAAATCGGCAATAGGAGCGCCACTGCCCGTGGATAAAATAAACCGCTCAATCGGCTGGTATTTATCAATAGAGTCTTCAACAATTGTCAATTCTAACTCAGCCCGATTGACGACAGCCGTACCCAATTGTTTTTTCAGATTCGGAAACTCCAATTTAATATTCGCGCCAGCCATACCTTGCGCAAAAAGCAATGAATCACCCGAAGCTGTTTTTTTACCGTTAAAGAACTTGTTGATACTACCTTGAGCATAGTCGTGGTTGTAGTAAGGATAAGTAGTCGCAGAAAAAGGGAAACGATAGACAAGCTTAGTGGTATCATTGCGTTTTTTGTAGTGCAAATAAATGCCAGAAGAATCATCAGCACTGTTGAAACTAATAAGACCATTTGTTGTGTTTTCAGTCCGTATCTCAAAACCTCTGAAAAACTTGCGAATATCACCACCATTGGCATTGTAAAGACTATGAACAGCCGTATCAAGCAGCGATTTTCCAAACGTGCTATCTAAAGGAATGACAATATGAGGTCTGAAGTAGTTCGTATCACGACGAACGTAAGTTGAAGGTGTCGGTCTGAAAGTCAAAGAACCCAACTGTTTAGTTTCTGTTTTATACTTCTTGTTAGAAAAAGCCCTTAGGTTATCACCAGCAAGCGACTCTGAGCCATCGAAACGGTATATACCAATTTTCTGCTCTGCGGTCGTGTCACCATAAGTTTCTGTTCCTTTGTAAGCCATAACAAGGTTAATACCCAATAACTCGTACTCTAAACCCGCATCTAAAGTTAATCTAGCTGTCGAATTGTAGTAGAAATTTGAGATGATACGAGCATCTGTCACACCAAACACAGGGTCATACATTTTGCCTAGTGGTAAAGATGTCACAAATGTACCACCCGATGAAAGGGCGTTCAACGCCAAAACAGAGTCCGGATTTTCAGTTTGAGCAACAACAGTGATAAGAGTATCTGAAAATGTTAGGTTGAGCTTATCATTTGAGAAAAGGTCAGCACCCAATTGGCTTGATTTATTACAAGCACCAACGATTAGAAGTGTAAAAAGACTAATGCTGGCAATGAAGAAGTTTTTCATATTTTTTCTGCTAAAATTTTTTGTCTGACCTATAACGTCAACATACTGAGGGGGGCTGTCTGAGCAGCACATTTTTTTTTGTAATCGAAGCTTTATGGATTGGAAATAGGTGTATGAAGTTTTAAAGAATTTGACGCAAGTTTTATGAACTTGCGTCAAATTATGAGCCAATTCAGCTTACTTCTGCTGCTTCAAGTGAATTATAAAACTCCAAGATTGGAGCCAACCCTGTTTCGACATTGGTATAATCTAAAACAGGTTTTTCTGCCAAAACAAGCGACGACTCAACGGATTCACTCATCTGTTCACTACCTCTAACGATTGCATCAGCATAAATAGTCGCTCCTTTGTGTAAGTCAGCTAATTCGCTCGTACGATAGTCCAACAAATCATCTGCTTCAAGGTTATTAATAGAAGCTTTAGGCGCAAACTCATCGAAAGAAAACTCTTGTTGCAAAGTATCATAAAGTGAGTAGACTATCTTAGAAGATTGAAAAATAGGGTCATTTTTATAAGCTGTACGAATATAGAGCGGTATCAAACTCGTCATCCAGCCATGACAGTGTATGATATCTGGTGCCCAGCCGAATTTACGCACTGTCTCGATAGCTCCTTTGCAAAAAAAGACCGCACGGTCAATATTGTCTTCAAAAGATTGACCTTCAGAATCTTCAAAAACCGACTTACGCTTAAAGAACTCATCATTATCAAGAAAATAAACTTGAATGCGGCTATTAGGCAACGAAGCCACTTTGATAATCAAAGGGTAATCATCGTCATTTACAATGATATTCATACCTGAAAGCCTAACAACTTCGTGCAAACGGTGGCGACGCTCGTTGATTGTACCAAAGCGCGGCATCAGAATACGAATTTCGCACTTATTATCATTTAAAAAAAGTGGTAAGCGGTAGGCAAGTTCTGCAATTTCGGAAAGTCCTGTATAAGGCTCCATCTCTTGCGTGATAAGAAGAATTTTCTTTTTTGCTTGTATCATCGAGCTGATAAGATTTTAATAAAAAATGTAGAATCGTCGTTCAAACGAATTTTTTTGAAAATGATTTTAGTCGTTTACCTTTAAAACTGTCATTTTATTTGAACGTCTGATTACTCTGAATCCTTTTTCTAAAAATTTTGCTGCAAAGGTACAAATTATTTCGCTATTATTAGTCAATTTTTCAAACTTACAGACTCTTTTCCTTTAAAAAAAGTATAAAAAATGAGGAATTGCAAAAAACCAATATCTTTGCCAATGATTACTCTCTAATCTCACATTCTCTCAATATCCAACAATGTTACTTTTTAAACGTGTTTTAGATTTACAGAAATACCTTCTCACACAAAAAAATAAAGGCTTGACTGTGGGGTTTGCACCCACAATGGGTGCCTTGCACCGAGGGCATATTTCTTTGATTGACCGTTCGCGTGCCGAATGCGACATCACAGTGGCCAGTATTTTTGTCAATCCGACACAGTTCAATAACGCACAGGATTTAGAAAAATACCCTCGCACACCCGAACGCGACATCGAAATGCTCACCGAATCGGGCTGCGACATTCTGTTCATGCCCGACGCTGCCGAGATTTATCCCGACGGAACGACCCCCTCAGTAAAATTCAATTTTGGCAAACTCGACCGTGTTTTGGAAGGTGTTTTTCGCCCTGGTCATTTCGATGGCATGGCTCAAGTTGTGCATCGTTTGCTCGACATCATTCAACCTGAACGCCTGTATTTGGGTCAAAAAGACTTCCAACAAGCCGCTATTGTCGCTAAAATGCTGGAAATTCTGAAACTCAAAACTGAAATAGTCACTTGTGCCATTGTGCGCGAAGAAGACGGTCTGGCTATGTCGAGTCGCAACGTCCGCCTCACGGTAGAAGACCGTCCTAAAGCAGCGTTGATTCATAAAGTGTTGACCGAAGCAGCGGACATGGTCGGTGAATACAATCCTTCCGAAATTCAAAAATCGTCATTGTTAAAGCTAAAAGCCGAGCCGCGCTTCAAAGTCGAATATTTTGAAATCGTGGATGGACGGACTTTGTTGCCGATTCAACTTTTTGAAGATACTGATTTTGCCGTTGCTGTCGTCGCTGTGTGGGTGGGCGATGTGCGTTTGATTGATAATGTCATTCTGAAACAAATCATAGAAGAAAATGCGCATGATACTGAGGGGTATTGACCGATGCCTTCATTTCTGCTTTTACAAACAAAACAGCCGTCCCAACTTTTGTTGAGACGGCTGTTTTGATGCTAAAATAAGAATAATCAGAAAAGAACTATGGAAAAGTTCTTAAATTTCTGTCATTTGACGAATCCAGTAGTTTTTTGACAACAAAAATTGCCGCGAGAATAAGGGTATAAGTGAACGTTGCAGTCATAGTTTTTTGTTGAAAATTGAATGAAACTTGTTTTTCTATGTGATGGCTGCTCAAAAGTAAAAATTTTTTTGAATGACCAAGAATTTACACACCTTTTTGGACGATTGTTATCATAAATTTAACACTCCGTCTTTCATCGAAGACGACCCAATCAGCATTCCTCACCGCTTTTCAAAGCTCCAAGATATTGAAATTACGGCATTTTGGACTGCCATGCTGGCTTGGGGGCAGCGTAAAACCATTATCAATAGTGCCAATCGTCTATTCGACCTCATGGACAATGCACCACACGATTTCATTGTCAATCACATCGAAAAAGACCGTATGCGATTCCTCGATTTCAAGCATAGAACGTTTCAACCAATTGATGCGCTCTATTTTTTGGAATATTTACAGCATTTTTACAAACAGCATGACTCATTAGAGTATGCATTTGCTCAGTTTTTGACTGCAAACACCCCCTCAGTATCCGAAGCACTCATCGGTTTTCACAACGAGTTTTTCAGCCTGCCTGTTGCCCCTCCACGTACAAAAAAACATATAGCAACGCCCGCTTCAAAAAGTACTTGCAAACGCCTATGCATGTTTCTGCGGTGGATGGTGCGGCAAGATGACCAAGGTGTGGATTTTGGTCTGTGGACAAACATTAAACCCGCTCAATTACTCATGCCACTTGATGTTCATGTTGAGCGACAAGCGCGGCGTTTGGGTTTGTTGCAACGTCCACAAACCGATTGGCAAGCTGTTTTAGAATTGACAGAAAACTTAAAACGATTTGACCCCAATGACCCTGTAAAGTATGATTTCGCTTTGTTTGGTCTGGGTATTTTAGAAAAAACAGGACAGATTCCCGATTTTTATTGACTCATAAATTCCCATGCTGACCGATACGACCCCTCAGTATCAGCATAGTCTAAAAAGGATTTGTAGAACTTATCGTTGCCAATCGTGCCACTGTCGCCGACGACAATGAGCTTCATGCGCGCACGTGTCATAGCCACATTCATGCGGCGATAATCGGTCAAAAAACCGATTTCGCTTTTGGTATTGGAGCGCACCAACGAAATGTAAATCACATCGCGCTCTTGTCCTTGAAAACCATCAATGGTCTGAATCGTTAAACCCAAATCTGAAAGCAAAGGGTCAATTTCGATTTCTTTTTCCATCAAAACGACCTGTTCACGATAAGGAGAAATGATGCCAATAGAAGGCTTTTCGTAAGGAAATGTATCCAAATATTGATACAAATGTTCGCGCAAAGCATAAAACTCTTCTGGATTGAAGCGGCTTTTATTTTCAGGGTGAATCCGTTCATCGAAGCCACAACCAGCGGTGTCAATGAATACAATAGATTTTTCATCTTGAAAATTAGTCAAAACACGGTCAGATACTGAGGGGTGTGCTTTCAGTAAATTATCATAAAATTGACGATTAGAAAAACCCATAATCGT
>JAEUUP010000018.1 GCA_016787525.1 Saprospiraceae bacterium | reverse complement strand
CAAACTGTCTTTTGAAGCGCAGGTATCCGATACAGAAATTTGAATCGTTTTTTACTTTTTTTTCAAAAAAAGTAAAAAACGATTCAAATTTCTGTATCGGATACCTTGTAGCGTTAACCACATTATTATTTACTCGTTACTTAGTAGGGTTTTTACAACTGTTTTGTGGGTTTCATTAGTCCGAACATATTGATTTTCACATGCATAGTTAGTTAGCTTTTCTAAAATTTTCTATTTGATCGCCTGTTAATGCACTATTTAAAACATCTATTTGGCTAATCTATTTAAAATGAAATAATATTTTATAAAAAATCTACTTTTAGAATATTATTTCAACAACATGCTCTGTGTAAGATACCCCCTCAGTAAAAACAGCTAAGTCTTCCGCTTTTTCTTCTTAGCCGCAGGGAAAAGGATATTATTCAATATCAAACGATAGCCAGGTGAATTGGGGTGCAATGCTAAATCTGTATCGGGGTCGGTGTGTCGGTGCATATAGTCTTCGGGGTCGTGACCACCATAAAAACTGAAAAAGCCTTGCCCAACTCCACCATGTATATAGCGATTTTCGCCAAATGGTTTGGTATCGCCCAAGACTAAGACATGGGGTTTGACATAAGTCTTTTTGAAAGACGTGGTTTGTCCCATGAAGCCTTTAATTGTTTTTGTGTGATTTTGGGTCAACATGGTCGGCACAGGGTCCCATTTGGCAGAGAAGTCGAATAGAAAGAAATAGTCTGTTTCCACATCACGCGAGCGTCTAAGGCTGTTGTCAACCGTCGAAAACTCCATGCTTCCTGTATGTGTGAAGACTGTAAAATCTTGAAAAGCAAAGGTTTTTGAAAAATCTAACTTACTCTGTGCGTTGGGGTCAACGCCATCACCATCGAATATAGCGGCACAAATGTCCGTACCTTCTGCGGCCAAAGCTACATCAAAACTCTCCGTTGCCGAACACATAGCAAACATAAAGCCGCCACCCAAAGCAAAGTCTTTTATCTTTTTGGCAACCGCTAATTTGCACTGCGACACTTTGGCAAAGCCAAATGACCGCGCCAATATCTCGGCTTTTTTTTTGCGCTCCTCATAATCATTCGTGCCACCGCGCCACATCATGCGTCCGTGTTGCCCTGTAAAATCCTCGTGATGCAAATGTAACCAATTGTATTTGTACAATTGACCTTCCAAAACCTCTTTGTCGTAAATCATATCAAATGGAATCTCGGCATAGCGCAAAACCAATAGCACCGCATCATCCCATCGTTGCAGACCTCTGCCTTTGGCATCTGCATCAGGTGTGTAAACAGCAATTTTGGGGGCCACTTCGAGTTTCATGTCTTCCATATTGATTTCGGGGTTTTGTATCTCTTGCTGTATGCCCTTGAATTGTGCATCGGACACTACCTCATAGCTGACACCTCGTGTTTTACATTCTTTTTCAAATACCAATTGGTGCGGAAAGGCAAAACTACCGCCACGATAGTTCAGCAACCAATGTGCTTCAACATCTTTCGACAGCACCCAATAAGTGATACCGTAGGCTTTTAAGTGGTCTTTTTGAGCCAAATCCATGGGTAGCAATATGTAAGCAGCTTGTACAGAACAGCAGTAGCAAAAGGTGAGAACAAAAAATTGTATTTGCTTTTTCATAGGAGGTCGTTTTTAAATGATACACAGCTAAATCGCCACTAAATATAACCTCAATCTGTCAAGACGGTTTATAAATTTAGCCGTAAATCGTATTTGACCTCTCAGTTTGATAAAAGAGTATAAAAATAAAGGTCGTTCAAACAAAATGGTATCAAAAAAATAAGAGAATTGTCTCAACAGACAAAACTCTTATTTTTTGATACCATTACAGAAGAAAGATCACGCAACGCGTTCAATCGCTTGCCTCAAATCTTCAATCAAATCATCTACATCTTCAATTCCCACCGACAGACGAATCAGAGAATCCGTCAAACCCACTGCCAAGCGCGATTCACGAGGAATAGAAGCATGTGTCATCGAAGCGGGATGTCCAATGAGCGACTCCACACCCCCTAAAGATTCTGCCAAAGAAAATAAATGCGTATTGGATAAAACTGTTGTTGCATCTGCTACGCTGCCGCCTTTTAGGTCGAAACTGAGCATTGCGCCAAACATCCGCATCTGTTTTTTAGCAATTTTATGGTTTGGATGGTCTTTGAAACCCGGATAATACACTTTATCTACTTTCGGGTGTGCTGCTAAAAATTCAGCAATTTTCACGGCATTTTCACACGCCGCTTTCACACGCAAATGCAACGTTTTGATCCCCCTCAGTATCAGAAAGCAATCTTGTGGTCCCGGCACTGCACCTGACGCATTTTGTAAAAAACGCAACTGTGTCGCTAAATCTGCATTTTTTGTGATGACACAGCCATGCACCACATCGGAGTGTCCGCCAATGTATTTGGTCGCTGAATGCAGTACAAGGTCAGCACCCAAGTCCAACGGGTTTTGCAAATATGGCGAGGCAAAAGTATTGTCCACACAAGTCAAAATACCTTTCGACTGTGCAATTTCGCAAATGGCTGCAATATCTACGATACCCAGCATCGGATTGGTTGGTGTTTCAATCCAAATCAGCTTTGTTTTTTTAGAAATCTGTTTAGCAAAAGCCTTTGGATTCGACATATCTACAAACCGACTTTCAATACCAAATTTACCATATACGCGCACAATTTGACGATACGAACCACCGTATAAATCGTTGCAACTCAATATTTCATCACCCGATTGTAGCAATTTAATGACGGCATCCATGGCAGCTAAGCCCGATGCAAAACACAAGGCATCTGTACCATTTTCGAGAGCCGCCAAGTTTTTCTCCAAAACTGAACGTGTGGGATTTTGTGTACGGGCATATTCGTAGCCCTTGTGGTCACCTGGAGCTGCCTGCACATAAGTAGAAGTTTGAAAAATGGGTGTCATAATCGCACCCGTCGAAGGGTCAGGCTCGATGCCTGCATGAATCACTTTCGTTGCAAATTTCATTAAATTCAGTTTAAACGATTAAATCTCAAAATTATCAGACTCCACATAAGCCTTTATCAGAGCCATTTCGCCTTCTTTACCTGGTTGTGCGTTACCATGTTCCATGCCAAAAACAAAATCACGCCCACTGGCTTTGGCTTTTTTGTAGATGTGCTGAAAAATCTTTTTATAATTCATTTCGCCAGAAGTTGGCTCTTTGCGTCCCGGATTGTCGCCTATTTGGAAATAACCCGTTTCGTCCCAAACGAGGTCAATGTTTTTGATGATATTGCCTTCGTTGCGCTGCATATGATACATATCGAACAAAAATTTGCACGAAGGGCTATTCACCGCCTTGCAAATCATAAATGTTTGGTCAGTATAGCGCAAAAATAAATCGGGTGTATCGCTCAAAGCCTCTAAAACCATGACCAAACCATGTGGCTCAAATATAGCCGCACCTTGCCGCAGTGTTTCAATCACATGAGCCGTTTGAATGCCAATCGGCAAAGTACGGTCATAATTACCCGGTACGACTGTTATCCATTTTGCATTGACTCGTTTGGCAACTTCAACGGCGGCATGACTTTGTTTAATAAACTTTTCGCGCCATTCTTTATTACCAGAAGTCAATGATGTACTGACGGGCCAGTTGTCAAAGTTATGAACAAAAACACCCATAGTCATACCTAATTTTGCCATTGTTTCGCCAATTTTCGTCTGCATTTCAGTCGTTCGTCCCATCATGCCATTGTCTTCCATAGCCGTAAAACCTTGGTCAGCCATAAACTTGAGCTGGTCAATGAGGTCTTTGCCTGCATTGTTTTCAAACATGCCAAAGTGTGGCGCATATTTGAGTTTGAAACTGTTCTTCACCACTTTTGACGTATTTTCAGTGGCAAAACTTGTATTGAAAAGGCTGGTTGCGCCAACGGTCAAAGCCGTATTTTTTAGAAAGTGTCTCCGTTCCATTGATGATTTTGTTTAAATTTAAAATTCCGTTATTGATAGACTGCAAGCGTGAAATTAAGGTTTGTGTGCAAACTTTTCCTATTTTTTCACAATATGCCAACTAATAACAATAATTATTCATCGTTCATCAATATTTTCATGGATGCCAAAAACAATACTTCGGTAATTTATTAGTTGAAAAACGGCGGCTTCGCCGTCGAAAAAAAAAGGAAATGGAGGGAGGTTTTAATTTTTTGCAAGTTCGGGCTGCGCCCGAACTTGCAAAAAATTAAAACCTCCCTCCGAAAAGTCCACTCCGCCGCCGTAGGGGGCGTTATTTACGCTTAAAAAACTAACGAAGTATTGAAAAAGAAAGGCTACCCTTTTGAGGCAGCCTCTTTTTCCTTTCTATACTGAGGGGGTACTTAGAACATCACACCCAGTCGAACAGTCAATGATTTGAGCGTACCTTTCGACTTATCAGGCTTCACCACAAGCGAACCCGATGAGCTATCAAACAAAGTATTGCCGCTATTGCCCGTCATGTCCGTAAAACCACTTTGGAAATAGAGTCCTGCGACGATTGCCGTATTATTCTGCACAATAAATTCACCGCCAACACCTGCGCCCCACGACAAATTCAAACCGTTGACATCTGCTTTGATATTGATTTTTTCTTGCGGTTGCACCACTGGCGTTGCACCTGAAATCGCGCCTTGCGCTTTGGTTCTGAATCCTAATGCAATCATTGGCTCGGCAAAGTAGCGAATGTGATTGCCTTGCTCAGGTGTCCGCATTTTCAAACCAAGTGGAATTTCTACGAATGTCAAACTATAACGCAGACGCGTTTCTTTTGGGAAAGTATCTGACACTTTAGGCGATACGTCGAATTCACTCCAAGAGTTTTTCCACAACTGACCTGGCAAATCGAAGACCAAAGAACCGCCTGAATTGAAGTGAAAGCCAATGCCTGTCGAGATGGAATAGGCTTCGCTGAAACGATTTTCGGCAATTAAACCTAATTTTAAGCCCAAAGCAGAACCTGCACCGTTGATTTTCGTATTGTCAGTACCCATCCAAGACCACGAAGGGCTGGCTTGAAAACCGAAATGCAAATCTTGCGCCATCGAAAGAGTCAAAAAACTGACCGCTAATGTCAAAGACAAAATAATTTTTTTCATAATCAAATGCTTAGTTTAAGACGTATTTTTTGAGTTATTTTGCGGAAATTCGCAATTGAGTAATAGATTCCATAAAATTTATGGCTCAATAACGTTGCAAAGGCAAAATTACGATATTTAAGTTTCTATTTTTTATAAAAACTTTAACAAAATAGTATAAATCATTGATTTCCATATTATTGTAAACTACTTTTCAATGAGTAAAAAAAACAAAAAGCCGAATCCAAGTGCGCCTAACCCAATCGTTGACAAAACCATCAAATCATCCCTTTCAGCTCAATCGGCATCTGAAAAACCGACATTTTGGCAAAATACACGCTTACAAGCCGTCGTGATTTTTGCTTTGAGTTTTCTGTTGTATGCCAATACTTTGAGCCACGATTTTTGTCAAGACGACTCGATAGTCATCACCGAAAATATGTTTACTACTGAGGGGGTCGCTGGTATCAAAGGTATTTTGAGTTACGATACTTTCTACGGTTTTTTCAAAGAAGCGGGCAAAGCACAACTTGTGGCTGGTGGTCGTTATCGCCCTTTTACGCTCATCATGTTTGCGATTGAATATCAGATTTTTGGCAAAAATCCATTTATTGGTCATTTTATAAATGTCGTTTTGTTTGGCTTGACCTGCGTTTTGCTCTATTTTTTGTTGCTCAAACTTTTGACTTATCGTCAAAACGATGAAACGAGCGATATGTTCGGAGTCCGCCCTACACTTGTGGCATTCATGGCAGCTATTTTGTTTGCAGCACATCCGATTCATACTGAAGCGGTCGCCAATATCAAAGGTCGCGACGAAATCATGACGCTTTTGGGCAGTTTAGCAGCTGTTTGGTTTTCGCTCAAAGCCTTTGAAAATCAAGGTATTAAAAATGCAATTTTGGCTTTTATCTTCTTTTTCGTCGCACTTTTGTCCAAAGAAAATGCCATTACATTTGTCGTCATCACACCTTTGATTTATTGGTTTTTCTTAAAATCGGATGTATCAACTGCCATCAAACAAACCATTCCATTTGCAGCATCTGCCATTTTGTTCATTTTACTGAGGGGGGCTGTCATTGGCAATCAATTTGGTGGCGAACAAATGGAATTGATGAACAATCCTTTTTTAAAACTCGTTGGCAATCAATATGTTCCATTTAGTTTTGCTGAAAAATTTGCAACCATTACTTACACTTTGGGCAAATACATTCAACTGCTCATTGTTCCACATCCTTTGACTCACGACTACTATCCGCGCCATATCGGTATCATGTCGTTTGGTGATTGGCAGGTATTGTTGAGTATTGCCGTTTATATTGCACTTTTTGCCTTAATACTGAGGGGGTGGCAAAAACGCAGCCTCGTGAGTTTTGGTTTGGCATTTTTTCTAATCACCTTGTCCATCGTATCGAACATCGTTTTTCCTGTCGGTACGAATATGGCAGAACGTTTTATGTTTATGCCATCTATCGGTTTTTGCCTTGTTTTAGCAATTTTATTGGCAAAATTAGGTTTAAAACGCCATACTGAGAATGGTCAACAGTTGGCTATCATGGTGAGTTTGGTCATCACGGCCTTGTTTGGCTTGAAAACCATTATGCGCAATCCCGCGTGGAAAGACAATTACACGATTTTCACGACCGACATCGAATATTCACCTAATTCTGCCAAACTGCAAACATCGGTAGGTGGTGAAACCATCGAACATTTTAAAAATTCGACAAACGAAGCTGAGAAAAAAGCAAAAATCACGGAAGCCATCGGGCATTTACAAAAGGCGTTAGAGATTCACCCGCCGTTCAAAAATCCTTATTTACTGATGGGAAATGGCTATTTTTACCTACAAGATTTCGATAAAGCCATCGCCTCATACAGTAAAGCCTTAGAACTCGACCCTCAATTCAAAGATGCTCAAGTCAATCTCTCGCTTGTTTACCGTGAAGGCGGCAAAATAATTGGGCAAGAGCAAAAAAATCTGCCCAAAGCCATCGAGTATTTGTCAAAAGCAGTTGAATTGAATCCCAACGACGCGGCGGCACTTTCTTTTCTGGGAACGGCTTATGGCATGTCAAATCTGCCACAAAAATCGGTCGAAGTGCTGACTAAAGCCCTCAATATCCGCTTCGATAAGCAAGATGCGATTAATATTTCAGTTGCCTATCGGCAGTTGGGAGATGTGACAAAAGCGATGGAGTATGAAAAAATGGTACAAGGGAAATAATAGAGGTCGGTGAGGCGGTAAGCTCACCGACCTTTACTACATTTGCAACCAAAAATAGATTTTATGACGAGCAAAAAACTTTTACTTGAATTGGTTTGGTGGGTGCTGACAGCGGTTGTGGTGGGTGTGGTGATGTATCCGATTTGGACAAAATTTCCTGATTATAGTTTCAACTGGGTGAATATCATTACCATTGCGGCTTTTATTACCTTCGCACGTTACACATTTTTTTTAGAATATACTTTTCTTGCCAAGTTAGAGAAAACAAAAATTGCGTTTGTCCTCGTGACTTTTGCATTAGTCGCCACTTTGCTACGTGAAATGCAAAATTTCAATGTTTGGATTGACGGTGGCGACCCCGATATTTTGCTCGGAAGCGTCATCAAACCAGGGCAACGCGAGTCGCTTTTGGGGTATATCAAAAGCGAGTTTTTGTTCTTCATTGTCGGCAGCATTGTTTCAGCGTTGTTTCTTGCAGGACGGCTTTTGGTCTCTGTTTGGCGTTTACGCAATCGCGGAAAGGTTTAGTCTGTCGTTTTATCAATCATTATTCATTGCAAAAACCTTAAAATCTTAAAAATGTCGGCTGTAACAGAATTTAACGAATACCGCAAGCGGATGAATGACCGCATTTTGAGCCACGACAATAAAGTGCTGAAACGCTTTTGGTCACTCGACAATCAAACCTATCAAGAGGGTGCGCTCGATGTCAAAACCAAAGAATTGCTTGGCTTAGTTGCTTCAATGGTTTTGCGGTGCGACGATTGTATCAAATATCACATCGGTACGTGCCACGAATTGGGCGTGACAGAAGCCGAGATTTTTGAAGTTTTTGCAGTAGCTAACCTCGTTGGCGGTTCGATTTGCATTCCACACACGCGTCGTGCAGTCGAATATTGGGACGCTTTGGAAAGTGAAAAACAATAAAAAATGAGAAATACTGAGCCAAAAGATTCCTACGGAAAAAGAGGGGCATATCTCGTTGCGATGGGCATTTCGGTTGTCGTTTTTCTGATAAAATTTACGCCTCATGTTCTCAATCCAACGCATTATGATTGGCTAATGAGCTATGCAGATTGCCCAACAGAGTATGTGTCGTGGCAATTTTATAGGAATACAGCTTGGCATTTTCCTGTCATTGGTACACTCGAAGGATATGACTATCCGACTGTCACAGGCATTGGTTTGACAGGTGCAATTCCTCTTTTGGCTATTCCTTTTAAAATATTATCACCACTATTACCTACTGATTTTCAATATTTTGGGTTCTGGTTTTTGGCTTGTTACGTGTTGCAAGCCTATTTTTCGGTGCGTTTACTGAGGGGTGTCTCAACTGCCTATTCTTATACGATTTCACCGATTCAACTCATTTTAGGTTCTGTTTTTTTCATTTTATCCCCTGCTCTTTTGACTCGTTCGGGGCATATGAATCTCTGCGCTCATTGGTTGGTTTTGTGGTCTTTGTGCATCTATTTTGAGCCTGCGAACCTGCGACAAAAGTTTTTTAGTTTCTTGAAAATTGTCGCTTTAACCGCGCTCATTCATCAATATTTGTTGTTGATGGTTTTTGGCTTAGCATTCGCCACTTATTGGAAAAGTGAACGAATAGGGCAAAAGCCTTGGCTATCAATGACTTACAAAAGCCTAATGAATGTTGCGGGTTTGGTAGTTGCCATGATTTTGTGGTTTTTTGTTGGCAATTTCAATACCTCAACAGGACGCATGACACAAATCGGCTTTGGAAAATTTTCTGCAAATCTGAACACCTTTTTCAATGGACAAGATGAACAACTACTAATGCCTTCTTTTGCTGTCAACGAAGGGCAATATGAGGGGCAAGGTTATTTGGGCTTAGGCGTTCTACTAATGGCTACTATTCTTGCGATTGTTTATTTTTTTAGAAAAAAACAAGCCCATTTTTTCAAAACACGCTTTTCGCCTTTGGTTTTCATCACTGTCTTATTTACTTTTTTTGCATTTAGTCATATTTTCACTTTTAGTCATACAAAGCTATTTGAAGCCAGTTTTTTTGTCAAAAACCCACCTTTCGACTTTCTCTCTCAAGCCTTTCGGTCGTCAGGGCGTTTTATTTGGGTAGCGCATTATTTGCTCATGGCGAGCGTAATTGCGCATTTTTGGCGGGTTATCGAACATAAACTGGCTATGGGCATTTTGAGTTTTTTAGTCTTACTACAAATCTCGGATGTATCGCCAATGGTGACAAGAGAGCATAAGTATTACGATTTTGATGGTTATAACCCCTCAGTAATGACCTCAAAAACATGGCAAAAAATAACTGAAGAAGCCGAAAGAATCGTCATGTTGCCACTCTACACGTGGCACTACAAAACGAATGATGACTATATACACTTTGCACGAGTAGCAGCTTTGAATCACAAAAGTATCACAACAGGTTATTTGGCACGACCTGATTGGGACGCACATGCTGTTTACGAAAAAAAAGTAGTGCGTTCTCTCGAAAAAGGTGAATTGGGCGACGAAACCAACTCTATTTTTATCACATCTAAACAGTCTGAAAAAAAGCTTCAAAAATTATCTGAAAGTGGTCAAATTAAAGCATTTACATTTGAAGACTATATTGTAGGTGTACCGTTGAAGTTTGAAAAAACGATTCAATACCTCAAACAATTACCCAATTGCACATCCACTCAATTCGATACTGAGGGGTTAGCAGAGTTTTTAGAAAAGAACAAAAATGAAACTATTTTAGCTGTTGTAAAAGATGATGGTGCATGGAAATTGTGCGAAGAAGCCAAAGTGCAATTACGGCAAATGGGTTCTGACATCGGAAAATTGCAATTGCGCGGCAGTATGGCCGCTATTTTTCAGAATGGTAAATTGATTTTTGAAAAAATAACACCAGAAAATGAAGCCATCGTGCAAAAGTTCAAAAAAGGGGATGTTCTCAATAGCTTTACATTCAAAAATGACCTTGAACTACATTCTGCGGGAGCAATTTCTGGCAATTTTGGAAAGGTTATTATAGACGGCAAAGATTTAAGTTTGAGTCAACGCGGTTTCAATTTAGTTATTTTAGATAAAGATTTTAAGGTCATAAAAAGAGCCTATTTTGACACATTCGACGATTGTTATATTGGTGCAATAAAATAAAGCTGTTTCGACTCCACTGGGCGAAACAGCTTTATTTTATAACTTGCCTTCGATAATCAGTCCTTCTTTAATATTCCTGACATATAGCTCAGGTACTTCAACGAATGCTGCAATATATTCTACAGTCCAATCTGTTTGTTGGAGCAGTTTCTCTGTCATTAGTTTTTTTTCTTTCTCAACACCAAATTCAATTCCTTTTTCGATTCCCTTTTCAATACCCTTCTCGATTCCTTTTTCGATTCCGAATTCTTCACCTCGTTTGAACAAGATGTCCTCTGAAAAATCTATATCATAGTTGATAGGCATATCTAATAATGTTTTATTGACAATTTTGAGCAATTTACGCAGTCCTGAATAAACACGCAACTGGTAAATAAATTTTTTGAATTTTATTTTACTTTTTACAACTTTTCTCAGCCTTAGAACAATGCTTTCAACTATTTCTTCGGGGCTTTGTTCACCAAAGTTACCAAAAATTGCCAATAGTATTTCTTCTGGAATACTTGATTCTAAGAAAGATTGTGCCGTGAAATCACGCATATCATAAACTTCAAATTTATAATACAAATAATCCCTTTTTAAAAAATCGGGCATAGTCAATGGTTCTTCGCCAAAATAAAATACAACGGCTCTGACTTCAAGATTATGCACTCTTTCAATAAAAATGGCATTGAACAAAACACGCATTTCCATGCCCAGTTCATTTGCGCTTTGAAATTCAATATAGCTGATATACGGTTTATTGTCTTCAGTGAAGGTTTTACCTAAAAAATCAGGCTCTCTTTCTACGGTTTGCTGAATCTTATCTTTTATTTTTTCAGCTTTTTCTAAGTTAATGCCAATCCTTCTTGCCAAAGGTACAATCATTTGATTGAGGCTTTCTTTGATGATTTTGTCGTATTTTCCCATAGTGATTGTTAGTTTATTTCGCACATTTAGATAAAGAAAACTCATTCATCGCCATTATCTTTCTTCTTGCGGTTTTTCTTTTTTTTAGGTACATCTGGGTCTGTTTCTTCGTTTAGGTGCTTCATCATGTCGGACATCATACTGAGGGGGTCTATTTTTATGACTTCGACTCTCGAACCTTTGAATGAAGCGGATAAGGCATTTTTAAGATGGTTGATAAAATCGTCGGGGGAAGCAGCATTATCTATGTCCATATTGTCAAAAATATCGTGTACGGTTGCCATAGCATTGTTCAGATAGTCGAAACGCTCTTGAAGCTCGGCTTCGTTGCCGTAAGGATAATAACCGCCTTCATCACGAATTTCAAATTTGCTAAAGTATTTTTTCTTCAAATATCTCATCAAATTGATGATACGAATATGGGTCTCGACACCTGCGTATTGGGTTTTGACGAAACTCCAAGGATATTTTGCTTTAGAAAAAAAGTCAGGAAAAAGCGAATGCATAACCCCCTCAGTATCAAAAAGGAATGTGACTGTTTCAGATTCTTTATGTGGCTCGAAGGTAATACCTCGTAGTTTGTCGAGGTGTTCATCAATATCAAATCCGAATTCAGGTTCAATACTTTCTGATACAAATATATCGCCTCTGGCTACGACTTTTTGACCTTCCGAAGGGTCATTTATCAATCGAAATGACCAATTATTGGATAAGCAGATTTCTTCTACTTCATGAACAATATCAGGAATGAGTTCGGGTGATTTGAGTTTTCCTCGATAGTGGATTGTTACGCCCATTATATTCGTTTTTATATATTTTTGAGTGTAGAGTCTGGTATGCCCTAAAGATAAAATTGACTATTCGAGACTCATTTTCAGTAATTTATCTCCAAATATAAAAAAGGAAATGCAGAATTGCACTTCCTTTTTTCGTTTTTCGCCATATTTTTATTTTCCCCAATTTATTCTTCTGCCAAAAATGGATAGCGATAATCCATGGGTGACACCAAGGTTTCTTTGATGGTACGCGCTGACAACCAACGGTAAAGATTCAAAGCTGAGCCAGCTTTGTCATTTGTACCACTCATACGTGCGCCACCGAAGGGTTGTTGACCGACGACTGCACCCGTGGGTTTGTCATTGATATAAAAATTACCTGCTGCGTGGCGTAATTTGTCTGTTGTAGTAGCTATGGCAGCGCGGTCGGTTGAAAAGATCGAGCCTGTCAAAGCATAAGGTGATGTGCTATCAACAAGATCTAACGTTTTTTCAAAATCTTTGTCAGCATAGACATAAATCGTCAGCACTGGACCAAAAATTTCCTCACACATCGTCACATACTGAGGGGTATCCACGACAATCACTGTTGGCTCAATGAAATAACCTTCTGCTTTGCTGTAATTACCACCCGCTATGATTTCAGCCTCTTTTGACTCTTTGGCAGCAGCGATGTAGCTACTGATTTTGTCGAAAGATTTTTCATCAATCACAGCGTTTACGAAGTTTGTAAAATCTTCGGTTGTACCCATTTTCATGGATTTCAAATCGTCTAATAAATGCTTTTTTACATCTTCCCACAGCGATTCTGGAACATAAGCTCGTGACGCAGCTGAACATTTTTGTCCTTGAAACTCAAATGCCCCACGACTCAAAGCCACCGCAACGGCTTGGGCTTTGGCAGATGGATGTGCAACGACAAAGTCTTTGCCACCAGTTTCGCCGACCAAACGTGGATATGATTTGTATTTTGGCAAATTATTACCTATCGTTTGCCAAATACGGTTGAATGTGGCTGTACTACCTGTAAAATGAATACCTGCAAAATCACGGTGTGAAAAAATGACCTCTCCTGCCATCGGTCCATCTACATAAATCAAATTGATGACTCCCGCAGGCAGACCCGCTTCTTCTAAAATATCCATGATGACTTCAGCAGAATAAATCTGGGTCTCAGCAGGTTTCCAAACTGCTACATTCCCACATAAGGCAGGAGCAGAGGGCAAATTGCCCGCGATGGCAGTAAAATTGAACGGTGTCAAAGCAAAAATGAAACCTTCCAAAGCCCGATATTCTGTCCGATTCCATACACCCAAAGAGCTGTTGGGCTGTGTTGTATAAATTTCTGTCAAAAACTGGACATTGAAACGCCAAAAATCAGCCAATTCAGCAATACAATCAATCTCTGCTTGAAAGGCATTTTTCGATTGTCCCAACATGGTAGCAGCCATCATGCGGGCGCGATAAGGACCAACAAGTAAATCCGCAGCTTTCAGAAATATAGCTGCTCTGTCTTGCCAAGCCATGTCCTCCCATGCTTTTTTTGCATTCATAGCCGCTTCAATGGCTTGCTCAACATGCTCTTTTCCACCGCGATTGTAATGACCCAGCGTATGTTTCAATTCATGTGGCGGATGAATGGACACTTTATTGTCCGTATAAATACGCTTGCCACCGATGAACATCGGAATGTCACGTTGTGCCGCTTTGGCTTGAGCAATCGCCGCTTTAACGGCTTTTTTTTCAGGCGAACCTTTGCCATACCCCAAAAGAGGTTCATTATAGGCTTTGGGTGTTTGGTAAAATGCGTTTGACATCTAATTTTTTCCTTTTAATTGATTTATATTTGGTTCAAAACGCTGCAAAATTAGAAATAACTTTTCAGACGACACAATTTCCTTAGCAAAGCCTTTCGCCAGAACTTTCTTCTCATGGCCACGCCTCGATACCCCTCAGTATAGTACATGTTTTCTCAAAATGGAAGATAAATTATTCGGTTTTTATGAATTTACGAATCAAGTTTCCACCATTTTTATCTGTAAAAATGACGTTATAAATACCTGATTGATAGGCACTTATATCAATTTTTACAACAGTTTCGTTTGTAAATTTTTGACATTGATGAATAACTTGTCCCAAGGTATTGACAATTTGAATTGAAAAACCATCCTCTATAAGTTCATCGAGACTGATATTTAGCTCAGATACTGAGGGGGTCGGAAAAAGGGTAATTTGTCGTTGACTCAATAACTCACTCACACTGGCGCGCACGATTATCGAATCACATTTATAATTTACAAACTTGACTTCCAACTTGCTAGGCTCATTGAAACAGCGCAAACTCCCAAACTGAATGGGATTACAATTGGTTGATTGCGGGAAAAATATAGCGTTTGCCCCTATTTTTTCTATGATTTGCTGACTGGCATATATCCATCGGCTCGCTCCAATACGCGAAGTTTTTTGGACTATAAGTTGTTCGCCATTTGGTGTCCACGTTGTTACAGAATCAATCCTTATCTTAAAAGAATCCACAACCGATGGCTGCGGCACATAGATAGTGACGGTATCACCCATTTTAGCTGACCAATCGTACAACAACCAAAAACGATGACGGTCAAAATCGTAGCGATAGGCTTTTTTGTTTTCGATATAAACAAATTCGCCTCGCTCAGCTATTTTCGAGCAACCAAAACCACCTATAAATTTTTTGCAGATTTTGCCATTTATCGTCGAATCGGCTACTATTTGCATCTTGATATAGTTGCCATTTTCGCCAAATAAGGCACTTTGATGGTAGTACCACACCGTACCAACAGCAAGGTTTTGTGCTGAAACGGACGTAAAAACAAAAGTAAAAATTAAAAATGTAGTCAGAGTTTTCATTGGTGTTTGTTTTTAAACAATTGACAATCAAATCTTTATCTGTGGTGGCAAAAATGGTGAGGCATCGCCCTCCCCTTTGATGATCTCGCGAACAATGGTAGAAGAAATGTGTGAAAACTGTGGTTGAGAAATTAAAAAAACAGTCTCAACACCATTTCCAACAATAAAATTTAATTGCGAAATAGTTTTTTCATAATCAAAATCAGAGGCATTTCGCAACCCCCTCAGTATCCACTTAGCATAAACTTTTTTACAAAAATCAGCTGTTAGTTTTTCAAAAGTATCAATTTCAACTTTGGGTTCATCAGCAAACACATCTTTGATCCATTGTTTCCTTTGCTCCAGCGAAAACAGGCTATTTTTCTGGGAATTGATGCCGATAGCAATGATGATTTTGTCGAAAAGCGGCAATGCACGATGCACTAAATCTACATGCCCAGCAGTAATAGGGTCGAAAGACCCAGGGAATACGCAAATTTTCATCTCGTAATTTTTGTGCAAAATTAAGTCAAATTGCTGGTGCATAGATGTTACAGACAGATTTCTTCATTTTTTTGAGAAAAAAGTTCTGAAACCTGTCTGTTGCTACGCCTTTTCGACTTTATACTGAGGGGTCATTTTGGAAAAGTTTTTATCACTTCAAACGGCTCTTTTCCGGTACTGCCTTCATCCTCATATTGTCTTTTTACAACATAACCTTTTGCCGTCGAATCAATGACAAAAACAACTTGTAACCCTGCCCAGAATGCTTTGCCTGCAACTATACACGATTTCGGCAGTTTCATCTGTTTCATTTCTTCGGGTTCGAGTAGGTTGAATGTACCTGTCACAGAGGTATCAATTTTTTCCACATTTTTGCCAAAGGCAAATGACACAACTGTACGGGGTGTATCCATCGAATCCATCACCGTTTTCGATAAAAATGTTGCTCGGTCATAGACAACCTGAGGGGCAACTTGTCCTGTTGAATCTGCTGCTGGAGTAGCAACTGGTGGTGCCTTTTGTTCATTTTTGCAACTGAATAAGCACGATACACACATCAAAAGATAAAAGATGGTTCTCATTTTAATTGAATTTAATATAGTTAAAAGTATTGAAATGAATCTAAAAACTTATCAGCAGAGGGATTAACCGATTTTTCACGCAACATCATCGTTTGAATCAAGTAAAAACGGTCTCCAACGAGGAAACATTTGCTTTTTATCAAAGCTTTGTCGCCATTGTACTGTACACGCCATATTTTTCCTTTGCTGCTGCGTTGTTCAATATCGCCCGAGTAGGTGACGCTGCCGCCCACACTTTTGGCAGAAGATTCGACTGTTTCAGATAAAAACTCATTGATTAAATCTGTTGAATCAGCATGAAATGTACCTTTCGGATAGTCGCAATAGTTCACAAGATAGAACATATTGTCGGTACTTTTTTCTTTCGGGCGATTCAAAAATGTGTGATACGGTAATTCGCCTAGGGCTGTTTTGATTTTTGATATTTTTTCGGTCATTTCTCCATCTGGAACGACTACTCGGAATTTACCATCAAAGCTTTTGTATTCGCGCCAAGTTTGTAATGCTGTGAATGAAGCTAAAAGTATCACTAAAGGGAGATAGAAGAGGCTTGATAGATAAGATTTAGATATCATTTTTGTTATTTTAGTAAAAATTATCGTCAAAATTTGAACAAATCTATAACGTATTGGATAAAAAAATGTGATTGGGGCAAGTAAAAAAGTAATGGCTTAGTTTTTTCAGAAAACTAAGTGTAATTTTGCTCTAATATTCTCAGATAACAACTTTTATAATAATTCGAATCAAAAATGACCAATCCAACCGAAAGCCTCAGTTCATCCTTGACTGTGGACTGTGTGATATTTGGGCTTGATGCCTCGAGCCGTCTGAAAGTGTTGCTCATTCAACGTGGACATGAGCCGTTTGAAGGAGCTTGGGCATTGCCTGGTGGCTTTGTAGCGAAGTATGAACCACTCGAAGATGCCGCTTCTCGCATATTGAGAGAAGAAACTGGGGTTTCTGATGTTTTCATTGAACAACTTTATACTGTTGGTACGCCTAACAGAGACCCGCGTGGACGAGTCGTCACGGTTGTATATTATGCTTTGATTAATTTGGTAGAACAAAGCACAGCAACAAAATCGGATAATAAAGCTGTTGAATGGTATCCGATTGATAATTTGCCACAGTTGGCATTTGACCACGCTGATATTATGAAAATGGCTATTCAGCGATTGAGAGGAAAAGTTCGTTATCAACCTATTGGGTTTGAGTTGTTACCTGAGAGTTTTACCTTGACCCAATTACAAAATCTGTATGAAACTATTTTGGGCAAAGAGTTGAATAAGCGGAATTTTAGGACAAAGATTTTGAAAATGGACATCTTAAAGGAAGGCTCTATACTGAGGGGGGTAGCTCACCGCCCTGCACAATTGTATCGTTTTGACGAAGCCAAATATCAGGATTATGTGAAAAGAGGGTTCAATTTTGAGTTATAATCTTTTTCCCTTTTTTAAACAAAAAACCGACCTTTCATACTGAGGGGTCGGTTTTCTTTTTATGAAAACGGGGGAATACACTCAAATAAAAAAAAAAGCCCCTCGGACAAAAGAGTCGCGAGAGGCCATCCCAAAAACCGATTTAAAGCATATATCTTTAAGACGGCTTTCAGTTGTTTGAGATTTTTTTGATTAGAGAATGGAGATTAAAAAATCTCCATTCTCATAATCTTAAAGAATCACCTATGGATTATTCAATGATAACCATTTTCTTAGATGCGCTGTGGTCAGCAGTTTCTAAGCGGTAGTAGAATACGCCACTTGCGTTCAAGTCAGACTTGTTAACAGTGATTGTATTGTAACCAGCTTTGAATGTGTTGTTGAACACTTTAACTACTTTACCGTCTGCTGCAGTGATTGTCAAGCGAGCTTGACCGTCTTTTGGCAAGTTGAAACCGATTGTTGTCTCGTTAGCAACTGGGTTAGGTTGGTTTTGATAGAGAGCGAACTCGCCACCAGCAACTTTACCTGTGTTGAATTTCAAGTTAACATTCATTTCGTTACCAGCTACGTCGTTAGCAACTGCTTGAGTCAATTCGCTGTTTACAGTCAACATTTCGCTCAATTTACCAGATTTGTTAGCAACAAAAGTGATTGTCATAACTTCACCAGCAGCTTGTGTTTTACCGTTCCAGCTTGTAGTTACTGCGCTTGCAAATACACCGAAGTTACCTTCTGTCATATTGTTCAAGTCACCAGCTTTTACTGATTTAACTTTAGCACCGTTGAAGCTGAATGTACCTTGGAAAGCAGCAGCGTCAACTTTGTCAGTAGCGATTGCAACTGTGTATTCGTTACCAGCAACTACGTCCATATCATTTGCAGTGAAAGTCAATGTACGTGAGCTACGTGGAGCCAATGCAGCATAAGAACCGTTTACGTCACCCAATTTAACAGCAACGAAGTTAGCAGCAGTGTTAGCAGTCAATGAAGCGATGTTAACAACTTCTGGGAAGTCTTCGCCGAATGGATTAGCAGCGTTACGGAATGTGTAAGCTTTGTCAATGAAACGGAAGTTACCACCAGGTAAGCTTGGCGTGATTTTCAAGATAAAACGACGTGTGTGTAACATGTCTGTTGCATCAATTTCACCTGATTTATCAACGTCAGCAGCAATCATTTGATAAGGAGAAACGAATTTCTCGATGTCCAATACGTGTTGGCTCATTTTTGCAATGTCAAATGTTGTTACACCTGAAGCAGCGTCATCGTTGTTGTTTTTAGTAGCACGTACTTGTACGTTAGTTGCAGCAGGCATAGTCATGTTGAATGTACCGTTAGCAACACTTGTAGAAGCCAATGTAGCACCGTTAGAAGTAGCAGCAACTGTTACATTGTTAACAACTGCACCTGTTTCAGTACGAGCAGCACCATAAACTGCGATTGGGTCAGTACAGATACCGATGTTGTCTTGAACTGTGATTGTAGTTACAACGTAGTTCCAGTTACCAGCTGCATCAACAGCCCATACACGCAAGCTTTGAGAACCAAGCTCTGAGCAACCATACATTACTGATTTAGTACCAACTGTTACTGCAGGAGCAGTAGCTGAAGTTACACCACCTTTTTCAAGAGTTACTTTTGCATCGTTAGTCAAGTCACCGCTACAGTTGTCAGTGATACGGTTTCTGATGTCCGCATAGTTCAATGTAGCCATACCTGTAGCAGAACCATTTACAACAACACCTGCCAACTCAACAACTTTGTTGTGAACAAGGATTTCAGGAGCTTTGCAGTCTGCACCTTGGATGTCGTAGCAATACTCTTGTGACATGTTACCGCAAAGGTCAGTTACACGGTAGCAAACTGTATAAGTACCGAATGCCAAACCTGTCAAGCTAACCAATGATGTGTTACCAGTAGCAATTTGTGTATTTGCTGCAACACCAGGAACTGATTTAGCAACAACTCTCCACATGTAGTACAATTTAGAAGGATCTGATGCAGCAGTTGTAGAACCGCAATTGTCAGAACCAGTCAATGTTTCACGATAGTTGAATGTACAACCTGTGTTGATAACTTGAGCTGAACCATTCCATGTAGTACATTTGTCTGGTGCAGTAGGAGCAGTAGAAACAGGCGCTGTTCTGTCGTTGATTTTGATCAAACGCTCATAGATTACGATATGACCAGGTGTTGCACGTCCGAACAAGTCAAAACCAGCAGGAACTGATTGAATGTTAGAACAAGTTGCATCAGGAGTACCATAGAAGTAAGGAGCACCACCTACACGTGGATCATACATGATACCGCAGTTAGTACCTGCTACGATTGGAGCATTCAAATAATCGTAGAAAGGATCGCAGTGGTCAATGATTGTATAACGGATACGGTAGATTTTGCAATATTGTGTGCTGCTGTACAACCAGTGTTCAACTTCAACTACAGGTGCGCTACATGTTTTGCCACCAGCAAAAGTTGTCAAATTAGCTGAGTTGATGATAGTTCTTCTATCAGCTTCTTTTACAGCTTCGATGTCAATTGAGCTACAGTTTGACTCTTCATCTTGAATCTTAGGTACTGTAAAACCATAAACAGGAGTTACAACCAATTTTTGAGTACAAGCTGCTGTATTACCAGCACAGTCTTGGAATGTCCAAGTACGAGTAACATCACCTTTCCCACAGCTAATTGTCAATTCTTTATCATCTGAAACGCTTTTCAATGAAGTACCGCAGTTGTCAAATGAAGCAGGTTGTGAGAACAATGTTTTGTAGCTGCTCAAGTCAGCTGCAATACAAGTACGGTTGATTTGTGGTTGATTAACACAAACAGGAGTTGTTTTGTCATCAACTGTTACGTTAACCATACAATCGCTAAAGTTACCAGCAGCGTCAACTGCACGTAAGATAACCATAACATCTGTACGACCGATATCTGAACAGTTGAAATCAACATAGTCATAGAAACAGCCATCACCGTTTACTAAAGCAGCACCGCAAGTGTTAGAAGCACCACGTGTAGCACGACGAACTTGAACACGCTCAATACCACAGTTGTCTTTTGAACCGTTGTTGAATGTAGAAGCGAAAATACGAACTGTACCGTCAGTACCTAAAGTAGCGCGAGTTTCTTCAACACAAACTACTTGTGGAGCAACGTTATCAATGATGTTAACATTAAATGCTTGAGTTGTTACGTTACCGCAAGCATCCGTAGCTGATACAGTGAAAGTCGTACCTTGGCTTTGCATAATTACACCAGAAACAGTAACAATTGCACCACCTGCTACTGATACAGAAGCATTGTTGCCATTGAAACGGATACGGCTATCGTTACTTGTAAATGTTACTTGACCATTACCGCAAGAAGGATCTTCTGCTGTCATTGTGAAGATAACACGAGCCATGCCACAAACATTAGCGTCAGCAAGTGGAGTCAATGTAATTGCAGCACCCGCAGCTTGTGTAACAGGATTCAACAAATTTGTTGAAATTGTATTTTGAGTCATGTTCATGTCTGTACCATTTTGGTACATTCTCCAGCAGTATGAACCAGTTGTGTTACCATAGTTTTGGTAAGTTGTAGAAACATTTGGTGCAACGTTGTCAACCACTTGAATAATTTGTTCAACTGGTCCTTTGATCATTGGTGCATTACACATATCAATAACTTCCCATTGACGGATGATTTTGTATGTGCTACCACATGTTGCGATTTCACGAACTGACTTAAGTGTAGTAGAAAGACCACAACCTGTTAATACATAAGCATCAGGATCTGTACCTGCCAAGATAGCAGCTTTCATAGCAGCTGTTACGTTTTGGCATTGCAATGTTACAGTAGGCAATGAAGCCGGAGCAACAAAAACAGGAGCAGGTGTAACAGTGATAGTTTGAACACATGGAGCAGATGTATTACCCCAAACGTCTTTAACAATCCAAGTACGAGTGATTACACCACCTGCGCAAGGAGAAACTGTACCTGCATCAGTATAAGATTGAGTATATTTTGAACAATCAACTACTGTACCTGTAGGACCACCCGCTGTTGCGTTAGTAGCGCCATTGAATTCACCTGTTACTTGTAAATTATTAATACTACCAATTTGAGCACATGTCAATGTAATATTAGCAGGGCATGTAATAACCGGTGCCAATTTGTCTTCTAATTTCACATAACCCCAACATTTAGTACCATTAGAGTTTTTAGTAACTTCTGCTTTGAAAACTTTACCAATGTAGTCGTTAGGAATAGCAATACTGCCAGTAGCACTTGTAGCGATTACAACACCACCTAAGCTTGTAGCTGTTACAGTGTAAGCTGCATTGTCAATGTTTGTACAGTTTGCAAGCAATAAGTTTGCTGCAGTCAAACGATTGTTACAATCAGGTGCAGAAGACAAGTTTAAGCCTGGAGCACTTTCAGAACCACCGATACAAGCATTTGCGTCTGGTGTAACACCGATTGTTACTGTGTTGACGCGAACGTCATAAATAGCACCATCAATGTTGTAGAAAACTTGACCTGTAATTGTATAATTACCTGGTGCTAAGTTGTTAACTACAAAGTTACCCGGAGTAGACGTAGAGGCGATAATGTTTGTCACATTCTCTTTCTCAATACGAAGAAAGTACCCGAAAGTAGCATTGCTAGTAGAACCTGTAGAGTTGATAGTAATAGAACCATCGTTGACACCACAGTTTGAAGCGTTGGTCTTAGTAACGTTTTGTATAACAACTTGTGCATTAATGCCCGAAACAAAGCTCAAGAGCATAAGCGCAGATGCAAACAATACACGACAAGAAGCCAACTTTTGAGTAAAGAAGTTGAATTTCATGGAATGAAATTGATTTAAATTAAGAAATAAAGGTTTAAAAGCGCGTAAGTAAATATGTATAAGATTTTCTTTATTCTATATTTAGAAATTTGTTGGTTGGTTATTAGTTATTCGGGCAACCCACCGTTTAACACATTCACCGTTCAACAAATATTGTTTATAATGACAAAGAACTTTTTGAGTTAGAGAACAGATGTTTAAGATTTTTTTGATTTTAGTAGGAGGGTTTGTCCTAACAATCTGTTATTTTATCTTAACTATTCTCTTAAATTATTTTGAAAATAAAGCTTTGATTTCTTTGATTGTGTAAGGCTCTAGATAAACTTACAGAATCAATACCTTGAAGCAATAACTTTTTTTCCAAAAAACATACTCATTACTGAGGGGATGATAAACCCTTAATATTCAATTTAATGAAAAACATAAAGAAATGAAATTCTTGACTTAACTTCAACTGTGAGCTACTCTGCAACAACAGTATGTAGTATTCTAAACATTTTAAATTGATTAATAAAATTTCACAATTGGTTATTATGGTTGATACCATTTTAAATAAGCAATAAGGAAATCTGTAATAGTCAATTGAAAATGTTTGTCGTCAATAGCGAAGCCAGAAGGCTCTGTAGATAGTAGAAAATCGGATTTACGAGTAAAGCCAATTGAGAGAGTCCGAAAGAAAGGTCTAATAACGGTTTATGGGAAAGAGCTCACTAAGTAGCTCTAATGTTCACGGGACTGCTCGTTTGGTTAATTCTGTTTGTTTATTAATGTCAAACTTTAATCATGCGTTTCTTTTATACGGTTTTGGTTTTAATATTTTCATAGAAATTTTTGATTCGTTTTTGAATCATCTCTCCTTTCGGATTTGATAGGACAAAGATAGAAACCTATTTCAAACTACGCAATCCCTTTTTAAATATATTTTAACGAAAAGTGAATACAAAAGCTAAAATACCATATTTAGGGTACTTTATAACAGAATAGAAACGACCTCTCAGTATTTATCTGAAATTTGCAAATATTTTTTTCAAGAAAATTCACAAATTTATTCTCTCTATACTCATCCGTACAACGACTTATTTACCTTTGCTCCAGTCAAAATATAGTCAGAAGCTATGACTATATTAAAAAAAAACTGTCTCATTCATTCGATGCACCATACTCATGTACTCAAACCTTCAAATCAATATGCGAATACTCAGCACATTTTTTATTATATTCCATCTTGTGCCGACACAAGCTCAACGTAACTTACCCAAAAACTTCAATGCACTTAATATAAACGCCTCATTTGGTTTGCAAATACCTGCTGCTGACCTATCACTACGATTCAGCGACAATTTAGGCGTAGGTGGCGGTATTGAATATGTAAAAGTTCCTTCGGGTTGGGCTTTTGGTTTTCATGCACAATACCTATTTGGTCAAGAGGTAAAAGAAGATGTACTGGCTAAAATTCGCACAACCGACGGCAATATCATGGGAGAAATCAACAACTACGCCGATGTTGTTCTGCGTATGCGTGGTCTCTACACGGGTGGTTCTGTTGCCAAAATCATAAAACTTCACGACAATGGCAATCGTTTTGGCGGCATCCGCGTTGCGTTGGGTGGAGGTTGGCTCAATCACCACATCCGCATTCAAGATAACACACAAGGTTCAGTTCCACATCTTGAAGCGGCTTACGCTAAAGGTTACGACCGTTGGACATCTGGTATCGCATTTACCCAATTCATCGGCTATCAAATGGTCAGTCGCGACCGCACCTTCAATTTTTTTGTGGGTTTTGAAGCGACTGAGGGGTTCACCCGCAATCGTAGAGGATACAATTTTGACACCATGCAACGCGACGACCTCAAACGACACGATATATTATATGGTGTCCGTGTGGGTTGGTCGCTTCCAATATTCACCAATGTCAATGCCGATGAGTTGGAATATTAAAAGTACCACAAAACAGTTAATGAGGTTAAAAACATACAGTACATTCAATTTTATTTCTAACTTATCTACTGACGATGCTCCTAATCTACAATCTCTCCTTATTCTTCTATCGTATAATCATCCAATTGGCTGCATTATGGGGCAATGAAAAAGCCAAACAATGGACTAATGGGAGAAAAGATATTTTTAAACACATCCACACACAGCTACAAAGCCAAAAATCAGAACTGAAAACCCTTTGGATTCATGTCGCTTCACTTGGTGAGTTTGAGCAAGGTCGCCCCATCATCGAAGCACTCAAAAATCCTACCCCTCAGTATAAAATCATTTTGACATTTTTCTCCCCATCGGGTTTTGAAGTTCGTAAAAACTATCCTTTTGCCGACCATATTTTCTATTTACCATTAGATTCAAAACGACATGCCCAACTATTTTTAGATTTAATCAAACCCGACTTAGCCATATTCGTCAAATACGAGTTTTGGTATCACTACCTCACTGAACTCAATCGGCGAAGCATCCCTACCCTACTCGTATCCGCTATTTTTCGCGAAAAACAATTTTCAAAATGGAGTCCGTACACACCTATATTAATACGTGTACTCAAAACCTTTCGCCATATTTTCGTTCAAGATACCCCCTCAGTATCCATACTCCAAAAACAAGCAATCGAGCAAGTGACTTGCGTTGGCGACACCCGTATTGATCGTGTCGTTGCTATTGCACAAGAAGCGAAGCATTTTCCCATCATCGAACAGTTTGTGCAGAATCAACCTGTTTTTATCGGAGGCAGCACTTGGCAACCCGATGAAGCGATTATCATGTCCATTTTCAAGCAAGCAGCATTCGACAATTGGAAATTTATTTTTGCACCGCACGATATTTCTACTAAAAATATTGAACGCTTAGAAAAATCATTACCTGAGCCGTCACTACGTTACTCACAGTTGACCAACCCATCTCCTACCCCCTCAGTAAGGATTCTCATTATTGACAATGTCGGTATGTTGTCAGCCATCTATCGGTATGGTCGCATTGCCTATATTGGAGGCGGCTTCGGTTCTGGCATCCACAACACACTTGAACCTATCGCTTTTGGTTTACCCGTTATTTTTGGTACGAAATATCAAAAATTTGCTGAAGCCGTCGAATTGGTAAAAACTGGTGGTGGTTTCACAGTGTCTGATGAAGAGTCATTTCAAAGTGTAATGACCAACCTTGTTTTAGAAAAAAATCATATACAGGCATCAAACTCAGCCAAAAACTATGTTTTAAATAACCGAGGTGCAACAAGTAAAGTAATTACCTATTTAAAACAAAAAATCACTAATTAAAACGAAATTATTTTTATTAAACATAAACCCTCGATAGAAACTGTTTTCTTGCTTCAAATATAAGTTGCGATATAGTGGCATAAATTCCCTTATCTCAAAGTGATTTCCTAAGGGTTTTATGTGCCAATATTAACCCCTCCGCAAAATTCGTAGTCCACTATGGCTTCATTTCGTGTCCGACTTTTCGTAATTTTGCGACATGTTAGAAACAATATCTCTTTTCGATAAACTTGCCCAAGCGCAAGTCCTCATCGTTGGCGATGTGATGATTGACCGCTATTGGCATGGCAAAGTCAACCGTATCTCGCCCGAAGCCCCCGTCCCTGTTGTGGAATTGCAACGCACCGAAGACCGTTTGGGTGGTGCTGCCAATGTCGCGCTCAATATCAAAGCCATGGGTGCAACACCCTATTTATTCAGCGTCATTGGCTCTGATACTGAGGGGGGGGATTTTCTCAATCTGATGCAGCAAAACGGCTTACCTACAGTTGGCATCGTCACTTCTGACGAACGTATCACAACGGTCAAAACCCGTATCATGGCAGGAACACAGCAAATGTTGCGCATAGACAATGAGATTGTGAGCGAACTGTCGGCTCAGTTAGAAAGAGATTTTTTAATGAAATTTAAAGATTTTATTAAAAAACAAAACATTGACGTTATTATTTTACAAGATTACAACAAAGGTGTTTTGTCAGCACAAACCATCGAAACGGTTTTGTCCGAAGCAACCCAAAACGGTATTCCTACGGCGGTTGACCCTAAAAAGCAACATTTTTTGTCTTATAAAAACGCCACACTGTTCAAACCCAACTTAAAGGAAATACGCGATGCCGTCCCTTTTTCTGTCCAGCCAGAATGGGCTTCGCTTCAAAATGCTTCCGCTTTTTTGAATGAAAAACTGCACAATCGTTTCACAATGATTACCCTTTCGGATAAAGGTTTGTACTTAAACGATAGTTTTACTGAGGGGGGGGCAATTTACCCGACTCAACCACGCAATATTGCTGATGTGAGTGGCGCAGGCGATACGGTCATCAGCGTTGCAGCTCTTTGTTTGGCTGTTGGCACAGATAGTCGTTTGATGGCGCAATTGTCGAACCTCGCGGGTAGCCAAGTATGCGAAGTCGCGGGTGTAGTCCCTGTCAATCGAGAACAATTGAAAAAAGAGTTTATGAATCTTGTGTAAAAAGTTGTATCGCACTTGTAAGGTGTTCAAAATTAAGAGCATTTTATATAAAGTATTGATTTACAAACACCTATTCAATTTTCACAACTCCCAAAACCTGTTTTAATTCAAAAACCTAAACCCTATTTTTACTATTTTGAGAAAACAAATGTTAAAGTTGCTAATTCTACGAAAAAAATCGTAGGGGTTTTGCAACTTTGAGTTGTCATACAGAGTCTGTTTATTCAGTCTTATAAAAATCATTTTTTTAACAAAATAAAAACTGCTCATCATGAAAAAGCTCTTATTCGGTGCACTCGCACTTTTGCTGTTGACAAACTTTGCTGTTGCACAACAAACTGAAACCATTAAAGAAAAAGAAGAAGCCAAAAAATCTACTAAAAACAAAAATTATAATTACAACAATTGGAACAACTGGGGTGGCGGCGAACGCGTGGTTGGCGAAGGTCCCTCAGTAAGCGAGACGCGCGATGTCAAAAATTTTACAGGTTTCAAATCCAGCATTAGCGCAGATATTACGGTTAAACAAACTTCTGGCAATTTCAATGTGACGATTGAAGGACAAAAAAATATTATAGCTCTCGTCAAATGTGAAGTTGTGGACGGCACACTCAAAATTGGCTTTGAAAAAGGTTATTCAATCAATCACAAAGAGCCGTTGAAAATACATATTGAAGCACCTTCGTTCAGCTACATGGGCATGTCTGGTAGTGGCAATGTGCGCTCAAAAAGTGGTTTGACTGGTGAAAAATTGACCGTAAACATCAGTGGCTCAGGTGATTTCGACCTTAACGATTTGAAATTCAATAACTTAAATGTCGGTATCAGCGGCTCAGGTGATATTGATTTGGCGGGCAGCGTCGAATCTGTCGAACTCAGTATCAGTGGTTCGGGTGACTTAAATGCCGAAAATTTGAAAGCGCAAAAAGCGCAGTGCCGTGTCAGTGGTTCAGGCGATATTTCGCTCAATGTGTCGAAAGAGTTGGACGCTTCCATAAGCGGTTCAGGCGATATTAGTTATTCTGGCAAGCCTGCCACTGTTCACAAACGCGTTTCGGGTAGCGGTGATATTGTATCGAAATAAACAAATTCGTCCATAAATAATAAGAGGTCGTCGAGGTTTTATGCCTCTACGACCTTTTATTTTCTACCTTTCGTAACCTAAAACTTACCAATATTGTCAAATAGTTATTATAGAATCACCCCCTCAGTCATTCGGGGTTCTAAATTATTCTTTCATCATTTAAAACTAAAAAAATGAAAAACTTCATTCTTGTATCATGCGCTTTTTTGTTTTTACTCAGCTCGTGCGACGATGGTTTGGGCGTCGTTGATGGTATGAAAAAAGTCGTTGGCAAAGGAAATATCGAAAAAGAAAATCGCGACGCAAAAGATTTCAAAGGTATTGACCTTGCTTGCTCTGGCGATGTGTTTATCAAACAAGGTTCTGAGTACAAAGTGACCATCGAAAGCCAAAAAAATATCATTGATTTGGTTGAAACAAATGTAGAAAATGGCATTTTGAAGCTGACGTTTAAAAAAGGCACTTGGAATGTCAGCACCGATAAACTCAATTTCTACATTGAGACCCCCTCAGTATCCAGCCTTACACTCAGCGGCTCGGGTAGTATAACCATCGAATCTGCGTTGACTTCAGACAATTTGGCAGTTTCAATTTCAGGCTCGGGCAATATCAAAGCGGCAACAAGTCTAACGGCTCAAAAACTGAACATCGAAATCGGTGGCAGTGGTGAAGTCGAATTGAATCAAGTAACAGCGACCGAAACAAGCGCAAGTGTTACTGGTTCGGGTGACCTCAATCTCAAAGGCAAAGGCGAAAAAGCACATTTTGAAATTACTGGCTCTGGCGGTATTGATGCAGACGAGTTTGTTGCAAAAGCCGTCGAAGCCAATACAACGGGTTCGGGTGACATCCATTGTCATGCCACAGAAAGTGTGGATGCTCAAATCACAGGTTCGGGCGATGTCAACTATGCGGGCAATCCCCCCTCAGTAAAATCGAAAGTGACAGGTAGTGGGTCAGTTGAGAAAAAATAATGTGTCAGCAAAAAAGTCCTCGTGTGTTTAAAACACCGAGGACTTCGACCATATTCAGAACATGAAGGAATGAGAATATTTTTATTGTTTTAAAGGTTGTTCAGTAATTCTTTTAGACCTTCTTTCGTGACTGTTGTAGGTGTCAAACGAATAGTCTGTGTCGCATTTTGGATCGTCACATCCGTTTTTGCAAAATAATATTTGTCTCGAATCAAACTCACCCCTACAACCGTCACCGCACGACCCACAGGTAAGCCACGACCTAAAGTTGTAAAAGTTTTTGATGACGCATCTCCATTAAGTGCCAAAACTGAATTCATATCTTTGAATGCCACGTAAATAGATGTGTTGAGATTTGTGAATATTTCGGGTAGTGAAACATAAAATTTACTGTTAAAACTCGTCGTATCTCCACCGAATTTATCACAATTTATCAAGCCGAACCTATCCAAAACCATATCATAACCTCGCCGCAACTGGAAACTATCTGACCAAGTGGTGACAGTCGGGCGTACACCGCCTGTGCCTACCGACGAAATAGTTTGCCAATCGAACTTGAAGCGTCCATCAATTTTACCCTCGAAAAGCTGCATTTGTGGGTCAGGTTCGGGCATCAAATAGCGTACTTTTATGGTTTTTCCCGTTGCTAACTTCACTTCTTGACCATTTTGAAAGACTCTGAACATCACCACACCGCCCGAAATCAACTGCTTGTTGGAGGATGACGTTGGTAAATTGTAAGAAATAAAGTCTCCTTTTTTACGCAAAATCAGCAAAGTGGCTTGTAGTTTACCAGTACAGAGCCTATTCAATTGGGTCACGCAAGCATTGGCAGGAATAGAAACCGTGATATTGTCGGGAAGCGTAATGATGCCACCTTGCTCAGCAATAAAACTATCAATTTTTGGTTCAGCACTGAGCTGGCTGACCAGCTTCTCAATACTGAGGGGGGGCAAAACATTGGTTGATAGATTATTTTTTGATAGTAAATCATTGTCCCAAGTCGTATCACTTTCTATGATTGTTGTAATTCCTGTCGGTATAAAAACTGTGTTGTCTTTCTTGCAGCTTGCGGCGACAAAAATCAGTATCAAAGCAAATATGTAGAACGATAAATTTTTCATTTTTTTACGATGTCTTTTCATAAAAACGTATAAGTCATTGACTATTAAAGTAAAACAATTTGAAGAAAGACAAGTAGCTACTATCTGTGTTTTAAATTGTCGTTATTATATAGAGCCTATGTGTTGTGAAAATGCTGCTTGGGAATGCAGAAGTTTTAAGTTATTTTTAAAAATTTTCACCCGTTCACAAACGATAGCGCAGACCGAGAATCAAGCCAATATTTGTATAAGATTGTTTCAACGCAAAATCGCTGCGTGTGATAGGTTGCAAAGCATACTTCACAGACGGTTCGATGACTAATTGCAGTTGGTTGGTCAATTGACGATAAGCGGACATACTACCTAAAACACTGATTCCCAGGGAGTTGCGAAAAACAGGATTTTCCACTCCAAAACCACTTGTTAGGTTGGTTCGTGTTCCTTTTTCATTGACAATATCGGCTTTGCGCCATGCTTTCAGATTGAAATTGACACCACCATTGACGCTGAACGTCCAGTAATCGTTCAATGGAAACTCCATACCTATTTGCAAAGGAATATCAATTGAGCGATAACGGTTGTAATAGGTTGAACGGAATATACCGCTGACGATTTCTGTTTTACGAATCGTGTCAACACCTCCGCCTGTCCGTGGAATATATTCTTCTAAGATGTTTTTTTTGCCGATGCCAAGGCTGTCAAAAACTGCTGTTTCATTGATTTGCCCATAAGTCAAGCCTGTTCGCAAACTTAATCCATTCTTAAAAACCACCGACACACGTGTGCCTGCACTGAAAGCATACCAAGGACTTTCGACAGAGTCTCTGACTCGCAGATAAGTCGTCATTTCTGGTAAGTTTTCAGTCAATCGGCGAAAAGCATATTCAGGCGCGCCAAAAACATCAATATAGATGGATTTTTCGCCACCTGACCTGCGTTTTTGACCAAAAGTGGGGCAGCCCATATTCGGATCGGGTGCGCATGGATTCTCCTTTTTATTATTTGGAACAGCAATATTTTTTATTTGAAAAATTGCCAAATGGTCAAACTCAGGCAAATTAGAACTTGATATTAAACGTTGAGCATCGCTAACCGTCTTTACTTTTTCGTCAAATCTGTCGCCTACGGTCTGCGATGCTCCTTGTTCAACATTTGAGTTATTGATGGGTGTCTCAACTGCTGCCACGGTAGAATTTAAAGAATAAGACGTTGAAGGGATTATAACTTGCTGTATGGCAGTGTGTTCAGTGATAGAATGTGCCGAATTGGAAACCGTGTTATGGGAATTTTTTAATTTATTGCTGACTGGTGAATGATTCGTTGGTGATGGGTTGTTTTTTGTTTGATTTGTAATGATTGACTTTTTATTAATTGCTAATGAGTTCTCATTTTCCGCCAAAACTGTGCTACTGTTGTTTGAAACTTTAGAATCAACAGCCCATTCGCCTTCGGATACGGTTATTTTAGTTGCCTTATTACTTTGATTATCAATGCTTTTTTGCAAAGCTTGAGTTTTTTCAAGCTCTGTACTGAGGGGGGTGTTTATTTCTGTTTTATTCTTTTCATCTTTATTCACATATAGAAAATAAGCTGTCAACAATAACAACAAAGCTGCCGCAGAACGCCAAATCAAAGCCCGACGGCGACGGTCGCGCTCAACCATCATCTCCTCAAAAATATGCTGTGCAACAGGTGTCTCGTGGTCCAAAATACGTTCGCGAATAGAGGCATCCGAGACGGACTCGTCCGTACCTTCACGCTCGCGTAAGAGTTTACTGAATAAGTTTTCGGGTACATCGGACTCAAAATTGCTCAATTTTTCTTGAAAAAAAGCATTATAAGCCTTTTCAGAAGGCGGTGTATCCGTCTGATTGCGCTTATTCATCAAAGCATCGAACAAGTTCTCAGGCACTTCTGACTCGTGATTTTCCAATTTTTCCTTGAAAAAATCTCTGTATTTATGTAAATCTTCACTCATTTTGTCACTTTTTGAGATTTGAGAACCATGTTTTGCAGCATATTGCGAGCTTTTACCAATTGAGAGCGCGATGTGCTTTCTTCAATATCGAGCATTTCGGCAATTTCACGATGGCTAAAACCTTCAATCACATATAAATTGAAACAAATCCGATAACCATTTGGCAAACCTGAAATCATAGAAATCAACTCTTGCTCCGAAAGTTGTGAAAATACTGAGGGGTCCTCCCACGTCTCAACTACATTGTCCAGCCCAATTCCTTCTTTCTGAAAAGAGTGTTTGGATATGTTTTTCAAAGCCGTATTGACCACGATTCGACGAATCCATCCCTCGAAAGAACCTTTACCTTCAAAGGATTGTATGTTATCAAAAATTTTTATAAAAGCATCTTGCAATAGGTCTTCTGCTTCCATTCTGTGGCGGGCATAACGTAAGCAAACGGTCATCATCTTCCCCGCATAGCGGCTGAATAGTTCTCGTTGCGCACGTCGGTCTTCGTTGAGGCAACCTTGTATGAGTTCGAATTCCGTCACGTTCTTTGGTTAAGTTTTTGATTCTCGGTGTAAATGATAGTAAAAAAAATTAAATCGGTTCTCGGACATATAAACCGAGATGCTGTATCTGCCAAATACGCTGCTTGAATATCGGATTTTTTTTTGACGAAACGCTCAAAAAGTTTTACACCAAAGTTCTGAAGCGAGAATACACTTTTTATCAACTACATAAACCGTTGATAAGCAAACACTAAACGCTCTGGCAAATCATCTTGGCAAGCTTGTAAATAGTCATTATAAGAGCAAGGAATTAAGCGGTGACGCACGTGTTTTTTGCGTGTTTTCACTGGAATTTCCATCCACCAACGCCCACTTTTGTTGCTTCGCCAGAAAACGATGCGCTCGTCGAAGGTTTTGACTTGTACGATATATTGTGTGAGTTGATTGAATGCTTTTTGAATCGGAAAATCTTGTTTTCGGTTGTAAAAACCATCCACGAAATACCAAATCATCTGAGCGACGGTTTGTGCTGTCGTTTGGTCGAGACTGTCGTGGTTTTTGTGATAGCCAAAGATGCCAAAACTCGTCAATTTGTCGCTCATACCCGCATAGCGAGCCACTTGACAGGCTTCCTCGGAGGTCAAACCACTGGGCGAACCTTTGATTTGTCCAGGAGCGTCGCTCATTTTCAAGGCTGCTAAACTAAAGCTCACCAAGTCTGCATCTCGAATAATGGGTTCGATGTCCTCGATAGCTGACCGCAATTTACCGAGGCGTACCAACTCGAAATGGCGTTTTTCTAAGAGGCTGAATACTGAGGGGTCTGTGAAATGCGACTGAAAACCAATAAAACTCAAATTGAAAAGGTAACTATCTTCCAAAATAGATTGCAAAAATTGCGCTTCCGCTTTTGGCGAAGGATAGAAACGTATTTTTTCATCAATGATAGCAAGATTAACAGAATTTTTACGGGCATGAAAAGCTTGAAATTGAGGCAAAGTGAATTTTTCGGACTGACCGATGAGGATGGGTACAATATCTCCTTGCAACAATTCAGTCAAAAGTGGTATCATAAATGAGGCATCTTGCTTGCGCAAATTACCCAAATCCGTAATTTTAATTTGTGAGAAAGGAAAGCTCAATGTGTATAAAAAAGAACGCATGGCATCTGCTTCTGCCTCATGGATACCAATGAGTGCAATTTGGGTATTACTCAAATCCAAATCTACCCCCTCAGTATGAATGGCAATTTTACGTCCGAAATGCCATGCTTCGAGGTCAGAAAACAAATCCGCAGAAAGTGGTTTTAGCCAATGATTGAACATAAAAAGAAAGTGTTATTTATCAATGTTAGTCAGCAAAAATAACATAAAAGTGCCGCTTATATTGTTCTTAGGCAACAAAAATGCCGAAAACGCATGGTTTGGTACAAGTTTTCAGCATTTTTTCGTATTATTTTTTACGAAAAAACAGATAAATCAAGGCTAAAACCGCCATACATGCAGATACTTGAAAAGGTAAGCTCATTTTCAAAGGGTCGTTGCGATACAACTCTTGTGATGCCCATGCCCCAAAGCCAATACCCGCTTCAAGTGCAATGAACATAGTCGCTAATCCCCTGCCCCTGTTTTCTTGCGACACAAGGTCAACTGCCCAAGCCTGCAAAGTGGGCGTACTCAATCCCCAACCGATGCCATAGATAATGGAAGCCAAAATAAATGCCCAATAGGTCGGAAAAAAAGCGAGGATGGTCATGGAAACAATCGTAGTCAAAGTTGCCCAACGCAACACGATCACGCGTCCATATTTATCAGAAGATTTACTGGCAACCAAACGAATGACCAACGAAGCAGCTGTAAAAACTGCAAAAAACAAGCCTTTGTTGGCGATACCTATTTGCTTGGAGTAATCGGGTATGAGTGTTAAACTTGCACCTGAGGCAAATGACACTAAAAACTGCACAATAAAAGTGGGCATCGCTGCTATCGAAAAAATGTCGAAACGATTGATTTTCAATAGTTTTAATGAAAATGGTTGACGTTCAGTGAGTGTTTCTTCCATATTCCTAACCAGAATCACAACTGACAAAAGTGCTGAGACGGACGACAACACACACAAACCCGTGAAGCCGAACCCCTCAGTAATCCAACTACCAAACACAGGGCCAATACTGTAACCAATACTGCTACTGATGCCAATGGCTGACATAGCCTCGCCGCGACGCTCTATGCTGACCACATCTGCTACATAAGCGGCTGTGGCTGTCGGCTTGAATCCTGTCGAAAAACCATGGCACAAACGCAATAAAAGAAAGCCAAAAATGGTAGTCATAAATGGATAAAACGCACTGCACAATACGCACACCAACGAGCCAAAAACCATAATGGGGACACGACCAACGGTATCCGTCAATTTACCACTGAATGGGCGACTGATACCTGCTGTGAGTGTGAAAAGAGCGATGATATAACCCTTGTAATCAGCTCCGCCCAACGATGTCAGATGGTCAGGCAATTCGGGAATGAGCATTTGGAAACTGGCAGAGAAAAAGAAATTACTGGCACAAAGCAGTAAAAAGGGCAGATTGTAGAGCAGTTGAGTAGTTGTGAGAGTTGTCATTTGAGCGCAAAGTTAGTAACTCTTTCACTCTTTGAGTAATATTTTTACCTTTTCCATGAAGTCATAGGTGGGTTGATTGCGTTTATTTTCCTCTAACAACTCATTTCGGTGGCCATATTTGAAACCTAAATGCAATTTATTTCCATCATAAAAATAACGGCAGATACCTTTTTTGTCAATAATGCCCAAGAATGGACGTGGAAAAAATTGCCCAAAAAACTCATTACCAAATTTGTAGGCATTTTCGACAAGCGGAAAATGAATCGGTTGATTTTGCAGATACTTTCGCTCGCTTTCACCCAATTCATAACTTAAAAATGACAATACTTCTACCCCTTCGCCATGCAATGAATCAATCAGATTATTCAAACTGGGTATCTCATATTGGAATGAATTGTCCCAAAAATGCCAAAAATGCACAACCCACACACGACCTAAATACATCGAAGGGCGGTGTATCAGCCCAGATGTGTCGCGTGCGTCAAAGTCTGGAATGGGTTTGTTGATGATACGCGTTTGGATAAAACTATCTCTGTGAGTTTGCTGCCGCTTGAATGAAGCTTCTATTTTGGCTTTGAGGTAAGGAGAAGCAATGCCTTTTCTCAAAGAATCCATTTCCTCTTTCGACACCAATGTTCGGTCAAAAGAAAAATCTTGGGCCAGTAGAGTCCGTCCTAAAAGTAGGCAGAAAATAAGTGTATAGCATCTCATGTTGTTGATGATTGAAATCTAAGATATAGTGAACCTTGGTTAAAATGGTTCACTATATCTTAAAGTTCCAAATTACGCTTTTATAGCTGCAATGCCAGGAAGTTCTTTCCCTTCCAAAAACTCCAACATAGCACCGCCGCCTGTAGAAACAAAACTAACTGATTTTTCTAAACCCATTTGAGTCACAGCAGCCACTGAATCACCACCACCGACGAGTGAAAACGCCCCCTCAGTAGTAGCCGCCGCTACTGCCAAAGCGATTTCTTTTGTACCTACTGCAAATTTGGGTATTTCAAAAACACCCATTGGACCATTCCAAAGTATTGTTTTAGAAGCCTTTACAGTTTCACTAAAAGTTGCAATCGCCTCAGAACCAATGTCTAAACCCATCCAACCGTCAGGAATATTATCGCTCGGCGTTACCTGTGTATTGGCTTCAGCATCGAACTTATCAGCCACGAGCGAATCTGTTGGCAACAAAATAGTGACTCCCTTTGACTTTGCTTTTTCAATCAAAGCCAGAGCGTGGTCAAGTCTATCCGCCTCACACAAAGAATTGCCAATCTGTCCACCCATCGCCTTGAAAAATGTATAAGCCATGCCGCCGCCGATAATAAGATTGTCAACAGAATCTATCAAACGCTCCAAAATCAAAATCTTATCACTCACTTTTGCACCACCTACAATTGCTGTGAACGGTTTTTCTGGATTGTTCAACACTCGGTCGGCATTATCTACTTCTGCTTGCATCAAGAAGCCAAAAGTTTTATGGTCTTTATCAAAAAACTGCGCAACAGTTGTTGTCGAAGCGTGCGCACGATGTGCCGTCCCGAAGGCATCATTGACATAAATATCGCCCAAAGTTGCCAGTTTTTGCGCCATTTCGGCATCTCCTTTTTCTTCACCTTTGTAAAAACGTGTATTTTCAAGCAAAAGCACTTCTCCCGCTTGCAAGTTTTTAGCTTTCTCAACTGCCTCAGCACCCAAACAATCATTTGCAAATTGGACTGGACGACTCAATAAATCGCTCAAATGTGCAACCAAATGACGCAAAGTGAATCGCTCAACGTCAATTGAACCATCTTCTTTGAGTTTTTTCAAAGGTCGGTCGAAGTGACTCATTAAGATGACCGAACCACCATTTTCCAAAATAGTGTTGATAGTTGGTAAAGCGGCACGCATCCGCGTATCGTCTGTTATAGCAAGCGTTTTTTTATCGAGTGGCACATTAAAATCCACGCGAACAAGGGCTTTTTTGCCTTTAAAATCAAGGTTCATACATTCAACATTTTAGTTTGACAATCAAATTTAGCTGCAAAAATAGCCTTTTTATACGGATTTAAAGGTAAGATTCGATTATTTCAATTAAGGAAATTTATACGTTGAGCAGGTTTCAATTAAAATTTTCAGGATACAAATAAAAAATATTTTTACTTATATATAAAAGTTATAACAAAAGTATTAAATTGCACCTCAATTTGACAAAACAACCCAAGTCCGTCCGAAAACAATTTATTTCCTGCGAACATTACTAGTCAAAAATCAAAAACCGAATCAATATAAGTGACTTTAAGTCAATATTTTGTGTCAATTATGAAGTATGATGAGACACAAAATGAATGTAGTTTTAACGTTATTTCAAGCGAAAAACTACAACATTTTTTAAGGGTTGAAACACTTTTTTTGTTGAGGGGTTTCGTCTATTCCGATAGATGAGACCCCTCAGTATTTTATCGTTAGTCATTGAATTGGATTCGCCTAATGACCCAATGACTAAACTAAATCTTTTTTAAAAAAGCTTGGACTTGTTGCGACAATTTTTCGTTACCCAATTTTTCTGCCACTTCCACCGTTTCTGTTTGTAGCAATTTCGCGCCATAGTAATCACCCGCTTTGAGCAAAATATGGGCTTTCTCAACCAGACATTGACCTAAAATAAGTTGATTATTGATTTTCCGAGCAATGCCAATTGCTTCATCGCAATACTCAAGTGCTTTTAAGAAGTCGTTATGATATGAGAAAGTTTCGGTCAAACTATGTAAGGCTTTTGCTATGCCTTTTTGATAGTTGATCTGACGACACAATGTTAAGCTTTCTTCAAAATGCTTTTTAGCTTCATTGAACTCACCTTTGGTCGAGTACAATTTACCAATCAGTTCGTGAGCAATAGCAATTCCTTGTCGGTCGCCCAGTTCGTTGCACATTTTCAAGTCTTCTGTTAGATAACCTGCTGCTTTTTCAAAATTACCTTTCACTCGCCACACATTGCCAATACAACCCAATGCAATAGATGTAAACTGTTTATTTCCAAGCAATTGACATAATTCTAAGCCTTTTTCAAAACAACGCAGAGCTGCATTTTCGTCACCTTTCTCAAAATAAACAATACCTAAATTAACCCAAAGTGTCGCTGCGCCTGCCAAATCATTGTTTTTTTCAGCTATTTCTAATTCTTCTCGTTGCGTTTTAACCCCCTCAGTATAATCCCCTTGATTCATATAAGTTAAGCCCAAATTTGAAACTATTTGAGCTGGCGAGCGCAGACCATGCTCGCGGCTAATATGAATACTTTTTGAAAAATAGTCCTTTGCCAAATCATATTCTCCTTGTCGGAAATATAGATTACCCAAGCTCCCATAAGCCCTTGCAATACCTTGACTGTCAATAACTTGTTCAAAATAAGAAGCCGCTTTTTCTAAGTAAGGACGTGCCTCTTCATAGTTGCCTTTAAGCATCAAAAGAGTCCCCAATGCACTATTTGTACGACCTTTCAAATTGATATTACCCGTAGCCGCTGCCTTGAATAAGGCTTCATGAAAAGCAATTTCAGAGTCGTACCAACGCCCCACTAATTGCAGTACTTCGCCTTTTTTTATTAGCGTTTTGACCAGCTCTGTCTCATTCTCAATGTTTTTCAACAGACGGTCGTAAAAATCGAGTGCTTGCTGATTTTGGTAGTTGCGGCGTGCAAAATCAGCTGCTTTGCGTAGATATTCTAAAGTTTTTGATTTTACTTCGGCTTGCTCATAGTGAAAAGCGAGGTCAACATATCGTTGTTCGATATTATTGCTGTACACCTTTTCGATGGCTTTAGCAATCATAAAATGCAGTTCGCGCAAACGTGTTTTCAGTTGCATATCATAGACAGCTTCGCGCAAGAGCGAATGTCTAAAAATGTAACGTAACTCGTTCATAGCGCGCCAAATTTGTCCTTTTTCAGCACTCTGGATTTGTTCCCTCAGCACAATTTGCCCATTGCCGTTGCGGCGCACATATTCATCGTGTTGAAGTATGACTTCCGACAAAACTGGCAGCTCAAATTCTCGTCCAATGACCGCCGCTGCTTTCACAGTTTCTTTCAGAATGGAAGACAGCCTATCAATACGAGCCGTCAGAATAGCAGAGATAGAAGTTGAAATACGAATATTCGTATCTTTTACAGTATATTGATTATCAATTTTTTGCAAAAGATTATTTTCTGCAAAATAAGCCAAAATTTGTTCGATATAGAAAGGATTACCATTCGTCGTCCGCCACAGCATTTCTGAAAAATCGGGATGCACTTCGCCTTTCAGCTTACTTTCAGCCAGTTCTTTCAATCCTTGTGGCGACAAAACGTTGAGGTCAATATCCGTAAATTTTGTTTTTCCCCCCCTCAGTATATCAGCACCAAACAGACCATTTTTATTACCTTCATCGTCATAACGCATAGTCGCTACAATCAAAATAGGCAATGCTGTCATATGACGAGCAAAATTCTGTAAAATCACATGTGAATCAGCATCTAACCAATGAGCATCCTCGACTTCAATCACTAAAGGTTGCACCTGCGCCAAAGCCTTCAATAAGTTCTCGATAGCCGCCAAAGTATTATCGTAACGCCCACGAGCGTCGAGTTGCTCCCACAACGAATCTGGGTAATTTAAACCCACCAAAGCCGCCAAAACAAATCGCGTTCGTATCAATTCAGCCCCCTCAGTATAAGCAGACTCTGGCAAGCTACGAACGAGATTTTCAAACATCCATTCAAAAGCTGTCTTATTTTGAGTAGGAGTTTGCTCTACAGACTGTTTGAAGTAATTTTTTAGAAAATAAATGAATGAGTTGAATGGTTTTCTCAATATTTGGTCACTTTGACAAACAGCCCAAGTGACTTTCAAAAATTTCTCAATTTGATGCCTTAATTCAAATGTCAACCGACTCTTACCGATACCAGGCTCTCCCCAAATATAGGCAATACCCGCCGATTTATTCGTCAGAGTGGAGGCTGTCAACTCCACTAAATGATGCAATTCGGTATCGCGCCCAATCATATCACCTATAAAAAATGGACGTTCTTCCATTTTTTTCTTCAACAATTTGAACGTTGGAACTTTCTCCGAGAACCCCTTGTAGCGCAAATTACCTTTCTCCTGAAAGTCAAAAGTTTTGGCATGAAGCACATGTTTATCTACAAGCGTTTCGTTCCAATTTGCCTGTAAAGCCAAACGAGCAGCCAAATTGACTCGACTACCTACAACAGCATACTGACATCTTTCCATCCCTCCAATCATGCCTGCATAAGCCACTCCCGATGTGACACCTGCTCGAAACTTAAATGAACGATGCACCTGTAGGTGGCTCAACTCGTCTTTAATAGCCAAAATACACTCCAAAGCCCGCGTCAAATTGTTCTCATAAGCCGTTGGCGCGCCCCAGAAACCCACCATCAGACCTCCTTTATCCCCAAAATCGAGTTCTTTAAAGTATCCCCCAAAAGACTCAAATTGTTCCAACACAATGGTTGCATAGTCCTCTAAATCGGCTTTTGAAATCACGTTGGCAAAAGAAATAAATACAGAAACTACATCTCTGAACTCACCTTTCCCATTGAAATTAACGACCGATTGTGGTAAAAAAGAAGCGAAGGCTCGCTCTTTTTCTTGTTTACTAACTGTTGTGTATCTTTCTTCTTTTTCTATTAGAGTGGGGTCTTGATTCATCAAAATGTGTTGGAATGCACTATCCATCACAATCTCTTGTGACACCGCTTTTTGTTGGGCAAAAGCAGCTTGGTCAATAGCATTCCCTCTAAAGTAAAAAGTTTTAAGCCTGTCACCGATGATACCCCAAGAGACTTCGCCATACGATAAACCAATACGAATATTCATCCTGAAATGACCGAATTTAGTCTCGAAAACAGGGTTTTGATCAAAAGAGTCTCTGATATCATGTGCCAAAGCAGCCACTTTTTCAGCCTGATTGCCTACAAAAATGGCCGTAAAAGCATCACCTGCAAAATGAGGAATTTCTCCACCTTTGGCATACACCTTTGTGACCATAGGTGCAAAGATAAGGTCGAGTATTTCTGATAAAACTTCGGCCCCCTCAGTACCTTGTCTCATAAGAGACTCTGTCAAGGCAGTGAATCCACTGATGTCAACAAACATAGTTGTTGCGTAGAAAGAGCCAGATGACTTTTCTATGGCAAATTGGCGGAGAATATATTGAGGAATTAAATTTTTCACTAGTCGGTCTTAAAATAATGTCTTAAATGAGTTTTTGCTTAACAAGATTTTTTCAAAAATCGCACCGAAAAACGGCACAATTTACAAAATGCTGGTAGATACTAAGAGGATAACGAAATTTAGGTCAAGCTTTTGGATTAAAAAACGTAGTTTTGCCCCGTTCATTTTTTTAATAAACTAAAATAACGTGACAGAATATTCTGACAATAACGAGACAACTGCCCTCATTTTACGCGACTTTGAGTTGGTTCAACCCAAACAGGAGATGACGGAACAAGAACTACTCGATTACCTTGCCGAAGCCATCAGTTATATGATTGAGCATAAAATGGATTTCCTTTTGAGCCTACTTTACCGTTTAGATGTTTCAGAAAAAAAAATAAACACCGCTTTGATGCCCGGAAATCAAGAAGATGCTAATGTTGCCTTGGCTAAACTGGTTTTAGAGCGTCAAAAACTGCGTGTCGCCACTAAAAAAGCCTATCGTGAAAAGAATCCAAGTACTTGGGATTGGGACATGGATTAGACTTTTGAACTATTTCAATTATACCATTTTCTACTATTGCCATTCGGTTATCATATATCTATCTTTGCTCTCTGATAAGTTTAAAAATAATATACGTTTTTAGAATAAACCAACTTAGAATTAATACCGCTCAACGAGCATCTAACTTACTCTGACGAAAATAAAATAAACGAACTGAATGCAAAAATGCCAACTTATCTTTTACTGTATCGTCTGCCCAATTTTTCTTTTTGCGCAACAAGTACCTCTGTATATTTATGAAGGAGATACCCTATTTTCAATAGCGAAGCAAACTTCTTTTTTAGATGATAAAACCCGACAATTAGATGTTCATCAAGTGCTAAGAAGCACTCAATTCACCCCCTCAGTACAAGAAGTGTTTCATTTAGGTGGCAGCAATTCTAGAAATGCTTGGATTAAGTTTCAAATACAAAATGAGTCTTCTAATGATTTATTGCTCGAACTCAGCACAGGCATAGCTGATACATCTTACCTATATACCATTGACAACCAAAACAATATATCGCTTCAACGAATTGGAAAGATATTCCCTTTCAAAGAAAGATTGGTCAAGCACAACCTCCAAGTATTCACTTTGCAAGGGAAAAAATCAGAACTAACTACTTATTTGCTCAATATCCGTTCGCCTTATCCGCTTTCGATAAGAGCACAAGTCGGTACAAAAAACGCCTTTGTCGAAACTTGGCACAACAGCGATTTGTTTCATGGCATTTTCATTGGTGTTATCTCAGTTGTCCTCCTATTCAATTTACTGTTCTTTCTCACTTCACGCGAATCGTTCTATGGTTTTTACATCGGATACGCTGTATTTATTATGTTAACCATTTTGCGATTCGATGGTTATCTGTATCAGTATGTACATCCTAACAATCCTCAGATACACATAGTTGGATTTTATTTTCATGGTTTTGCAGGCATATTCGGTATTTATTTTTCACGTAGTTTCTTGAATATCAAACAATATGCGCCACAGCTTGACAAAGGCATGGTGGCTTTTATTTTCTTCTACGCCGCTAATATCTGTTTAGCAGTGTTGGGTCTCTACGAACTCAATATTTTATCTATCTATGCTATGACGTTTCCCTTCAACCTATTTTTGATATTTACAGGTGTGCAAGTATATAGGAAAGGAAATCAAATTGCTCGTTTTTTCATAGCTGCTGCATTGTGCCTTACAAGCGGAATCACCTTGTTCACACTCTACAACATGGGCATTATAGAAAGTAATATGTGGACACGAAATATCATGTATATTGCCGTAGCCATTGAGTCTGTACTATTTTTTATGGCTATTGTTGACCGCTTTAGCATATTGAGAAAAGAAAAACATGATGTACAAGAACGCATGATTGAATCGTTGCGCCAAAATGAAAAACTGATGGCGGAGCGCAATCAAATACTCGAAGAACATGCTCGCAATCGGGCATTAGAGGTTGAAGTGATGCAATCCCAAATTTCTGAATATGCTCAAAAATTGATAAAAAGTAATCAAGAATTGACTGATTTTGCCCATATTGCTTCGCATGACCTGCGTGCACCTATTCGCAATATCGGTTCATTTGCACAACTTTTGGAGAAAAGACTCCAAAATTCGTTGGACAGCCGTGCGCAAGAATATTTGGAATTTATCAAAACCAATGTTCGTCAATCTACAAAATTGATTGAAGATTTGTTGAATTACTCAAAAATTGACAAAAATATCGGTGAACCTCAACCCGTTGACCTCAACAATGTCTTATTTTTAGTCAACAATAACTTACAAAGTATTATTGTTGAAAAAAATGCACAAATCATCGCCAAAGAACTTCCTACACTGAGAGGACATTCTTCGCTTTTTACGCAGTTGTTCCAAAATATTATCAACAATGGTCTGAAATACAATAAAAGTGCTGTGCCAACTGTCACAATTTCAGCCATTTGGCAAGACAACGATTGGGTTTTCAGAATCCAAGATAATGGCATTGGAATACCCCCTCAGTATCAAGAGCAAATTTTTGGTATGTTTCGCCGCCTACACTCATCAGCAGAATATGAGGGTTCGGGTATTGGTTTAGCGTTTTGTCAGCGCATTGTCTCAACTTATGGCGGTCGCATTTGGCTCGAATCCTCAGAAGGACATGGCACAACTTTCTTTTTTACTGTACCTAAAGCTGTAACCAAAACTGCTCATAAATCAGAGGAGCTAGCTACTGATGCTCGCCCCAAACAGACAGACACTCCTTTCTTAAAAGAAAATGTCATTGCCCAGCAACCCCTTCTTCCTGTCTTTACTCTTCCCGCTCCTGCACCTATCTCTCGCAATGGAGAATATCGAAGTAGCAATAGAGTGACCAACGAGCCTATATCACACCAACCTGAGACTGCACCACTTCCTATTTCTTTTAATATTGAGTCATTTCTGAAAAAAACCTTTGAGCGCCATAAATAATTGGTAAACAGTCAGTTATCCTACAAAAAAACAGGGCGATACCCATGAAAGGCTCGCCCCGTTGAAAAACTATCGCAAAAAGAATAATAATCATTAAGTAGTCAAAAATAAGTTTTCGTGCATTTCAAACGCCGCCTTTGGCGGCGAAAGGACTTTGAGGAGCGAGCGATTTTTTGATTAAAATTTTGGCTTTGCAAAAATTTTAATCAAAAAATCGCTCGCTCCAATAGAAAAACTTTCAAAGTACGCCTTTTGCGCGTAGCGCAAAACAGTGAGTATCAAACACGCGAAAACTTATTTCTGATTACTTAAATATTACATAGAAAAGAAACCCTACTGATGCTCAGTTTCCTCCCCCTCAGTAGGAGTTAGTTTTTGAGCTGCTAATTCTGCTTGAGCTTCATGAAATTTGTGGTTTGGATGATAATTTTTAAGCACTTTCATCTTCAAACGTTCAGCCAAGAACAACATCGCTGGTACGAGAATCAAAGTCAAAAATGTTGCGAAAATTAACCCATAAATCATCGTCCAACTGAGAGGGCCCCAGAAAGCTACACTATCGCCACCAAAATGAAGATGTGGATTGAGCTCCGTAAACAGTGCTACAAAATCGAGATTCATACCAATAGCTAATGGAATCAGACCTAATGTTGTCGCCGATGCTGTCAAAAGCACGGGTGTCATACGTGTACGCCCCGATTCGATGATGGCTTCTTTGAGAGGTACACCTTGATTGAGCAGAATCTCGGTAAACTCAACCAATAAGATACCATTTCGCACCACAATACCTGCTAAAGCAATGATACCTACACCTGTCATCACAATCGCAATGTCCATTCCGGTGAATACAAAACCTAGCAAAACACCAATGATTGAGAAAATGATTTCGGACAAAATGATAACCATTTTGGAAATTGAATTGAATTGAATTACCAAAATCAAGACAATCAAACCTATACTTGCCATCATCGCCCATTGAAAAAAGGCAATTGTTTCTGCTTGTTCTTCTTTTTCACCACCGAATTTGATATCCACATCTGGTGGTGTTTTAAAATTAGATGTTGCAGCTTCTACTTGTGCGACTACTTGATTCGGATTAAAGCCCGTTAATACATTTGACGACAATGTCACGATTCGTTTTTGGTTCTTACGTTTGATACCACCCAAAGTATTGCCATACGAAACTGTCGCCAATGAATTGAGTGGAATTGAGCGCAATTGACCCATCATTACCATATCGCGATAAATCATTTTTTGACCCAAAAGTGTATTGACATTCCCGCGTTGTTCATCTTTCAAGCGCAAATTAACTGGATAGTCCTCTTCAGTAGTTTTGAATTTAGTGATTTCTTTACCGAACAACGAAGTACGTACATCCATACCAATTTGAGCAGTTGACAAACCATTGCGCATGGCTGTTTCGCGGTCAATATTGACTGTTACTTCTGGTTTTGTGATGTTTAGATCAGATTTTAACTCTTCAACACCATCTATTTGCAACGAATCGAGATAACGTTTTAAGCCCTGTGACGCTTGCGCCAAGGCGCGGTAGTCTTCACCTGTAATCTCAATCGAAATTGGCTTAGCTGTTGGAGGTCCGCTCGATTCTTTTTCAACAACGATTTCAGCACCTGGAACGCCTTTCACAGCTTCGCGAATTTGTTTCAGAACAGTACTTGTTGATTTGCCATGACGCTCAGCGAAAGGCACGAAAGCCACTGTTACTTTACCCAAATTAGAATTGGTCGAAAGGTCGAAACTTTGCGGGTCGCCTGCACCTACTGCTACATTCGAAATCACCGATGATACGAGTGGATTGTTTTCACCCAACAATTTCATAATACGGGTCTCAACTTCTTTGGTCACCTGATCAGTGAATTTCGTATCTGTTCCGACAGGCAATTTGATATATGTATAAGCAAAATTCGGGTCAGATTCAGGGAAAAATACAACATCTGGTTTAGCAATACCTACTAAAATGAAACTTACAAATAATAAGGCAACCGTACCAATCAACAAACCTAAAGCGCGCCATTTAGTCTTAATAGCTGAAATCAATACACGAGCATAAGCATTTTGAACACGCGGCCACACTTTCTTTTGGAACGCCTCAGCCGCATCATTCAACACAAATTTGTTCAACAAATAGAGGAAAAACAAGGTCAAAGTAAAATTCCCCATACCGAAATTAAACATATAGCCTACGGCAACCATCACTACAAACACAACGCAGGTAGTGATAAAACTTTGAGTCACTTTCTTCTGTTTCACCTCTGGATGTGGCTTCATAAAATCCACCGCGAACACTGGATTGATAATATAAGCAACCACGAGAGACGCAAAAAGTGTCACAATCATCGTCACAGGCAGATAGAACATGAAACGCCCAATCACACCTTGCCAGAATGCTAATGGGAAAAATGGTGCAAGTGTGGTCAAAGTACCCGACAAAACGGGCAAAAAGACCTCGCCTGCTGCCAATTTCGCGGCTTTTTTAATTGGCACTTTACCATTGGCAAAAATACGGTGCGTATTTTCAATCACCACAATCGCATCATCCACTACAATACCGAGAGCCAATAGGAAAGAGAACAAAACAATCATATTCAATGAAAATGTTTTGTAACCTAAAAAACCTGTGAACAAAGATGGCTCAAACAAAAATGCTACTGCCATTGATAAAGGCACAGATAAAGCCACAAATAAGGCATTAACTGTACCCATAAAAAATAATAAAATAATCGTTACAAGGACAAAACCAATAATGATGGTATTAATTAAGTCGTCCAAAGTCACACGAGTACGGATAGATTGGTCACCTGTGATACCAATTTTCAACTCTTTTGGAAAAGATGTTTGCTGCAATTCGTCACAAATGCGTTTGATTTCGTCACTTGCAATGATGAGGTTTTGACCACCTCGTTTGATAACATTCAATGAAATCACGTTTTTACCATTGAAACGCGCATAACTCTTTGGCTCTTCATAGGTGTCGCGCACATCAGCAATGTCTTTCAAACGCACAATCGCGCCACTCCCACCCCTCAGTATTATCTCTTGGATTTGACGTGGCGTTTTGAATTGACCCGATACCGACATATTGCGTTTCACATTGTCCATGTCCACGTTACCACCCGAAATTGTCAAGTTCTCACGAGCCACTGCACCTTCTATGTCACTGAAGGTCAACATATTAGCAGACATTTTGTACATGTCCACATTGATTTGGATTTCTCTATCCAATGCGCCCACAATGTCCACCCGACTGATTTCTTTCATAGCTTCGATGCGATCTTTCACCACATCTGCATAATATTTTAGCCTATCCAAACTCATATCACCTGAGATATGAACGTTCATAATCGGCACTTGCGAAATGTCAATATCAATCACCGAAGGCTTATCTTTTAAGTCAGTCGGTAGTTTTGCCTTATCCACCGCATCTTTCACCCGTTGTTTGGCAAGTTGCACGTCTTCTGTTGTGTTAAACTCACACATCACAGATGAGAAATTTTCAACTGAGTTGGAAGTCACTTTTTTCAACCCTGGAATTGCTTTGACCTGTTTCTCAATTTCTTTTGAAATCAAAGATTCCATGTTTTCAGGCGATGTACCAGGATAGATTGTGTTCACCATGATTTGAGGGAATACAACCTCTGGAAATTGCTCCTTCGGAATGTTGATATACGCCATCGTTCCTGCGAACATCAGGAAAAGCGTCAGCAAGTAAATAAATGTTTTATTATCTATTGACCAGCTCGAAGGTTTGAACTCTTTTATTTTGTCCAACATGACTTTTATATTTTAAAGCGACCTAACGCCTTGTTTTTCAATAACTTAATCGAACTATACTGAGGGGTAGTACAAGCATTGTTGTATTTGATTTTGTAGCTTGTCGCGACCCACCATCTAAATAGGTAGCTAAATAGGTAGTAAAAAGACAACGATACTCAGTACAAAAAAGCCTAAACCTAAACGCTTAAAATACTTGCCCTCTGGCACACTAAACAGCGACAAGCCGCCACCTGCAAGCAAATTCATAGCTGCTAAAGAGCCAAAAATGACTCCCAAACCCCAGTGATTGATGCCACCAACTGAAAGTGAATAAACAGGTGCAGTAGCCGTAAAAGCCATGACTGTATTGGCAATGAGAACAGTTAGGAGTGATTTTTTCATATTGTTATTGGTTGATTGGTTGGTTAGTTATTGATTAATGACTCAAACCGCTAATAACTAACCTACTAATAACTAATTAACTGTTACTTTATCGCCATCGTTTAAGTCCTGATAACCAACAACAACCAATTTATCTCCTGCTTTCAAACCTGATAAGACTTCGCAATTTTCACCATATTGTTGTCCTACTTTTACATTGACACGCTTTGCGCGACCGCTTTCTTCTATCATCACAAAATCTTGATTCGCTAAATCTTTTTGCACCATATTAATCGGGATTACAATGGCATTGGCTTTAGCATAGTTCACAACTTTCACTACTGTTGCCATATTTGGCAAAACGCCCGGTTCGTTGGAACGCATCGGAATTTCGACTTTCACAGTACGGTTTGCAGGGTTTACGCCTGCACCAATATAGCTGACCTTTGATGATACTTCTTTTTGAATATCAGGAAATTGTACTTGAACACTATTGCCAATACGTAACTTACCTGCATAAGTCTCAGGCGCATCTACACGTACTTTGAGTTTTGAGAAATTGACGATTTTTGCCAGTGGCATACCAGGCGCAGCACCTGAACCCATTTTCATTTGTACATCGTCCACAACGCCCGAAATTGGTGCTTTGACTTGGTACATTTCGCTGCTTTTTTGCAAAGTTGCCATTGTTTTTTCCAAAGCTTCTTTGTTGTTTTTCGCGCTCAAATACTGTACTTCTGAGCCGATGTTTTGCTTCCAAAGAGATTCTTGTTTTTGGAAAACTTCATTTGCCAACTCCCAACGTTTTTTCAATTCTTCCATCTGAGAAAACAACATATCGTTGTCAATTTCTGCTACAACTTGACCCGCTGACACTCTATCACCGATTTTGATATACACTTTTGTAATCGAACCCGGCACTTTGGCATTTACAAAAACTTCATCATCTGCCACCACAGCACCTTGCAACTCAATGAAACTGTTGAACACTGTTGGACTCAAAATCGAGGTCGTGATGTACTTGATTTTTTCGCGTTTTGTCGTATCCGACGCACCCAATTCTTTTTCAAGTGTCGCAATTTGTCCTGCTAAATCCGCTTGTTGTTGTTTCAGTTTAGCCAGTTGCTCTTTTTTATCGCCACTTTTTCCGCCACAAGCAGCAAAAACAGCTGTTATTAAAAGGAGAGAAAATATCTTTTTCATAAAGTATTATTTTTATAAATCGCTGAAAATTAACGTTTTAATTTTTATTATAGGTGATGTCTTATGAAAGCTAAAAATACTGAGGGGGGGGAATTTTGGATTGTAAAAAATCGTAAATCCAAAATCGTAAATCCAAAATTCCAAATCGAACTATTTACCCAATGCCTTTTGCAACGCTTTTTGTGCTGTCAAAAGGTCGAACTGAGCTTGACGCACGTTTTGTTGTGCTTGATAGAGTTGCTGCTCGGCTGTCGTGATTTCGAGACTCGAACCGATGCCGTTTTTAAACTTCGTTTCTGTCGTCTTATGAATGCGCTCAGCTAAAGCCAGGTTTTTCTGTTGCGATTCGACACGGCGTTGGGCATTGAAATAAGCGATACGCGCATTCATCACTTGCAAAGTCACAGCGCGTTCAAAATCCGATTTTTGGTTTTGAATTTGTGCCAAAGCAATCTTTGCACGTTCGATTTTATGCTTTTTTTCATTATTATCCCACAGACTCATCGAGGCTTTGAAGCCCACTAAACCTTGTGGCAACCAATAAGTATCTTTATCTTTTGAAAAATAATTATCGCTATTCAAGTTAGCCGTCCAATTTGCAAAGCCTACAACTGTTGGCAAATAACCCGCCTTGTTGAGGTCAATATTGAGTTTTTGCAACTTCTCACCAGTCAAAATCACTTGATACTCTTTGCGATTATTATAGTCAATCGCCCCCATCAAATCTTCTTGTGCCGCAGGTTGCAAAAGGCTGTTGATATCATCGGTAGGCTCGATGTCTTTATCCATCGGATAACCAATCACCATCTTCAATGCATTGATAACCAATCCTTTCTGACGGTCGAGATTATCACGTTCCGATTTCAAATTTGCCAACGAAAGCGTCAATCTATCCACATCCAATTGCTCAACAAATCCCGCCTTGTAGGTCGCAGATACCTCTTTAAGCAGTTTTTCGAGGTTCGCAATGTTTTTATCCAAAGTTTTTACACTTTCTGTAATCAACAAACTCGGCAAATAAGCATCTGCTACTTGATAACGCACTTCCTGTTCTTTAGAAGTTACTTGTACAGCTGCTAATTCGCGTGCAAAGTTCGCAGCTTTCAAAGCCACAGTGTAGCTACCACTGAAAATGAGTTGCGAGGCACTCAATGTACCCGTAATACCATTCCGCTGAACGAAAGATATATCACCACCATCGCCACTCGGTTGTGGATACTTCAAGGGTAGCGCAATCAAATTTCCAGAGCCATCTTTCAAGCCAGCTGTTGCCCAAGCCTGTTGAATCAAGCCGAAATTGGTGTAAGGGATGACCTGTGCTTCACCAAAACTTGCAGGGAAAACAACCTTTGGCTTTTGATAGAAAAAATTATAACCCAATTCCGCATTCACTTGCGGCAAGCCAGTTGCTTTAGTGGCTTGGATGAGTTCTTCGGCATCTCTCACACCCATCTGGATATTTTTGATACCGTTGTTATTTTTCATCGCATAAGTAACAGCTTCATCGAGTGACATACGCACAATGTCCTGTGCATACCCCCTCAGTATCGCAGCAGAAAACACGACGAAAAGGACGATTTTTTTATGGAAAAGAAACATAACAGTATGGTTTAGAATGTTTTAAAGTCTCGGCTCGCTACCGAACAAAGCTTTCATTTTATCATTAAAAAGGGTGATACCTTTCTGTGTCGCAATGCCATGAACATGATATACCAAGTATTGCTTAAACAATTGCACTTTGTTATACTGCTTGGTCGGAAAGGTTTCTTCGTCAATAAAAGACATCAATTGACGTACATAAAGTTTGGCAAGCATATCCGCATCGAGGTCGGGGCGATACAAGCCTTCGCGTTTGCCTCTTTCAAGATTGGCTTTAGTTCCGTCATAAATTCGTCTGTTCATGTTTGCTTCAAAACTACTCCATAAGTCACGATAATATTTATGCAAATCATAAACAATCGTTGACGAGGACATAATTTTGGCAAACTCTTCGACACCATGTTTGGCAAAACCCAACAACTCATCAACTGCGTTTTCAGCTTCTGCAATGATACATTTTGTCATTTCAATATCACGCATTTCTTCCATTTGAAAGATTTGCGTGAGCATATCATTCTTATTTTCAAAAAACTGATACAGTGTTTTTTTAGACATGCCCAGCTCGCGAGCGATGTCATCCATTGTCACGCTTTTTATGCCGTAGCGGAAAAATAAAGCGGCGACTTTCTGCAAAATATTATTTTTTATCTCTGCTGTCATATTGGTGGCAAAAGTATGACGGAAAAACATAGGAAACGATTTTTAGTTCAAAAGTTTCCAAAGTTTTTTACATTTTTTGCAAAAAAAAACCAATATCAGAAACAAAAACCAATTCAATTTGTTGATAATCAATAAATTGAATTAGTTTTACAAAAAAACGAACTTATACTGAGGGGTTAGTATTTTATTCGATGAATTGTCAAAAACAAGGGATGAAGTGACGAAATTTTATTCTGAATGACGATTCTCACAAAAACATATTTTAGCAAACTTTATTTTTTTGTCTGATAAAAATGAATGTATTCCTCACGATTCCGCAGTTTTTAGGCGTGATAATTTGCGGAATCTATCTATTTTTACCAAGATTCCGCAGATTATCACCTTCATAATATGCGAAATCTCTTTATACTATACTTCTTATCAATAGTAAAATGAATCAATCAAAACGCATACTTATAACAGGTGCAACAGGGTTTGTTGGCTCTTATTTAGCTCGTCATCTGGTCAAAAATGGCTATTCATACATCGTTTGCTTACGCCGACCAACGAGCCGATGGGACTTAGTCGCTGATGTCAAAGACAAAGTGATGTGGGAAGAATGTGATGTGTTGGATGCGCCTTATTTGGAGAATATACTGAGGGGGCATAAAATCGAGCAGATTTATCACTGTGCGGCTGTTGTCTCATTCGACCCACGCGACCGCGAGGAGATGTATCGCATCAATGTTGTTGGCACTGAAAATGTGGTCAATGCCGCCTTAGAAGTAGGCATCGAAAAACTGGTGTATGTCAGCAGTATCGCCGCCATTGGGCGTGTGGAACATGAACCTTGGGTGCGCGAAACGAACAAATGGCAGCGTTCGCCTCTCAATTCGCATTATGCTATTTCTAAATACCAAGCCGAGCAAGAGGTCTGGCGTGGCATTTCGGAAGGTCTGACCGCTGCGATGGTGAATCCGACAGTTGTGTTAGGCGCACAACAATGGGAACAAGGCACTGGGCGATTGTTTAAGCAAGTTTGGGAAGGTTTACGGTTTTATACTGAGGGGTCAACGGGTTATGTTGACGTGCGCGATGTTGTCGTCTTTATGGTTAAGTTGATGGAGTCGCCAATTGATAATCAACGTTTTATACTCAATGGTGAAAATATGAAGTATAAAACCATGTTTGAAAAAATCGCTGCTATTTTCAACAAACGCCCTGCTTCGATTCGCGTTACCCCGTTTTTGGCGGCATTGGCTTGGCGTGTCGAGTGGATCAAAAGTCGCCTTACAGGTCGTCGTCCATTGATTACAAAAGAAACGGCACGCACCTCAGGCACAACTTTTTATTTTGACAATAAAAAATCGTTGGTGGCTTTTCCAGATTTCAGTTATTCCAATATTTCTGTAACCATTGAAGAAACGGCTCACGTATTTTTAGACAGCAAAAAGCAAGGACAAGATTTTGGTATTTTAAATTTTCAATAAAACATTTAAAACATGAAAGTTACATACTCTTCTAAAAAAGAATATATTCTCAACTCAGAGGAAGGCACTTTTTTGGGTAGTCTAAAATTTGAAAAATGGTCGTCGTCGAAAGCTCAGATGACGACTCAGTTTGGCGAATTTTATGACTTCTTACCCAAAGGTTTTTGGGGAACATCTATTGTTGTCTCCAAAGGCGATTCAGATATTGCCGAACTCAAAATGAATTGGAAAGGGCAAATTGTGATAGATATGCTCGAAACAGAGCAAAAAACTGACTATTTGACGAAATCTCACAATATCTGGAAGTCGCAATATGCTCTCGTTGACCCTACTGGAACTGAATTACTCATCATTACGCCTGACTATAAGTGGACACAAGGTCATTACGATTTCAAAATTGACGTTAATCCACATTTTACTGAACAGATTGATGAAACGCTTGTGCTGATAGCTGTTTATAGCGTTTTGTATTACCTTATGATGCAAGCGGCGGCAGCGGCGAGTTAATGTTGTTCAAATAATTAAATCTTGATTATGAAAATCAGTATAATTGGTAGTGGCATAAACGGCTTATTTTCAGCTTATTATCTTCAAAAACAAGGTCATAAAGTGACTGTAATTGACCAAAGTGATGGGTCGGACAGTTGCTCACATGGCAATGCTGGCATGATAGTGCCAAGTCATATCATCCCGCTGGCTGCGCCTGGTATGATAGCCAAAGGGCTGCGTTGGATGTTGAGTTCGACGAGTCCTTTTTATATTCGTCCAAGACTGAGTGGGCGGCTATTGAAATGGGGTTGGTTGTTTTACAAAAATGCCACGGCTGCCCATGTCGAAAAATCTATCCCGATACTGAGGGATATAAGTTTGTTGAGTAAAACACTGTATCAAGATTTTCAACGTGAGCAGTATTTCGATTTTGGTTGGCATGAGCGCGGTCTGTTGATGCTCTATCAAACCCCTGCGATGGCACATGAAGAAGCAGAAGGTGCAGCTATTGCCAATAAAGCAGGCATCGAAGCCCATGTTTTGTCGCAAAAAGAGGTGCAAAATCTTGAGCCCAATACAAAAGTGAATGTTTTAGGCGGCGTTTTGTATTCAGGTGATGCGCATTTGAATCCGAATTTATTGATTGCTAATTTAAAAAAATACCTGCATACTGAGGGGGTTGAGTTTTTATCCAAAACTGAAGTTTTGAATTTTAGAGTTGAAAATCAAAGAGTTAAGAGCGTTGTAATACAAGGTGGCGAACTCGAATTGGATGAAGTTGTAGTCGCAGTTGGTGCATGGTCAGGCGTTTTGACCGAAAAATTGGGTCTGTCGTTGCCACTTCAAGGCGGTAAAGGCTACAGTATGATGTTTGAAGGTCTGGGCGAGAAGGTCAACGTTCCCGCCATCATGCTCGAAGCACGTGCGACGGCGACACCGATGGGCAACCATTTGCGTTGCGCTGGTACGATGGAAATTGCGGGCATTGATTTGTCGGTCAATATGAATCGTGTGAAAGGCATTGTGCAAGGTGTGAACAGTTTTTATCCAGAACTCTATGTCAAAATGCCACAACCCGAAACCGTTTGGCGTGGTTTGCGACCTTGTTCGCCCGATGGTTTGCCGTATATTGGTCGCGTTTCGCATCTGAAAAATGTCACTATTGCCACAGGACATGGCATGATGGGCTTGAGTTTGGGTCCCGCCACAGGCAAATTGGTATCAGAAATTGTTGAAAAAGCCCCCCTCAGTATGAGGATTGAGTCGTTGAGTCCGATGCGGTTTTAAGTTTTATACTGAGGGGCTGCCTCTATCGAACCAGATCCTCTCAGTATAAAATCCTGTTTGTATAAGGTGTTGCCTCTAAAAAAATATCAATCGGATACTTTTGTTTGACTCATTTGACAATCAGTTGACTACCTAATACTTTGCCATGACTATCATACAAAGTTAAGTAATAACTTCCTTTTTGTAACCCGTGTAGATTGAGACTTATTAGTTCCTTATCCTCATTGTATTTTTGTATAAAAACTAAACGACCTAATACATCCTGTATTTGGATTTCTGAAACGTGTTGTTTTTCTGAAATTTGTATTGATAACTCTGTATTAAAAGGATTAGGATAAACTCGAAAAGGTTTTGGATTTATTATTGATTGAGTTTCCAACAAAAGCCCTTTCCTGAAAACAATAATCAAATTACTGAATGGCGAATTAGTTGAAATAAATTGAATCATATTTCGCTCTACAATGAACACGCTAAATTGGTCTTCTACTCCACAAGCGTTTTGATAATCAAAATTATTCTCAAAAAAAGTTATGGGCTGAACGCCTAAATTGTGTCTAAATATCAAAGATCTAATATTAGGCGTTAAACATTGGATTTCAAAAGTACGATTCAATAAGGTTGTATCTTTATTGCTACGCCAATTTATTTTTGAGTCAAAATTTTGAGGATAAAATATTTTTGAGCTATTAAAGCCATTTGGATAGGTACAAGAGAAATTAGAAGAGTCTCTTTGAACGATTCTTATATCCACAGACTTAGTTACAGTTTGTCCAAAAATATTTACTTCGTTGAGTGATGAATCAATACCTAAATTGGCATTTGTTCGAAATCCAATTGTGAGAGTATCGTATTTATTATCAAAACTAACACCAATAATTTTAAACTCTTGAGATAAAAGCAAAAATGGATAGAATATAAATGGAATAATAATTTTCATAATTTTCAATTTAGGAACGATTAAAGTTTTTACAGACAATCAAACTCTCCTTCTGTTTGAGAGCAATATCTCCAAACATTATCACTAAGCCTATATTCTTTCCGAGCGATAAATTCTATATGCCCTGGACATTGGCCATCCTTAAGTTTTATCCCTACTCCCCCTTGAAATCCATATGTCTCACATGAAGGTAAATCATTCTCATCTAATATATACTCTTCAAGTATTACATTTCCATTATGTTTAACTGAATAATAATTCCTGTAATTTGCTGGGGACGACCATCTATAATTTTTGGCTCTAAGTTTAAAAAACAAGTATCTTCCAGTAGATAAGGTAATTTGGTCATAACCTAAATATTGTATACAACAACAACCTACATAAGCGGCACCACGTACTGGTAAATCATCAATGGTTGGTTCTGGATCATTACATGGTGGTATCGGAGCCTGTTCAGGAAGCTCTTTAATCATTTCAAAGGCTATTATTTCGCCTTTATCATTTAAAATCGTTTTATTGAGACTCACTTGAGAAGTGATATTGGGATTAATAAAATCATCTTGCATTATTTTTATGTCCTTTCGGCAACTACTAAAAAAAACGATAAAGAAAAAATAAAAAAATAAAATTAACTTTTCAGTTTGGAACAGTTTGGATTTTCATGTTTTTAGACATTTAAAGGATTAAAGAAAAATTGTTAACAATACAAAGATAAATTATTGTTTTGAATTAAGTTAAACTTTAACATATTTGCTCGGTTTTATACAGTTAAAGCCATTCCTTAGAAAAAAGACGGTCATATTAGTATGCTAAAAATTGCCTATTCACCCATTTACAAACTGCAACTACCCGATGGACATCGCTTCCCGATGCTCAAATATGAGCTGATTCCAGAACAACTTTTGTATGAAGGTACAGTGACGAATGACCATTTTTTTGCACCCAAACCACTTTCCGAAGACATCATCACTGCCACGCATACCCCTCAGTATTTCGACCGAATGAAGCATTTGGAGTTGACTCAAAAAGAAATGCGGCGCATTGGTTTTCCATTGACACAACAACTTTTTGACCGTTGCATCACCATCGCTGGTGGCACAATTGAAGCCTGTCATTGGGCATTAAAATACGATGTCGCCATGAACGTGGCGGGTGGCACACACCATGCTTTTACGGATAGAGGCGAAGGGTTTTGCCTACTCAATGACCAAGCTATGGCAGCCAATTATTTGATAAACACTAATTTAGCAAAACGCATACTCATCATTGACCTCGATGTGCATCAAGGCAATGGCACAGCAGAAATTTTCAGACAATCAAGAAACCAGTGGCAAAAAGGCGACAATACTGAGGGGGGTGTTTTCACATTCTCGATGCACGGAGCTAATAACTATCCGCTTCACAAAGAACAAAGTGACCTCGATATTGGCTTACCTGATGGTGTGACCGATGCGTTTTATCTAAAAGTCTTGAAAGAAAATTTATCTTTACTCATGGACGAAGTGCAACCCGATTTTGCATTTTTCAATGCAGGCGTAGATGTTTTAGAAACCGATAAATTGGGTCGTTTGAGTCTCACGATGAATGGTTGCGCTCAACGGGATAAATGCGTGTTGGAGATGTGTCGAAAAAATAATGTTCCCGTCGAGGTGAGCATGGGTGGTGGCTACTCAGCCCGTGTGGCAACCATCATAGAGGCTCATGCGCAAACATACCGATTGGCACAAGAGATCTTTTTCTGACTTATAGTTATCATTGGTCAGTGACTTTTGCCCATTAGTGGGAATGCGCTTACCTTTGTTCGTGAAAACTGAACAATCAGAACTAACTAAATGATAGTTAAACAACTACTTGAGAACAACGCGCTATACAGGAGCTGCTCAGTCGGGTACACAAACGAGCAAAATCGTTTGGTTTGCCACCAATTCCAGTGGTTTGATAGCTTTTAACACAGAGACCAATCGCTTCAATGTGTACGATTTAAAGAATAAGACACCCTAAAAAATCACTTCACGCCTTTTGCTGCTACCAAAATATTGTACCTCTGAGGCTTCTTAACGCTTCATGTCCATTGCTTATCAATCGTCTTTCCAATAGTTCTCCTTTGTGATTGCTTGCCACCTTTGGCTGTCTCCAATAGCCCGATGAGACCCTTCATTTTCATACATGAGACGCTCGTGATGTATCTATGAGACGCTCATGTTGTAGGTGAGACGCTCATATTGTATCAATGAGACCTTGATAATGAGCGAATGATGCAGTTTTGACACATCATTCAGACAGCTAAAGAAGATGAAGGCTGTACGAGACATAATACTATCATTATTCACGCTCATTCTCAATATTTAACATGATGAACAAACAACAGTATGCCAACAGTACCCCCTCAGTAAGCACGCACGTTTTGCGAAGTTGGGTTATCCTATTCTTGATTTTTGGTGCAACTTCAAGCGTATTAGCGCAAAGACAAATCACAAAAGCCGTTCAAGCAGCACACACCCAAGCGAAGCCGCAACGTGTCGCCGCACTCCGTTTGGCAACGGAACTTCATCCCTTGGAAAATACATTTACAGAAAGAAATACTGCTGTACAGCTCACGACAGATGAAGCCGCCTTAAAACAAATGGAAAGAGAAAACCCAGCCTTTTTAGCATTTGAGATACCTGTCGCTGCTGACAGCACAATGGTTTTGGAATTGATACCCAACGATGTATTTGGCGACAAGTACAAAGTAACGAATGCCCGCGACGAAGAAGTGGCTGTCAAACGCGGCGTTTTTTATAAAGGCATCATCAAAGGCGACAACAACTCAGTGGTGTCATTGGCTCTGTCCAATGGTGAGTTGAGTGGCATTGTGTCGAACGATAGGGGCAATTATGTTTTGGGTAAAATCAAAACATCGTCGAACCATATTTTTTACAATGACCATGAGTTATTGGAACATTCAACGTTCAGATGCGGCGTTGAAGAAGCCGTGACACGCACCATAGAAAGTGGACATTTAACAACTTCACCAGAAAACGTTGCCTGCCGTGCTGTTCAAATTTATATTGAAGCCGACAATGCGCTTTACCAAGCGCAAGGGTCGAATGTGACCAATGTGACCAATTTTGTGAACGCCCTTTTTGGTCAAGTTGCCGTGTTATACAACAACGAAGGTATCCTTATTCAGATGTCACAACTCAAAATTTGGGATACGGCTGACCCTTATGTTTCTGCCACCAATACAGAACAAGCACTTACACTTTTCACAACTCGCATCGGCTCAGATTTTACAGGTGACTTAGCGCACCTACTTTCTGCGCGTATCTTAGGCGGCGGGATTGCCTATTTGGATGTTTTATGTAAAAAAGCAGAAGGACACAGCACAGGCGTAAGCGGTAGTATCACCACAACTGTCGTGAATGTACCAACTTATTCGTGGAATGTTGAAGTCGTGACGCACGAGTTGGGGCATAATTTCGGCTCACCACATACACAAAGCTGTACTTGGGCAGGCGGTCCGATTGATAATTGTGTGGCAGTAGAGGATGGTAGTTGTGCGGCTGGACCCACGCCCACAAATGGCGGTACCATTATGAGTTATTGCCATCTTGTACCGAGTATTGGCATTAACTTCAACAATGGCTTTGGTCCACTGCCCGGCAATTTGATTAGAAGTCAGACAGCCGCTTGCATCGGCTCACCCATGAGTTTAGGCACCCCCTCAGTAACCAATGCTAAATGTTTTGGTAGCGCGGATGGTCAAATTATTGTATTGGCAACGGGTGGAACAGGCAATGTTACTTATGGCATCAGTCCAAATACAGGTAGCCAAAGTCCTGCGGGTACTTTTACGGGTTTAAAAGCCCAAACCTATTCACTTTTTGCAAAAGACCCAAATGGTTGTGTGGCATCAACCATTGTTACTGTTAGCCAACCCGCAACAGCCCTTAGTATAGGTGTCGTCTCAACCTCCAATCCTTCGAGTGCCAATGCAACAGATGGCAGTATAACCGTTGCTGCAACAGGTGGTACGTCACCCTATACTTTCACACGCTCGGGCAGCGCGACGACCAACCAAACGGGTCTATTTACGGGTTTATCATTTGGTACTTACTTCGTAACTGTAACGGATAATGTTGGGTGTACTGCCACCACTATTGCATCCATCAATGATACAATCACACTCACCACCACTAATATTGCCTTTTGTCGCAGTGGTTCGGTGAATTTGAACAGCCTTATTACCACCAACGGCACGACCGTCTCATGGTCTGAAAAGCCACCAGCAACCGCGATAGCAGCAGCAGGTCGTCATAGTTTAGCCTTATTGAGCAATGGCACAGTCATTGGTTGGGGCGATAATAGCTATGGACAAACAACTATACCCAATACTGTCGTGGGTGCCAAAGCCATTGCGGCGAAAGGGCTTTATAGTTTGGCTTTATTGAACAACGGCTCGGTTATTGGTTGGGGAGACAATAGTGATGGACAAACGACCATACCCAATACCCTCACTAGCGCAACAGCAATTGCAGCAGGTAGTCTGCACAGTTTAGCCTTATTGGGCAACGGCTCGGTTGTTGGTTGGGGACTAAATAATTATGGACAAACGACTATTCCTAATACCCTCACTAACCCAACGGCAATTACAGCAGGTAGTCTGCATAATTTGACCTTATTGAGCAACGGCTCGGTTATAGGTTGGGGAGATAATTTAGAAGGGCAAACGACTATTCCTAACACCGTCGTAGGTACAAAAGCGATTGCGGCAGGTAACTACCATAATTTAGCACTACTGAATAACGGCACAGTTACAGCTTGGGGACGCAATAATTTTGGACAAACGACAGTGCCCAATACTGTTGCGAGTGCAATAGCGATAGCAGCAGGTGGTGCTTTGGCGGGTGGCGGGCATAGTTTAGCCTTATTAAGCAATGGCTCGGTTGTCGGTTGGGGAAGTAATAGCGATGGGCAAACAGTAGTCCCCAACACTGTTGTTAATGCAAAAGCGATAGCAGCAGGTAGTCTGCACAGTTTAGCTTTGTTGAGCAATGGCTCGGTCGTCGGTTGGGGACTAAATAATTATGGACAAACGGCAAGCTACGACCCGCTACCCCTCAGTAATACCACTGTTTCACCGACCACGACAAAGACCTATTATGTTATTGTGAGCAATGCGAGTGGTGCCATAAAGACAGACTCAGTCACAGTGTATGTCTCGACAACACTACCTACTATTCTGCCTCCCATAGTAGCCAATGCTAAATGTTTTGGTAGCTCAGATGGAGAAGTAATTGTCTTGGCAACGGGCGGTTCAGGGAATATCTCTTATAGTGTCTTTCCAATCGCGGGTTCACAAAGCCCTGCGGGTGTTTTTACAGGTTTGCCTGCCAATACCTACACGTTTACAGCAACAGACATCAACGGTTGCACCGCCAAAACAGTCATTACTATCGGTCAACCCACCGCTATTAGTTTCAATACCCCCTCAGTAATTCATAATTCCAGTATTAATGGATTTGGTGGTCGCGTTTGGGTAAATGCAAAAGGCGGCACACCACCTTATACTTACGCCCGTTCAGGCAGTAGTACCACCAATCAAACAGGTTTATTTACAGGACTTTCAGCAGGTACTTATACCTTCACCGCAACCGATAATACGGGTTGTACGAAGACCACCACCGTACAAGTCTATGACCCGCCCACACTCACCACCACCAATACCACTATCTGCGGTAGTGTGTCATTGGATTTAAACACACTCATCACGACCAATGGCAGCACCGTCACTTGGTCTGAAAAACCACAAGCGATTGCAATTGCGGCGGGCGGGTACCATAGTTTAGCCTTATTGAGCACTGGAACAGTTATCGGTTGGGGTAATAATGGTGCTGGACAAGCGACCCCGCCGAATACTGTCGTGGGAGCAAAGGCAATTGCGGCAGGTTTTGGGCATAGCATAGGCTTATTGAGTAACGGCTCGGTTGTGGCTTGGGGTAGAAATTTCTCTGGACAAACCACCGTTCCCAATACTGTGGTGGGGGCAATGGTGATTGCGGCAGGTGCTGACCATAATTTAGCTTTATTGAGCAATGGCTCCGTTGTCAGCTGGGGTGATAATACCTCTGGACAAACGAATGTCCCCAATACACTTGCAAATACCACAGCGATTACAGGAGGTGATTTGCATAGTCTTGCCTTATTGAACAACGGTTCAGTCATCGGTTGGGGCGATAATACCATAGGACAAACCTCTGTTCCTAATACGGTTGTGGGGGCAACAGCAATTGCGGCAGGAAGCTATCATAATATAGCTTTGCTGGGCAACGGCTCGGTCATTGGCTGGGGCGGCGCAAATACACCTGTCCCTAATACGGTTGTGGGGGCAAAGGCAATTGCGGCGAGTGGCAACCATAGTTTAGCCCTTTTGGGCAATGGTTCGGTCATTGGTTGGGGCGATAATACGGCTGTCCCTAATACCGTTGTCGGAGCTACGGCGATTTCCGCAGGTGGCGAACATAGTTTGGCTTTGTTGAGCAACGGCTCGGTCATTGGTTGGGGCGATAATACTTATGGACAGTCCACAAGCTACAACGCACTACCCCTCAGTAATACAACCGTTTCACCAACAGCAACAAAGACTTACTACGTCGTTGTCACCAATGCCAATGGCGACAAAACAACGGGTTCGGTCACGGTTACAGTCAATCCTGTACCCACACCACCCGCTACCACCACCAACAACGCTCTGAGTTTTGATGGCACAAACGACTGTGTTCAAATCACCAAATGTAGCGGAAGTCTCTTTGCGGGTGGCGATGCTCTCACCATTGAATATTGGTTCAAAGGCAGCAGCAATCAATCTGCTGTGCGGATGCAAGACAACAATGGCTATATTGTCGCAGGCTGGAATGGGCAACACGTCCTTTCCAATGATGGTGGCACACCCTCAGGCATAAACATCGGCGCGGGTTACAATGATGGTAATTGGCACCACATCGCCATGACGTGGCAGCGCAATGGTTTCTTTACGTCCTATCTTGATGGCAATCAAGTAGCACAACGCGCCGCTTCCAATACACCGTTACCTGCTTTTAATTCTGGCGTTTATCTCGGTGCTTATCTCGGCATCAGTGAATTTATGAACGGTACACTTGATGAGGTGCGGGTGTGGACCACAGCTCGTACTCAAGCCCAGATTCAAGCCAATATGTCCGTCTGCACACTCCTTGACCAAAGCAATTTGTTGATGTATTACCGATTCGACCACGGCACAGCCAATACAACCAACACCACCATCAACACCCTCCTCAATACCGTCAACAGCGACGAATTGACGGGCGCGCTAAACGGATTCAGTCTGTCCAGCACCGCTTCTAATTGGACAACAGGTAAAACCTGCAACACCGCCTTGCCTGTCGAACTACTCAACTTTTCAGGCAAAAATACTGAGGGGGGGAATTGGTTGACTTGGACAACGGCTGAGGAGACAAATACTTTGAATTTTGAGGTAGAACGCAGTCCTGATGGTCAGTCTTTTGAGAAAATAGGTACAGTCAAAGCCAAAGGCTCTCACTCAACTTACGACTTTACTGACAACTATCGCCTACCGACAATTGCCTTTTATAGATTAAAAATCAACGACTTAGATGGTCAATTTGACTATTCAAAAACCATTTCAATCCAATCAAAAGGCAAATCAAAGGTCAAGATATACCCCTCAGTAACAAGCGGACTTTTGACCATTGAAAACGCTCTATCTTTTCACATCATCAATTCAATTGGGCAAGTGGTATTGAGTGAAAAGCAAACGCAAGGTTCGGGAAACTTTCAAAGTTTCTCGAACCTGACGCACACGCCGAACCTGAGCCACCTACCCAACGGCATTTACATCATCAGAGGTGTGGATACTGAGGGGGTGCTTTTTTCTCAAAAAATTGTTAAGCAATAAAATATGCGAATTACGAATTGAAAGCCCCGTTAGGGGTGACATATTGGTAGCGGCGGGTGAAGCCCACCGTAAAAAACACCCCTCCAAGTTAAAGCCGCGTAGCGGCGACATAATTAAGCATATGTCGCCCCTAACGGGGCTTTCAACCTGTAATTCGCATACTATAAAAGTTGGCTCAATTATGATTTCAAGTTGCTGATACTCTTTAAACCCGTAGGGTTGGCATTTTGGTAGTAATAAAGCCCCCTGTTTGTTTTCAATGCCGTAGGCATGGCATTTTGGTAGAAAATAGCAATAAATACAATTATTGAATGCCGTAGGCATGATATTATAAAGGATTTAATCACTCATTTTCTTTACAAAATGCCATGCCTACGGCATTGAAAACAAACAGGGGGCTTTATTACTACCAAAATGCCAACCCTACGGGTTTAAAGAGTATCAGCAACTTGAAATCATAATTGAGCCTAAAAGTTAATACCTCTCACTGTGTACGTTGATACCTCTCACTGTGTACGTTGATACCTCTCACTGTGTACGTTAATACCTCTCACTGTGTACGTTGATACCTCTCACTGTGTACGTTGATACCTCTCACTGTGTACGTTAATACCTCTCACTGTGTACGTTAATACCTCTCACTGTGTACGTTGATACCTCTCACTGTGTACGTTAATACCTCTCACTGTGTACGTTGATACCTCTCACTGTGTACGTTAATACCTCTCACTGTGTACGTTGATACCTCTCACTGTGAAGTTAATACCTCTCACTGTGTACGTTGATACCTCTCACTGTGAAGTTAATACCTCTCACTGTGTACGTTGATACCTCTCACTGTGTACGTTGATACCTCTCACTGTGAAGTTAATACCTCTCACTGTGTACGTTGATACCTCTCACTGTGTACGTTGATACCCTTAAAATAAAAAAGTCATGCTCTTTAAACTAAAAAAAGAGTCTGTCTTGAAACCTCAGAGGGTCAACATATTGGTAGCAATATAACCCAATAACAATTCATAGCTCATTCTAATTAAAAAATAAAAGATGAAAAACAAAGAACTGCACAGCCACACAACACACTCAACCCACTTTATTGTACAAGGTTGGGTTATCCTATTCTTGAGTTTTATAGGGACAACAGCCATTGCACAACCGACACTCACTACGACCAATACGGCAATTTGTGCGGGTGGTTCAGTCAATCTGAATAGCCTTATTTCTACAAACGCTACCAATATCTCTTGGTTTGAACAGCCACCCGTTGTGGCAATTGCGGCTGGTGACTTTTATAATTCTGCTGTATTGAGTAATGGCTCGGCTATTCATTGGGGTTTTCGTATCCAGTCACTGGGGAATATTCCCAGTAGTGTCGTGGACGCAAAAGCGATTGCCGCAGGAAATGAACATATTTTAACCTTATTGGGCAATGGAACAGTTGTTAATTGGGGATCTAATTTCTATGGACAACTTAACATTCCCAATACCGTTGTGAACGCCAAAGCCATAGCAGCAGGTGGTTATCATAGCTTAGCTTTGTTGAATAATGGTTCGGTCGTTGGTTGGGGAAGAAATTCGCAAGGACAAACGACTATTCCCAATACCGTCGTGAACGCAACAGCGATTGCGGCGGGCGACAATCATAGTTTAGCCTTATTGAGCAATGGTACGGTCGTCGGTTGGGGAAATAATGCCTTAGGGCAAACGACTATCCCCAATACCGTAGCAAACGCAACAGCAATTGCAGCGAGAGCCAATCATAATTTAGCCTTATTAAGCAACGGCACGGTCGTCGGTTGGGGAAGTAACGCCTCGGGGCAAACGACTATCCCCAATACCGTCGTGAACGCAACAGCGATTGCCGCAGGGTATAGCCATAATTTAGCCTTATTAAGCAATGGTACAGTCATTGGTTGGGGAGATAATACCTACGGACAAACAACCATTCCCAACAATGTGGTGGGTGCGAAAGCAATTGCCGCAGGAAATGGTCATAGTATAGCTTTACTGGACAACGGTTCAGTCGTTGGTTGGGGATATAATAGCTCTGGACAAACCGATACTTATAACCCGCTACCCTTCAATACTACGCTCATTTCGCCGACTACGACAAAAACTTACTATGTTGTTGTTAGCAATGCCAATGGTAGTAAAACTTATGGCTCGGTAACGGTGACTGTAAATCCAGTACCTACTTTTGATGTTCCTTCAGTGAGCAACCCTTCCAGCATTAATGGAACCAATGGCAGCGTCCTTGTTGGAGTAACTGGAGGTACGGCTCCCTATACTTATTTACGCTTAGGGAGCAATACGACCAATCAGACAGGCTTGTTTACGGGTCTATCAGCAGGCACTTACACCTTCTCGGTAACAGATAATAACAATTGCTCTGCCACGGCCTCTGCACAAGTCATAGACCCACCCACCCTTAACACCTCTAATACGACTATCTGTGGTGGCTCGGTGGATTTGAACAGCCTCATCACTACTAACGGCAGTACTGTCTCATGGTCTGAAAAACCTCAAGCAATCAATATTGCGGCAGGTGACAATCATAGTTTAGCCTTATTGAGCAACGGTACGGTCATCGGCTGGGGCTATAATGGTAATGGACAAACGACCATACCCAATACCATTGTGGGTGCAACAGCAATTGCGGCAGGTGACAATCATAGTTTAGCCTTATTGAACAACGGCACGGTCGTTGGTTGGGGTGATAATTCCTCTGGACAAACTAACACACCCAATACCGTCGTGGGCGTAACGGCGATTACAGCAGGTCGTTTTCATAGTTTAGCCTTATTGAACAACGGCACGGTCGTTGGTTGGGGTGATAACACCTATGGACAAACCATTATACCCAATACTGTCATTGGTGCAAAGACAATTGAGAGCGGCTACTATCATAATTTAGTCTTATCGAGCAACGGCACGGTCATCGGCTGGGGAGATAACACCTATACACAAACGACTACACCTAATACCGTGGTGAGAGCGACGGCGATTGCAGCAGGTGGGTTTCAGAGTTTAGCCTTATTGAACAATGGCTCGGTCATCAGTTGGGGAAATAACAGGACTGTCCCTAATACCGTTGTGGGAGCGAAGGCAATTGCCGCAGGCAGTTTGCATAGTTTAGCTGTATTGAGCAACGGTTCAGTCGTCGGTTGGGGCCTCAATAATTATGGACAAACGACCATTCCCAATACGGTTGTGGGTGCAAGGGCAATTGCCGCAGGCGGTAATCATAGTTTAGCTGTGTTGAGCAACGGTTCAGTCGTCGGTTGGGGTCTCAATAATTATGGACAAGTCGCAGGTTACGACCCGCTACCCCTCAGTAATACCACCGTTTCACCAACAACAACGAAGACTTACTATGTCGTCGTCACGAATACAAGTGGCGATAAAGCAATGGGTTCAGTAACAGTCACGGTTAATTCTACACCTATTATAGGTATGCCTTCTGTAACAAATGCCCAATGTTTTGGCGGCTCAGATGGGCAAGTCACCCTCTTGGCAACAGGTGGAACAGGGAATATCACTTACAGCATCAATCCAAATATAGGTAATCAAAACTCGGTGGGTACTTTTACTGGTTTGACTGCCCAAACCTACACGTTTACGGCAACAGATGCCAACGGTTGTTCTGCCGCCTCCACCACAACGGTCACTCAACCCGCAAATATTAGTTTCAGCCCCCACTCAGTAACTAATGTCAAATGTTTTGGCAGCTCAGATGGTCAAGTCGTTGTTTCAGCAATGGGTGGAACGGGAAATATTAACTATACGATTAGTCCAAATATAGGTACACAAAGCCCTGTAGGTACATTCACAGGTTTGACCCCTCAAACCTACACGTTTACGGCAACAGACGGAAACGGCTGCTCAAATATAACCACCGCAACCATCACACAACCTGCTGTTTTGAGTTTAGCGACCCCCTCAGTATCCAACCCTTCCAGCGCAAATGGAACAGACGCGCGTGTATTTGTTGGGGTAAAAGGTGGTACATCACCTTATACTTACCAACGTTCAGGCAGCAATACAACCAATCAAACGGGCTTATTTACAGGGCTTTCGGCGGGGACTTACTCATTCACAGCAACAGACAATAATGGTTGCCCCGCTGTTACCACCACCGCACAAGTCATTGACCCACCGACATTGACCACCAATAACACCATCTTATGCGGCAGCAGCTCCATAAACTTAAACAGCCTCATCACCACCAATGCCAGCAGCATCACGTGGTCAGAAAAGCCGCAAGCCACTGCCATTGCCGCAGGGAATACTTTTAATTTAGCTTTATTGAGCGACGGCTCGGTCATTGGCTGGGGCGATAATGCTTCGGGACAAACAACTATTCCCAATACAGCCGTTGGAGTCAAGGCAATTGCCGCAGGCAACGCGCATAGTTTAGCCTTACTAAGCAACGGTTCCGTTATTGCTTGGGGTCAGAATAACTTTGGACAAACCACTGTTCCCAATACCGTCGTGGGCGCAAGGGCTATTGCCGCAGGCAGCGGACATGGTTTAGCCTTATTGGACAACGGCTCGGTCATTGGTTGGGGCGCAAACGGCAACGGACAAACAACCGTCCCCAATACGGTTGTCAATACAACGGTCATCGGCACAGGACTTAATCACAGCTTAGCGATATTGAGCAATGGGTCTGGTATCGGTTGGGGAACAAATGGCAATGGACAATCCAATGTCCCCAATACGGTCGTAGATGCTAAGGCGATGGCGGGCGGGTTGGTCCACACTTTAGCCTTGTTAGCCAATGGCTCGGTCATCGGTTGGGGGACGAATTCATCTGGACAACTCACCATTCCCAATACCGTTGTCAATGCAAAAGCGATTGCAACCAATGCCAATTTTAGTTTAGCGTTATTGAGCAACGGCTCAGTCGTCGGTTGGGGCAATAATGCCAACGGACAGATAACTATTCCCAACACGGTTGTCAACGCCACGGCAATTTCGGCAGGTGGCGCACATGGTTTGGCTTTATTGAGTAATGGCTCGGTCATTGGTTGGGGCAACAACTCTTATAATCAATCCGTAGGTTACGATGCGCTACCCCTCAGTAATACCATCGTTTCACCGACATCAACGAAGACTTACTATGTCGTTGTCACCAATGCCAATGGCGACAAAACAACGGGTTCGGTCACGGTTACAGTCAATCCTGTACCCACACCGCCCGCTACCACCACCAACAACGCTCTGAGTTTTGATGGCACAAACGACTGCGTTCAAATCACCAAATGCAGTGGCAGTCTCTTTGCGGGTGGCGATGCTCTCACCATTGAATATTGGTTCAAAGGCAGCAGCAATCAATCTGCGGTGCGAATGCAAGACAACAATGGCTATATTGTCGCAGGTTGGAATGGGCAACACGTCCTTTCCAATGATGGGGGTACGCCCTCAGGCATAAACATTGGCGCGGGTTACAATGATGGTAATTGGCACCACATCGCTATGACTTGGCAGCGTGGCGGCTTGTTCACCTCCTATCTTGATGGCAATCAAGTAGCACAACGCGCCGCTTCCAACACACCTTTACCTGCTTTTAATTCGGGTGTTTATCTCGGTGCTTATCTCGGCATCAGTGAATTTATGAATGGTACACTTGATGAGGTACGGGTGTGGACCACAGCTCGTACTCAAGCCCAGATTCAAGCCAATATGTCCGTCTGCACACTCCTTGACCAAAGTAATTTGTTGATGTACTACCGATTCGACCACGGCACAGCCAATACAACCAACACCACCATCAACACCCTACTCAATACCGTCAACAGCAATGAATTGACGGGCGCGCTAAACGGATTCAGTCTGTCCAGCACCGCTTCCAATTGGACAACAGGTAAAACGTGCAATACCGTATTGCCTGTCGAAATAGTAGATTTCTCAGGCAAAAATACTGAGGGGGGCAATTTGTTGACTTGGACAACGGCTAATGAACAAAACAATAAAGGTTTTGGCATTGAAAGATTAGCACCCAACGGACAATGGGTCACGCTCGGGTTTGTCAACGCCAAAAGTAAAGCTGCCAATTATGAATTCATAGATAAAGAACCCCTCAGTACAAGCTACTATCGCCTCCGTCAATTGGATAATGATGGAAAAACTGCTTTGTCTAAAATCATTTCAATTAGTATTCAGGGCAAACAGAAATTGAGCATTTATCCCAATCCTGCCTCTAATCTACTGACAGTAGATGGATTAGAGGGCGATTATCAAATCTTCAATCTTTTAGGACAGGTTATACTGAGGGGGCAAGCTAAAACACTCATTGATATATCAAACTTATCCTCTGGCAGTTATTTACTCAAAGTCGGCACAGAGCAAGTGAAGTTTATTAAACAAGAGTGAGAATTAGAGATAAGAATGATGACCTCTCAAAGGGCAAGAAGCTGCGTGACAAAAACTTCAACTAAGCAAGTGAACCAATAACCATTTACCAAAAAGAGTCAAATGCTTTGGAATAGAAGTATTTGGCTCTTTTTTATGATATTTGCGTTGAAAGTAAATTCAGATAAAAAAGTATCCAAAATTAAATGAAAAAAAGTCGTGTAAGACAAACGAATTTTAACATTTCGACGTTAAACCAAAAGCAACAACCGAACAATTTCCATTCACTAAAAATATATTGATGCTCATGGCTTCTAATACTACAAAAATTTTACTCGTTGAAGACGACCCAAACTTTGGTGACGTTTTGCGTTCTTACCTCGAAATGAATGACTATGATGTGACACTCGCAACAGATGGTGCAGCTGGCTGGGAAGCATTTCGCAGAGGTTCAGGCTTTTCGTTGTGCATTCTCGATGTGATGATGCCCAAAAAAGATGGTTTTTCATTGGCAAAAGACATTCGCGAAAAAGACAAAGTGATTCCGATTATTTTCCTCACTGCCAAAACGATGAAGGAAGATATTTTGCAAGGGTTCAAGATTGGTGCAGATGATTATATTTCAAAACCATTCAATTCAGAAGAGCTTTTATACCGTATTCAAGCTGTTTTAAAGCGTTCTGCACCCAAAGCAGACCCTCGTGACGAGGTGCGTGACTATCGCATTGGCAAATATAACTTCAATTACCCGCTGCGTACTTTGGTACTCGATGGCACAAAAGAAGAAATAAAACTATCACCCAAAGAAGCTCAATTGCTCAAAATGTTTTGCCAACACATGAACGACGTGCTGCCTCGCGCCGAAGCTTTGACCAAAATTTGGCAAGAAGACAACTACTTTACAGCCCGTTCGATGGATGTTTTTGTCACAAAATTGCGTAAATACCTCAGTGGCGACCCGCTCATTGAAATTGTTAATATTCATGGCAATGGCTTCCAACTTTTAGTCAAAACAGAAGAAACTGTTTAATTCAAATCAGACTGATAAAAGTTCCTTACTCTGCCTATTGATTATCTTTGGCTATCTAATTAATTCGGCAATGTGGTATAGAGCTTCGAATAAAAAACTTAGAAAAGCATAACAGATACCCCTCAGTATTGAAACATTATATTGTGTATGGCTCTGTTATGCTTTCAAGTTTTTCGCAAAATACTGCTCGTAAAATGCCATCAAAGCGGTCAGTTCCTTAATGTTCCAATCCTTCATAAAATCAGGTTTTTCGCCATTTTTTATTTTTAAAACCCATTTTTTGGCATCTAAAAGGCGCAAATCGCGCTCTTTTTTATTTTTATAAATGCCACAGGCATACACAGGAACGGCTTGAACATCGGCAAGAGAAACCACCCCATCAGTATTTTTTGAAATTTTTAACTTCAAATAAACCGACAAATGGCAGCCATTGAAAATATCATAAGCAATAAAATCGCTGAATGAAAACAGCACCAAACCCGCTTTTTGTCGCTGCGTCAGTGGGCAGCGAAAATTGTAGCGCGCCATCGGCTGTATGTTGTGCGCATGACCACCTAAAATGACATCAACACCACATTCATCGAAAATACGTTGTGCATTTTTAACCACATGAGCATTCGGATAAGCTTGGTAAGCATTGCTGAAATGCAAACTCAAAATCACAAATTCCGCACCTCGCTGATGCGCCAACGCTACGTCATTTTTCAAAGGCGTTAAATCCACATCGGGTTGATTGACTTCTAAATGATTGACTAAGAAAGGTTTATCTTCTGGATTAACATATTGATTCATCGAAAAAGTATAGGCAATAAAAGCAATTTTTATCCCATTTTTCTCAATGATTGGGAAATTCTTCCTTTCCTCAGCCGAGCGCGCAGTGCCTGTGAAGGCAATATTTTTAGTTTCTAAATACTCAATGGTTTTAAAAACGCCCTGTTCACCCATATCGAGCGAGTGGTTATTTGCCGTTGACAAAACATCGAATTTTGATCCTTTGAACAACTCAAACATTTCTTCATTGGCATTAAAATTCATATCCGACAACATCACCTCTGGCACAAGTGAAGCAGGTTGGGTCACATCCAAAGGCGTTTCGAGATTGGCAAAACACAGGTCAGAACTGAAAAAATCATCCGCAATATCGTCCCAAAGGTGCGGACAAAAGCGTTTTTGAATCCACTCGTAAGGCATCAAATCACCTGCTGCGGTCAAAGTCACTTCATTGACTGAGGGGGTCGTTTGAGAGAAAACAGGAGGATTTTGTTCAAAAAAGTCTTCAACTGACTCCTTTTCATCGCTTTCAAGCGTCGGACGGAAATAATATTTGTAAGCAAAAAATAAAATGTCACTTTTGGTAAATAAGCGTGGGTCTTCGTGAAAATACTGAGGGGGTCGTTGCCACTGTTTGCCACGCCACAAATGCACGCCCCGCAATAGACCACGTAAAGTAGCGACTAAAGCTTTGCCTTGTGGAGAATAAGCCGTGATAGGTGGAATTTCGGGAAGCATATCGTGTGTATTTTAAACCTCTTTATCTCGTTGCCAATATTTTTGACTTTCAACTTCTTCCAGAATCTGTACATAATTGTCGTAGCGTGAGTCACTGACTGTGCCTTCAGCCAAGGCTTGTTTGACAGCACAAGCAGGTTCGTTGCGGTGCGTACATGAGCCACCGAATCGGCAATTTTCTGATAAAGCGAAAAATTCTTTGAAATTATGTATGACATCCATCGGTTGCAAGTTATTGAAAGCCAATGTTTTGATACCGGGCGTATCAATCAAAAAACCACCAAAGTCCAGCGTGTGCATTTCAGCAAAAGTCGTGGTGTGTTGCCCTTTGCCCGAATAATCAGAAATATCGCCCGTCAATAAAGCCAAATGAGGTTGGACTGCATTGACCGCCGATGACTTTCCTACGCCCGATTGTCCGCCAATGAGTGAGGTTTTATCCTTCAAAATAGCTTGCAATTCGCTTATACCTACCCCCTCAGTAGCAGAAGTCGCCAAGACGGTGTAACCAATGTTTCCATACATATCCTTCACGTTTTCAAATACTTCCCAATCTTCATCGTCATATAAATCACATTTATTGAAAACCAAAACGACAGGTACATCTTGCGGCTCATTCATCAAGAGAAAACGGTCAATAAAACCCAATTTGAGCATGGGTTCGACGATAGTGGCGAACAAAATGGTCTGGTCAACATTCGCCGCCAACAAATGAACTTCGTGTTTGCGGTGCGACGATTGCCGAGCGATGTAGTTGCGACGAGGCAATATTTTTTGAATCACCCCATTGCCATCCCCTTCCAGCTTGAACTCAACCTCGTCGCCAACAGCCACAGGATTGGTCAAAACCATATTGTTCAATCGAAATTTACCTACGATGCGACACACAACGACTTTATTGGGGTCGTCGTCGGGGCGTACATTGTACCAGCTACCTGTTGATTTTATGACTGTTCCTTTATTCAAGACAAATGTTTGATTTTTTAAAACTTCCGAAAAGTCTGCAAAGGTAAAATAGCCCCTCAGTATTTCATAATAAAAATGGGACTGTACCCCTCAGTACAGCCCCACAAAAACACCTAAATTATTAACAATATGAGGATTTTAGGATTTAACACCAATAAAGGTCCAATTGGCATCAAATAGTAGGCGAACTTTTGCATTGCCTTTCACAATAGTCACTTTGTAGATGGTAGCCCCGTGTTCCAACTCTTTTTGGGCTTCTTTGATGGTGTAACCTGCGTAATTGGACGCAATGTAGTTGCGTGCAGATTGTGGTACACTGCTCGTGGCGACCTGAACACTTGTCGAAGAACTGGATGAAAAATCATCTGAACCTAAAAAAACGCCATCATCTTTGCTACAAGAAGTAAGTGACATAAGGCAAACGGCAACGAAAAAAAGAATGCGTTTCATAATTTAAAAAATTTAAAAGGTGAATAAAAATGATTAGTGATAAGTTTTGATTTTTATGTTTTGAGCATCGCTTGTCGTTCGTTTTGATGAAACAAAATTGCCACCAATCACCAGCACACACAATTAAAGTGTGCTGAAACGGTTATTTTGTCCTCCGAATAGGTATAAAAGCTCAGCAAAGAGGTTTTTCTACAACTTTTTTACTAACTAAAGAACATTCTACTATATTTGTAGCTAAAACAAACAATATGAGAAAACTAAAGTCAAATCAGAAAAAGTCACTTGCCACAAATGCTCGTCCAGGCAGCGTTTACGATAAAGTCATAAAAGAGAATTTTGATAAGTCGTTGAGAACGATCATTCAGGACATCGGCGGTTTTAGAATCGTACAGTCTAAGCCATTACCGACAAAAATGCAACACACTAAAGAGCGCGATCCAGACGAACTTTGTTTTGTTCGCTTGACGGATGGCACAGAGAAAATGTTGCATGTTGAAGCTCATCTGAAAGATGAAGAAGATGTCAATTTCAGAATGTGTGAATATCACATTATGATTAAAAGACTATATAAAAAACTACCTCTCATCCAGTATGTTATCTATATTGGCAACGACGATCCAACTCATATTGTGGGCAAATGGGCTACTGAAAGCATTCAATTCCAATACAATGTGATTGTTTTGAAGAATATTCCATATCACGTTTTTTTGAATGCTGAAAACCCAGAGACGGTTGTTTTTTCAATTTTAGCGAATTTTCAAGGCGAAAGCGCCGAAATAATTGGAGAAAAAATCACAACTCGATTAAAACAATTGGCGAAAACAACATCCGCAAGAGAAAAATACTTCACTCAGTTGCGTGTTTTGTCCAATATTCGTAAATTGCAACCTATAATAGAAAAAATCATGGAGAATATTTTTAAATTAATTGATATTTCAGAAGACACTTTATACGCCAAGGGTAAACAGGAAGGTAAGCTCGAAGGTAAGCTCGAGGGCAAATACGAAGGCAAAATTGAAGCCGTAGAGTCTTTGATTGTCAATACGGACTTCAATGATGAACACATTGCTTTTTTGATGGCAGTGCCTGTACAGTTGGTGGTGGATATTCGCGAGCGTTTGCGTAATAGGACTGTTTAGATTTATTTTTGAAACAAAAAGGCTATTTTTAAGGAATAACACCTTAAAATAGCCTTTTTTGCGTTTTATACTGAGGGGGGCTATTTAGCGTATTCAGTCGCTGTTTTGCCCGATTCGGTCATTTATTTCTATATTTGAATTAGAATTCTATCTAAAATTACAACATCTAATGGTCACTTTACTTTTGTTGCTGTCTATATTGAATCTCAACACCGCTGGTCAGACATGGAAATGCCAAAAAGGTAAAATTGAGTTCAATTCAAACGCACCCTTGGAAGTCATCAATGCCAAATCGGCTGAACTGAAAGGCATTATTGACCCCGCAACGAGCGGTTTTGCATTCTCGGTCAAAAACAGTTCGTTCAGAGGATTCAATTCGGCATTGCAAGAGGAGCATTTCCATGAATCTTATATGGAATCTCATCGTTACGATGTGTCCAGTTTTACAGGGAAAATCATTGAAAAAATTGATTTCTCAAAAAGTGGCATTTACACCATTCGGGCAAAAGGCAAACTGAATGTGCATGGCGTTGAGCGAGAACGCATTATACAGAGTACAATCCAAGTGAATGGGCAACAAATGAGTGTCAAATCCACATTCAGTGTACCATTGGCGGAACATAATATTTCGATTCCAAAATTGGTGCATCAAAAAATAGCAGAAGAAATACAGGTTAAAATCAATGCAGATTTCGTTTTTCAATAAAAAATATTTGAAACCAAGTAGAGAAGTCCTCAACTTCTTTGCCCTTACATTGCTTTTTTTTTTATTAGCCCATTCTATCTCTGCACAAATTCCACACTTTCGTCAGCACCCCCTCAGTATCGAAAACGCCGAGCAACTCGAATTAAACTGTCTTGCACAATCGCCCAATGGTGTGATGTGGTTGGGTTCCAATCGGGGTTTAATTCGTTACAATGGGCTTCAAATGCAGCTTTTCCCAACCCAAAGTCCTGTTACTGCCTTATTTTCCAACGCTAAGCGCGGTTTGTGGATAGGTTTTGAAAATGGCGAAATTGCTTTTTTTTATAAAAATCAAATCAATATTTGGCAGCGCGAGGAAGGTTTGCCTAAAGTCAAAATCACAGGTTTTGCGGAAGATACCAATGGCAATTTTTGGTTTTCAACTTATGGCGAAGGGGCGTATTGCTACGATGGCATTCATCTTTATAATTTTAATACTGACGATGGTTTAACAGGGAATGAAATTTATGCCATTGCCAAAAATGCACAAGGGCAAATTTTATTAGCGACTGACAACGGCATCAGTTTTTGTCAGTTTTCGCAAGGGAAAAAGACTGTTTGGAATGAATCGAGTAGCGAAAACTTACCCGATTTGATTGTCAAAGCCTTGTCGCAAACGCCAACTAACGAGGTTTTTGCGGGTTTCTACAATGGTGCAATAGGTAGTGTCACTCAAAAAAATTGGGTAAAAGTGCAAGGTGTGGTTAGTACCGCATCGTGTTTTGATAAATCCAATGTGGTAGTAGGGACAGAAGATAATGGTTTATTTTTCATTGATTTACAACATGGACGGATTGACAAAGTACCCAATAATTTGCAAATAAGTGGACAATCAAGAGGTAGCACTTTGGGTGGCATCGGGCGGCGTATTCAAGCGACTTTTATTGATACTGAAGGCAATATTTGGGTCATAAGTGATAAAAACAAATTATTTTCAGCCAACTATCGTTTTTTAACTTATAAAACAAACCTAACCGATATACAAGCCATCGCTACATTGAATACGCATGAAATTTTGCTCGGTACAAAGGAAGGTGCATTCAACTACAATATCAAAACAGGGCAAATACAGCGATTTTTACCCAAAAAAATCAATGTTATCAGTCTTTTCAATCATTTTGGAATACCTTTTATTGGCACTTACGGTTCTGGTTTGTTTATGAAAAAACCAAACGAAGTCAATCCAGTGCATTTTTCAAAATTGAATGGACTCAGCAATCTCAATATTTTTTCAGTTGCAACCCGAGATGATACGCTGTGGGTGGCTTCTTTGAGTGGTTTTTTTAGGATTTTGCAAGGGCAAAAAGGTTGGGATGTCGTGCATTTCAATTCTCGCAACGGGCTTTCGACTGATTTTATTTACAAAATTTTTGAAGACAGTCAACATCGCATTTGGCTTGGTACTGATGGCAAGGGGACGACACTTTTTGATGGTCAAACCTTCAGGCATTTCAATCAATCTAAAAATAACAAAGCTTTTGGGTCCGTTATAGGCATTGCAGAAAGTCCCAAAGGGACAATTTGGCTCGCTAATACTGAGGGGGGTATTTTTTATGGCAACGAAACAGTGGGTTTTGAGGAGTGGCAAACCACCAATAACTTTACACGCCAAAGTTTAACAGGTCTGACGACTGATGCTTTTGGTACGGTCATCGTCCTGTCGAATCATGGCATTGAGTTCATCAATCCGACGACCCGAAGTCGGGCTTTATTTGGCTCAGAATTGGGTCTCACGACTTTTGAATCGGGTATCAATCCGTTTAGTTTCACTGCTTCTTCTGACCTTTGGTTTGCGACTTCGACTGATTTGGTGCGAATGCCATCATTACTCATCAAACCTAAGTTGCGTCCAACGCCTATACTGAGGGGTGTTAAAATATTGATGGAAAACGTTGATTTTGACAATATTACGTCTTTTTCTCACAATCAAAACTACATCACATTTGAGATAGAAGGTATTTGGCACACTCATCCGCAAGCGGTGCGTTATCGTTATCGGCTCGATGGACTCGACCCAGATTGGCAAACGACAAAAGAACACAATTTGACTTATCCGAACTTGCCTGCTGGGACTTATATCTTCCGCTTACAAGCCAGCCAGTCGGATGATTTTACGAATGCAGAAGAAGTAACTTATACTTTTACGATTGAAAAACCTTTGTGGCAACGGATTTGGTTTATCTTGTTGATGGCATTGATTTTTAGTGGATTGGGGTTTCTTTTTATCAAAAAACGAGAAGAGCGTTTGAATTTTCAAGCCGAATTGAAGCGAGAAAAAATTGAATCGCAATTGGAAATGCTGAAAAGCCAAATCAGCCCACATTTTTTGTTCAATAGTTTCAATACATTGATTGCGACCATCGAAAACGATCCAAAATCGGCTGTCGAATACACCGAACGACTGTCCGATTTTTATCGAAATATTCTCCAAGTGCGCGAAAAAAATACAATTTCCTTGCAAGAAGAACTCAATCTGTTGGAAAACTACATTTTTTTATTGCGCCAAAGGCATGGCGATGCTATTTCTGTCGAAATAAAAACAGTGCGTTTTGACAAAAAAATAGTGCCTTTGACACTTCAACTCTTGGTTGAAAATGCCGTAAAACACAATGTGGTATCGAAATCGAGACCCCTCAGTATCTCGATACTTGAGTTGGAAGATGGTTATTTGGAAGTCAAAAATAATGTTCGTAAAAAATTGGATAAAGAGCGCAGCACTGGCTTCGGTCTATCGAGTTTGAAAAGTCGCTACCAATTATTAACGCCTCAAAAAGTGAGCGTGACCGAAACAGAAGAGTCATTTATCGTCAAAATTCCTTTGATTTAGTACAGTCTAACAGTTTAAACTATGAAAATCCTTATCATCGAAGATGAAATGCCCGCAGCACAACGATTGGCGCGATTGGTCAAAGAAGTAGAACCCTCTGCCGAGATTGTCGAAACTTTGGACAGTGTGGAAGCGACCTTGAATTATTTGGAAAATAATACTCAGCTGGATTTGCTTTTGATGGACATTCATCTTGCAGATGGTTCGTGTTTTGAGATTTTCAAATACAAACACATCCAAACGCCTGTGATTTTCACCACGGCTTATGACGAATATGCTTTGCAGGCTTTCAAGACCAATGCCATTGATTATCTTTTAAAACCCATCAAAAAAGAAGAATTGGCAATGGCTTTCGCTAAATTCACACGATTTAGCCCTTCTTTTTCCGAAAAAATAGAGTCATTGGCAGCAGATATGACCCAACTCCAAAGGAGTCCTTTCGGACAGTATGTCGAACGTTTTTTGATTCGGACAGGGCAAACTTACCGAGTGGTGGAGTTGAAAGACATTTCTTATTTTGTAAGCGAAGATAAAATTTCTTTTGCCGTCAAAAAGGATGGTAAACGGTATGCGCTTGATTTCACGATGGATAAATTGGAAACCATGCTCGACCCCAAGGTATTTTTTAGGCTCAATCGGCAATTTATCACGTCTCTACCTGCCATTGAAGAAATGACGGCTTACTCAAAATCACGTGTGAAAGTCAAATTGACCCCCCTCAGTAAAGAAGAGCCTGTCGTGAGTTCAGAGCGAACGGGTGAATTTAAACGGTGGCTTGTAGGGTAATTCTTAGTAGTCCGTGCTTTCAGAGGTCGTGGTATCAAAGGTAACGTTGCGGTAAATGTCATCAACATCCAATTCAAAAGGCAAAGTTTCCAATTTGAATGACCCCTCAGTAATAATGTCTCCAATTTGCCAACGTCCTTTTTCATTTTTAAAAAACTGTTCGATACATTTTTCCTTTTGATTAACAAGAATGTATTCTCTCATGCTTGGTGTTTGACGATAAGATTTAAACTTATCACCTCTGTCAAAGCTTTCGGTTGATTCAGAAAGAACCTCAATAACAAGAGTTGGATTGGCTAAGTTATCACCATTTTCATCGTCAAAATAGGGTGTTCCATCAACGAGGACTACATCAGGATAGAGATAATTTTTTTCTTGGAGGTAGCTAATCGTACGCATATCTCCTGCAAAAACTTCTTGAGTTGTGTTGTTTTCTCTGATTTGTCGTTCCAATAGATAAGTCAAATTTCGACTAATTCTATTGTGATTAGGGCTGCCTCCTGCCATAAATCGTAATTTCCGGTTAAAAAATTCATATTTCAAGGTCATTTCACGTGCTCCTGAACGCTGCATTCTGAGGTACTCCTCAGCCGTCATTGTATTTTGTGGTGCAAAAGCTGTCATCTGTCTTTCTTGATTTTTTTTTGTAAAGTTAGTGTATTGACTCTTACGAAACAATATTTTCAAGTTTATTTATTAGTTTTAAAAAGCACTCTCTCCGTTCGCTTCCTCGTTTTTTCGCATAAAACAGCGTCTTTTGCCAATGATTGTCCAAATGAAGGAATCAGTTTGAGCATTTTTTTCTGCCATTGAGTGGTTGCCATTTCGTCTGGAAAACATTTTGACAAAACATCAATCATAATCGAAACCGATGTAGAGGCTCCGGGCGATGCACCCAAGAGTGTCGCCAACGTGCCATCCTTTGCGTAAACGACTTCCGTTCCGAATTCCAATACACCGCCTTCTGTTTCATCTTTTTTGATTACTTGTACCCGCTGACCCGCTTGTTGCAGCGTCCAATCTTCGGATTTGGCGTTCGGGAAGTATTCTTTTAGAGCTGCCATGCGGTCTTCGTGCGATTGTACCACTTGTTTCACGAGGTATTTGGTCAATGGCATATTATGAACGCCCGCAAAAACCAAAGGCATAATGTTCCCCCACTTGACCGAGAAAGGCAAATCGAGATAAGAACCGTGTTTCAAAAATTTAGTTGAAAAGCCTGCAAAAGGGCCAAAAAGCAAGGCTTGTTGTCCTTCAATCAATCGCGTATCGAGGTGAGGTACGGACATAGGCGGTGAGCCAACTTTGGCTTTACCATAGACTTTGGCGTGGTGTCGAGCAATAATATCGGGTTTATTGCACACTAACCACTGACCACTAATCGGGAAACCACCATAGCCGTGCCCTTCGGGAATATCTGCCTTTTCGAGTAGCGGCAATGAGCCGCCGCCTGCACCGATGAAGACGAAACGGGTTGTAAAATAGTGCATATCGCCGCTATCTAAGTCTTTGATGCTCAACTCCCAGAGTCCGTCGAAGCGGCGTTTGATGTCTTCTACTTCGTGATGTAGGCGCAACTCCACCTCGTCGCTGTGTTCCAAATATTGAAACATCGAACGCGACAATGTACCGAAGTTAACATCCGTTCCCAGTGCCATGTGTGTCCCTGCTATGGTCTCAGAAGGGTCGCGACCTTCCAAAATCAGAGGCATCCACTCCGCTAATACTGAGGGGGTCTCTGAATATTGCATCGCACTGAAAAGATGGTGTTTGGATAGTGCCTCGTAGCGTTTGCGCAGAAAGTTTACATCTTCTTCACCCCAGACAAAACTGATGTGCGGGATGTGTTGTATGATGTTTTCAGGGTTTTGGATGATGTTTTGCTCTACCAAACTTGCCCAAAACTCTTTTGACACTTCAAAAGATTCGGCAATTTTCACAGCTTTTGAGATGCTGATAGAGCCATCGGGCTTTTCGGGTGTATAGTTGAGTTCGCAAAAAGCGGCGTGACCTGTGCCTGCATTGTTCCACGCTTCCGACGATTCGATGGCGACTCTGTCCATACGTTCAAAAATGCGCATCGTCCAATTGGGTTCTAATTTTCGCAAAAAAGTCCCCAATGTCGCACTCATAATGCCTGTGCCTATCAAAATAACGTCGCTGTAATACGCTTCTTTACTGATTTTCATAACTGTGGTTTGCGTGCAAAAAGAGTTTTTAGAGGTGACAAAGGTACAGAAAAGGCTAAAAAAAATCCATCCTCCCTTTGCGTACAGTTCAAAATCGTATTTTACTGAGGGGTGTTTGATTTTCGTAAGTTTTGATTTGATTTTAATTGATAGTATGCCAGCTTTTCTCTTGACATTTGTCCCATCAATTTTATTTACTTTGACAACGACATAGAAAAATTCTAAGAATATATACAACATCGGTCGCAAGCTCCCTCGTTACAGGAATAATTTTTTTAGAGCGAAGTTCATTTTTCAATCGCAAGCGATTGAAAAATGAACTTCGCTCTGATAGACTCTTTTTATTGTACGCTTTTTTTGCGCAGCAAAAAACAGTGCGTAAACTGCACGGTTCGTAACATCAATTATTTATTCTGCTCAAATTCTTTAAAAATGGCATTAATTATCAAACGAACGATTTACCTCTTTGCTTTTTTATTTGTAAGTCACACAGTTTTTTCTCAAAAAGACAGTGTCAAGCATATAGAGCCACTCAAAGCGACTGCTAACTTTCAGATTACCAATAATGGTTTGTCTCTTTTCCCTAATTTGTCTTTCGGAAAGCCTGCGGCAATTATAAATGCCTCTGTTGGGAAAAAAAATATCTACTTTGAACCCGAATTGCGCTGGGGTTTGAATTTGAAACCGTGGTCTTACATTTTTTGGCTGCGTTACAAATACCGCAAAAGCGAAAAATTCGGTGTCAATATCGGTACGCACCCTTCTTATGTGATTCGCGAAACGGCTGTGACCATCAATGGCGTTGCCGACAAACGTTATGTGGCGCAACGTTATCTGGCAGGCGAAATAATACCGACTTATTATTTCTCAAAGAAGTTTGCTTTTGGCATACACTATCTTTATTCCAAAGGATTGGATAATTATGCGATTCAAAACAGCCATTTTTTGTCGTTTCAACCCAGATTTAGCAACTTAAAGGTGGTTCGCAACTATTATCTGAACTTTAATCCACAAATTTTCCACCTCATACTTGACGACAAGGAAGGGACTTACGTGAGCGAAATGCTTTCTCTCAATAAAAAAGACAGTCCTTTTTATATTTCTTCGACTCTTACTTACAAAATAAAATCTACCATACCTGGCGACGACTTTGTTTGGAATATTGGTTTGAACGTAAAATTTTAAGATTATGAATCACGTCGAGTCCATCGAGGAATTTTATAAACGAAAATTCGGTTGGTTGCCCGATAATCTCAAAAATGAGATTGGGCATTTCAATTTGTTTCCGTTAGTACCCATTGAAGCGGGTAAAGCCACGCCTTTGCCTTACAAAAGGCGCGATTACTACAAAATCATGTTCATCATTGGCGACATTGACATCAACTATGCAGATAGAGTTTTCACTGTCGCCAAACCGACTTTGGTGTTTTCAAACCCATTCATTCCTTACAAATGCGACCATCTTGACAGAATACAAGGTGGCTGCTATTGTATTTTCAATCAGCACTTTTTTCATCAATTTGGCAACCTCAATCAATACGCTGTCTTCCAACCCACAGGCGACCATGTGTTTGAATTGACAGAAATACAGGCGCAAACCGTGCAAGGGATTTATGATAAAATGTTTGAAGAAATCAACTCGCAGTATGTTCACAAATACGATGTGCTGCGCAACTATGTTTTTGAGCTACTGCATTTTGCGATGAAAATGCAGCCTTCTTCAAAATTTGACAAACAGCCTATCAACGCTTCTCAACGCATCACGACATTGTTTTTGGAACTCTTGGAGCGACAATTCCCCATTGATGAAAACCACCCCTCAGTAAAATTGCGGTCAGCGTCCGATTTTGCGCATCAACTGAACGTGCATGTCAATCATCTGAATCGCGCCGTCAAAGAGACGAGCTTGAAAACAACCTCGCAAATCATAGCCGAGCGCGTACTGCAAGAAGCTAAAATCCTGTTGAAACACAGTGATTGGAATATCTCAGAAATTGCCTTCGCTTTGGGCTTTACGGAGGTCACTCATTTCAATAATTTTTTCAAAAAGCACACTCAGATGAGTCCGTCTAAGTTTAGAGTTGGCTGAATGCGCCTTTTCAACTAACATTAGCGAAAAATAAATTTAAGTTTATCGAAATTCCCACCAAGTGTCTTTTAGGTTTAAACGAACTTTGTGTTATCAGAACCGCGTGAAAGAACGATAAGTCCGTTCTCAACCCTGTTTTAAATTATCTAAATCCGTTCATAAATTAAAAAGTAAAAACTAAAATCCTACATTTGTAGGAGTCACACACTGTTATAAAACCAGTTTGTGGTCATTAAACACCTTAATAGCAAATTTTTAACACGATTATCAAATGAAAAGACACACTCTTTCGATTCTACTACTCATCTTATGCTTCTCAAAAGCCATCAGTCAAACTAAAATAGGCATCAACATCGCAGGCGGATGGGGTGTTGGCGATGCTTACAACAACTTCGATGCGCAATTGGGCATCCCCGTTTCGTTTGCGTTGCACAAACGTCTTCATCTTGTCACAGGGCTTGAATTAAGCCGTAAAAACAATCTGAATCAAGCTATTTCACCCAAACGAAGAGTATCTGGAGATGAGCCTACAATCTTAGGCAGTAGCCCAAACTACATTTTCGATGCGCAACAGTTCTCTATTTACTATTTGCAAGTGCCTATATTGGCTAAAATTGAAGGACGACGATTGACTTGTCAAGCAGGATTGGTAAGCAGCGTGGGACTTTTTGGCAATTCTAAGACTTATGAAAGAGCATACTACAAGGGTTGGTTTTATTCCGTTGCTGAAAAAATACCCGATACGGAAAACTTGAAAACATTAAACTTTGACTCCGATAAGATTAAAAGATTCGATTTAGCTCTCCAAATAGGTTGGGGTTTACGTTGGGATAAAACTGCTGTTCATTTGGTCACAAATCAAGGATTGGTCAATCTGAACAACAATCCTCAGTTCAACAAAATGCACAATCGCAATATCTTAATTTCAGTTGACTATTTCTTTGGCAATAAAGACAAAGAACAATGATTTTGAGTGTAAAGACTTGCGAAAAAGCGTTATTCATTCAAGTATTGTCAAAAGATTTCAAAATCAGCTCGCTTTTTCATCACACTTACACCATAAAATGTACCCCCCTCAGTATGTACAGCCGTTTCCTACTAAATTCTTTATCTGTTTTTAATTTTACTCTGCACTTAAAAAAAGGTTATGGAGCTACGCTCCGATAATACACTTCCTTATTGATTTTCTACCAACGTTTAGCACCTCTGGTGCATTTATAGATTCTTGCTTTATGCACCAGAGGTGCTAAACGTTGGTAGCCTTTTGATACACTAAATGTTGAAAACCAGGGCGTAGCCCTATAACCTTTTTAAGTGCCCAAGTAGAATTAAGTCGTATCTCACAATCCTTTTGACGTAGATAAGAATCGAAATACGACCTCCATGTTTCAACAAAAACTTATCAAGTGCGCTGTTATTGAAGCCCAGAACGAGTAAAAAAAAATATTGCGCAAAAAAAAACAACACAGTGAACGATTTTTCCAATGCAGTGAGCGCATGTTTCTAACGCAGTGAACGATTTTTCCAATGCAGTGAGCGCATGTGTCGAACGCAGTGAACGAATTTTCTAATGCAGTGAGCGCATGTGTCGAACGCAGTGAACGAATTTTCCAATGCAGTGAACGCATCTGTCGAACACAGTGAACGAATTTTCTAATGCAGTGAGCGCATGTTTCTAACGCAGTGAACGCATGTGTCGAACACAGTGAACGCATGTGTCGAACGCAGTGAACGAATGTGTCGAACACAGTGAACGCATGTGTCTATCGTAGTGAACGCATTTTCCAATGCAGTGAGCGCATGTGTCTATCACAGTGAACGAATTTTCCAATGCAGTGAACGCATGTGTCGAACGCAGTGAACGCATTTTCCAATGCAGTGAACGCATGTGTCGAACACAGTGAACGCATGTGTCGAACGCAGTGAACGGATTTTCCAATTGCAGTGAGCGCATGTGTCGAAAAGCGAAACGGTGTGTGTTTGGTGAATTGAAAACTTATGCCTCTTTGACAAATTTAGTCCTTCCATACTGAGGGGACCATAACTCAATCTTTCGTCTAATAATTTGAAAATTGCAAATTCTTATTTGAATTTCGTAAGGACAAGTGTGCAAACAGACACTATCTTTGGTAGTTATTTTTTGAACATTTTTCAATCAAAATACAGCAATCATGGCTAAATACAATCTAAAAATCAATGGTAAAACCCTAAAAGTAGATGTTGACCCGTCAACACCGATGCTTTGGGTCTTGCGCGACCATCTCGACCTACAAGGCACAAAGTACGGTTGTGGTGTGGCCGCTTGCGGTGCATGCACCATTCATGTGGATGGCAACGCAATGCGTTCTTGTCAATTACCTGTGTCGGCCGTCAAGAGTCAAAAAATCACGACCATCGAAGGATTATCGGAAAAAGGCGACCATCCTGTGCAAAAAACATGGCTCGAACACGATGTGGCGCAATGCGGCTACTGTCAAGCAGGACAAATTATGAGTGCTGCGGCTTTGCTCAAATCAAATCCGAATCCAAGCGATGAAGATATTGAAAACTTTATGACGGGCAATATTTGCCGTTGTGGCACTTATACGCGCATCAAAGCGGCAATTAAAACGGCTGCTAAAAAATAGTTTTTTAATGATGAGTTATGAATGATGAATGATAAGTAACGAGTAAGTAATAATGTGGTTAAAGCTATAGGTATCCGATACAGAAATTTGAATCGTTTTCTACTTTTTTTTGAAAAAAAAGTAGAAAACGATTCAAATTTCTGTATCGGATACCTGCGCTTCAAAAGACAGTTTGACCAAGTTATTATTTACTGATTACTAAATCATAATTTTTCCTTTATTTTTAATAAAAATTTTTAATAAAAATACTGAGGGGGTGTTAGATGTGAGATATTTAATACGCCACTGAGTCATAACTATTTTGCAATGGAAAATAATAAAACAACATATAGCCGACGCTCCTTTCTGAAAGTCTCAGCTTTGACAGGCAGCGGCATGATGCTCGGCATCAATTGGTTGGCAGCCGCAAAATCGGCAGACAAAACCGAATTGCTGAACGTTCCTGATGTCTGGACTGACCTCAACGCCTATATCAAAATCACGGCGGATAATAAAATTCAGATTTTCGCACCAAACCCTGAATTTGGGCAAAACACCCACACATCTCAACCGATGATTGTGGCGGAAGAACTTGACGCAGATTGGGCGAATGTGACCGTCGAACAAGCCCCGCACGACAATAAATTGTATGGTATGCAGTTTACAGGCGGCAGTAATACGATTCGTGCCACATGGAAACCGTTGCGGCAAGCAGGTGCGGCGGCTCGTCAAATGCTCCGAGAGGCCGCAGCCAAAACATGGGGCGTGCCTGTGGATGAAGTGACGACAGAAAAAGGCGTTTTGTACCACAAATCGAGCGGCAAATCAGCCCAATACGGCGCAATGGCAGCCGCAGCAGCTAAAATCCCTGTACCCACAGAGGCAAAATTGAAAGCCTTAAAAGATATGAAAATCGTTCGCAGTTCTCGTAAAAACGTGGACGGATCGAAAATCGTCACGGGCAAACCACTGTTTGGCCTAGACTATCGCAAAGCAGGTATGTTGACCGCCATGGTCGAACACCCACCTGCTTTTGGTATGAAATTAAAATCTTTCGATGCTGCTGAAGCTAAAAAAATGGCGGGTATCAAAGATGTATTTACGATTACGGTGTATGATGACAAATTTGAAAAAGGTGGTTTCGACGTTGCTACTTTCAATGAAGTGATAGCGATTGTCGGCAACAGCACTTGGGAAGTCATGCAAGCCCGCAAAAAGCTCAAAATCGAATGGGAAAAAGCCCCCGAGAAGAAAGAAATGATTAAAGGTTGGGGCGGCAACAAAACGGAACAAATTACACCCGCAGGACTCGAAACAACAGAGAAGCATATAGCTAAAATGGCAGAGTTGATGCAAAAGCCCGCCAAAGAATTGCGTAAAGACGGCGACCCCGAAGCGGCGTTTAAGTCGGCAGCGCAAGTCATTGAGCGCACTTACACAGCCCCGTTTTTGGCGCACAACACCATGGAACCGATGAACTGTTTCGCTCATGTCACAGATACAGAAGCGTTTTTTGCATCACCTTTGCAAGCACCTGTGTTGGCGCAACCTGCTTTGGCAGCGCGTTTGGGTTTGCCTGCCGACAAAGTGACAATCGAAATAACGCGTATGGGTGGCGGATTTGGTCGTCGGGCGTATCATCACTATATGATCGAGGCAGGTTTGATTTCTCAAAAAGCCAAAGCACCTGTGAAGTTGATTTATACCCGCGAAGATGATATGTCGTATGGTATTTATCGCCCTATGTACACAGCCACATATCGAGCAGCTTTAGATGCTAACAAGCAATTGATTGCTTTCCATGTCAAAGGTGGTGGCATTCCCGAACACCCGATTCATGCCAACCGCTTCCCTGCGGGTGCTGTGGACAATTACCTCGCCGAAGGCTTTGAAATCCCGTCGAATATCACGATTGGCGCATTCCGTGCGCCACGTTCTAATTTCAATGCCGCAGCCGAACAGTCATTTCTTGATGAAGTAGCGGAGGCAATGGGCAAAGATCCGATTCAAATGCGTTTGGATTTGTTGCAACGCGCCAAAGACAAGCCTGTTGGCAAAAACAACGAATACGATGCCGACCGTTATGCAGGTGTTCTGAAGCTCGTACGCGACCAATCGGGCTGGGGCAAACCCGAAAACCAAGGTAAAAATAGAGGTGTAGCAGCTTATTTCTGCCATGCGTCATATGCCGCACACATCATTGATATGAGCATCAACAAGGACAATGAGCCACAAGTTGACCGTGTTGTGAGTGCGATGGATTGCGGCGTTGTTATCAATCCTGATGCCGCACGAAACATGGTTGAAGGTGCGGTAACGGATGGTGTGGGCAATGCTTTGTACGGCAATATGTCATTCCAAGATGGCAAAACTGCGCACAACAATCTAAACACTTACCGCATTATCCGAATGAACGAAGCACCGAAGAAAATCGAGGTGCATTTTGTCGAAAACGATATTGACCCCACGGGCTTAGGTGAGCCGCCGTTCCCGCCTGTCTTTGGCGCAATGGCAAACGCGCTCTACAAGGCAACGGGCAAGCGGTATTATTTACAGCCGTTTGGGAATGAGATAAATAAAGGGAAGAAAGAGGGGTGATTTTGACGTGTCCCACATCGGTTGGTGTGGGACACGTTCTTTTTTGTACCCCTCAGTAAGTTAATGCTGTGAAGCCTTATATTTTTTAACCGCCTCGGTCAATTTCGGAACGACCTCGAATAAATCGCCCACAACACCATAGTCAGCCGCTTTGAAGAACGGTGCTTCAGGGTCTTTGTTGATGACAACGATGACACGACTGTTATTGACACCCGCCAAATGCTGAATCGCACCTGAAATGCCAATGGCGATGTATAAATTAGGGCGAATTGCAACGCCCGTCTGTCCGACATGTTCGTGATGAGGTCTCCAATGAGAGTCTGCCACAGGACGGCTACAAGCGGTTGTCGCGCCTAAAGTTGTGGCTAAATCTTCGACAATACCCCAGTTTGAAGGGTCTTTCATACCACGACCTGCCGAAACCACCAATTCTGCTTCGGGCAATGGCACAATACCCTCGGCTGTTTTGACCGATTTGACCCGCACACGACTCGCAGGTGCTGCTATACTGAGGGGGGTGACAGCGACATCGCTACCTGATTTTTCAGGTGCAATTGCGTTACCCATCACTGAAATCACTTTCACATCTGCTGAAATAGTGTATTCGGCAATGGCTTTACCCGAATAAACACCTTTTTTCACTTTAAATCCACCGTCCACTGTTGGTAAAGCATTAGCTCCCGATACCAAACCTGCATTGAGACGCACTGCCAAACGACCTGCCAAAGACTTACCTGTCGAGCTATTGCTCAAGATAACGACTGTCGCACCTGTTTGTTTGGCGGCATCTGCAATGATAGCAGCATAAGCCTGTGAATCAAAATCACCACCTACGGCATTATACACCGTTGTTGCGCCATATTGACCCAATTGACCCGCATTATTGACATCGCCGATTGTCAATGCAGCACACGTTGTGCCAAGCAAATCAGCTACTTTTTTCCCGTAAGTCACAGCTTCGAAAGCTGCTTTTTTGAAATTGCCTTTTGGCGACTCAACATATACTAAAACACCCATATTTTGATTGATTATTGTTGATTGATTACTGTTTATTGATTTGACGCTTCTGCGTCTTAAATAACTTTCGACTCCTCATGAAGTAGGCGAACCAACTCTTCCATATCATCAGGCGATACCATTTTGACACCTGATTTTGCTGGCGGCATGTCGAATTTTGTCACAACTGAATTGTCCGTAAAGGCTTGAGGTTCAACAACTGCCAAAGGTTTACTTTTGGCTTTCATAATGCCCATCATGTTTGGGATGCGTTGTTCAGCCATACCTTTTGCGGCTGAAATAACGAAAGGCGTTTCAACTTCAACAACCTCAATACCCCCTTCTATGTCGCGCTCAATAGTTGCTGTATTGCCCGACATATCCAATTTTGACGCATAACTAATGAATGGCATATCGAGGTATTCAGCGACCATTGCCCCAATTTCAGAGCCGTTGTAGTCAATGGTTTCTTTGCCTGTGAAAATGACATCGTAGCCTCTTGATTTGGCATATTCGGCGATTTGGAAGGCGGTATTCATAGCACTTTGTGACTCCAAATTGATGCGTACAGCGTCGTTAGCATCAAGAGCTAAGCCTTTTCTAATGATTTGGTCATTATCAGCACCGCCTACATTGATGAGAGTAACCGTGCCACCTGTTGCTTTAGCGAGGTCAATGGCACGTACCAAAGCATACCATTCGTCGTAAGGATTCATGATAAACTGAACACCCGCACCATTAAATTGTGTAGCATCGGCACTGAATGAAATTTTAGCGGTCGTGTCGGGCGTTTTAGAAACGCAAACCAATATTTTCATAACTTGATTTTTGATAATTATTGATTGAAAATTATTTGATGTTTAAGGCTTTTAAAGCATTTTTGACTAAAAAATTGAACGTTTTTTAATACTATAAGGTTCAATTTTTATTTGTGGCAGCAAATTTAGAGAATTATTTTAGAGGTGTAAATAAAAGTTAGCGAAAATTCGCTATTTTTTTCATTTTATACTGAGGGGTGCAAACTTTGATTTTTTTTTATCTTCGCTGACTATTTTTCAGAAAATCTAAACGCTTGGTTTTCAAATTCTTATTCAATCTAAAATTTTACATAAACTGATGTCAAGACTCGAACAACTTTTCAACCTATTGCAAGAACAACCCAGCGAACCATTTCTACTCTTTGCCATTGCCAAAGAGTATGAAAAGGCAAAAGACGATACAAAAGCCCTTGAATTTTACATAAAATTGACTGAAACGACCCCTCAGTATGTCGGCACTTACTATCATCTTGGCAAACTCTACGAGCGGATTGGGCAAGCCGATACAGCTTTTCAAACTTATAAAACGGGTATGTCTATCGCCAAACAAGAAGGCGATATGCACGCTTACTCGGAACTCAATGGCGCAAAAATGAGTATTGACGACGATGATGACGATTTTTAAATGGTTGTTGAGTCTTTAGCCATTGGTCATTCGGTTTAATGGCTAATGATTATTGACATAATAACCAATGAATTAATGACTTAATGACTATTGACAGATGAAAAATCAACTAAACATTGCGCCCGAAGTGCAAGCGGCGATTCTAAAAAACAAACCTGTGGTGGCACTTGAATCCACCATCATTTCACACGGTATGCCCTACCCACAAAATGTCGAAACGGCTCTGAAAGTAGAGGCAATGGTACGACAAAATGGGGCTGTGCCTGCTACTATTGGCATCATTAAGGGTATCATGAAGGCTGGATTGAGTGTTGATGACATAGAAATATTGGGTAAACAGGGGCAAAACGTCACAAAAGTCAGTCGCAGAGATATGCCCATTATTTTGGCGAAAAACCAAAATGGTGCAACAACCGTCGCTTCTACTATGATTATTGCTCAATTGTCGGGTATTCGTATTTTTGCAACGGGCGGCATCGGCGGTGTACATCGAGGGGCAAGCAGCACTTTCGATATTTCCGCCGACTTACAAGAGTTGAAACAAACAAGTGTGGCAGTGGTATGTGCGGGTGCAAAATCCATCTTAGATATTGGCTTGACGTTGGAGTATTTGGAAACACATGGTGTGCCAGTCATTGGCTACAAAACCAAAGATTTTCCTGCTTTTTTCACACGAAAAAGTGGGTTTGGTGTTGATTTTAAAGCTGAAAGCGTCGAAGAATTGGCAACTATTCTAAAATCAAAATGGTCTATACCCTTGCACGGCGGCGTTGTGATTGCTAATCCAGTGCCAAATGAACATGAAGCAGACACTCGTTTGATAGAAAAAGCCATCAAAAAGTCACTCGACCGTGCCCAAGAACAAGGCATCAAAGGCAAAGCGATTACACCTTATTTGTTGTCAGAAATTGAACGCCGTACTGAGGGGTTGAGTTTGAAAACCAATATTCAGTTGGTGTTGAATAATGCGGCTTTGGCGGCGCAAACGGCGCAGGCTTATTGTGCCATTGAATGAGAACCATTTGCTCAGTAAAAACGGGTTTACAGAACCTCAATAGTCTGCAAACCCGTTATTTTTCTAAAAAATGACCCAATTATAAGTTTTCCAAAAGGAAATTAGTCATTTTGTTGTATAAATGCACTCTTGCCATACCGCCATAAATACCATGATTGCGATTTGGATAGAAATAAGTGTCAAACTGTTTGTTGGCGGCAATCAAGGCGTTTGCCATTTCGATTGAGTTTTGAAAATGGACATTGTCATCCGTTGTTCCGTGAATGAGTAGGTATTTTCCTTTCAAAAGATTGGCAAAATTAATAGGCGAATTGTCTTTAAAACCCGCCGCATTCTCTTTTTCCGTTTGCATATAACGCTCCGTATAAACCGAATCGTACCATTTCCAATTAGTCACAGGTGCGACAGCGATAGCCGCTTTGAATACATCGCTGCCTTTTAAAATGCACAAACTCGACATGTAGCCACCATAGCTCCAACCAAAAATACCAATACGTTTGCCGTCAACATACGACTGTTTTGCGAGCCATTTAGCCGCTTCAATTTGGTCTATTGTCTCGTAATGCCCCAACTGTTTGTAAGTGATTTTGCGGAAAGCTTCTCCCCTACCGCCTGTACCACGAGGGTCAACGCAAACGACCAAATAGCCTCTTTGCACCAAAAGTTGATGCCACCAATAGTTCGCACCTTGCCATGAATCAACCACTTGCTGGCTGTTGGGACCTGAATATTGAGTCATAAAAACAGGATAACGTTTTGTGGAGTCAAAATTCTGTGGGCGCATCATCCAGCCGTTCAAAGTGACCCCCTCAGTAGTCGTGAATTGGAAAAACTCTGTGCTACCGACTTCATATTCAATCAGTTGTCTGCGTGCAGCCGCATTATCTTCTATCATACGCACCACTTTTCCATTATTTTCGACAACGGCATAGGTCGGTGGTTCATTGATTTTTGAATTGGTCAACACATAATAGTCGTAGGTGCTACTCCACTCCGCATCGTTCACACCACGACCACCTGCTAAAAATCTATCGCCTGAGCCATCAATTTTGACACCATAAATGCCCTTGCGCATAGGCGATTCTTTGGAGGCTTGATATAAAACTTCACCTCTCGTCATATCAACTCCGTAAATTTTACGCACATCAAAGTTGCCTTTTGTCAGTTGTTTGATGATTTTTCCATCTTTTCCGTAGTGATAAATGTGATTCCAACCGTCTTGTTCACTCGATTTGATGAACGAACCGTCTTTCAAAAACGTCATATCGTCGTTCATTTCCACATCTACAAATGTTGGGCGTGACTCTTTCATCAAAAGGCTCGTTTTGCCAGTTTTGGCATCCGCCACAAGAAAATCTAAGTCATTTTGCAAGCGATTAAGTTTGAAAACGATGAGTTGATTGTCGGGTGTCCATTTCAAACGCGGAAAATATTCGGCTTTGCCCGTTTCCACTTGTTTGGCTTTGCCTTTTTTTACGTCATAAATCCAAACAGTCACAATAGAGTTCTTCTCGCCTACTTTTGGATATTTGAATTTATACGGCTCTGGATAAACACCATTCTTAAAATATTCTAAAGTGTATTCAGGCACTTCAGTCTCGTCGAAGCGCAAAAAAGCAATTTTTGACCCATCAGGCGACCACTCGAAAGCACGTGTAAACGAAAACTCTTCTTCATAAACCCAATCACAAAAACCATTAATGATGCGGTTTTTTGCCCCATCTTTAGTCGCTTGAGTCACTTTGTTTTTCACTAAATCCTTGACATACAAATTGTTGTCTGCTGTAAAAGCCACGTGTGTAGCTTGTGGATTGAAAGTCGGATTGCTCTGTTTTACTGAGGGGTATAGTGGCTCAGACGTTTTACCATCCCACACATTAAACTTACCCTTCGACGAGCGACGATAGATTTGCTCCGACTCTGTGGCATACAAAATTTTAGCCTCATCGGAACTAAAAGAATAATCGTCAAATGCTGTTTTCGACTCAAAAATTACGCCCACTTGTTTACCCGTTGTGAGGTCAAATTTGACAATTGCCTGTCCCATATTGGCAGAATAGTGTTTGCCATCTTTCAAAAAATTGAAGCCAGGCACGCCTTTCGTTCTGAAAGTCCCTTTTTGCCAAACATCTTCAATTGTAATCTTTTTTTGAGCAAAAACGGTCAGTGTCATCACTCCAAAACATAAAAACAGAGTTATTTTTTTCATTTTTATTGACTGATTGGTTCTAAATTTTTAATTTTTGAGGTGTAAAAATATAAAAACATCTTGATTCTGAAACAGCGAGTTGCATAAATCATCGCCGAAGCACTTGCCCCGACCCCGATACAGTCGAAACCACCCTCGGCGAGCCTTCATAAATCACATCGCCCGAGCCCGAAACCCATGCTTCAAGTAGTCGAGAAACATCAATTTCTGCATCACCCGAGCCTGTCACTTGCACGTTAGCTTCCGACACATCGAAATCGAAGGCGAATAAATTGCCCGAACCTGTCAAAGTGGCATGGAGTTCAGTGCCATCACCGTCCAATTCGACTTCGCCAGAACCTGAAATCGTCACTTTTGCCACATCTGCATCCCCTTTCAGTATCACGTCACCTGAACCTGAGTTGACAACACGCAATTCGTTTTTGAAATTATGCCAGTTGTCCGTACAGATTTTGCCAGAGCTAGCATTCGTGATTTCCCATACATCGGGCGCAAAAACCCGGATAATGATATTGTTGTGCCGATAACGAAAATTGGGGTCGAGTCGTATAACCAACACACCTTGCGTTACAAAAGTCTCAACAAAAGGCATCAAACTCTCGAAACCTTCTACCTCAACGCGATACTGAGGGGATTGAATCAACCGCACGTCGCAGTTAGATTCTAAAGTCAAAGCGTCAAAATTGCGCAGCCCTATGCGATTTTCAATAACATTCGGTCCTGTGCCATCAATCGCATCCCGTGAACAATTGGAAAAAAAAACGAGGGTCAAAAACAGCAAAAACGAAGAAAAATAAGTGCGTACCATGTGAAAAACAGATTTTAAGTATCACTGATTAAATAGATTGAACAGATTTCACAGAAAACGCTATACAAACTGTTCAATTTATTTTTCAGCATTCCTCAGCGTGAATAAAATTAGGTTTTTCAGATATGACCTTTGCAGACGCACTTCCACCTACGTCGTTATCCTTGTTTAACAAGACTTTAAGAAAGGTGTTTTCAGAATGTTAAGACACAATTTACAGTTCATTGAACGCCTTTTGTCTGAAAAAGCTCCTTTAGAAGAGAGGGCATATTTTTCAAAAATAAATAACGAAATTTGCCGATTCAAAATCAGGAAAATGTCCGCATCTGCATTGAAATTCACTTTTTTAGGCACAGGAACATCGCAAGGTGTGCCGATTATTGGCTGTGACTGCACTGTTTGCACCTCCACAGACTCACGGGACCAAAGGTTGCGCACCTCTGGCATGGTCAGTTTTGGCAATAAAAATATTGTGATTGATACAGGACCCGATTTTCGACAGCAGATGTTGCGTGCGCAGATAGATGATGTAGTGGCGATTCTATTTACCCACGACCACAATGACCACACGGCGGGTTTGGACGATATACGCCCCATCAATTTTAAACATCAACGCTCAATGCCGCTTTATTCGACCCCCTCAGTACAAAAGTCGTTAATGCGCCGTTTTGCCTATGCTTTGGGCGAAAATCCTTATCCTGGCGCACCACGTTTGACATTCGAGACCATTTCAGAACAAAAAAATTTTGAAGTAGAAGGTTTAGAAATACAACCTATTAAGGTTTGGCATGGTGAGCATTTGCCGATTTTAGGCTTCCGATTTAAAGGGCTAACTTATATAACTGATTGTAAAACAATAGATTCGGATGAGTTAGGAAAAATAAAAGGTACACACACGCTGGTTTTGAATGCCTTGCACCATCATCCTCATTATTCGCACCTCAATTTGACCGAGGCTTTAGAGCTTATCGAGATCATAGCTCCTAAACAGGCTTTTTTGACGCATATCAGTCACAATATGGGTAGATATGAAGATGTACAAAAAATATTGCCGCAGAATGTGTCTTTGGCTTACGATAATTTGTGCTTGATGATACCCGATGAAGTGTGAAGTCAAGTAGGGACAAAAAAAAACCCTGCCAAGGTTATTGGACAGGGACAAAACAAAAAACAAACACTATGAACAAACACTATTCTTTAATCAACTTTGGTGAGGTTGGCTTATCGGTTACTTTAACTTATGAAAGTAACCGACATGCTGACCTTATAAACGGAACTAAAATCTGAAAGTTTGATTTTGAATCAAGAAAATTTCAGAAAATCTTAATCGGTTTTTAGAACGGCTAATTTAATTAGCATGTATCATATTATTTTAAATTCAAATACCATGCCAACTTTTTAATTCATCATAAACTTTTTTATGATTTTGGAAAAAAATGAGTTTCTGCGAAAAAAATGTGGTTATGAGCTGCTGCCTAAATTATCTATCTCTTCGTGATTGATGATACAAAACAGCATAATTTAATCCACAAAAAGCTAATATTTTTTTTGAAATTATGTGGCAAAAACCATTCCAAAAGTAAAAAATTTCACTATTTATTTTCTAATTAATTTTAAGCAAATGTATGCTATAATCGTGCCAAGTTGTTAACAACAAATAAATTAAATATTAATCGAATGATTTATTCGGGTAAAAGGTATCTTACGTTTAGAATATGGCTTGTGACAAAAAACCGAGGCGAAAAAATGAGGTTTATCCAAGTGAAAAATCGAATTAACTTTATTTTCTTCTCAAAAAACAAGGATAATTTTTGAAAGTGTAAAGATAGTCATATAAAACATTTCTTGTTGTAGCATTTAACTAAAAAATGTGACGGAGTTTTATAAATTATTGATTTTAAGAGAATTGAACACGTGGATTGATCCATCGGTATAGTATATCAACCAGTATATGGCTCAAAAGGATGATAAAACTTACTAACATTAAAACAGCGTAAACAACAGTCCAGTCTTTTCCAATTATTGCATCAATAGTTGTCTGCCCCATACCTTGCAAACTAAAAATAAGTTCGACGGAAAATGCCCCGAGAAAAATAGAAGGTATCATTTGCCCTAAAAGTGTGACAATGGGAGTCAAAGCATTGCGTAAAGCATGATGCCAAATAATCCGATTTGCAGGCAAACCTTTGGCTTTTGCAGTTTGGATATAATTTTTTTTCAAAATATCATTCATTGCACCATTCATTTGTCGTGCAACGACAACGCAAGGATGCAGCATCAGGCACAAAATCGGCAATACAAGGTGACTGATATTCCACAAAAGAGTTTGAAAAATGCCTAAACCCGTTGGCACATCGTTGGCCAATCCGATATGAGGAAAAATTTTAACACCATAATAGTCTGTTGTCAAAAACATCGCCGCCAAAATAGCCAACCAAAATATGGGTAAACTATAAACAAAAAAAACAGTTCTCGTCAGCCACTTACCGACTGAACGACGTCGATTTATAGACATTGAAACGCCCAAAGGAATACCGACTAAAAAGGACAAAAAAAGTGCTGAAATACCTAAAAAAAGTGTCATTACTAATGCAGGTTTGAGTTTTTCTATAACTGCTTGACCATTCATGGCATAACCTAAATCGCCTATTAAAAACCGTTTGAGCCAAGCATGATATTGATTGTCAGAACCTGACCAGTTGAAACGAGGTATGTAGAGCTGCGATTTCTGAGGATTTTGCTTTATATTTTTATATGCTTGTGCAATCGCTTCTACATCTATTTTATAAGAAGTTGTATCTGAGTTGCTTAACAACTCATTGATAGTGAACAAAATAGACTCATCTTTACTCTGAACCAATAGTTGTTGGAGATTGTTCCTTAAAATCTCCCCCTCAGTATTTTGACTTATTTTGGATAAAAGAGCTTTTACTTTATTCTGATACAACGAAATAATTGGCCAATTTCCGTACTGCCAAATCATGCGTTCGAGAGCAGTTCGTTCATCGCGACGCACAACTTTATAGAAGGTATCGGGAAAAGCCGCTGGTTGCAGCGAAAAATAAAAGACAGGCTTATCGAGTCCCAACTCTTGAGCTGTTTGTGCGTAAACAGCATCGGATATTTGATTAGAAGTATTGGATTCTGAGTTAAATCGCAGTCTTTCTGCCACCTCGTCACTCGAGGCACAGCGACTCAAGCCAAAGATGACGATTGAAATAACCCACCATGTGGGAATCGTTAGAGCCAAACGTTTTATAATATATTGAACCATAGGTTTATAAATATGCCAGCGGAGTGGGTTTTTATAACCAAATACCAAGTAATGCTGTAAAAATATGTATTTTCGCCTATTCATTTAACATTCGCCACGATAATAAAGAGTAAAAACAACCATGCTCAAAAATTTATATCTGACTCGTCGTTTTTTTATTGCCTACGGAGGCGTAATTTTCCTATTTGTACTGAGTTACTCGTTCGGTTGGTTAATGCCTTTTGCACAAACAGCCTTTGTTGTTGTTTGTGGTATCGTTTTAGCGGATTATGGCTTACTTTTCAACTCGAATACACAAGTTTCGGCTTCCAGGCGTACACCCAAGTTGATGTCTTTGGGTGACCCCAATCGCATATTCTTAGATGTGGTCAATCGCTCCAATCAACGAATCAAGGTGAGTTTAGTGGACGAGATTCCATTTCAATTTCAAAAACGGGATTTTGAGATGTACATTTCTTTAGCTGCGAATGAAGCTCGTAGAACAGAATACGAGCTGAAACCCACCGAGCGTGGCGAATATCATTTTGGAAAAATCAATCTTTTTGCAGAGTCTTTTTTAGGTTTGATTCAAAAACGTTTTCAATCTGATGCTGAAAAAATGGTACCTGTGTACCCCTCAGTCATTCAGATGAAAAATTTTGAATTATTAGCGTTGCGACAGATTGCACACCAATCGGGTATCAAAAAAATACGCCGTTTGGGACATTCTTATGAGTTTGAACAAATCAAAAACTATGTTGCAGGTGATGATTTCCGCGCTATCAACTGGAGAGCTTCGGGCCGACGCAATGCTTTGATGGTCAATCAGTACGAGGACGAAAAAGCACAGCAAGTGTATTGCATCATTGACAAAAGCCGCGTCATGCGTATGCCTTTCGATGGTCTAACTTTGATGGATCACAGCATCAATGCGGCTTTGGTGATGTCGAACATTATTTTGCAAAAAAAGGATAAAGCAGGCTTACTCACATTCAGCGACAAATTAGGTTCTACTTTGGCTGCTGACAATTCACCCAACCAGTTGGGGCGCATTTTGCACGAACTCTATCGTGAAAAAGAAGGAAAAGGCGAAGCCAGCTATGAATTGCTGTATTATGCTGTTCGCCGATTGGTGCGAGGCAGGAGTTTGTTGTTGCTTTTTAGCAATTTTGAGAGTCATTTTGCTCTGGAGCGTGTCTTGCCAACCTTGCGGCGACTCAATAATATGCATGTCTTGGTCGTTGTTTTTTTCGTCAATACCGAAATTGAAGAGTTGGCAAAAAGCGATGCCCGCACCACAGAAGATATTTATCATCAAACCATTGCTCAAAAATATCGCGACGAAAAAACGCAAATGATGCAGAAACTGCGTCAATTCGGCATTCAAACTATCTTGACCAAGCCCGAAGATTTAAACATCAATACCATCAATAAATATTTGGAATTGAAATCGAGAGGTATTATTTAACAACAAAAGCCGTGAAAGAATGTATTTCACGGCTTTTGTTCTCAAAATCAATTAAAAGAAGGACAATTTACGCCTCTTCGTTTGTATCTCGTCCGTTGTGTGCCAGCTCTGTCATTGCCCAGCGAAAAGAATTTAGAAAAAGTAATGCCTCCTATTACATAGTAATCTTTTGATTCTGGATTTGTCGTGGCACTAAAACCATCTAAATAATCTGTAAACGTCTTTCTCATACCAAGTTCTGCACCTAAAGCTGTTGTTTCATTGATATACCATTGCAAACCACCGCCTATGGGAATACCTACTGCGATTTTGGGGTATTTTTGACTTTGGTCTTCCAATACGACTGATGAAGAAGAGCTGCTCTGGTCGTTGAAATTTGATTTTGGATTGACATAAATAGCATTGACTCCCGCAAACAATAAAAAATGTACATTACCCAAGCTGAAAGGTCGCCATTCTGGAAGAATAGAAAGTTCTGCAACTGTACCTTTGAAGTTGAATCCACGTTTTTCTCGTTCCGAACTTGTTGGATATTTTTTTTCATCGGCTTTTACACCACCAATCGCTATCAATCCACGAACAGCAAATTTCTCACTGACATGTTGACGTACAAAAATACCAACTGCAGGGCTGGTTTGTGGTGCAAAATTCGCAGGAGACACTTCTATATCCCCTGTGTAAACTGAAGCGCCCAACATAAGCCCGAATTCAGTATTCTGAGCATAATTGAGTGTTTGGATGAATAAACTGAATAGTATCAGGATTTTTTTCATGAAAAGTATGTTAAGAGTTAAAGACTGCGTTTTATTTATAGCAAGAGCCGTACCACAGTAATTGCGCTGCTTGAAGAAAGATATTGTCATGGCTTATTCCGCGTATAGTTTTCTAATTTTAAACAAAGATACATTGTTTGAGTACTTCGCCCTATAAAACAATTTAATTTACCTTAAAAACGGTAACATTTAGCACTTTGTCCGCCTCTTCTTCTTCCATAGCCGCTATTAGCATCGCCAAGTTTGCCTGCGGTAAAAGCGTTTACTTTTAATGCTACATAAATATCTGTGCCATTGAGTTCTTTCTGTCCCAAAAAGCTCAATAGGTGATCTGTTCCAATTGTTAAGAATGCTAAACGAACAGCTAAACCCATTCTCACTTCTTGATAGTTCAAAATACTGAGGGGTAGCATTGCACCGAACCAACGTGAATCGAATCGCGGTGTAATCGCCATAATATTGTCACGTGACAATATCAAATGGCTTATGGGTATCCGCTGCACGAGCAAACCATTGACATAAAACTGCTCTGTGATGGCGATATCGCCTTGCAAGCTAAAAGCCGTTGGCAAACTCATCGGAAAATAGTTGCCTTTGTATGTACTGTCGGCTTTGCCAAACAATTTTTGATTTAAACGCAGCAACGCATCTTCGATGGGGTCATTTGGGTTGAGATTGAGGTAATCTTTTGTATCCATTTTCAAGGGTTCATTTAGTTGCAAGGCGTGTATTTCCGTATTTTTATGAAAACGGATGCGCCCTAAGTCCAAAATAGCGGCATTGACACGAAATAAATAAGGTCTTTCGTCCGATTCGCCAGAGCCTAATGTAAATTGTGCGCCAATATCAACCCCCAAACCCAAGCCATTGCTTGCAAACGGGTTAGAAATAAAGTTATTGGTGAATCCGGCTTTCAGATTAATGGCATCTACACGTGTCGAATCTTTTGTCAAGCGTGTAAGCGCAGTACCTTCGTTGTTTTGAACAAAAAAACCTTGATTACCACTCAGTATTTTGGCATTGATACCCAATGAAAGCCCCCCCTCAGTATCGTCGCCCATTTGATAGGCATAATTCACGCCCAATTCTCCCCAAGTCATGCCTGTCGTCAGCATAGGTGGCACTTTATTGAGTATGCCTAAAGGAATATTCTGCTGCACGTAAGGGTCAGCTATGATGGGTATCTCGCGAGTGACCAAAGCTGCTCTTTGCCCGACAAATAGGCCAAAAGAATGACCGCTTGCCAGATTAATCTGAACCGAAGGCAGTGTGACAAAATGAGTTGTCGAAAAATACTTATCGCGTGGCCGATTGTAGAAGTCAATGTATTTCGTGGCTTTGATTGGGTAGTCTATTTTCGTCTCTGGTGCAGGTCCAATAGTTTCCAGATTGCGATAAGTACTTAATACACTGGCATCGCGCACAAAAGCAAAATCGTTGGCAATAAAACTACCAGCTGACACCACATTCACATCCCAACCCAATGGATTATTGATACCCGCAGTTGGGTTGAGGGTGATGCCACTGATGCCTGCATAGTTTCCCAAGCGCAAACCCAGTTGTTCTTGCGCCGAAACTATATGCCAACAAAACAAAAGGGCATATATTGGCAAGACCTTGATAGTATTGAACATTAATCGTTTCGTTGAAATGTAAGTAATAGTTAAAAAATACGCCATTATGTAAGAAAAGAACTCTGCTTAAAAAATCGTGCCTATCTGTTCATATTATCCAAACGAAAAGTTAATGACCGACATTTTATTCGCATCAAAAAAAATAACCCCTCAGTAAATCTTCTTTTATACTAAAAACTACCCGAAAGGGTAATTTTTCTTTGAAAGACTTTGCCGAACTTTGGACAATAATCGAAACGCATGTGGCTCAAGCAATTCACAGCCTTTTGGCTCTTTACATTGACCTGTCATTGTCTGTTGGCTCAAGACAATTACAGCAAAGACTATTTGCAAGCCTTAGCGCGTAGCAAACCTTCGACTCGTTATGATTCTTTGCTCGTAAAAGGTGCAAATTTAGCAGCAACAGATACAAGTTTGGCTTATCAATACTTTTGGGAGGCTTTGGATGTGGCTATAAAAGAGAATAATACGAGAAAAAGGGTTTTAGTCAATATTGCAATGGGCGAAATGTTTCTCGACAAACAGACTTTACGCAAAGCTTATGGCGTTTTTTCGAGAGCAAAGACTTTGAGCAATGACGATGAGCCCTCAGAAGAAGCCATTTTTGCCAATTTTGGTATTGCTCGCACTCAGTTTTATGCGGGCAACTACCGCAACTCTATTTTAAACTTCCTTTTGACCATTTATCTCTCGCAACAATTGCACAATAAGAAATTAGAAGCTGAAGCCACGGAGTTTTTGGGTCAAGTGTACAGCTATTTTCAAGACTATCAGCAATCTATTAGTTTTTATCGCAAGTGTTATGAATTGAAAAAAAGCTTGAATGATGATAAAAGTTGTCTGCGCATTACCGAACGCCTGGGTGACATCTATTATTTCAATCGTCGGTTCGATAGTGCTTATTATTATGCACATTATGCGGTTCAATTGTCTGAAACTTTGAAGTTGCCGTCTGATATTGCCGTTTCGAGGCTCAACAAAGCGGCTGTTTTGATTCGTTTGCATCAATTGGACGATGCTTTTGACGAGTTGAGGTACTTTAATTTTGCCAAAAATGACCGAAATACTGAGGGGGTCAAAACCAAATACCTCAGCATCATGGGCAATTATTGGTTGCAAAAAGGTAACAATCGTCAGGCTCTCATTTTTTATGATTCGGCAGTGGCTATTGCCAAACGATTGGAGTTTGCAGAGCTTTATACGTATGTGTATCGCAATATGGCAGAGTCTTTTTACGAAAATCAAGACTATAAAACGGCTTATCAATACTACCAAAAATACACTGACCACATCAAAAACATCAATACACGAGGTCGCAACCTCAACATAGAAAGTGTGCAGCGTTTTTTTGACATCAACTCCTCAAAAGATGAGATAAAGTTGCTCAACAATGAGAATAAACTCAAACAACTCCAACTCCTAAACGAAGCGGCTTTGCGACAAAACCTCGAAACGGAGCGAAAAGGTCTTGAAACAGCCAACTTGCTCAAAGATTCCATCATATTGTCCACAGGACTCCTGTTGGAAAGGGGACGCGAACTGCAAGAATCGCTCAATCGAGAGTATGACTTGCAGCAAGCACAGTTGAAAAACGAGCGCAACCTGCGTTTGAGCCTCATCTTGGGACTGAGTATGGCGTTGCTACTGGGTGGATTGACGTTCTTACTTTATCGAAAACAGAAAAACAAAAACCACATCATCGCCAAACAATCGGATGAGTTGGAAACCTTGATGAAAGAGATTCATCATCGAGTGAAAAACAATCTACAAGTGATTTCGAGTCTTTTAGACCTTCAAGCCATGTCTATCAAAGATGAAAACGCCGCTTATGCCGTCAAAGAAAGTAAAAATCGGGTGCAAAGTATGGCTTTGATTCATCAAAATCTCTACAACGAGGGCAATATCAAGGGCATCAAAATGGCGGATTATATCCAAAACTTAGCGCAAAGTTTGTTCAATTCCTACAATATCAAACCTGAACAGATAAAATTGACCACTGATATTGACCCCCTCAGTATTGACGTGGATTCTGTCATCCCAATCGGCTTGACACTCAACGAATTGATTAGCAATTCGTTGAAATATGCCTTTAATGACCAAGAAACGGGCGAAATAACCGTCGTTTTGAAGCAAGAAAACAACCATTTGCTTCTGAAAGTTAAAGACAATGGCAAAGGATTCAAAGAAGGCTATGACCAAAACGGTCATTCATTTGGTTTCAAAATCGTGAAAGCGTTTGCACAGAAGTTGAAAGCGCAATTGAAAGTCTATAATGAGCAAGGTGCATGTGTCGAAATGCGCATCAGCAAGTATAAATTGGCATAAACCTTAGAAACTGTTTTAAAACAACGCGCGTTCGACATAAAAATATAGTCCGAGGGTGCATTTTACATGTCTGAGGGTGTAATTTACATGTCTGAGGGTGTAATTTACATGTCTGAGGGTGCATTTTACATGTCCAAGGGTGCATTTCCCCTATCTGAACGCCCGTTAAAACAGTTTCTTAGACGAACTCACTAAAGGATATAGGTGTATTCAAAAAAATAACAATCAATGACTGAGTTTAAAATATTAATCGTAGAAGATGAACCCATCATCGCAGAGAATATTGCGGTTTATCTGAACAATGCAGACTTCAAAGTGTCCGATATTGCTTACGACGACGAGGACGCGAAGGTCGCTTTGCGGAAAAACACACCCGATGCGGTCATTCTCGACATCAATTTGGACAGCGATATGGACGGCATACAGATTGCAGACTTTATCAATAAGCATTGCCCGATGCCTTTTCTGTTTTTAACCTCGTATGCCGACCGCGAAACGCTTGAGCGAGCCAAAAAAGTCGAGCCGTGGGGCTATATTGTCAAACCGTTCAATGAAAAAACCTTGCAAGCCTCGCTCGAAATGGCGATTTCAAACTTTGCCAATCGCAGCAATCAGCATCATCCGCAATTGAATTTAGAGAAAATAAACAAATCGCTCTTGACACCCCTCAGTGAACGCGAATTTGACGTGTTGCAGCTGATTTATGAAGGAAAAACCAATCAACAAATCGCCGATGCCATATTTGTGTCCGTCAACACCATCAAAAAACACATCAACAACTCCTATTTGAAGATTGACGCTGCCTCACGTGCCACTGCCATCACACGCTTGCGCAAATTGATGCATTAAAACCTAAAATCACCCTTTGGGGTAAGAGAAAGCACAGAAAACATGTGCAATTTTGTATCATCAAAGAAAAAAATGATTCACTCAATTCTCTAAATTTTAAAACTAAAATGAAACAACTCACTGCTCTGCTGCTCATTTTCACAATGACCTTATTCGACTGTACATCGGCTCAAAACGCCACGAGGGCCGACTGGCGTTTCATCGCCGATCGCTGGATTAATTTTGGGCTCGACCACGATGCCATCCATTTTGGTGACCTAAAAGACGATTTTCGACAAATCAAAATTCGTGTGACAGATGCTCCTTTGAAAATCTACGACATGAAAATTCATTTCGACAATGGTGACGTACAGGACGTGTCTCTGAAAACCCAATTTCGGCAAGGCGAAGAAAGCCGTGTCATTGATTTGAATGGCGGATTGCGACATCTGCGCAAAATTGAATTCTGGTACGAAACCAAAGGAGTCCGAAAAGGTAAATCTCGCATCGCCGTTTGGGGCAAACGATAGCCACCAAACACCCATTTCCTTTAGCTTTTCCTGTAAGTTTGGACAATTTGATGGCCGTGTTCTGACTTGCAGGAAAGCTAAAGAAAATTTTCTCTTTCCTGTTGAGAACATTCCCCCGTTGGAGAACAGAATGCGGCGTTGTCACCACAATGCTACAATCTCTCTTCTATTTTGACCCCCTCAGTATAAAAGGCAAAATCATTGAATCTAACACTTTACATCACTTTCATAAAAAAAAACAAATGAAAATAAGAAAATCCTTCGCAGCGATACTCATCGTTTTACTCCCCCTCAGTCATTTCATCGTTGGTAATGGCTTATTGGCACAACGCTTCGACGTAAAATTCACATTCGATGGTGCAGACCGCGAATTCATCGTTGTAAAACCCACTGGAGCTGTGCCTGCGGGCGGTTATCCCGTCGTATTCATGTTTCATGGCTCAAGTGGCGACGGCGAACAGTTTTACAACATATCAAAATGGAAAGAACGGGGCGAAATAGAGAAATTTATCACCGTTTTTCCCACTGCATTGAAGTATTGCGTGCTGAATTTCCCCAACAACAACCCTGTTGTCATCACAAAGTGGAACAATGGCAACCTTATAGAAGAAAAATGTCCCAACGTGACCCAAGTTTTTAAAGACGATGTGAAATTCATTCGTAAAATGGTGGACACCATCAAGGCGACCTTCAATGTGAATCCTAAAAAAGTATTCGCAGCTGGCTTTTCCAATGGTGGCGCGATGGTGGCAAAGCTGGCAATGGATGCTTCAGACATTTTTGCCGCCGTTGCACAGAATGGCTCTATGATGAATTCGTTGGATTCCACCAAACCTACCCGTACCATCCCTATTTGGTCAATGGTGGGCACTTTGGATGATAGATTTACTTCTCAAATGGGCATTCCTGAAATTCCATTTGGTGGCGACAGCGTCTTGAGCTATATGCGCGGCGGTATCAATCGCTATTTGGTCTGTGAAAGTCTCTCACAAACTTATACGAAAAGCAACACCGCTCGTACCAATACATTTTTATTCACCCAACCCTTAGCGGGCAATACCAATCGCTATATTTTCACGCTTGTGAAAGGATTGGCACATGAATACCCGAACGGTATCAACGACCCAATCATTGCCGCCGATTTGCAATGGGAATTTTTCAAACAATCGGTCGCCACTGATGTCAAAGAAGTGCAATTGAGTGAGAATGAAGTAAAAATTTATCCCAATCCATCGGGTGACAGAATGACAATTGATTGGCTCGTCAATGTCATTGCGAAGAATGAAGCAACTGAGGGGGTAGCTTTGGAAGCCAAAGTGTACAACACCCTTGGGCAACAAGTGTATGCGGCCCGCAGCGAAGGACATTCCTCATTTATTTTAGAAAAAAACAAAATCGGGACAGGTTTTTTCATTTTGAAAGTCAATCAAGGCGAAAAGTTTGTGACCAAACGAATTGTTTTTGAGTGATTGTGTGGAGGACAAGTCAGGGTTGATTCGTTTTTGCTTGTTTGGTTGTCAAAAGATAGGCTTTTTCAGAAGGTAGAAGCCGTTTGGCAAAGGTTTCGGACACGTCAAAAGTGTCCGAAACCTAAAATGATTTCAAAACAGACTCTTATGCGGCTTTGAAACTTGTACGCGACCTTTTGAGACCGCCTCTAATACAAACAAAATGACCTAAATATCCACCAAATCAGCCGCTTCCTCGCCCACCAAACTACCAATTGCCACGCCCATGCCGCCCATACGCACCGCGACAATGATATTAGGTGCCACATGCTGAATAATCGGCTTTTTCACAGAGCCAATCCCCATGATACCACTCCACCACATATCAACGTTGAAAGATTGATTGGGCAAAATGGTTTCTTGAAGCAGTCGAATCAAGTTTTTTTGTATTAATTCGGTGTGACCGAACGCATCCGTCATCTCCTCTTCGAGTGCCAAATGGCGACCACCGCCTAAAAGGATGCGATTGCCCACATTTCTAAAATAAAAATAACCTTTGTCGTAGTGAAAACCACCTTTGAAAGGCACATGCGGCAAAGGTTCTGTGATGAGGACTTGATTGCGGGCAGGTTTGACGGCCAAATGGGGCATCAAACGCCACGCAAAACCATTTGTCGCCACCACAACCTTTTTGGCATTGACTGACCAACCATCTTCGGACTCTAAAATGACCCCCTCAGTATAATTGTGCAAATCTTTAATTTTCAAACCATTAAAAATGACGATGTTTTTCTCGTATGCCAGTTGCAACAATCGCTGCATAGTGCGTCCAGAGTCAATCAAACCTTCGGTTGTGTTCCAAATTTTGATGTCATTGACATTTTTAAACCCAAAATCCTGCTTTATCACTTGATAGTTATCCGCTCTACCAACTATCGGTGCAACATTTTTATTAAAATACGACAACATATCCATACAACTTTCCAAAACATCCCCCTCAGTATGTTTAAAAATTTCAAACCCACCCGTCGGTTCATACGACATATGGGCATCACCCACCCTTTGCCGCAACCGTAGCAATCCACGATACCTTTTTTCGACCAAAGCAAAGACTTCGTTGGGAGAAGTCGTCTCCAAATCGTCCATTAACTCCGTGATGCTACCGAAACAGGCAAAACCCGCATTGCGTGTACTCGCGCCCTCGGGCAAAGCCCCCCGCTCAATGATGGCAATGCGCAAAGATTTATAACGTTCGCGCAACGACAACGCCGTTGACAATCCGACAATGCCACAACCGATGATGGCAACATCAATATCTTTAAGAAAACTCTCGCGTTCCCAAAAACTAAGAGAATTAGGATGATTCATTTTTTCAGTTTTGATTTGATTAGATACTAAACACAGCTTTCGTTTCCCATTTGCTATCAGAGACACTGTCAAAAACAGGTGTGAAAGTAAAAAAACTTCGATGAAAACACTTGATTTATCTAAATCAGCGTTTTTTGAAAACCCTCGCAACTGAAAATTGTTACCTTTGCGGCGTTTTTCAGTCACTGATTCAGATTGAATAAAGCAAAAAGGGATTCTATCAGTCCCAAAACTTTGTCTCAATTCATTGTTTATCAATGTCAATCAGAGTTTTATCATCTGTTTAATAAATTCACATAAATCTCTCTATCTATGAGTTTAGCCATGTTGGGGCAATTCATCTTGAGTTTGTCCCTTTTGATAGTTTTACATGAGTGTGGACACTTTTTCCCTGCTCGTTGGTTCAAAACACGTGTTGAAAAATTCTATCTCTTCTTCGACCCTTGGTTTTCGGTATTCAAAAAGAAAATTGGTGACACAGAATATGGTATTGGTTGGTTGCCATTGGGCGGTTATGTCAAAATCAGCGGTATGGTGGATGAAAGTATGGACACCGAAGCCCTCAAACAACCCGCACAACCCTGGGAATTTCGCTCTAAAAAAGCTTGGCAACGCCTTATTATTATGATTGGCGGCGTGACGGTCAATATTTTGCTTGGGTTTTTGATTTTTGGTTTGATGGCTTGGCATTATGGCGAGGAATATATCCCTGCATCGAGCATTACAAATGGTATTCAAGCAGATTCATTGGGTTTACAATTGGGTTTACAGTCAGGTGATAAAATTGTGAGTGTTGGTGGAAAACCTTTTGACAAGTTCGATGACCGTTCTGTACTGAGGGGTATTGTTTTTGACGGTGCAAGAACGATGGAAGTAGAAAGAAATGGACAAAAGACAATTATTAATATTCCAGCTGATGCGGTTAATACTCTGACAAAGTTTGAAAACAAAGATAAATCCTTGTTTTATCCACGCATTCCACTTTTGGTGGGCGAATTGATCAAAGATGCCCCTGCTGAAAAAGGCGGATTGAAGTTAGGCGACCAAATTTTGTCGTTGAACGGCAAAGAAATAGTTTATATGCACGCCTACGAAACCTTTATGAATGAATTGAAAGATAAGAAAAACACACCCATCAACTTGGTTGTACTGAGGGGTAGAGATACAGTGAGATTAAACTTTTCAACAAACGAAGATGCTAAAATTGGACTAAGACCAGAGGCTGATTATGAAAAGTTGGGTGTAAAAACAGAGCGCAAAACTTATTCGTTGGCACAAGCCTTACCCATGGGCGTGACAAGAGGTACTGATTTTTTGGTAAATCAAATCAAAGCCTTCGGTAAAATGTTCAAAGGTGAAATCAAAGCAAAAGAAAGCGTAGGTGGTTTCAAGTCTATTGCCCAAATGTTCGGTAAAACGTGGGATTGGCAACGCTTCTGGCTTATGACCGCCAGTTTGTCGTTGATTCTCGGCTTTATGAACTTGTTGCCGATACCTGCATTGGACGGCGGTTACGTGATGTTCTTGTTGTGGGAAGTGTTCACGGGCAAACGTGTGAGTGATCAATTTATGGAAAAAGCAGTGACAGTGGGTTTCATGTTGTTGTTGGCTTTGATTGTGATTATTAACTTTTGGGATTTTATTCGCTAAGAAATAATAATCGAAAAATTGGATAAATAGAACTTGGAAATGTTATCTTTGCCCCCGAAATTGCGAAAAGCAATGGCAAAGACGAAAATAATAAGAAAAATCAAAAAATTATTTAAAAAATTTTACAAGAATCATGTCAGAAATTGCAAAAAAAGTTGAATCAATCATCGTTGATAAATTGGGTGTTGACGCAGCTGAAGTCACACGCGAAGCATCTTTCACGCAAGATTTAGGTGCTGACTCACTCGATACAGTTGAGTTGATTATGGAGTTTGAAAAAGAGTTTAATATTTCTATTCCAGATGAAGCAGCAGAAAAAATTGCAACAGTGGGTGATGCCATAGATTATATAGAAAACAACTCTAAATAATATCACGCCAGCTCTGTCTGCCACAAATCCACAAATCGAATAGTTTATCTTTCGGTTTGTGGATTTTTTATATCCTCAACGGAGCATTAGTTGATAAATAGCGGCTGTTGATATGGGTTTTTCGATATAGTATGAAGCCCCAGCATTCAAAACCTCATCGCGGATATGTAGAGCACTCATAGCAATAATAGTCGGCTTGTTTTGGGATGCATGAATAGTTGGAATGATGTCGATACCTTTCCCATCGGGCAAGTTATTGTCCAAAATAATGGTATCGAATAGATACATGTGAAGTGCGTGCATGGCTTGATTTAAGTTTTCTACACATGTCACTTCGTATTGCTTTTTGATTAAGAACCGCTTCAACAATTCGCTCAATTCTCTTTCATCTTCAATAATCAATACTTTATTATTCATAGGTTTCGTGTAATAGTTTTAGAAACGACGGTATAAGACTTTATGAACAATAAAAAAATCATACCACCAAATTGGTGCAATTTGACACAAATTGAGTAGATTCTCCACAAGCACCGCCCCAAACTGGGGAAAAAATGCCCCGAAAGTTCACAAAAAATAAACATCTAAGATTGGTACGCCTTTTTAATATAATATGATGTATAACACCGAGGCCAACCGAAAACCTGACTAAACTGAGTTGATAGTTTTTTATATGCTGTCAACTCAGTACAGTCTAAAGCATGATTCATGACGCTTACGCATCATATAAGAAAAGTTTAGATGAGAATTTTTAGTTTCAACAGAGCAAGGCAGTAATTTTTTCTTACTGCCTTCTCTGTTTTTTTATTTTAAATAAACAGTCATTGTTCACCATTCATAAAACTCCCCCCTCAGTAAACATTGGGTTCAGCATAAAGGGAAACTGTTTCTATCCAATATTGACCAATCGTGTTAGTCACATTTATCAAATTTTCAAACGATGATGGTTTGACAATGAATGAGTTAGCCCCCAAATCATAACATTTTCGAATATCTTCTGGCGATTGAGATGTCGTGAACATGACGACTGGAATGTGTTTCCAATGAACATTGCTTTTTATTTCTTTCAGAATCTGTGTACCATCTTTACGTGGCATATTGATGTCGAGCAGAATGAGCGAGGGTATCGTCGCATTGTTTTGCAAATAACCCAACAACTCCACACCATCTTCCACAAATTCTAACTGACATTTGATGTCGTTTTCTTCAAATGCCTCTTGTAGCAAGAGCCTATCGTCGGCATCGTCATCAGCAAAAATGACCAGATTTGTCTTTTTTTTGTAGGACATTTGTTCTTTATGTTTTGTTTTAGTGCGTTATAACAACTTATTTAGTTAATTTAAACCTACGTCCGAAAGATAGAAAAAATCAAGCATGAAAAGTTGGCATGGGCAGCAGAATCTTAATGGTTGTGCCAAAATCGGGCTGACTTGTGGCGACAATTGACCCATTGTGTAACTCAACAATTTTTCTACAAATTGCCAAACCAACGCCCAAACCACTGTCATTTGTTTTAGCATTGAGTTTTTGAAACAGTAAGAAAATCTTTTGCGCATATTCGGGCTCGAAACCTATGCCATTGTCTCTGATGGTGATGGCGTGAAAGAGTGTATTTTCGACCAATTCTTGCCCACTTTCGATGTGGATACTGAGGGGTCGCTCTGGATGATGAAATTTCAAAGCATTGTCTATCAATTGATTAAATAGTAACTCAATGCGGCTTTCAGAACCTACGATGTTTTCTATGCCTTCAAAGGTATAATTAGCTTGCGCCGTTTTGACCATTTCTTTTTGAGCCAACCAGACTCGATGGAGCAAATCAGGCAGATGAATCCGTACAGGCTCTGTTTTGTCTTTCTGTCCAAGATTGGCAAAAGCCAAAAATTCATTCAACAGTTGCTGCGAATCAGTTGCTAAAGCATTGATTTTGCGAATGGTTTCCAATTCAGCGACCCCCTCAGTATTTTTTGCCTTATCGTTGTCATGGGCCACCTCTCGTTTTTTCAATTTATTTTCGTATCGAGAACTAAACATGCGGATTTTTCTCAACGGCTCTTGTAGGTGGTGCGACAGAGTGAAAGCGTATTGATCCAATTCTCGATTTGCGTGATCCAGTTCATTGATTTTTTGTTCCAGATTTTTACGCGCCTTATTGACCAACAACAATTGCTGATAAATGCCAAACATGGTCATAATGATGACAGCAACCGCCAGAATAATGATAATCAAAAAAAATCGTGGCGAATCAGCCGTGGATTTTTTCTGCTTTTCAATATTGAAGTTCAGACGATTTTGTTCCATCTTTTTGAGGTTTTGAATCGTCGCTCGGATGCTATCCATCAAAAGTCGCCCATTTTCAATCATTTGTTTTTGATTGTCTGTCAATGGATTAACTTGTCCTGGCTTTATACTATGCACCAATTGCCAGATATTATTGATTTTGCGTGTTGACATATTTTGAATAGAATCCAAATAAGGAATCTGCTCATCAATATTTTTCGTATCGCTTCTCAAATCCAAAACCAAATTAGCGACTTGCTTTCCCGCAAGCTTTTGAGGTCGTAAAAATAAGGTATCACTTGTCAACAAAAAGCCCCTCGAACCTGTTTCAGCATCTTTCAAGTATGACATAATTTCTTCCAGTTTCAAAACAAATTCAGTGTTACGGTTGGTTCTCTCATTCGTATCCACCAGCGACACCAGCTTTATATATGCCAATGCTGCGACCGTGATTAGGAACGCTAAAACAACAGCAAACAGCATAAGCACCTGTTTTGGACTTAGATTTTTATTCATAAAGTATTTGGAATGACTCAAAACGAGTAATTTTATACACAATTTGAGAAAAAAAATACACAATTCGAGCAAATATGGCAACTAAATGTGTATTTTGTGGTGGAATAATATTTTCTATTCAAAATTAAGAAATCAAACGACACTATTTTTATATGTTCAAAAATACGCAACAACAAACGTTTAAGCAGACGTTAAAACTTTCGCCTCAGCAAATTCAGACGCTCAATTTGATGCAATTACCGCTTTTTGAGTTAGAACAAAAAATAAAAGACGAAATTGATGACAATCCTGCCTTAGAATACACTGACTTTGGCGATGCTGAATCGGGCGAATCCCCTCAAAGCGCAGAAAATGACTATGAGGCAGATACTGATGCGAAAGAGGATAGAGACGAATTCAGCGATGCTCAAGATTTATACGACGATATACCTTACGATGGTTTTAGCAATACTCAAGAAACGAAATATGAAAAACCTGTCGTCGAAACCCCAACTTTTCGCGAAAGCCTGAAAGAACAGCTGCATCTACGCCAACTCGACCGCGAGCTGCAAGTATATGCAGAATATTTGATAGATGCGATAGATGATGATGGCTATTTGCATCGCACACTCGATAATATTATAGATGACATATCTTTTAGTTTGAGTATTTATATTGATGAAAAAATACTCGAAAAGGCTCTTGCTGTGGTGCAACAATTAGAGCCTGTCGGCATTGGGTCGCGCAATTTGCAAGAGTATCTGATGATTCAGCTCCGCGAAAAAGCCCGAACAGGTGTTGACGTGAGTGTCGCATGTGCGATTGTTGACGATTTTATGTCCGAATTGGGCAATCACAACTACGAACGCATCCAAAATACGCTCAATATTGATAGCGAAACGCTGAAAGAAGCCTTGCAAATCATCAGTTCGCTCAACCCCAAACCCGTCAACGGCATCACATCGCCCAATGACCCCAGTTTGGTCATTACACCCGATTTCATTGTCACAAATAATGGTGGACAATTAGATATTACGGTCGTAGGGCTCAATTCTTACAAGATAAAATTGAATCCTACGATGCTCGAAACCTTAGACGCGCTCGAAAAGTCGCCTGAAAAAAACACTTCAAATCGAGATGCTGTGCAGTATCTGAAAAGCAAAATTGGTTCGGCACAGTGGCTCATCAGTGCTTTGGAGCAACGTGAATACTCGCTCACGCGCACCATCGAGACCATTGTGATGCTCCAACAAGCGTTTTTTCTGACTGGCGATGTAAAAAAATTGCGCCCAATGATTTTGAAAGACATTGCAGAACGTGTCGGGCTTGACAATTCGACCATTTCTCGTGTGACGAGTACGCGCTATGTTCAAACCGATTTCGGTATTTTTTCTTTAAAAGAGCTTTTTACTGAGGGGGTCATCACCAACGACGGGCAAATAGTTTCCAATCGAGCGATACAAGAAACTTTGGCAGAAATCATCAAAACTGAAAATAAAACAGAGCCTTTCAACGATCAACAACTTGCCGATATGTTAGCCGAAAAAGGCTATTCAGTCGCCAGAAGAACGGTCGCAAAATACCGCGAAAACTTGGGGATTCCAACTGCTCAGATGCGGCGAGAAATGAAAAGCTAAAGTGACAAAGTCAAATCGCGACAGTTTCCTCAATTCCCCTCTATCACATATTGAACCATATTAAAAGACGAAAAAATGCATAAAATCTTAGTCATTGACGACGATATTGATATTTGCCACTTGCTGAAAAGGTTTTTATCTAAAAACAATTATGAAGTTTTGACAGCTCATAGCGGTGAAACAGGTCTAAAACTATTGCAAGAACACCAACCAGACTTGGTTATGACAGATTTTCGTTTGGGCGATATGGATGGTAGCGAGGTCATACAGTCCATCAAAGCGCACATGCCACAAGTCCCTATTTTGGTCATCACGGGTTATAGCGACATTCGCGTTGCCATCAATGTGATGAAATTGGGCGCACTCGACTATATTACCAAACCGCTTTTGCCTCAAGAAATCTTGATGACCATCCAAAGAGCCATCGTCGTTTCAAGCTTTACACCTCAAAAACCCGCTGAAGAAACCAATATTTCCAACCCGAAACAGCTCCCTTCTACAAAGGAGTCCTTTCAAACAGTATCTAATCGTGCAAAATCGCCTGCAAAGACACAAAGTTCATACATTTTAGGAACAAGCATAGCTGCACAGACTTTGATTCGTCAAGTTGATTTGGTGGCTCAAACCAATTACAGCGTCATCATCTACGGCGAAAGTGGCTCAGGTAAGGAAGCCGTGGCTCGCATGATTCACGACAAAAGCCCCAGAGCGAATATGCCTTTTGTGGCAATGGATTGTGGTGCAATACCTAAAGAATTGGCAAATAGTGAGTTATTTGGTCACGAAAAAGGCTCATTTACAGGTGCAATTGCTCAAAAAATCGGTCTTTTTGAGATGGCAAACGGTGGTACACTTTTTTTAGATGAAGTAGCGAACCTCACCTACGATGTGCAAATTTCGCTGCTCCGTGTGGTGCAAGAACGCAAACTCAAACGCATCGGCAGCAACAAAGAGGTGAATCTGGATGTGCGCATCATTGTTGCCAGCAATGAAAAACTATCCGAAGCAGCCCGCAAAGGCAAATTTAGAGAAGACTTATATCATCGTTTCAACGAATTCAGCATTGACGTGCCACCTCTACGCGAGAGAAAAGCGGATATTATGCTGTTTGCCGACTATTTTTTAGCACAAACAAGTACCGATTTAGGTCGAAAAATGAATGGTTTTGAACCCGAAGTGGAAAATATATTTCAAAACTATGCTTGGTATGGTAATATCCGCGAATTGAAAAATGTCATCAAACGTGCAGCTTTACTATCGGATGGTGACTATGTACAAGCTAAGGCTCTGCCATTTGAAGTTGTCAACCATGAAAAACTCACGTTTGGCGTGCCTGAATCTGAATTGGACATCATTGAACAGGTATTTGCGTCAAAATCCAAAGCACAACCAACTGTGCCTGAAAAACAAAACGTGCAAACAAATGCGGCGTCATCAAAAATTAATTTAAAATCTGCGGCGCAAGATGCTGAGTATGAATTGATTATGCAGACGCTACAACAGGTAAAATACAATAAAAGCAAAGCAGCCGAACAACTCGGCATAGATAGAAAAACACTTTATAACAAACTAAAAAAATTAGGTATTGAATAACGCATACTAACGACATGATAGACTTATCGCGTGCTTTTCAGCAAGTTGATTGTCCTTTCGGGTGTTTGATTTTTCATCAAAATACTGAGGGGGGGTGGTTTTGCGCAGAAGCTAACACACGAGCTGAACAATTGCTTGAAACGCCGCTTGTTTCAAAAAACTGGTCAGATATTTTTCCCGATTTAGCCATAAATACTATTTCGACAAACACGATTTTTATGGTGAACGAAGGCAAATATGTGTCTTTGAACACTATGAGCATGTCTCACACAACCTACATTGTTTTTTTAAACGATGTCAGCGAGCAAGAAATTCACACCAAACAATTAGAAAAAAAGGTCGAAAAACTCAGAAGTTCCAACAAGGATTTGGAGCATTTTGCTTATGTGGCCTCGCACGACTTGAGAGAGCCATTGCGCAAAATTGTCGCTTTCAGTGAACGTTTGAACAAAAAATACGCCTCTGTACTCGAAGGCGATGGCTTGATTTATCTCAGCCGTATGATTGATGCCACACAACGGATGCAAATGTTTATTGACGATTTGTTGATGTTTTCTCGTTTTTCGCGTGATGTTTCGGAAAAAATACCCATTGATTTGAACGAAATACTGAGGGGGGTACTTTCAGATTTTGATTTAAAAATAGAAACGACAAAAGCCGAGATACAATTCGACAATCTGCCCGTCATCAATGGTGTGAAGTCGCAAATGGTTCAACTTTTTCAGAATTTGATAAGCAATGCTTTGAAATTTAAGAAAAATGATGTGCTGCCTCGCATTTCCATACAATGCCACGAACTGAAAAAAGAGTACAAACTGACCATCAAAGACAATGGTATCGGCTTTGAAGAAGCTGACAATGAGCGTATTTTTGTCATTTTTCAAAGACTCAACGGGCGTTCTGAATATGAAGGAACGGGCATAGGTTTGGCAATTTGTAAAAAAATTGTTGAGAATCATGGCGGCAGCATCAGTGCCGAAGGTACGCCCGATAAAGGAGCTAAATTCACTATTTTATTGCCAAAATCTATATAAATCCTTTGAATCAAAATGAAAAACATAAAAATTCTCATCGTTGACGACGATGATGACGACTACTTCCTTGTGACCGACTTACTGAAAGATATGGATGAGCATCAGTTTCTTATCACTTGGGCAGCTAACTACAATGAAGGTTTGAAACAAAGCAAAGAAGGTGATTTTGATATTTGCTTATTCGATTTTTTGCTGGGGAATAAAACAGGATTGAATCTCCTGCGCGAGGTACGCAATTTGGGTATTGAAACACCTATCATCTTGCTGACAGGTCGCGGAAACAAAGAAATTGACCGCGAGGCAATGCTGGCTGGCGCAACGGATTATTTGGTTAAGAGTGAGTTGGAGTTAAATATGTTGGAACGTAGCATTCGTTATGCTATTTCGCATGGGCAAGCACTAAAAGCTTTACGTCAAGTGGAACGCAACCGTCTAAATATCGAAAAACTGGCTGCAACAGGGCGTTTTATGCGCGCATTGGCGCATGAAGTTCGTAATCCATTGACAAATATTGATTTGTCGGTAGAACAACTTGAATCTGAAAATACAGATGATGAACTAACTTACTATATTGATATTATCAAACGCAATAGTTTACGCATTGGAAAAATCATTACAGAATTGCTCCAAACTGCGAATCCTGCCAACATGAATCTCAAAAAACACCGCTTGAATGACCTCGTTGAAGCGGCTTATGAGCGTGTAGCAGACAGAGTGGAACTAAAGTCTATTAAAACCATAAAAAATTTCACCCCTGAAAATCCTTTTATTGATGCCGATGAGTCAAAACTTCACATTGCTTTAACTAATCTGATAGTGAATGCCATAGAGGCAATGACCGAAAATAAAGGCGTTTTGACACTTGAAACAGATAGTACAAACGACGCATACCGCATTGTCGTTGAAGACAACGGCTGTGGGATGACAGTAGAGCAACAAAATCGCTTATTTGAACCCTATTTCACAGGTAAACCAAAAGGTATGGGTTTAGGCATGACGACAACCATGAATATCATACAATCGCATGGCGCGCAATTATTATTCACATCGGAATTGCATAAAGGCACTCGTTTTATTATCTCCTTTCCGAAAATTTGAGATATTCTGTTCTTAAATCGTTACACAATGCAACAAATTGGGGAATTTTCGCCCCACTTTTTCAGATTATACTGCTGGATGATTTTTTTATTCATATTAGGTATGGAAAACGAAGGTTTACATACTCACTGTTAAGGCGATTATCCCATTTTAGGGTGTTTTGTTATAGAAAATTGTGTTCTTTCGATTGTGAAACGCTATTGCATCGCTCATGCGATAGCGTTTTTTTAGATGACAATTATCTCTATTTATATACCCCCCTCAGTAAATCTACTGTTTCAACCTTTAACCGTTTCCTAAGCGCATTTAGGAAGCGGTTTTTTAAATTTTTGGAGCATACACATCCTCAGATTGGGGTCTTTTTTACTCAAAATGGTTCTTTTCAAGTAAAAATAAGGATGGCAGAATAATTTAAGTATTTTTAGGTATAGAACTAATTTTAATCACATCTTAAAATGAATGTCAAAATGAAGAAATTAATTGTAATGGTTGTTTTGTTTCTCTCAATCAATGGTCTTACCCATGCTCAGGTGAGTATCAGAGGAGGCATCAATGTGGCTAGTATGTCTGCCAACGCTACCGAAAAAAACTACAACGACTATGAAAATCAATCCATCATAGGCTACCAAGTAGGTTTGGCTTTCCCTCTTGCTATTTCTGAGCACGTGAGCATTCAGCCAGAAGTCGTTTATATCCAAAAAGGAGGCAAATCACAATATATTGCCAACGAAAACAACAAACTCATTTCCACCTTTACGTCCAATAATATTGAAGTGCCGATTTCACTCAAATTAGGCTTGGGCAACAACACTGGAAAAGGTTTGGGTTTCTACATTTTAGCAGGGCCTTATGTCGGTATTGCATTGAATGGAAAGTACAAAAATGACTTAACCATATTGGGAGCAACCTCTTCTTCAACCAAAACTGTGGATTATACCGATGACTCAACACCTGAAAAAAGGATTGATTGGGGTGCGAATATCGGTGCGGGCATTTCTTTGGGGCGCATGTACCTTGATGCGCGCTACAATTTGGGTATCAATAACCTTTTAGACAGCGACACCTCTAACAGCAACGACAATGAACCTTATCGTCGCAACCGAGGTATTGGGTTGACATTGGGCATTCATTTCTAAATAATTCTCAAGGCTGTCCTTACACAGATGTGAGGACAGCTTATTCAAAAACCAAAATCGAAAACGTCATGCGCCTATTATTTTTTGCTATCATTTCGTGTCTTGGTGTCTCTTTCATTTCGATGAAAAACACGCATCCTCAAACAGCTTCTGAAATAACCGAAGCTACGCACAGCGAAATATTGGTCAATATCAATCATTTAGCAGATGTACGAGGATGGAAATTGGAGAAAATTGTATCAAATAAACCCTGTGATATGAATCAAGACGGCATAAAAAGCACTGATATTATGAGTGAAATGCCTTCTTGCGCTCTGGACGACATTTTGTTTATTGACAGAAACAGCGATAATGCATACTACAAAAGAGGGAAATTGTGTGGCAAAGAGCCTAAAAATAATACTTATACATGGCAATTAGTAGGTACAAAGTTGATATTGTCACAAAACGGCTATGATGATGAGATGGAAATATTGGCGGTTGATGATACAAAAATGGTTGTCTTAGTCAAAATGGAGGCTTTGGGCGAAGGTTATCATTTCATGACCACATTTAAACATTAGTGATTTTATTCAAACGGGTATAGTTATCATATTGGGGTTTTCACAAAAACAAAAAGGCTCATCTTGCGATGAGCCTTCATTTTTTAAGCGGTCTGGACGGGACTCGAACCCGCGACCCCGTGCGTGACAGGCACGTATTCTAACCAACTGAACTACCAAACCAAATTGCTTAATTACTTTCCTCTGAAAGCGATGCAAAGATAAGAGCAGGTATTTATTTTGACAAGCATTTTTTGTTTTTTTTTTGAAAAAAAATTTAAAAAAAACATAAGCCATTGATAATCAATTCAAAACGAAAATTAGTTTTAATTCCTTCTATCGTCAGAGAGATAATTAATCGTGGGATTTTGTTTAAATTTTGGGCTACAAATAACGTTGTCTATGATAATTGAGAGGACTTTTCGAGTGTATAATAATCAAAGAACAATAATCATTAAAAATACTGAGGGGTTTTGTAGCTTTGCAAAAAAATTAGAACAACATTTTTCGTTTTTTTACTAAAAAATAGTCAGCCAATGGTTTTTCTTGACTTCGAGAAACCGCTCGAAACACTCTACGAGCAGCTTGAAAAAGTTCGTCAAATAGGCGAACAAGGAGGGATTGATGTGCAGCCGATGATTGTAGAGTTGGAGCAAAAAATTAAAGAGAAAATAAAAGAAATCTACGCCAATCTGTCGGGCTGGGATAGAGTCCAACTGTCTCGCCACCCCGAACGACCTTATACCTTGTTTTATGTCCAACAAATGTGCAAAAAATTCATCGAATTGCACGGTGACAGACATTATGCTGACGACAAAGCCATCGTTGGTGGTCTGGCGGAGTTGGATGACCAAACTGTTGTTGTCATTGGTCATCAAAAAGGTATAAATATCAAAATGCGTCAATATCGCAATTTTGGTATGGCCAATCCCGAAGGTTATCGCAAAGCCTTGCGTCTGATGAAAACGGCTGAACGGTTCGGCTTTCCAGTCATTTGCCTGATTGATACGCCAGGAGCAAATGTGAATGAACAGGCCGAAGAACGTGGGCAAGGCGAAGCCATTGCGCGCAACCTCATCGAGATGGCTCAATTGCGTGTACCCATTGTCTGCGTCATCATTGGCGAAGGAGCATCGGGTGGTGCGATTGGCATTGGTTTGGGCGACCGCGTTTTTATGATGGAAAATACGTGGTATTCAGTCATTTCGCCTGAAAGTTGTTCTTCTATTCTTTGGCACTCGTGGGACTATAAAGAGCGTGCGGCAGAGGCTTTGAAACTGACTGCTGAAAATATGTACGAAAACGGCTTGATTGACGGTATCATACCCGAACCGCTCGGCGGTGCGCATACAGCACCAGAAGAAATGGCGATGACATTGAAAAAATGGATCAAAAAGGCACTTGCAGAACTCCAACCTTTCAGTGCTGACCAGCTTGTTGAACAGCGCATCGAAAAATACAGTCGAATGGGTTCTTTTGAAACGCTTCAGGCAGAAGCCCATATGGCTGCCAAGTAAAGAATTTTATGCAGTAAAAAGCGAATTTTTCACTCAAAAATTTGGGCAGCTAAAAAGGCTTCTTAATTTTGCTGCATCTTTTAAAAAATCTAAATTTTTCACCCCCTCAGTATCTTGTGATTCTGAATTGTAGAAAAAGTAGAAAATGATAAAACGAAAATGATACGGAACGGCTTTTTAGGTGGTGCTTGCACAACCCAGTTCGTTCCATTTTCGTCATTCCTACTTTTGGCATTCAAATCGGTCAGATACTGAGGGGGTATTTTTTTAGTTAAATTCGAGCCGTGTGCATCGTGCATTTTTTAAAATCACTGTCACTACTTGCTAATTATTTAAACCATTTTATAGAACAATGTGGCTTTTATGCTGCAAAAATCACTAAAAACCATGCGTTATCAGCAGTTTAGAGGAACGGGTGTCGCACTCATTACACCTTTTTTAGCAGACACTTCGATTGATTGGGCAAACCTCGAAAGATGTATCGAACACGTCATTGGTGGCGGTGTTGAGTACATCGTTTCGTTGGGTACGACAGGTGAAGCCATCACTTTGTCAAGCCGAGAGTGCCAACAAGTTTTCGATTTCACAGTTGACAAAGCCAAGGGACGCGTGCCTGTGGTAGCGGGTTGGTTTGGCGCAAACTCAACTTCGCATTTGCTCGAACGCATCAAAAACGTGGATTTGCGCCGTGCTGATGCCATTTTATGCAGCTCACCTGCCTACAACAAACCTGCTCAAGAAGGCATTTATCAACACTATTTGGCAGTTGCAAAGGCATCGCCTGTGCCAGTGATTTTATACAATGTACCAAGTCGTACTTCGTCGAATGTTGCGCCCGAAACCTTTGTCCGTTTGTCACATGCGAGCGACAATTTTGTCGGTGTTAAAGAAGCTTCTGGCAATTTGGTGCAAGCACAATACATCATCAAACACCGTGCGTCTGAAGATTTTCTGGTTCTATCTGGTGACGACCAAATCACATTGGGTATGATAGCTTGTGGTGGCGATGGTGTGATTTCAGTGATTGCAAACTCCCACCCTGCTGAGTTTTCAGGTATGGTTCGGGCGGCTTTGGCAGGTGATTTGACAACGGCTCGTCGCCTGAATGACCAATTACACGATGTTCACCCACTTCTTTATTGTGAAGGAAACCCTGTGGGCATCAAAGCAGCCATGAATATTTTAGGGCTTTGTGACAATCAACTAAGACTCCCACTTGTACCGATGGGGAAAGGGAATTATGATAAGTTAGCTGCTGAAATCGAGAAAGCGAAGTAAAATTATATATTCAACGCTTTGGTTTTCAGTTTTTTATACCAAAGTACAGTTTTACTGAGGGGTATAAAAAATTCGAAAATCCGTGTAATCTTTGATAACTCATTTTTTGTCAAAGATTACACGGATTTTCGGATTTAAGGATTTTCGGATTTTTTTATTTGTAGTAAAATTTTTGGAACACGATTTTACCATCTCTCCAACGTTGTAAAAAAGCTTCGACTAAAACCTGTGGTCCTGCTTTTTTACTATCAAAATGAATAACCATTTCGCCCATTGCCAATCCCTGCTCTTCATCCACAAGCCAAGTTGTGATTTGAATTTCAACAGAATTAACTTTCGATAAATTATTGATTTCCAACTCTTTTAAAACATTTTTACCGACTATTGGCGTGCCTGTATTTTCAACTTGCGAAATCTCATCATCGTAAAAACGCTCAATAACTTGCAAAGGACTGTCTTGCTCGATTTGTTTTTTATAGTCTAAAAAAATATTTTTCAGCATAAGAATCCTCAAATTAATAACCTCCGAAATAGCGTCTCAAAAACCATTCGGCTGCTAAAAGTAATATCAACAGACCAAAAATCCACTTCAAATTCATGGCAGATTCCGTCTTCGTTGTGGTGTACATGATGGGTTTCAAGGTACGCGCTTTTATCGAATCAGCTATCGAAGCCATATCTTTTGGATAGACCATTGTGCCACCAAATTGATTTGCCAAAGCTCGCAATACTGAGTGGTCAGCCGTTGTTTCGTAAAGTTCCAACTGAATCGGTTGCACAGTAAATGCACCACCTGCTTCAAATTGCTGACCGCCGACGCTTGTTGTTGCCTTATATTGATAGTTGCCAACAGGCAAAATACCCGCGTTAAGAGCATAAGAACGACCCGATTTATTCATGGTGTAAGGAAATTGTTTGCCCTCGCCATTGGTAACAATAATGCGTACATCTGGGTCATTTATCAACTCATAACTATTATTATACAACTCCGCAGAAAATTGAACTGGCTCATTTTCGCGATACGCATTTTTGTCAGTTGCCGACCTAAACTTGCGTTTATCTTCTTTGACAGACAAATAAGTGATGATTTTTGACATCAATCCATCGAAAATATCGTGATTTTGATGCTGTGCGAAGTCAAATAAACGCCATTTCCACAAACCTTCGGCGGCAATGATACCTGTGCGGATACCATTTGATTCGCCCAACATGACAAGCGGATATTTGGTATCTACTTTGCCAATTTTTTGATAATACAAAACTTGCCCGCCGCCTGCTTCTTTGAATTCGCCAAAAGGTGACTGAATGGGGTTGAAAGTCGGGATTTGGCTGAACATATTTTCAAGCGTAAAGAGGTTGAAACTGCCATTCAGCGACGCTTGCACATCATTCATATTTTTTCCATCGGCATTCAGAGTCATCAAATTTTGCATCGAAGTCAATTTGCGACAATCGCTTTGCGCACCAACAATGTAAAGACGTGGCGTTTTTTTACTATTCAATGTATTCAAAATAGCGTCTGCACCGTTCGATACTGAGGGGACTTGGTGGAGAATGACAAAATCATAATCACTCACGTTAACTTTCAAATCATTGACATAACCAACTGATACTGTGTAGTTTTTATTGAGTACAATTCCTTCATTTATGGCAGCTAAGTCAGGATGTGGTGCGTTGGCAAGTATCAGAATCTTCGTGCGGGCATCTAATATTTCGACAAATATTTCTTTTACGTTATTCACTGTCGTCACCTCGCCTGATACACTTGTCACAGCAATACGGAAGCGCATGACACCTGCTTGCGTTGCATCCAAAGTGACTTCTTTGGTGGTAAAAAAGTCATTTTTATTAATCGAAATGGGCGAAGTGCTGACTACTGAGGGGTTGCCCGCAGCATCTAATTTTGATACCGTCAACGACGTATTTGAACCTGCACAATTCGCAGCCGCTACGTCAATTTGGATATTGAACTTATCTCCTAAATAAGCGATATTATTGTTAAAAACATTTTTAACGATTAAATCTTTCTTAGGTGTTGTGTCGCCGAGAGCCACTGTATAGACAGGCGCATTGAGTTTGGCAGCTGCATAAAGTGGGTTTGAGCCTTCGTTGTAGATACCATCCGAAGCGATGACAAGCGCACCTAAGTTTTGATTGGAATACAAATCATAGACATTTTTGACCAAATCGGAGGCATTGGTCAGTTTATCTTTGAATTGAAAATCAAGACCTTCGCGTACTTTTTCGCCAAAAGAATAGGTTTTCACGTCGTATTTGTCGCCCAAAGCCTGTTGCAGAGCCTCAAATTGGCTTTTATACTGAGGGGTGTCTTTGACAGCAACACCGACGGACTCGGAAGCATCTTGCGCCAAAACAACCACAGGTTTCTTGATTTCTGTTGTTGAAGATTTCAACACAGGAGCTAACAAAAGCACCGCGATGATTGTCGCAGTGAGCCACCGCAATGCTCCTAAGATTTTATTGAGTGTCGGCGATTGGTCTTTAAAAGTCTTGTCGCGCCAATACAAAGCTGCTGCAAACGCCAAGCCGAGCAAAGCGCAGAACAAAATGTACCAAGTAGGATATTGAAAACTAAGCATATTTTTGAGTCTTGAATCGAGTGTTTCCAGTCGTTAGGTATTCAGAAAATTCACGTTCTAAAGAACGTTTTTTGAGAAGTTAGGTTGCAAAGTAACGGAAAAACGGTGGGAATCGTTTATTAGGTCTAAGTTATTTGTGCAGTTCAACGGTAAAATCGTCTATCACGAGTGCGTACTCATTTTGATTCCACACATAAGTATTTAAAACATCTTCGGGCAAAATATCCTGTGGTATTTCTACATAAAACTCAATATCGCCCCAAACTTGGGCTTTTCCACCAAAAATTTGTGTTGTATCGCCAATTTTATTCTCAATACGCATACCTCGCCATTTCAGTTCCTTATCGCCACGACGAAACTCGACGACTAAAATGGATTTTTTATAAATATCCCAAATACTGTTTTTAACGGAATAGGCTTTTAACTTAATTTTGACATAACGACCTCTCTGCAATTGCTTGGCTTGGGTCTTAAAACCACTTGAAAACGCATCAGCTGGCACACAATACGCCCATTGACCTGCAGCGATAGGCTGTTTTACAAAATTGCTGTCCGATACTGAGGGGGTCTCAAAATTATTTTCGTACAGTTTTTTTATCAAGACGGTTTGTTTGGGCTGTTTTTCGTTGCTGTCAAAAGCGACTAAAGCCTTGTAATTTAAAGTTGTTTTGCCAAAACTTTCGAGCCAAAAAGCGGCATTACTATCTTCCGAAATGAGTATGCGTTGACTCATTTGCCATGTTTGAAAAACATTCAGTCCTATGAGAAAGACCAGTAAAAGGGTGAAAAATGCGGTCAAAACCTTAGTTTTCAGCATTTTTTCGGTGAAAATACTGAGGGGTATTGCTAGCAGCGGATAGGCTTCTATCATCGGGCGCGAGCCAAAACCGTTGATATAATTGTAGCACCACCACGAATAAATGACGTATATGTAAATCGGCAAAAAGACAGCGATGGGTAGTAAAAAATCGCGCTTTCTCCCTTTCATCATAAAAATACCTAAAAGCGAAAAAAACATGATAGGCGTATAAACCAACCAGCCATTTTTAAAGCCTATGAGACCTTCTAAAATGTGCGGATTAGCAAAATCAAAGCGAAAATATTCGCCATAACTATTGAAAAACCATTGGTCAGTGACGTGTTTCCAGTAAAAAAGTTGGGGCAAAAAAGGTAAAACAAAGGCGATTGTCCCTCCTAAAAAACCCCGTTTTTTTGACCAAAACAAGCTCAGTTTTTCTAAAAAAGTCTGCCAAGAAGTGATTTTATAGAGCAATGGTATCAGTAAAAACAGTCCGTCGGAAGGGCGAATCAAGGTAATGAGTCCCCCAATGAAACCTATGCCGATTAAGTGCTTATTCTGCGGATTTTCGTGAAATTTTATGGTCAAAAACATCAAAATCGAAACCAAACAAAACAAATGCGAATGCGACATATAGCCATTGAAGGCTGTGAAATAGTATAAATTGGTGGCAAACATCACTGAAATCATCGTCAAGCCAATTGCTAAATGATTTTTTGAGTTATTTGAATACCCCCTCTCCTCCAAAGGAGTCCATTCGGACAGAAGGAGTTCTTTGAACAGTATTTTGCCCAAAAACCACAGTCCTAAGGTGACATAAAACAGATTTCCGAGCAACAAAATGAAACGATAGGGCAACGAATAACCGTCCGCCGAAAAGCCGAAAAGTTTGGCTGAAATATGAGCCAGTGTAAAAAAAGGCAACTGCATCAAAGCCACGCCCGACGTGTAGATATTGACGCGATTGCCGTTGGGTGCGACGATGCCCATTTGCCAATGTGCGGGCATGGTTTCGGGTGTGTAGTTTTCGTTTTTGTGGTCAATCGTATTCTTAGTTCGATGGTAAGTTTCAAGTTGTAAAGTCTTAAAATCGTGGTGTATAAACGTCATTGGCAGATAAGTATAGTACCCATAGCTGTCGCCATTGGTCAGCATCCATTCTTTCCAATTTTGGAAAAAGCAGATGGATAGTACATTGATTATCAGCAAAATACCAAACGTTTTTTTCATTAATTTAGGTATTATAGATGATGTGGAGATTGTTTAAAAATCCAAAAATCGGTCTCATTTAGTTCAAAATAATGCTTAAACTCGTTCCAGCAAAGCCATATAAAAACCATCAAACCCCTCAGTAGCTGGCGAGATAGTTCGTTCATCAAGCCATTTGAAGTTTTTATTTTTTTCTAAAAAAACCTTGACTTGCGCTTCATTTTCGGAAGGCAAAAGGCTGCATGTGGCATACACCATTTTGCCGCCTACTTTCACCATTTTCGCGTAATTTTCTAAAATATGGGCTTGCGTGGTGCGTATTTCGGTCAAAAATTCGGGTTGGAGCTTCCATTTTGCATCGGGATTGCGGCGCAACGTACCGAGACCACTGCATGGCACATCGAGCAAAACTCGGTCAGCACTGTCATGCAAGCGTTTGATGACTTTGGTGGTGTCAATGAGGCGTGTTTCGATATTAAAAACGCCGTTTCGCCGCGCTCGGCGTTGCAGTTCTTCCAATTTCCACCCCTCAGTATCCATCGAAATAATGCGCCCTTTGTTACCCATCAAATTAGCTAAATGAAGCGACTTCCCTCCTGCACCTGCGCAGGCATCTACGACACGCATACCCGATTCTACTTGTAAAAACGGTGCGATGGTTTGGCTTCCAGCGTCTTGTACTTCAAAAAAACCGTTTTTGAATAAGTCTGTTTGAAAAATATTGCCGCGTTTTTTCAACACCAAAGCGTCTTTACTGAGGGGTGTCGTTTGGGTTTCCCAACCAATTTCAGAAAGTTTTTTTTGCAAATCTAAAACACTTGTTTTCAATACATTGCAACGCAAGACAACATCAGCTGGGCGATTAATGGTTTCAAGCTCTTTGAGCCATTTGTCTGTTCCTAATTCTGTTTCGGCAACCGAGTCGAGCCAATCAGGAATCGCGTTTTTTATTTTTCTGTCGGTGATTTTATCAAAAGCCGCTTTGAGTGTGTCATAATTTAATTGTTTGAAGGCTTCTAAATTTTGCTCAGATTTCAAGACCCAATGCACGCCAATCCAATTGTGCGCATTGGTGGCAGACACTTCACTTTCGAGGCATAAATGGCGATACAAACGCCACCAACGCACACACTCATAGGTCGTTTCAGCCAAAAAAGCACGGTCGCGGCTGCCCCATTTGGGATTGGATTTGAGCATACGCTCGATGACTTTGTCGGCATATTTGCCGCGTTCAAAAATCTCGGTCAAAGCATCGGCTGCCGCTTTTATGAGTAGTGGATGAAGTTTCATTCATTAAAAAATTTGAGCGAAGATAGGCAAACCGCTTTGTCCAATTTTCAAATAAGGCGATGAAATGTGCGATGGATGCGATAATTCGTCGTTTGACACGATACTTGTCCAAAGGATTTCGTCAAAAAAGGTACTTTAAAGGAAGAAAAAACGTTATTTGCTGAAATTTTTCATTTCAGTCATTCTAAAACCTAAGTATGAAACGATTGCTTTTACTCCTCGCTTTTTGTAGCCCTTTTTGGGCGGCGGCACAGAATATTGATACGATTTTTTCAGAGACCATTCGCTCCGTTCAGTTCTATCCCAACGGCAATGTTCAGACAAATATGCCTGCTATTGAGTTAAAAAAAGGGAATTTGACCCTTGATTTTGACGAAGTGGGTGGCGAATTGCGCAATTTGAACTACACCATCGAGTTGTGCGACCGCGAATGGAAGCCGACTAAATTGGATAGATTGGAATATCTGGAAGGTTTGGGCGAAGACCGCATCAATAATTATAAAAATTCTCAAGCCACGAATGTTCAATTTGTGCATTTCAATTTGACGATACCGAATGAGACGGTTCGTTGGAACAAATCAGGCAATTATGTTCTGAAAGTTTTTGAAGATGACCGTGAGAAAACACCTGTTTTGACACGTCGCTTCGTCGTGTATGAACAGATTTTAACTGTTGAAAATGAGTTTGCCGTGCCCAATGCTTTCAAATACAATTCGCACCATGAATTGGATTTCAAACTTGACCCTAAAACTTTCCGCATTCAAAATCCGATGAATGATATTCGCGTCACGGTCTTGCAAAACGCACGTTGGGACATCGCACGTATGAATGTGCCACCAACTTTTGTGATGGGCGATAAAATCGTGTACGATTACCTCGATTCTATCACTTTTCCAGCTGGCAAAGAATGGCGATACGTGGATTTGCGCTCCACAAAGTTCCGCTCCGAGCGGGTGGTGACGATTGACAAAGGCGATGAGACACATGAAGTGATTTTAAAAACCGACCTCGACCGCTTTCGTGAGCCGTATTTGATTTATCCGGACCTCAACGGTGGTTTTTTCACAGCTACTTTGGATTATCCCAACCAAAGTATAGACCCCTCAGTATCAGCCGATTATGTCAACGCTATTTTTACTTTGAAGCAAGTTGATGAAATTCCTGACGCTGAAGTGTATCTGTTTGGCAAAATGACAGATTGGAAAATTGACCCGCGTTTCAAAATGACTTACAACGAGCAACGTGGTCGCTACGAAGGCGAAGTAATGCTCAAACAAGGTTTTTACAACTATATCTACGCTGTTTTGCCCACAAAATCAGCAAAACCAGACTTCACAAAATTGGAAGGCAACTGGTTCGCTACCGAAAATGAATATCAGTTTTTGGTCTATTATCGGCCGTTTGGCGCACGTTATGACAGAGTGATTGGTTATCAAGTGTATAAATCAACGATAAAACGGTGATACACATATGCAAAAGCGCGAACATCCCGTTTAGCCCAAATATTCTCAAAATATCAAAGACTAATTGCCTTTTTTTCTTAAAAATCTTAATTTTGCGCCGCAATTTTTTAAATAACGAACTTTAAAATATAAAGGAGATTTCATGGGAAGAGCGTTTGAATATCGAAAAGCCAGAAAGTTCGCACGTTGGGGTGCGATGGCAAAGATTTTTACAAAAATAGGTAAAGAGATAGCCTTAGCCGTAAAAGAAGGCGGACCAGACCCGAATTACAATTCTCGTTTGCGGGCGGCTGTAAACAATGCGAAAAAAGCCAATATGCCTAAGGCAAACGTGGAATCTGCAATCAAAAAAGCAACATCGAAAGAAGCTGAAAACTATTCAGAAGTGGTTTACGAAGGCTATGGTCCTCATGGTATCGCTATTATGGTGGAGACAACAACTGATAACACAACGCGTACAGTTGCCAATATCCGTATGCACTTCAACAAATGTAATGGTACATTGGGTAATTTTGGTTCAGTAGAATTCATGTTTACTCGCAAAGGTGTTTTTCGCGTAAAAAAAGATGTTTTACCCGATTATGAGGAGTTAGAACTTGAAATGATTGACTACGGCTTAGACGAAATCAAAGACGAAGGTGAAGTTTGGGCGATTTACTGCACATTCACGGAATTCGGTGCGATGCAAAAGTTTTTAGAAGACAAAGGTATTGAGATTGATGAGTTAGGTTTAGAACGTATTCCAACGACAACTAAAAAGTTGACAGACGAGCAGGTGGAAGATATTTTCAAGCTCACCGACCGATTAGAAGATGACGACGACGTTGCGAATGTATTTACAACTTTGGATATGTCCGAATAAAAAAGCATACCCCTCAGTAAAAAACGGTTATGGCACACGGGTGTCATAACCGTTTTGTTTTTCTTATTCACAAAAAAACTTATTTTTACACCTTTAAAAACTAAATTCAATTATGCAAATGCCTTACAACAATGTTTGCCGTAGTCTGTGCCTATGGCTCTTTTTTCTATCTACAAGTATGTCACAACTCACTGCACAGCAAGATTTTCGAGAAGAAACCATCTATTTCTTGATGACAACCCGCTTTTTTGACGGTGACCCAAACAATACACGACCGACTGAGTGGTCGTCGTATGGTGCGAACAGCCCGAGTATCACCGACCCCAATGATGTGACTTGGCGTGGTGATTTTAAAGGCTTGATTCAAAAATTGGATTATATCAAAGATTTGGGTTTTACAGCCATTTGGATTACGCCTGTTGTCCAAAATCGCGGGCCGTTGGACTATCATGGCTACCATGCGTGGGATTTTACGAAAGTTGACCCACGTTTGGAATCTCCGGGAGCGACTTTTCAAGACTTGATAAATGCCGTTCATGCCAAAGGTATGAAAATCATTTTGGACATCGTGACCAACCATTCTGGGCGTTTTGGTATCAAAGGTTTGGCAGAAATCAAGTACAATACCGACCCCAATGCTGCTTGGTACGCACCTGACAATCCGAATTGGCAGTACGACGGTTTGACACCCAATCCTTACGACAACAAAATTTGGAGTCGAGCGAATTTGGCAAAAATGCCAGCTCCTTACAATCAAAATTTAGCGGCTTACAACTGGCCTTCGACCGAAAGTTATGTCAACACAACAGACCGCAACTGGTTTCACCAATCTGGCAACGGTTTTGCACAAGGCTACGACGATACGACAAACCTTTACCAACGTGCCTTAGCTGGCGATACGCCCGACCTCGCTACTGAGGGGAATACGGTACAGAATTATATGTACAATGCCTACAAAACTTTTATTGATATGGGCGTTGATGGTTTCCGCTGGGACACTTGGAAACACATGGACAAACAAGATATTTTCAAACTTTTAGACCGTTGGCGAGCCATCAAACCTGACCTCTTTGTCGTGGGTGAAGTGGCGCAAAAACGGCACGAATTGCATCAGGTTCAAGAGATTAATCCGCATTGGTACACTTGGCGCGGCGGTGTGGGCAATTCGGCATCCGCCAATGTGTCGGTTTTAGATTTTTATGCGGAAGCCACGTTTCATGGTGTTTTTGAAGAAGGTGGTGGTTTTTCAGGTGTAACAGCCGCTTCGAGATATGACCATCTTTACGGCGACCCTTCGCAACTCGTGACTTGGCTCGACAACCATGATTTTGGTCCGAACAACGATTGGAATCGTCGCTACGGTGGCAGCGATGAAAATTTGGCAGCTTGTATGAATTTTATGTTCACTTGGCGCGGCATTCCATGCGTTTATTATGGCACTGAAAATCGCTTCAAAGCGGGTGTTTACACCGATATTCACGATGCTTCGGGTATTTCGCAAAGTATTGACCTCACAGGGAGGGCCTATTTCGGCGACCAATTTGCCAATGCGCCCAATCATCGTATTTATAAGCATATCAAAAAACTCAATGCCATCCGCAAAGCCATTCCTGCCTTGCAAAAAGGTTCGTGGTCGTGGGCAGGCAATTTTCCGGGCAATGGCGTGGGCTATTGGCGCGAATATGGCGATTCAAAAGTTGCTGTGGGCTTAGCAAAAGACGGTTCAGCCTATTTCACTTTCAACAATGTGCCAAACGGCACTTATCGCGACGCAGTGACAGGTCGCACAGTGAATGTGACTAATGGCAATTTGAGTTTTAATGTCACGAGCAGTTCGGCTGGCATTTATGTGTTGAATGGTACGGGTATGATTGGTGAAAATGGGGCAGGCTTTTTTGAAAGCTGTCCTTCGGGCTGCGCCGACCCGCTTGTCGTAACGATTTCGCCAGCCAGTGGCAATTTCACGTCGCCTATTTCAGTTTCAATGTCGGCAACAGGTGGTTCGGGTGGACGCACCATTCGCTACACCACCGACGGAACGACCCCCTCAGTATCAAGCACCATTTACAGCAGTCCATTCTCTGTTTCGACGGCAACAACCGTAAAAGCTAAGGTTTGGGACGCTGCGGGCAGTGTTTCGGACGAAGCTGCACAGGTTTATACCTTTGTTTTGCCCAAACCAGTTGTGACAATTTCGCCAGCAAGTGGCAATTATTACGACCCGATTTCAGTCACCATGTCCGCCAACACAGGCACAGCACCTTACACCATTTATTATACAACTGACGGCAGCACCCCCTCAGTATCGAGCCCTGTTTACACTTCGGCATTATCGGTTTCAACGGCTTCGACCATCAAAGCGATTGCCAAAGATGCCAATAATCAGATTTCGGATGTTGCGACGAACACTTATACATTCGTCGTGCCGCCACCAACGGTCACGGCTTCGCCCGTTGAAGGCAATTATCCAAGCTACCCTATTTCGGTATCATTGACGGGCAATTCGCCCAAACCACCCGTGACTTTGTATTACACGACCGATGGCAGTACCCCCTCAGTGTCCAGCACGCTTTACACATCGGCTTTTTCTTTAGGTTCAAATGGTGTGGCTAAAACGGTGAAAGTATTGGCTGTTGACAATTTGGGACAAACATCTATCACAACTTTTAACTATACTTTTGACCCCATTCCAGATATTGTTGTGTATTTCAAAAGACCGACGAATTGGGGTACAAACATCAAAATTCACTATTGGAACGCTGTACCAACAGGCATTTATGCCAATACGACTTGGCCAGGCGTTGCCATGACCAATATTTGTGGCGATTGGTACAAGTTTACTTTTTCTGGCATCACCAGTACCAATCTGATTTTCAACGATGGTTCGGGCAATCAAACTGCCGACCTATCTCGTTCCATATCAGGCTATTATGACAATGGCTGGTTGACCTCCACACCGACACTCACAGGCAACCCCTCAGTATCTGTCACACCTGCGGGACCACAAACTTCGACTTCTGCCATTGCTGTCAGCATTGCTGCATCGGCTTGTAGTGGCAATGCGACGATTTATTACACAACTGATGGGTCAACACCGACCACTTCATCCACATCGGCTATCAACACACTCAATCTCAACTTTGCACAAACCACGACTTTGAAACTCTTTGCCCGCGATGTTTCTGGCAATCAATCGGCTGTGCAAACGCATACTTACACCATCAATCAAGCAGGACAAGGCTTTTGGGTCTATTTCCGAAAACCTGCGGCTTGGTCGGGTACACCTAAAGTGTATTATTGGAACACGCTGCCTGCTGGTTCAATGCCAACTGTTACTTGGTCGGGTGTGACGATGACGGCAGATTGCAATGGTTTGTACAAATTTCAGTTTACCAATACCACCAGTACCAATTTGATTTTCAATAATGGCAACAGCGGCACAAGTAATCAAACAGCAGACTTGTATCGCACATCAACTGGTTTGTTCGACTACACCACTTCCACTTGGACAGACGGAAACCCCTGCCCTATTCCTGTTGAACTCATTGATTTTCAAGGCATTTACAATCTACAACTCAAACAGGTGGAACTGTCTTGGCAAACAGCCAGCGAAGTGGATAACAAAGGCTTTTTTGTTGAAAAACAATATTTTAATCAATGGCAAACTTTAGGTTTCGCACCTGCCATTGGAAAAGCGGCACAATATGGTTTTGTGGATAAAACCCCTGCTTCGCTCAATTATTATCGCCTGCGCCAAGTTGATTTTAGTGGCGACGAAACTTTATCGAAAGTAATTGCTATTCAAAAATCGGGAGCTTCAAAACTCAAAATCTATCCAACCATAGTCGCCGATGGCATTTTGAATATGGAAAATACAGATAATACTGTTCAAAGAACTCCGTTCGGAGAGGGGGGTATTTTTAGCATTCTCAATTTGTTGGGTCAACAAGTGCAAATGGGCAAAATGGCGGCTCAAATTGATGTTTCAAGCCTGCCACAAGGCACTTATATCTTCAAATATGGTGCAGAGCAAGCCAAATTTTTGAAACAATAGTTGAATCGAAGCGCAACTGTTATTTTTAAAATGTTTTGTTCTTCAATTAAGGTGTAGCAAAAGCGGTTGAGGTTAATTTTTTTCAAAAAAAATGACCAAAATCCCTTTTGCTACACCTTTTTTTTTCAACTTTAACCCTAAACGGATTATTAACTAAACAACAGAAATCAAAAAAATGAATAGTAAACTCATATTGTGGTCAATTACCGTCGGTTTGGGCGGTTTTCTCTTCGGCTTAGACACCGCAGTCATCTCGGGTGCAGAAAAAGACATTCAACGACTTTGGAATCTCGATGACATCAGTTTGGGCTTCACTGTGGCGACAGCACTCTATGGAACTGTCTTTGGAGCAGCATTTGGAGGTATCCCTGCTGACATGTTTGGACGTAAAAAAACTTTACTCTGGATTGGCATTTTATTCTTCGCATCAGCACTGGGCGCGGCAATAGCACAAGATCCCACCACTTTTATGATATTCCGCTTCATCGGTGGCTTGAGTATTGGGGCTTCGTCGGTGGTCGCGCCTGTTTATATTTCCGAAATTGCCCCCCCTCAGTATCGTGGGCGTATGGTGATTTCATTTCAGTTCAATATTGTTTTCGGTATCCTTATCGCCTATGTCTCAAATTATCTATTTGATGGCTTCGGTGGCGACGACGATTGGCGTTGGATGTTGGGCGTGGTGGCGATTCCGTCGCTCATTTTCTCTATCATGGTGCTTTTTACACCTGAAAGTCCACGTTGGCTGATAACGCGCAAAGGCGATGAGGCTCACGCTCGCGAGGTTTTATCTATCACAGAAGATGATGTGGACAAAGCCGTTAATGAAATCAAGGCTTCGCAAGGCGAAAACAACGGTGTGCAAGAATCTTTTTTCAATAAAAAATTCCGCACGCCCATTATTCTGGCATTTTTATTCGCCTTTTTTAACCAATTATCAGGTATCAATGCCATCATTTACTTTGCACCACGCATATTTGAAATGACAGGTTTGGGGCAATCGAGTGCTTTGTTGTCAACGGCGGGCATTGGCGTAGTCAATTTGGTGGCGACGATATTAGGTTGGTATTTGATAGATCGTTTGGGACGACGCACCTTGATGTATATCGGCTCGATTGGCTACATCATTTCGCTGGCGTTGGTGGCTTACGCTTTTTATACTGAGGGGCATAACTTGACGATGTATTACATTTTTGCTTTCATTGCCTCACATGCCGTCGGTCAAGGAGCTGTGATTTGGGTTTTTATTTCCGAAATATTCCCAAACAGCGTGCGGGCTTCGGGCATGGCATGGGGCAGCTTGACGCACTGGGTTTTTGCGGCACTTATCGCCAACACATTCCCTTATTTTGCCAATAAATTCGGTGGCGCGCCCATTTTCGCTTTTTTCAGCTTTATGATGGTTTTGCAACTACTCTACGTGATGTTTATGATGCCCGAAACAAAAGGCGTATCGTTGGAAGACCTCCAAAAACGTCTGATAAAATAAATCCATCGCTCTTATTCCACACACCTTTCCAGAAGCTGCAACACTTCTGGAAAGGTGCAAAAATAAACAAACATGGAAAAACGAGAAAACCTATACTTCATCATCGGAATAGCCCTCCTTGTTTTTGTGGCTATCAATCTCTATTGGTGGATTGACCTCTCCATCCACACGTCAATGCCTTTTGAAGACATCAAAGCCGCTTATCTCAGCCGATTTCCGACTTGGCTACAAAATCCGCTACTCATCACATTTCTAAACATCGTGTTGCTATCGGGTTCTACTTTTTTCTTTTTTGAAGCCACCCACGACTCTCATTTGAAAACGGTGAGCATCGTTTTCATCGTTTTGTGTTGGATTTTGATTGCGTGGCAAGTTTTTTCGCTGCTCTAACTCACCAACACACATTTTCTCTTTCCAACAAACCTGTATGGCTTGTTTTTGCACTTTTTTAGCTTCATTTGAATAGATTCAGAAATTATTTGCACTTTTTCAGAAACTTTTAAACGTAGTCAGAAACTTTTGAACGTGGTCAGAGATGCCTCTATGAGACTACTTTCAATTTTACATACACTATAGAAAATCACCGCAATTACCCCTCAGTAGTCAGGATACTGCGGTGGTTTTCCTTAAAATTAGCTGCAATTAAACAAAATAAAACCTATAAACTTAACTAACAACTCGTTGCTAAAATCAATGTTTATTTTAAAGCCCAAACTTGCCCTTTTAAAAGATGTGACAAGCCATTTTGAGCAAATATTTTAGCCGTTTTGAAATCTTCATTTGGGAAAAATATCGTTGTCAAAACAGGATTGCCGTCATCAGCAAAGAGTTCCACAGATGCCACATCTATATATAAGTGCATTTTCAAAGTGTTATCCGAAGAAAAGCGCGGGGCAGTCTGGCGACTTGGAAATTTATCGGAAAAAGATTTTTTACCCGCCTCCCTACGGTCTATAAAAAATTGCTTTGTAACAGCATCGTAACCAATTTCTACTTTTTCATTTTTGGTATTGCTCAAAACCACGCCGAAGGTTTTTGCATTGGATTTCGATAAATCAAAACTCAATTCTATTTCTTTGGCAACAGAAGTGCTGTCTATGATTTTAAAATCTTGAATATCTGATGCCGCAATTGTTTGAGACGACCCCCTCAGTATTTCCAACTCTTTGACAGGTTTTTGTACCAAACGCACTCCTTGAGGAGTCTGTCTAAGTGTTAAATCACGAGGAATTGTCGTGGCACTACGCCATGTAGTGGTCGGTACGACTTGTGCATATTGCCAATTACTCATCCAACCTATCAGCGTACGCCGATTGTCGGGGCTATTTGACCATGTGACCCCTGCATAATTGTCCGTTCCATAGTCTAACCACAGTAAATCTGTCGGTTTGTTGTCATTTTTGAAAGTTTTACCGTCAAATGTACCGATGAAATATTGTCCGCCTGAACCTTTGTTGGGCGCACCATTGCCAATATTAACTATCAAAACCCATTTTTCGGTGTTTGAACCTTCTACTTTTAAAGGAAATAAATCGGGACATTCCCATACGCCGCCGTGTGCGCCTTCGGTTTTGCCAAATTCGCTTGTTTTCTCCCAATTTTTTAGATCTTTTGACGCATAAAATTCAATATGATCGGCAACGGCTAAAGCCAATATCCAATTTTTAGTGGGTTCGTACCACATCACTTTTGGGTCTCTAAAATCTTTGACATTTGGATTTTTAATGACGGGATTTTGGGCATATTTTGTCCAAGTGCGCCCATTGTCCAAGCTGTAAGCAATGCCTTGTGTTTGAAAGTTATTTTTACCGCTTTTTTCACCCGCCATATCGTGATAGGTGTAAATAGCAACTAAAGGCGGCTCGCCATTTTTGCCAAAACCTGATGTGTTTTTTTCATCAACAACCGCACTGCCCGAAAAAATATAGCCTATTGAATCGGGATATAAAGCAATGGGTAAATGCTCCCAATGCACCAAATCTTTGCTCACAGCATGACCCCAGTGCATAGGTCCCCAAACCGTTGAATCTGGATAATGCTGATAAAAAAGATGGTATTCACCCTTGAAATAGACCATACCATTGGGGTCGTTCATCCAACCAGATTGAGGCGAAAAATGAAAAAGCGGACGGTGTTGCTCCGTTGTCGTTTGGCGAACTTGTTGCGTTTTTTCATTTTTTGCAGTATCAGAATTTGTATTTTTACACGACATGAGGGTAGCAAAAACAACAATAAAAAGGAGAATTTGACGACCTAATTTCATATTTAATATTTTTAAATAATGAATAAATATTCGGTTTTAAAAAAGTAAGGCAGGCATTTAGCCTGCCATACTCTACAAAGAATGTATGAAAAAAAAGCAACTAAACATTACTTTTAATATCCAGGATTCTGCTTATACAAGCCATTCGTAAAGGTAATCTCTGCTTGTGGAATAGGCAAATATTCATCTCTGCCTGCCGTAAATTTTGCTGTTGATAAATAGGTTCTGCGTGTTTTTTCTTTTGCAAAATAGGCATTCATCGTCGGTTCAGCAATACCCCATCGCACCATATCGTAAAAGCGATGCCCCTCAGTAGCGAACTCCAAACGGCGTTCCCATTGCAAGGCTTTACGGGCAAAATCTTGTGTCCAACCTGCTGCTGAATAGGGTTTTACGTTGTATTTTGAGGCAAATGTACCGTCTGCTTTTTTTAGTCTGCCCGTACTGGCGGCAGCTCTATCTCTGATTTGATTAATTAGTGGCAAGGCTTTGTCTTGTTGTCCTAATTCGATATACGCTTCTGCTTGCATCAATAAAATATCATCGTAGCGCAAAATATCATAGTTTTTTGCCGTGCCCATAAAAGGTCCGTTTTTGAAATAGGAAGAACTTGACGCTAATTGTTGAAATTTCATGCTGTGAAAATTGCCATACACACCTGGGTCACGCACCCAACTATTGCTAAAAGGCTTTGTGTTGTCATATTTGTAGGGATGTCCGTCAATACCTACTGTGTGGTCAATTCGCACATCCACGGTTTGCGTTGCCAAATCTGCGTTTGCATTATTATAGGTGTCAAAATTAGGCAACCCGTTGGCATCTGTCGTGAAGGCATTGACCAAATTTTGGCTCGGTGCATGAAAACCACAGCAACCATACTGAGGGGCTCCGTGTGGATAGTTCAAACCGTCTTCGTAACTCAAACGACCCGACGTTGTACCGTCATTGATGGTAAATTGAATGGCAAAAATAGATTCTGGTCCATTTTCTGTTTCGGGAATAAAATTTTCGGCAAAGTCAGCACTCAATCTATATTTACCCGAATTGATGACCGCTTGCGTCAAAGTCACCACTTCTTGCAATCTTGTTTTATTGATATTTGTCACCTTATGCGTTGCGTCTTGTTCGTAGGCTTGAAACAAGCGCACTTTTGCTAAATAGGCTTGTGCTGCCAATTTGTTTGCCCTTGCAATTTCTGTTTGTGAAGCGGGTAAATTATCAACAGCAAATTGAAAATCGGCAGCGATTTTGTTCCACATTTCATCATTTGACGCTGTATTAGCTACTTTTAAAATAGCTTCTCCTTCTGTCGTTTCATCAAAAATAGGAATGTTTTTATACAACAATTTCATTTTAAAATAACTGTGCGCCCGTAAAAAACGTAACTCGCCTAAACGTGTTTTCTTTTGCGGAAAGTTGGCATCTGTCAAAGTATTGACAGCACGCAAAGCGACATTGCAACGGGAAATAGATTTAAATAGATTTTGCCAAGTGCGTGTGACAAACCAATCCATTGTCGGTGTAACAGTGTTAAAATGCTCCATTGCGTCCACATCGCCCACGTCGCCTGTACCACCGCCACCTTTGTACGCATCGCCCGAACGGACGCTGCCAAATGCCCAATCGCTGTAAATGGGTCCAATCATATCGCCATTGCCTATAGCAGCATAAGCCGCAGTCACTAAACCATCAATGGCAGTGGGTGATGTCAAATCAGCAGAGGATAATACCCCTGTGGGTGTGTAATCAAGTTCGTCTTTACATGAACTTGCTATAAGCAGTCCTAAGACCAAAAAAGAAGCTATTATTTTATTTTTCATTAGAAATTTTCTTTTAGATTATTGAAAATACTGAGGGGGTGAATATTTGAGGATTCGAGGATTTGAAACCGAATCCTCAATTAAATCATTTAAAATGAGGCATTTACACCGATTGTAAATGTCTTAGGAATCGGCACAGGGTCTAAATCAATGCGTTCTGGGTCTGGGCTTTTATAGCTTGAGCTTTTGAACCAAAACAAGTTTTCAGCCATGACATACACGCGCAGTCTTGTGAAAACCTTTGCAGGATAGGCACTGTAACCCAATTGGATATTCCGCATTTTGAAATAAGACGCATTGACGAATAAGTAATCCGAACCCCGTTTTTCAGCGTTCACATCGGCAAGAGACAAAGCAGGGATTTTTGAACCTGTGTTCGTAGGTGTCCACGCATCGAATACGCCCGGTCCCACATTCTCACGACCAGCAACGAATTGATTGAAAATACTATACACATCAAAACCTGTTTTGCCTGCAACGCCTGAACCAAAAATGGATAAGTCTAAGTTTTTGTAAGACGCATCAAGGCGTACACCGTACTCCAATGCGGGCAATGTCGTACCAATCCACGTTCTGTCTAAGTCATTGATTTTACCATCGCTATTAATATCCACATATCTCAAACGACCGACACCTGCACCGACTTGTTTTGCCGCAGCGTCAACTTCGCCTTGATTTTGAAAAATACCATTGGTTTTGTAGCCAAAAATATCGAATTGTGAATGTCCGATGATGGTATTGACAACGTTGCCAGCATAAGCAGGGCGCACGTTTTCGGGTAATTCTGTGATTTTATCTCTAAAATGGGCAAAATTTGTTACAACATTGTATTTAAAATCGCCCTTTGGATTGCCATGATACCCCAAAGTAAATTCCCAACCTTTATTTGATTTAGATGCCCCATTGACGGCTTTTGATTGCCCTTCGCCCAATGCTGAAGCCACAGGTGGCGTAATCAAAATACCCGAAGTTTTGCGTGTGAAGTAGTCGAATGAGCCAAAAACGTTGTTGTTTAATAAAGAAAAATCAAGACCAACGTTTGTTTCATCTGTTGTTTCCCATTTCAAAGCGTTATTTGACGCTTGTGTTTGAACGAAGCCCGAAGGCAAAGTACCTGTATTTGCACCCGACAAAGAGTAAGCTGTACCGATATTCATGTATTGTTCCCAAAATCCACCCACCAATTGTGATAAGGCTGTGCCATAACGGGTATCAAACAAGCCAAAACGTGCTAAATCGCCAATTTGTTGGTTACCAACCCGGCCGACACCGACACGGGCTTTCAATTCAGAGAATAATTTTTGGTTTTGCATAAAACCTTCTTTATCAATGCGCCAACCCACTGATACGGCAGGGAAAATACCATAGCGATTGTCTGTACCAAAACGTGATGAACCGTCCCGACGAAGTGTACCTGCCAATAAATATTTATCAGCAAAATTGTAATCCACTCGTCCAAATTGAGAAAATAAGCGATGTCCAGTTGAACCGCCCGAAACGGTTGTGTTGCCCGTAGCCGCACTTAATGTAAAATAATCTTCTGTCTGAATCGCAAAACCTTCTTTTTTGGTATTTTGGAAATCCAAATCTGTTTTAATGTATTCCAGACCCGCTAAAAACTTGATATGGTGGTCATCGTTCAAATCCAAATTATAGCGCAATGTGTTTGACCACGTTGTACTTAAATAATGGTTTGTGTTGTACGTCAAACTGTTCGTTGTTCTGTTAAATGCGCCTTCTGAAAACGTGGGTGTGATGACTTTATTTGTAAAATTCGCATTGTCTGCGCCCAAATTGGACTTGAAAAACAAGTTTTTAATAGGTTGAATTTCTAAATAAACATTACCAAAAGTGCTTAAACGGTTAGCATTGTTCCATTTTGCAATGTCTTGCATGTGCAAAGGGTTGTTTCTATCCGAATAACCCGCACCAGAAGCCCCTGCGTAGGTCACACCGTCTTTTTGATACACGGGAATTGTGGGGGCTAATGTTACCGCCAAAAATGTCGTGGCTGCACCACCTAAATCTCGTGCAGTCAATGTTTCATTGGAGTTGGCTATCCTCAGATTGACACCAAAACGCACTTTATCGTCAAAAGCACGGGTCAAAGCGTTGATACTGCCACTCAAACGGTCATAACCTGTGAAACGCAACATACCTGTATTTTTCAGTTGCCCTAAATTCACTTCGACTGAAGACGTTTTATTGCCAAAAGAAGCGGTCAAGTCATTGCGTGTAACGATGCCTGTTTTGTACATCACATCTTGCCAATCCGTGTTGCCTGCGGGTGTATTCGGGTCGCCACCGACAAGTGGTTTTACGGTCACGCTGTTCAAAACAGGGTTTTTAAAATCTTTATTCCAGTTAAATTCATAAATATCGCCATAACCTGCTGTAGGGTCTTGTCCATCATTTACCGAAGCTTGCCATAAGGCTCTGCCTCTATCCACAGCGTTCAACATTTTGAAACGCATGGATTTTTCGGATTGCGCCGACACACTGCTGTTGAATTGAAACGCCACTTTACCACCTGTATCACCGCCGTTTTTGGTGGTCACGATGATAACGCCATTTGAGGCACGCGCACCGTAAATAGATTCCGCAGACGCATCTTTCAATACTTGGATAGACTCAATATTGGCAGGATTCATATTTTGAAATACTTCTGGGCGGGTTGTTGGAATCCCGTCAATAACATAAAGGGGGTCATTATTGCCCAAAGTATTCGCACCCCGTATCAAAATACGCCCATTTGAGCCATTGGGTGAGCCGTCTTTTTCAATGTAAAGCCCTGCCACACGCCCTTGTAAGGCTTGCATGGGGTTCCCTGAACTGTTGTTTTTAATTGGATTTAACTCGACAACGGCAACCGCCCCCGTCAAATCTTGTTTCTTTTGGGTTGTATAACCTACCACAACCACTTCTTGCAAAGCCGCCCCTTCTGAAAGGGCAATTGTCACATTGTTAACGCCCGCAATAGAGACATCTTGAGAGGTGTAACCGACAAGCGAAACAGATAAAGTTGTCGCATCGTTTGGTACAGAGAGTGAAAATTTACCGTCCAAATCGGTGACAGTTCCAACAGTTGTTCCTTTAACAACCACCGCAGCACCGACCAAAGGCTCATTTTTACCTCCTCCTGTAATGTTGCCCGTTACTGTTCGTTGGGCAACGGCTATTTGCAAAGAACATACCATCGCAAATAACAATAAGAGATAGTTTTTTTTCATAATTCTATTGTTTAATTTAAAAAAGATAAAATTGAAGTGAATACTATTTTATTAGTTGGACAAATAAGACATCCCCCTCAGTATTTTCTGATTTATAAGTGGTGTTGCACCTGCTTGTGTAGCCACATAAGCCCCTGCCTTACAAGCAGTTATTAAACATTTTTGAGGGTCTTTACCCTCCATTTTTTCTGTTAAAAAAGCAGCCAAAAACGCATCGCCACTGCCTATTGTGTCTTGTACTGTTATTTTAAAACTTGGCTGAAAATAGAGTTGTCCTTTTTCAAAACAATAAGCCCCCTCGCTGCCATGCGAGACAATCAAAGTATCTAAGTTAAACTGCTCATACAGTTTTTGTATTTGCCTTTCAAATTCCGTTTCATCGTTAAACCAACCGGAAATAGTGACCAACTCCACTTCATTCATTTTTACAATATCGGCTTGTGATAAAAGGCTCTCAATCAATGATTTATCATAAAAAGGCATTCTCAAATTCACATCAAACACCTTCGTTTTAGCTATTTTTAAAAGCTCAAAAAGGGTATTTTTTGAAACATCATTTCGACAAACCAAGCTGCCATAAACCAGCATGTCGGCTATTGAAACTGCATTAACTACCCCCTCAGTATTTTCAATAAAATCCCAAGCTGTGGGCATTACAATCTCATAAGTCGGGCTACCTTGTGCATCTAATGTCACATTGACCACGCCTGTTTTATGCGTGGTATCGTGTTGAATTAAAGTAGTAGAAATACCTTTTTTAACTAAAAAGTCCAGTAGTTCCGCACCCAATGTGTCAGTTCCGATTCGGCTGATTATATCTGCTTTTAAACCTAAAGCGTTGGCATGATAAGCCACATTCATAGGTGCGCCACCTGCCAATTTTCCTGTTGGGAGCAAATCCCAAAGCACTTCGCCGAAGCAGATTATTTTTGATTTCATATTATTTAAGTCTTATGTGTGCCTCAACTTTGAGTTGTAGCGTACGTTTCTAACTAATGCCCAAATACAATTTTCTCATTACCTTCCAGCGCAGTTCCCTTTGTTTCGGGCATCATGCGCCAAACAAAAAGCAATTGAAAAACCATCATAAAGGCGAAAAACAGGAAAGTAACCGTACCTCCAAATGTTTCGGCGATATAAGGAAAGGTGAAAGCGATGATAGCCGCCAAAACCCAGTGCGTAAAACTGCCCAAAGACTGCCCATGCGCCCGTACTTCGCTCGGAAAAATTTCAGAAATGAAAACCCAAATCACTGCCCCTTGACCGATGGCATGAGAAGCGATAAAAAAGAAAATAAAGAAACTCATGCCCTCAAAATTGTTCCGATAAAATGCCAAAGCAATAAGGCTCAACGAAATGATATAGCCTACCGACCCAATATACATGAGCATACGTCGCCCAAATCTATCAATCAATGAAATGCCAATAAGGGTAGAAAGGAGATTGATTAAACCAATACCCGCTGATGACAACAGAGCCGTATCCGTCCCAAAACCTGCCATTTCAAATATGCGGGGTGCATAGTAAATGATAGCATTGATGCCTGAGACTTGATTGAAAAAAGCAAATAAAACAGCTAAATAAATAGGTCTTTTGTAAGCGTTTTGGAATAAAGAGCTAAAACTACTGGCTTGATTGGTTTGGGTATTTTGTTGAATGTTTTGAACCACTTGTTCTGCCGTTGAGGCATCTATGATACTTAAAATATGTCGGGCTGCTGCAACATTTCCTTTTTTCAAAATCAACCAACGCGGACTTTCGGGAATGACCAAAATAGACGCTAAAAATACCAAAGAGGGTACAGCTTGTACGCCCATCATCCACCGCCAAGCATTTTCGCCAATATTCCCTAAAAGATAATTGGAAAAATAGGCGATTAAAATACCAAATACGATATTAAATTGGAACATTGCCACCAAACGACCCCGTTTGTCAGGAGGTGCAATTTCAGAAATATACATCGGTGCAACAACCGAAGAAACACCCACACCCAAGCCACCAACAAAACGAAATGCCATAAAATACTTCCAATCAACAGAATATGCCGTACCAATTGCCGACAATAAATAGGTAATGGCAACGATGTATAAAGTGACTTTACGCCCATATTTTTCCGCAGGAATACCACCAATGAGCGCACCAATGACAGTACCTATCAAAGCACTGGATACGACAAAACCTTGTTGTATGGAATTGAGTTGCCATAATTTCTGCAGCGTTTGCTCAACGCCTGAAATAACAGCCGTATCGAAGCCGAAAAGAAAACCACCCAAAGCTGCCGTGAGTGACCAGAAGAAGATTTTATAATTTTGATTCATTCTTTGATGTTTTGTAAAAAAGATGAATCAAAAGTAAAGGCAGGATAAAAAAAAGCCTTTTAGTTTTCTTTCAAAGAGTTTAAACTTTGATACACAGGCTTAACTATTTGATTGTGAACAATTTATGCAATTATTTAAAAATAAAAAGATTAATAATTGTTACTTGAATATAAATATTGTTACAAACGGAAAAATACTGAGGGGGTCATTGCTGCCGCCACTCGCTCGGTGTTTGATTCGTTTTTTGCTTAAAAAAGGTGGTGAAATAACTCGGATTGTTGAAACCCGTTTCGTAGGCAATTTCAGCCACGGTTTTATCGGTGTCTTTCAATAGGGCTTTTGCTTTTTGGAGTTTAAATTCGGCGATATAATCCGTCACGTTTTTGTTGGTCAAAGCCGATATTTTGCGGAATAATTGCACGCGGGACATGCCCAATTCTTGGCTCAATTTTTCAACCGACAGGGTACTATCTTTGATATGTTTTTCAATTAAAGTTTCAAATTCTACTAAAAATTTGCGCTCATTTTTAGGCACATGACTTGGGTTTGTTATTTCATTTGAAAAACGCCGCCGCATTTTATCCCGATTGTCAATCATGTTTTTGATGCGTTCTTCCAACAATTGTTGGTTAAAAGGTTTCGTCATATAGGCATCAGCACCTGCTTTTATACCTTCAATTTGGTTTTCCACTTGCCCTTTTGCGGTCAATAAAATAACGGGAATGTGAGACGTGCGAAAATCATTTTTCACTTTTTGGGTCAGCGTGTAACCGTCCATATTGGGCAACATCACATCGCTGATAATTATATCAGGAATATGTTCTAAAATCAGATCCCAACCTTGTTCGGCATTGTCAGTGGGGGCAATATGATAGCAGTTTTCTAATTTTTGCTTTAAAAAAAGGTTTAAATCTGGATTATCTTCAATTAATACGATTGTAGTATCTGAATACTGAGGGGGGGTATTTTTCTCTTTTGGCTGCTCAATATCGTTGTCAATTGTGTGTGTAAAATGGGTTTGCAACATAGTTTGAGTATCTGATAAAACAGTATCGGTTTGTGTATAAGGCAGTGACACACGGAAAGTCGTCCCTTTCCCTTTTTCAGAAGCCAACAAAATTTTTCCATGATGTAAATCAACAAATTCTTTTGATAAAGCCAAACCCAAGCCCATGCCAAATGACATATTTTGATTGCCTCGATAAAACAAATCAAAAGCGTGCTCTTTGTCGGTTTCACTCATACCGACACCGTTGTCGGCTATGATAATGTCTATTTTATCAACGTTTTTTAGCAGCGAAACATGAATTAGACCGCCATTGGGCGTGTATTTAAATGAATTTGAAATGATATTAAATAGTACCTTATCTAACTTTTCAGCATCAAAGGAAAAAGGTAATGTTTCAAAAGGGCAAATAAATTGTAAGTCAATGTGATTGTTTTTTGCTTTTACTTTAAAATCATAGACAATGTCTTTTACAAAAGCAACAATATCCGACGTGTGGGCTTCCAATACCATTTTACCCGCATCAATTTTACGCAATTCGAGCAATTGGTCAACCAAACGCAAAACCCGATTGGCATTTTTGCGGATAAATTGCAGGGTATTGCGTGTTTCCTTAGCATCAAGCGTTTTTTGTTGCAATAAATCTTCGGTCGGCGTTAGAATCAGACTGAGGGGGGTGCGAAACTCATGCGAGATGTAAGAATAGAAGCGCATTTTTTCTTCTGTCGCTTGTTTAGCGATATTTGAGACCTTCTCTATTTCATTTTTTTGTTCTAAAATAGCTTGATTTTGTTCCGCTAAAATTTTGTTAGACAACTGTTTTTCACGCAATAAATAAAACAAAACTGCCCCGAAACCGACCACAATAATCAATAAAGTCGTGGTAAAATAAAGCCTGTTTCTTTGAGAAGAATACGTTTTATTCAATTCATTCACTTTTAAAGCTTGGCGTTCAATATCGCTTTGTTGTTCATCTAATTTTTGGAATTGTGCTAAAAAAATGGATACATTTTCGGGCGTTATGACAGTTGTTATCAAACGATTTTCTTTTTCAAAAGCTTGTTTTTTTAAGATTTTGACTGCCGTTTGAATAGCTTCCGCCCCACCAGTCGGGTACAAAAGCGAGGCATTTAAAGAGCCATTTTGAACCGCTTGAACACCTTGTGTGATAGGCAATCCATCAATGCCAACAAAAAAAATACTTTTCTCGCGCCCTTGCTTTTGAGCAATTTTGTAAGCAAAATCAGCTAATAGGTCAGTATGCCCAAAAATAATATTGGCTTCGGGGTGCTTCGCTAATATGTTTGGCAGTTGTTCGCTAATGTCTTCTAATCCAGTTTTTGCCTCCACAGCACTCACTATTTTTAATTGGGGTGCGGCAGCTATGGCATCATGGAAACCCCTATCCCGTTCTATGGCGGGTGAAATAGTCATCTGTAATTTTACTTCAATAATATTGCCCCCATTTTTAAATTGATTGGCGATGTATTTTCCTGCTGTTTTACCAATTTCATAATTATCCGCCCCAACGTAAGCAGAATATTGGTCAGAATCTGTTTTGCGGTCAATCAAAATAACGGGAATACCTGCTTTATACACCTCGTCAATAACGGCTGTCAAAGGTTGGGATTCATTAGGCGAAACGATGAGTAAATCCACTTTCTTTTTAACCAATTCCCGAATCTGCTGAATTTGCGTTTCATTATTATTGTATGGGTCACGTATGTCTAATTTTATATCGCGATGAAAAGCCAATTCTCGCAACATTTCCTTGTTCATTACATCACGCCACGGGTCGTGGCAACATTGCGAAAAACCAATAGTGTAGGTTTTTACAGGCGTGTTCGATTCCGTGCAGTGTGAAAACAATACCCCTAAAAAAAGTATGAAAATGAATTTTCTCATTGATTTCAGTATCTTTGAATAGTTTTAATTGTCATTTTACGAAGGCAAAATTAAGGCTTTCTAAAGCAACCTAAACATGAAAGGAGCAAAACCCTAAAAAAACAATGCCGTTTTGAAATTGACAGGAGACAAACGCATTAAAAATGTCGTCATTCCCTCTCCTAACATCATCTAATAACCTGCCCCACCACAGAATTTTTTCAAAAAGCGATAATAAAATTAACGCTGACGTTTGGGAATCTTCAAGGTTTCTCAATCATATTCGGCTTAAAAGTGACTCTAAAAAGTGGCAAAGAAGGTAGTTTAGCAACCCAAAAGCTTCTCTATTCCATTTAAAAAATATATTTTACAAAAAAAAATGTTAATAACTCAGGAAAAGACAACTTTTGAAAACAGTTGTCGTTAATCTCATATACATCAACTAAAGATGTGTTTCGAAAATTATTTACTGACAGTCAAAAACTCAAAAAATGAGAGCAAAAGAAAAAGAAAACCACGAAAAATACGTGGATTTGATAGCTTTGGCTAAAAAGTATCCCAATAAGACCTCAAAAGTGCCTGCTTTTGCTCGTCTGATTCAAAAATTGGAAACAGATTTGGCTCCAGCCCTCGCCATGGACATCCAAGCACAACAATCCACAAAAGGTTTGACGCAGGAGAAAAACCAAATATATTCGGTTGTCAAAACGGGCGTGGATAGGCTGTGCCGTTTGATCATCGGTTATGCCACCGATGCAGACAATGTGGTGCTGCTGTCTGACCTCAATACACTCAAAACCAAGTTTGGCAAAGCTAAACAAGCGGATTTTGCATCAGTTTGCACAGACATCATCACAGAAGTCCGCAAGCTATCGGAGCATTGGGCAGACTATGGTATCACCGAAAAAGGCGTATCAGATGTTGAAAAGAAGCTCCTTGTTTTCAAAGAAAAAGCGCCCAAAAACAAGGAAATGAAACAAGTGACTAAAAAAGCCGTGAAAAAAAGAGGTGAGTTCTTCGAGAAATCGAGTGATACGAACAAACAAATTCTCAATATTTCTACCGCCTTTATGGGTCAAGATGATGAGTTCTACGAAGATATTTTAGCTGCCATGAAAATCGGTAAACGCGGCCCTGTGATGCCTCAAATCAAATTAATCATCAAAACTGGCGAGACGCAAAAACCTGTTGAAGACCAAAAGGCGCGCATCAGTGGCACAGATATAGTCGAGAAAACGAACAAAAAAGGTGAAATCCGTTTCAAACTCAACAAGAAAGGCACGGTGGATATTGAAATACCTTTGCCCAATGGCGAAGTCAAAATCCAAAAAGATGTGGAAGTGAAACGTGGTAAGACAACTACGGTTATTGTTTTGATATAAAAATATATCCATACCCCCTCAGTAAAAGAGGCTGTTTCTGATGCGAGGCAGTCTCTTTTTTTGTGTTCCTCCCAAATATTTTCTACTGCACTGCTTTCTAAGTAGTCAAAAATAAGTTTTCGTGCATTTCAAACGCCGCCTTTGGCGGCGAAAAGGACTTTGAGGAGCGAGCGATTTTTTGATTACAATTTTGGCAAAGCCAAAATTTTAATCAAAAAAATCGCTCGCTCCAATAAAAAAACTTTCAACGTACGTCTTTTGCGCGTAGCGCAAAACAGTGAGTATCAAACACGCGAAAACTTATTTCTGATTACTTAAAACTGTGTTGAAAACACATTTCTTGTGATTTTCAAAAATTATTGAAAGTTCAGAAACTAATCAGGCTTTAATGCTGTTTAGTCATTAAAGTGATAACGATATGAAAACATTAGCGCATAAAATCATTATTTACGACGATGTTTGCCCCATGTGCAAGGCTTATACTGAGGGGTTCGTCCAATTGGGTTGGTTGCCCTTTGAGAACCGAATTGGTTTTAGTCAAGTCCCTCAAAATATCTTGGACAAAATAGACAGCAATCGCGCTCGCCACGAAATACCTCTCTACGACACCGAAACAGGTGAGACGCTTTATGGTAAAGAAGCTCTGTTCTATATTTTAGGCGAACAAATGCCATTGTTGAAGCCGCTTTTTCGTTTTAGACCTTTTCGCGCCATTGTTTTTGGTTTGTATCAAATCATTACCTACAATCGCCGCATCATTGCAGGTAGCCCAAAGCCGACCAATGGATTTGATTGTGCGCCAGATTTCAATGTTTTCTACAGATGGTTGTATATCGGTTTGGCTTTATTCATAAGTATTTGGATTTTAGCGGATAATATTAGTAAAATGCTCTGTTTCGCTCACGCTCCTATCTTATTCGCATTGTGTATTGCCGCCCTACTGAGGGGGGTATTTTATAAAGATTTTCAGACCCGCACGAGTTATTTTGGTCACTTAGCTACTATTTTTTTAATAGCAGCTCTGTTGTGCAATTTGTTTGGTATTAATCTGATAACGATGACTGTTGTACCACTGTTCAGTGTTCATATCTGGACAAAACGACTGACCTTACTTTAATTATCCCAACAAAAACGCCAAATCCTCCCTTGAGAAGTTGGGCGTGGACTCAAAATCTAAAATATCGGCAACCAATTGTTTTTTGCGCTCTTGCAATTGCAAAATTTTCTCCTCAATCGTGTCGCGTGTGATGAATTTCAATGCCATTACGGTGCGCGTTTGTCCGATTCGGTGCGCGCGAGCGATGGCTTGTTCTTCTACTGAGGGGTTCCACCAAGGGTCGAGCAGAAAAACATAATCGGCTGCGGTCAGATTCAGCCCTGCACCACCTGCTTTGAGTGAAATGAGAAAGGTTTGAATCGCTTCTTTTTTACCAAAATCTAAAATTTCTTGTTGCCGTTCTTTCAAACTTGTGTCGCCTGTGAGCCATGTGTAAGGCTGTTTATTTTTATCAAAATGCGTCCGATACATTTTCAAATTCTCAACAAAAGTGCTGAATATCAGCATTTTATGCCCAGCACGCTGCACTTCTTCCCATTTGGCTAAAGCATCGTTGAATTTGGCACTTTCACCTTTGTAACCCTCTAAAACCAAACGTGGATGTATCGCCAATTGCCGCAATTTGGTGATGGATTGAATGACTATCGCCCGATATTCAAACAAGGATTTGCCAACTGACTCACCGCCTAAAAGCAAGTTTCGGACTGCCGATTTTTCTTTTTCATACACTTTTTTCTGTTCTGAATCCATGTCTGAATACACAATTTGCCGCACTACTTCGGGCAAATCCTTAGCCACTTCTTGTTTGGTTCGACGCAACAGATAGGGCTTGACGAGGTCGCGCAAACGCTCTTTTTGCCCTTCGTCTTGCCCACGCTCGATGGGTTTGATAAAATGTTGGTCAAAATGGGCATAACTGTTCAACAAATTAGGGTTGATGAACTGCATTTGCGCCCAAAGGTCAGACAGCGAGTTTTCTATCGGTGTGCCACTCAACGAGATTTTATGCGCCGCATTCAAGCGATTGACCGCCTTGAAAGTATCGCTGCTCTTGTTTTTGATGTATTGACTTTCGTCCAACACCACATATTCCCATTCGATTTTTTCGAGCCATTCGATGTCTTTCGTAACGGTTTGGTAAGTCGTAATGACCACATCGTTGCGTTGAATGAGCCGAATATCTTTGTGCCGTTTTGCGCCGATATGCAAATAAAGATGCACTGTGGGCGCAAATTTTCGCCACTCCGATTCCCAGTTATAGACCAACGAGGCGGGCAAAATGATGAGTGCTTGTAGAGGTTGCAAAAAATCTTGTTGTGGCGCACTGCTGAATATATCCATTTGATAATCAACTTTTTGCACAGGGCTTCTATGCTCTTTGGCATACAAAAGAGCCGCTATGGTTTGCAAAGTTTTGCCCAAACCCATGTCATCGGCAAGGCACGCACCCAAATTGGCGTGATAGTGCCGCAAAAGCCATTCTACACCTTCGATTTGGTAGGGACGCAAATTCGCCTTCAAATACTGAGGGGGTGTCCAAACCACGTTTTGAATATCCGTTTTTTCTTCTTCGATGCTAAAAAAATCGGTAGGCAAAATCGCTGGTGCTTGGCTACGTGCGATGCGTACATTGTTGTTGTGCGTCTTGCCCATCTGTGCAATGCCTTGAAAACGCTCAAACCACTCGTCGGGTATCAAAAAATAGGTACCATCGGGCAAGGGAAAATAAGGATTTTGATTACGAATGTATGGAATCAAGTGCGCAAAGGGAAAAACATGTTTGCCGACAAGCACCTCGCCTTTCAAATCGAACCAATCATTTTGCTGCGTGGCGGTCATAAACGACAAACTTGGGCGCAACAAAGCGATGATTTTATCGCCAATCATCGGTGTTTTGACCGTAAAACCTGCGTCGGTTAATTCTTTATGGTGCGTTGCCAACCATTCAATCAAAGCGGCGGTTTTGGGTTGAGGCAATTCGAGAGGCTCAAAATAAGTCGCTTGAACATTCGTTAACCCGAAATTTTGAAGCGTTTCGACGTGTTTTTTCTCTTTTTCGGTATCTCTCTTGACATGATGAATCGTCACAGACTCTTGCTGACCTATATCCAAAAAAGACTTTTGTAAGCGTGTTTCTTTCCATTTGAAAGACATTTTACCATAGTCGAAAGTCAATTGTAAGCCCGAAGAATGAGTGATAAAATTGTCCACAATCGCCAATTCAGCCTTCAAAATGGTGTGATATGGCAAAATATCGAAGCCTTTGTGTTCAAAATCTATTTTTTCAACCAAAGGCAAAATGATTTTTTGATAATAGGTTTTGAGGTTGTTTTTGGGAACAACCAAGGTATCTTTTGTAAAAAAAGGCTTCAATTTTGCGCTATTGATGTCCGCCACCGCTTGCAACACGCCCTCGCGCACCACCCACGCAGGCTCGTTGCACACCAAAATACAGTGTTTGTCTTGAACCTTTGACACTCGCCCATTTTCAGACAACTGCAAGCGATACAACAAGCCATCTGCTTGTTTTTCAAACGAAATGATGGGTTGCAAAACCGTATCTGTTGTGTCCAATTGCGTCATGTGTGCGACGGCTTTTGATTCTATATTCAAACAAATAGGCAACTGTTCCTGCACCACAATCTGCAAAAACTCACCCAAATAGCGATTGATATAGTCCACAATTTTACCCGAAACAGCCATATCTGCGAGCAATATACTGAGGGGGGTACTTTTCTTTGCTGTCCCATTGTATTTGATTTCCAACGCTTTAGGCGAAAGGCGAGTGATAATATCGAACAAATTTTTCTCTTGTGCTGAAAGCGACAATTTATAAGCTGCTGCCGTTTCGACGGTTGCTTTTTTCTGAACAAAAGTCAAACTCTGTTCAGCATCTAAAGCAACAATGTATGCCGAAGGCACATAAACATCTTTTATCAATTCGGTCAAGTTGTACGCAACGGTGTGTTTCATAGCTCTTTTTTTATTGAAAAAAAGCCAAAAGTAGCGCATTTCCACAAAAGCAGTCGCCGTTTTTTATTTTCCTCTTTTCAAAACCAATACCGCTTTACTTAGTGTGTGCCGATTGGCTTAGTGCAATAAAAAGCTCATTAGATGGCTGGGATTTATAATTTTTGGTTTATTTTTGTTCTATTGGTCTGACAATACTATACTACCCCTCAGTAAATTGCTGCCTAATGGAGATAAAATAACGCTTATTATCGAGGCATGAGCGCATATGGCGGCGAAAATTCAATCTGTCCTTAACAGATGTAAATCAAAAAAAAATGATGATTAATGAATAATGAGTTGATTAGCAAGCTAATACCAACAGTATTATTGTTTGTATTGGGAATTTTGGAAGCCATTGGAGGTTTGTATCTCCAAGACAAGAGAACAAGAAATGACTGGACAATAGAGTTATTGAGCCTATTGACATTGCCAACCCTTGTTCAGCCAAGTATTTTTATACTAACTATGTGGCTGGGTAAAGTTTGGTTTCCAGCATATGAAGATTGTTTTATGGGTCTTTCAATTGGGTGGCAAATCTTGGCTTTTCTTATTTTAGATGATATGACGCAATATTGGTGGCATCGGCTTTCTCATGTCAATCGTATGATGTGGAAACTTCATAGACCGCACCATGTTGTTGAAGAAATGGGCGTACTTGTTACTTACAGAAATGCAATATTATATTATGCCTTGATGCCGGGAATTTGGTTGACAGCTATTTTGATCTATTTAGGAATGGGTTATGTTTATTTGTTTTACTTGCCAATAAAATTGACCGTAATTCTGTTAGCTCATAGCGAAACAAAGTGGGACAGATTTTTATATAAATATAAATTTTTAAACCCTTTAGCTTGGATTATAGAGCGGACGATTTCAACACCAAGTACGCACTATGCACATCACGGATTAACGGCAGAAGATGGCATTTCACATCCTAATGGCAACTACGGAAATTTACTTTTTATTTGGGATGTCATTTTCGGCACTGCAAAAATTACCCGTCAGTATCCTACAAAATTTGGAGCATGGAACAAAATGAAAGAACCTTGGTATGTTCAGTTGCTGTTCCCTATTCTGAGATCGAAAAAACCAGAGAGTGAGCTGCATTCCTTGTTTACTAAAAATGATTATGACCCTTCGATTGGATATAAAGATTTCGATAGGTAAGCATATCATACAATCCTCTCAGAAAGCCTTGTGATGGCTTTCTGAGATTTCAAGCATATCCTTTTGCTTTAGGGTTGTATAATTTGACATAAGTATGCGGAACAAATAAATTGCAATTACTCACTGTTTCTCGCTTCGCGAGAAATATGTGCTTTGTAAGGACTTTTTAGGCGTTTCTGTACTTTTTTAATGAAAATCATAGATTTTCATTAAAAAAGTACAGAAACTCCAATAGAGTTAATTCTTGTACGCTTTTTTTTGCTTGTCCAAAGGACTCCTTCGGAGCAAAAAAACAGTGAGTAATTGTAATTTATTTGTTCTCCATACTTAATTCCTAGCAACACAATGCAGTCTGCCATACAAACAGTAGGCAAACGATACAAAATCAACACCAGCATTTTACCTTATTAACTGATGTTACGCAAGCGACAGTTCACTCACTGTTTCTCGCTTCGCTCGAAATGCGTGCTTTAAAATATCTTTTTTAGACCGAAGTTAATTTTGAATCGTAAAACGATTCAAAATTAACTTCGGTCTGATAGATTCT
>JAEUUP010000134.1 GCA_016787525.1 Saprospiraceae bacterium | reverse complement strand
TTTGCAATTGTTGAAAGGCGGTGTACGTTTGGCAGGTGTTTTAAATGATATTTTTGGTTAATTAGCCAAAAATAAGTTTTCGTGCATTTCAAACGCCGCCTTTGGCGGCGAAAAGGACTTTGAGGAGCGAGCGATTTTTGGATTAAAATTTTGGCAGAGCCAAAATTTTAATCCAAAAATCGCTCGCTCCAATAGGAAAACTTTCAAAGTACGTCTTTTGCGCATAGCGCAAAACAGTGAGTATCAAACACGCGAAAACTTATTTCTGATTACTTAACTCAAACTAAATCTATCATATCGAACAGAATACAGAAAAACCGTACGATATTCCTTCGATTTCTTCAAGTGGTAGCTCCCAAGGCGCATTACAAATATATTTAAGTGCTTAAAAATACAAAAAGATACATTTGAGTATCTAAAAGTATTTCTTACCTTTGCCCTTATTTTCGATTAAAACAAGACAAGGTCATTTGATATGGAAAATCAAAAAGCAATGACTCCTTTTGAGGGTAAAGAAATCCGTAAAATCTGGCATGATGAACAGTGGTATTTTTCTATTGTAGATATCATCGGTGTTTTGACTGATAGTATTGTGCCACGCAATTATTGGGCAACCCTTAAAAAACGAGAACCCCAACTGCTGACAGTTTGTCAGCAGTTGAAAATGTATTCCACAGATGGTCGAAAACGGCTAACCGATTGTGCCGATACTGAGGGGGTGCTTAGGATCGTGATGTCTGTGCCTTCACCCAAGGCAGAACCCTTAAAATTGTGGTTGGCACAAGTGGGAACAGAACGGATTAAAGAAACAGAAAACCCAGAATTGGCTTTTGAGCGTGCAAGAGAAATTTATAGAGCCAAAGGTTATCCCGAAGATTGGATTGGTTATCGAGAAAAAAGTATCATTGCCCGAAAATTATTGACCGAAGAATGGAAGCAACGCGGTGTAAAGGAAAATATTGAATATTCAATATTAACGGCAGAAATCGCAAAAGGTACATTTGGACTAACACCGAGTGAACATGCCAAACTCAAAGGTTTAGAAAATCAAAACCTGCGCGACAATATGACTTTGCTTGAATTAATTTTTACAGCCTTAGGCGAAGAAGTTACAAGGCAAGTCGCCATCAAAGAAGAAGCCCAAGGCTTTCTACAAAATCAAGAAGCAGCTATTTTAGGCGGCAACTTTGCGGGGAATGCAAGAGTCCGATTGGAGACAGAGCGTGGTATCAAAGTTGTTTCATCTGATAATTTTTTGAGCCTCGATAGTGGCAAAGAGAAAACTGACGAATTGCCAGATGTGGAATAGCTCGTACATTTAAATACTATTTAGTGCATTATAATACATAAAGGTATTTAAAAGTATTTGAAAATACATTTAAATACACCCCTACCCTACTTTATTTAAGTTCTGGTAATTTATGAAGTGTGTTCAATTCATGATACTATGTTAAAATTATGGTTCGATATTTTGATACACAAAAGTATCTTTGTGTACCCATATGTATCTAGATATACATAAAAATACACAATTCTAGTTGGATTTCTGGAAAATTTAATCTCTATGTCTATCAAAACAAGTTCTTCACTCATAATTAACAGGTCATATTTTCGATTTAAGCAAAAATATTTAATGAGTAGAGAAAGTTATAAACCGCGATAAATAGTAAGCGCAGGATAAAAATAGAACAATAAGAATTGAGCCTGAATTCTAATTACCTACCAAAATCTGAGTTCATATTCTCGGTTCGTCGGTAGAAAACAGTCCATTTTCAAGGTGAAAAATCCATATACATTTAAATACCAAAAAGTATTTTTATATACATAAATATACATTTAAATACTAAAAAGTTTATTTTAATACATTTAAGTATCTATGAAAATTGCAATTACAAGTTTAAAAGGAGGTGTTGGCAAGACAACGATAGCCACAAACTTAGCCGTATGCTTCGCACAGAAAGGGTACAAAGTGTGCATCGTTGACACTGATGCCGAACAAGAAAGTAGCATCGGTTGGTCCGAACAAAGACAGGACAATCTGACCAATGTTACAGTTGTCCGAGTAGGGGAGAGGTCTCTGATTCGAGAAGTTAAGCAGATGGAAAAGAACTTTGACATTGTGCTTTTGGATGGCTCTCCACAGCTACGCGAGCTGGCAAGCGCAACGATTGCTGCCAGCAATTTTATCATCATTCCGATTTCTCCAAGTGCTTACGATTTTTGGGCATTGGAAAGTTTTATGTTGCGTTTTGAGCAAATCAAACAAATGCGTGAGGACAAGCTCGAAGCGTATATTTTGCTCAACAAATTCAACGACAATCAAAACATCGGAAAAGAGTTAAATGAAAGTTTGAAAACTGAATTCAGCGATATTCGCCGACTTCAAACGACGATAGGAGAGCGCGTTGCCTACAAAGAAACCATTTCGCACGGAATCGGCGTAACAGAATACAAGGACAAAAAAGCAAAAGACGAAATTGAATCACTTGCCCAAGAGATTGAGGCGATTATCAAAACTTTTAATAAATAATTTAACATCATGAAAAGAAGAAATATAGCACCCGTAAAGATTCAAACAACTGAAGAATTAGAAAAAGCAGTCAAGAGTTTGCATCGCTCCGATTCGCATGCCTATAATTTTAAAATTCCTATTGAACTTTACGATGACATCCAAAACCATTTAGAGCGCAGTGGTCAAACTTTGAAAAGTTTTTTAATCTTCAGTATTAAAGATTATTTGAAAAATAATCGCTTAGGTTAGACCTTAATTAGGCTTAATACTGAGGGGTGCCAGAAAAAAAGACAAATCGTTTTATCTACTAAATAAACTTTGAAAACAACAACATCCCTTGTTTTTGTTGTTTTCAAAGTTTATTTAGTTTCTTTGTTTATATAGCAGCTATCTACTTGAATATGAATACTATATGAATAATAAAGGGAGAAAATAACGGTTTATTGAGGAGAAAATAACGGATTGAAAGGGAGAAAATAACGGTTTATTGAGGAGAAAATAACGGACTGAAAGGGAGAAAATAACGGACTGATACGAATATCAACCTTTCTTTAAAAAGGAGAAAATAACGGTTTACTAAAAAAGGAAAATAGTTTTTATTTTTCCTTTTTAGTTACCGTTTTTAATCTTGATTTTTACATTTGCATCATTGGAGACCTAAAATAGAGCTCTTTCGATGATTTTATTCAAATAAAAATGGATACACCAAAGGTAAAAAGCAATTTAGTTGTCAGCTCAAATGACTTGGTACATGCCAAGTACGATTTGACATTATGGCAGAAACGTGTTTTTGTCTATGCCATCAGTCAATTAGAGAAAGATGATGCGGGGTTTCAGCCCATAAAAATGAATGTGAGCGACATCATCAAATTTTTTAATGGTAGCGATGGTGCAAAAACATACACAGCTATATTAGAAGCACCTAAAAATTTAGATAAAACAATTGAAATACCATATTTTACAGATAAAGGATTTTTAAGATATGGTTTTGTGAAATTACTCCAACGATATACCATCCCAGGAGACGATCAAGAGGAAAATCAATATATAGAGATTTGTTTCAATAATGATTTGAAGCCACATCTCTTGGAATTGAAAGAAAAATTCTTGAAATATGATATTCGTAATGTTATAGAACTGCAAAGCACCTATTCTTTTAGGATGTTTGAAATTCTGAAATCTTATGAATTTCGGAAGACAATAGAATTAGATATTGATTATTTAAGAAAGATTTTGGAAGTCACTGACAAATATAAAAGTTACAAAGATTTTAGAATCTACATTATTGACAAGGCAAAACAAGATTTGACAAAGTATTGTGATATAACATTCACTTACGAAGAAAAAAAAGCAACAAAAGGGAAAAAGATTGAATCCTTGATATTTCATATTTTGAAGAACGACTCGTTGCAACGGGAGGTAAAAAAAGACCTAACAAAAGTCAAAAAGGAGAAAATAACGGAGAATATAGTAATAGCGCATCAAAATATAGATTTAAAGAAAAAGGAGAAAAGTACGGAACAAATAAAGCAAACAGTATCTGAAAAATTAGTACTTGAATTGTCTCCAATTGTTGTGTCTCAATTTGGCGTGAGCCTAAAGGTTTTTATGGATTTGGCAGAGCAATATACTGAGGGGGAGGTGCGTCAAGCCGTTGCTATTACTCAGAAGACGATAAAAACAGGTAAAGTGGAGAATGTCGCTGGTTTTTTTGTAGGCGCAGTTCGGGGGAAATATGCAGATAACAAGCAGCAAAAAAAGCAAGCCGAAGTTGAAAAAAAAGCTAAAATCATAGAAGCGACAAGGGTAGGAGAGGCTCTAGAGAAAAAGAAAAAAGAGGAAAAACAAGCTCAATTTGAGCAAGAAATGATTGTTTTTGACCAGTTAATTCAGCAAGATCCAAGTCTTGTGCAGACATTGACAGAAACCATACAATTAGGCATAATGTCCAGTTATTACAAAAAAGATAAATCATTTGAAGACAATAGAGCGCACCCTTTGTTGAAAGCAGCTTTTTTGAATTTGGCTAAAGAGCTGAGACCTGATTCGTTTATTCTTGAAGTTCGTTAGTTAAAACTATGTCTTTTAGGGCAATGGTTTATTTGCTACTGATTATACCTTGTTTGACAAGAGACAAAAAAGAGACTGTCTCAAAAAGGGCAGCCTCATGTTATTATTACACACTTTGTTTTTCAAATCCTTTGATAGACTTTATCGAATGGCATGCTCATTCTATTCTTCCCCAAATGCCTAATTAGATAATTGATAATCAGTTGTTTATGAATTTCTGACCCCTCAATATTTTAGGGGTATTGAGGCTCTTAATGAGCCGTGAAACCCTCTTGCTGCGTAGTAAGATTCTGCACCATTGTGATATAAAAAGACAGTATCAGAACGACGGTCACAAAAGAGCGCACCGCCAAGTCTCCTGATATTGGGAGGCGTTATTCACGCTTAAAAACTAACGAAGTATTGTAATTAGATCTTAACTTCTATAAAAACTTATTGCTTAGTCGGTTTTTTTCTGTCTTTCTTCTATTCTAATTGCATTTGGACAATATTAGATGTCTCTTTAAGGCATCAATCAAAATTAAAAATCGAAACAAGTGCAACTTACCATTCGCAATCTCTCAAAAACGTATTCAAACGGTGTTCAAGCCTTAAAGGACATAAATCTGGATATTCCTACAGGTATGTATGGCTTACTCGGACCCAACGGTGCTGGTAAAAGTACCCTGATGCGGACACTCGCAACGCTTCAAGATGCTGACAGCGGCACAATTACACTCGGTGATATTGATGTATTGCGCGACCGTGATGCTGTTCGGCAAGTTTTGGGCTATTTGCCACAAGAGTTTGGGGTGTATCAGCGCATTTCCGCGCTCGATTTACTCGACCATTTTGCTGTTTTAAAAGGGATTCCTTCAAAAGATAGAAAATCCGTTGTAGAAGCTCTTTTGCAACGCACTAATTTGTGGGAACACCGCAAAAAAGCCGTTTCGTCTTATTCGGGCGGTATGCGTCAACGTTTTGGCATCGCACAGGCTTTGCTCGGCGACCCAAAATTGATTATCGTTGATGAACCAACGGCAGGGCTTGACCCAGGCGAACGCAATCGTTTTCACAATTTATTGTCTGAAATTGGCGAAAATGTCATCGTCATTCTGTCAACGCACATTGTTGATGATGTAAAAGAGTTGTGTCCCAATATGGCGATTATCAACGAAGGGCGCGTTTTGTATGCTGGAACACCTGACCAAGCTTTGGAGGAAATCGTCGGGAAAGTTTGGAAAAAGACCGTCGCCAAATCGGAAGTTGAGGCTTATCAAGCGCGTTTTGGCAACGCCATCATTTCGTCAAAATTGGTGGCGGGTAAACCGATTCTTCATGTTTTCAGTGATGAAAATCCTGAAGATGGTTTTACCTCTGTTGCGCCTGACTTGGAAGATGTCTTTTTCTCAAAAATTGTTATTTAAATGGTGATTTTACTGAGGGGGTAATTTCAACATTTTTCATTCACTATTCACCATTATAATACAATGTTTACCACTTTCTTCAAATTTGAACTCAAATCGTGGCTGCGTTCACCGATGCCGTGGATATTCCTGTTTGTCTTTGGGTTGTTGTGTTTTTTTGCAACAGTTTCAGATGATATAAGCATTGGTGGCAGCTTTGGCAATATAAAAAAGAACGCGCCCTTTGTTTTGCAATCATGGTATAGCGTTTTTTCAATCATGGGTTTGCTTTTGGCAACGGCTTTTATGAACTCGGCCTCTTTGCGCGACTTTGAACGCAACACAAGCCAAATCGTTTTTTCTAAACCTGTCAGTAAAAGCGGCTACTATTTTGGGCATTTTTTCGGCGGTTTTTTGGCTTCTTTGATACCGATGTTGGGTATTTCGATTGGCGTTTGGCTGGGTACTTTATTGAACAGTGTTTTTAATTGGATAGATGTCGGACGTTTTGGTGCATCGGGATTGACGGGGCATATCGAAGGTTTTTTGGTTTTTGTCATTCCGAATGCGATTTTTATTGGCGGTATTGTTTACGCGGTAGCGATAAATACGCGCAATACGATGTATTCTTTCATCACAACTGTGGCGATTATGGTCGGTTATATCCTCGCAGGCACATTGATGAAGGACTTGGACAATGAGTTTTTAGCATCTTTACTCGACCCATTTGGTATCCGTTGTTTTGGTATTGCGACAAAATATTGGACAGTTGACCAAAAAAATACCACCGCAATGGGCTTAACGGGTACGCTACTTTTAAATAGAGCAATTTGGATGAGCGTTGGTTTGGTGGCATTGGTTATTGGCTATCGCCTATTTAATTTTTCTGAAAAAGGCGTAACCAAATCGCGTTTTAGTAACTTTTTTAAGAAAAAACAAGCCATTTTAGCTTCAAATACTGAGGGGGGTAAATTGGCGTTGCGTTTTATCGGCGATATTCCACATGTTGCACCAGAATCAAATTGGGCAATGACTTTTGACCAATTGAGAAGTCAAATCCGAACAGAATGGAAATTTGTCGTTCGCAGCACGCCGTTCATTTTATTGGCAATCATTGGTTTACTCAATGCGTGGGGCGGTTTGGCAAACGCTGATAAAGCTTACGATACGCACGAATTACCAGTGACTTATTCGATGATAAATACCATCAGAGGTAGTTTTTATCTATTTACCATCATTGTCATGGTTTATTTTTCGGGCGTAGTGGTTTGGAAAGAGCGTAATGCGCGGATGTCCGATATTATTGATGCCTTACCTTCCAAAAACTGGACAGCTTTTTTGGGTAAATATCTCGCCGTTTTAGGCTCCATGTTTTTGTTACAAATTGTCATCATCGGCGTTGCCGTTGCCGTACAAACGTCAAAAGGTTTTTATGATTTCAAAATCTGGTTGTACGTCCGCGAATTATTGCTGATGGATATGTTGGGCTTTGCCTTCATTCTCGCTTTGGCGTTTTTGGTGCAAGCCTTATCGCCGAATATGTATTTGGGTTATTTCGTCGTCATTGTGTTTCTCGCTTTGTCGAGTTTTGGTTTACAAGCCCTTGATTGGGTGAGTAATATGGTCAAATTTGGCAGTTTACCGAATTATACCTTGTCCGATTTTTATGGCTATGCACCGTTCAAAAGCACTTTGTCGTGGTTCAGTGGTTATTGGATTTTCTTTTGCTCGCTATTGGCTTTGGTCGCTATTTTATTTTGGGCAAGAGGTCGTGAAACAGGTATTAAAGGTCGTTTCCACATGGCGGCTTTGGAATGGAAAAACTATAAAGGCGCGGCTTATTTCGCTTCTTTTGCTTGGGCAGCGATTGCGAGTTGGGTCTTTTTTAATACAAAAGTGGAAAACAAAATCATCAGCCCTAAAGAAATGCAAAGGTGGCAAGTGCGTTACGAAAATGAATACAAACGCTACGAGGGCATGGCACAACCGCGTGTTTATGACGTAAAATTTGACATAACATTGAATCCCGAAAAGCGGTCTTTGTTGGCAAATGGCATTTACAAAACGCGGAATACACGTTCAAAAAGTATGGATACACTTTTGGTCAATGTACCGCGCGATGTGGATTTTGTACTGAGGGGGTCTCGTTTGAAATTGGTGAAAGACGATAAAGATGTGAAGTTTCAAATTTATAAAATTGAACCCGCTTTAGCCGTCGGCGATTCGATGGAATTGACTTTTACCGCCTCTTTTGAACCGAATGGTTTTCAGAATGAATTAAAATTCAGACGTTTGGTACAAAATGGGACGTTCTTTGACAATTCTGAAATTGCACCTGTTTTTGGTTATAATGCAAGTGGCGAATTGGTTGATAAAAACGACCGTAAAAAATATGGTTTGGCTGAAAAGTCCCGTTTGCCTGCTCTGAATCGTTTCGACACATTGAACCGCTTGGAAGCCTATATTGGTATGTCAGGCGATTGGGTGAATGTAGAAACGATATTCCGTACTTCGCCTGAACAAATTGTGATTGCACCAGGCTCTTTGGTGCGTGAATGGACAGAAAATGGTTTGCGCTGTTTTCATTTCAAATTAGACCATAAATCGTTCAATTTCTACTCGTTTTTAAGTGCCAAATATGAAGTTTCAAGGAAAAAATGGAACGATGTTGATTTAGAAGTTTATTACCACAAAGGGCATGAACAAAATGTGCCGCGCATGACGGCTGCTATGGAAAAGGCTTTGAGCTATTACACCCAAAACTTTGGTCCTTATTTCCACAAACAATGTCGGATTATGGAGTTTCCGCGTTTTTCGGATTTTGCACAAGCCTTTCCTGGGTCTATGCCGTATTCGGAAGGCATTGGTTTTATCCAAGATTTTAAGGAAAATGAAGACGATATTGACATGGTGACGTATGTGGCAGCGCACGAAATTGGGCATCAATGGTGGGGACATCAAGAATGTGCCGCACACATGCAAGGCGGTGAAATGCTGGTCGAAACGTTCGCGCAATATTCTGCTTTGATGGTGATGGAACACACGTATGGGCGCGACCAAATGCGTAAGTTTTTGAAATATGAAATGGACAGATACCTTCGTGGTCGCAGTACGGAAAGGCTGAAAGAACAGCCACTTGCGAAGTGTGAAAATCAGAATTACATTCATTACAACAAAGGCTCGATTGCGATGTACGCACTCAAAGAAGCGATTGGCGAAGATAAAGTAAACCTCGCTTTGCGCAATTTTTTGAATAAATACCGCTACGCAGACAGTCCATACCCGATTAGTCTCGACGCAATAGACGCATTTTATGCTCAAACGCCCGATTCTTTAAAATATGTGGTGAAAGATTGGTTTGAAGACATCACGATTTTTGAAAATCGGTGCAACAAAACGTCTATGAAGGCTTTATCGAACGGTAAATATGAAGTGACGATTGATATTTCGTGCAAAAAACTCAAAGCGGACGAACAAGGCAAAAACACAGAAGTCGCTTTGAACGATTATATCGAAATAGGAGCTTACGCCAAACCTGAAGGAAAGAAAAAATACGGCAAACTGCTCTATCGCCAAAAGGTGAAAGTGACGCAAGCGCAAAATACGTTTACGTTTGTTGTGGACGAAAAGCCACATAAGGCAGGCGTTGACCCTTTCAGTTTGCTGGTTGATTTGAGTCCAGAGGATAATATGAAGGAGTTTCAGTAGGTAAAGTATTAGAGTTTTGTATGCGCCATAATTTGATAACGACAAATGGGTGTTTATTATATTTAGAACATGAAATATCCCGAACTTTCTAACATTGGAAGTTCGGGATGTTTCATGTTGTACTATGAAAAGAGTTTTACTATTAGCCCCTAAATCCCCAAAGGAGACTTTATTGTTTCACAAACTTCACTTGTTCTCCGCCTACTTTAAGGATATAAGTCCCGTGTGGCAAAGCCGACACATCCATTAAGGTCGGGGCGGTTTCAAATTTCCCCGACCTTGGAAGGTTTATAACCTGTTGACCTAAAAGATTGATGACTTGAATATCCTCCGTTGCGTTGGTTTCGATGATTAAAAAGTGGTTGGTTACTGAGGGGTATGCTTTAAGCTTGTTATTGCCTTTGTTTGTAATAGAAATGACTTTGGACAGTGTTTCTTTACCATCATTGTCTATTTGCCGAAGGCGATAGTAGTTTACTAACGTTGGAGAGGTTTCAAACCTCTCCGACGTTTGGTTATCTATAAATTGATAAGTAGCCGATTTGCCTTTGGCAGCGACAAAGCCGAGCGTCTCCCAACTGCCGTCTGTTGACTGCCGCCTTTCAACTTCAAAGCCTTTGTTGTTCACTTCATTAGCGGTTTGCCATGTGAGGAGATTACCCCCCTCAGTATTTTTGCCTGTGAAGTCCACCCATTCAACTTTAAGGATGGGGGCGGTGTAAGTAATCGTCAACACACCATGCCCTGCATTATCGCCTTGCGTATGCACCACATTTGTGCAGTAGGTAGCATCTGTATAACTGCTGCCGCCGCCGCCGCCACCGCCCTGCCCCCCGAGGTCACCACCACTACCACCACCATAATAACCACCACCACCACCACCACCAAATACTCCTACATTATTCGCACCAGTACCTAATGTACCCGCATTGCCATCTGAACCCGAAGCAGGGTTTCCTGTACCACCATTACCACCTGCACTACTTGTACCACCGTATCCACCACCATATTCACCAAAGTTGTCATTAGGGGAACCATCACCCGCTACAATATCACCACCTGCACCACCTGTCGAAGACAAATTACCACTTGCACCACCACCACCACCACCTGCTACAATGATACGATTTTCAAGTGCAGTACCCCCTATGCGTATATCGGTAGCACCGCCGCCGCCGCCATCACCTGTACCATCAAATATATAACCTGCAACAAGCCCACCACCGTTAAAGTTTGTAGACCCATTAAAAGTGGCAGCTGCTGAACCCGCTTGTCCTTGTTGTCCGACATAGATATTGAGCGTTGTACCCGGTGTTACAGCAAGCGTGGCAGTGACAGTACCGCCGTTACCACCTGCATTGTTAGTGTAGAATGAGTTGTTTGAATCTCCTCCTTTAGCCCCTTTTGCGACGACCTCTACGCTGGTTACGCCTGCGGGTACGACCCATGTTTGGGCTGCCCCTGTGTAATCAAAAGTGACAGTTGTTTGGGCTGTCATAAATTGACAAAAACCGAGTATGCCCCATAGGCAAAGTGTTGTTTGTAAAAAGCTCTTCATTGTGTAAGAATTAATTGTGATAAAATAAAATTAGATAGTGCCGCCCTTATCGCATTTTGGCTATGCGTTGTCAGTCATTGATTTCTATAAGAGGATTGCGTTATGATGGTGCAAAGAGAGACTCTTTTGAGGGTAAATAATAAAAAAAGATATAGACGAAAGTATAGACAAATATACTTGAGCTATCTTTGTAATAAATATTCAGGCTTTAACACTACGGATAACACATGCTTTATAAAATATCTAATCAATTCAATTACGTTCTATTGGGTTGCTGTATGCTGATAGGTGCGTCTTGCACACCACCTATGAACGAATACAATGCCGCCATGCTTTTCTTTGAGTCGGCACAATTCAAGGGTTACTATCCCATCACTTTGCCGCTTCATGCGCCCGACTCCACCATGATGCGTATCAAAGCCGAAGTACCTAAGCGTTGGCAAGGGCTGGCTTGCGAGATGAGCTTTTATACTTTACCCAACACAACAGCAGATACCACCTACTTGAAGTTTTTAGATGCTTACGACAGACACTTTAAAGTGGACTCGGCACGGGCTTTTACTCAAATGATACGTGGTAGAATCTTTATCAATCAATTACAATACGATACTGCCGCCGCTTGCCTACAAGAAGCCTATCATCTGAGCGAAAAAGCAGGTCACATGGTGCGTATGGGTGATGTCAAAACCTATATGGCGCGCTTGGCAGCCCAACGCAGTCAATACCCCGAAGCCATACGTCTGTATATGGAAGTGCATGATATTTTCAAACCCCTAACACCTCACGACGGGGGACGCTATATGGAATTGATGCTGGTATTAGGGCGTGTTTATCAGACCATCAACGACCCTGTGTTGGCGGCTCATTGGCATCGTTATGCTTGGCAGGAGGCTTTGAAAGACTCTTTTCGGACACGGGGCTATCATATTCAGTTTGCGATGGCTTTGGCAGAAGACCATTTGATGATGCAACACTTGGATTCGGCACGTATCATGATAGACTCGTCCTTTAAGCTCGAAGCACTGTACCAAAACCACTATTTGAAATCGGAGCGTTACCGTCTTTTAGCCTTAATACAGATAGCAGAGCAGCAGTGCGATACGGCTTTGAAGAACCTACACCTTGCCTATGCCATCAATGAAAGTCCTGACAGACCTAAGATTGTAAGCCGTTACTTATATGCACTGGGCAAAGGGTATCAGTGCAAAGGACAGTTGGATTCTGCCCTATTCTTTTATCAAAAAGCCTTATCTACCCCCGATACGGCGCGGCAAGCCATGATGTATAAAGACATGGCATGGGTGTATGAACAAAAGCAAGACCGCGATAAAGCACTCTTCTGCGAACGCAAAAGCTCAGAATTGCACCGACGCACTTTTACGACCGAAAAAGATATGGCAGTCGGACGCGCTCAAGTGCAGAGAGATGCCGAAGAACGCCTACAACGCATCGAGGCAGCACATCAGAAGGCGCGTCTGTGGTATGGGCTAAGCCTGTTTACCTTAATAGGCGGTCTGGTGGTGAGTGGGTATTTACTCTATCGGTATCGAGAGCATAGGAAAGTCTTAGCGATAGAAAAAGCATACCTTGCACAATTAGAAGCAGAGAAAACAAAAGCTTTGACAGACGTACAAACCGATTTGTCGGATAAAGAAAAAAGGCTGCAAGAGACCGAAGCCATCTTGAATCTGAAGGAGGTTTTTATTGAAGAACTAAAAATGCAATTGACTCTAAATGCCCCCCCTCAGTATCCAAGCCAAGAGGCATTAGAAAAAGCCACCAAAGGGCTTGCTACGATGAGCATACTCACAACCGATGACTGGATGCTCTTTCGTGAACTCTTTGACCAACGGTTTCCTAATTATATCCTCCGTCTGCATGAGCAATTGCCTCAACTGACGACGGCTGATGTGCGTTTGTTTTTGTTAATCAAAATAGGATTTGATGCCAACGAAATCAGCCACATACTCGGCATTTCATATAAAAGTGTCTATTCCAGTCGCTATCGGTTGCGGCAAAAAATAGGTTTAGTAGCAGACGAAACCTTAGAAGATTTCATTCAAAGGTTTTAACACCATTCAGTAAAACTCTTTTCATACCCAAAGCCACCCCCTCAGTATGAGACGGTGGTTTTGCGATAGCTGTATTGCCATCGGCAGAGGATACAACAACCCTTATATTGCAAAGAAGCAATCAAGTAGGGTAGGAGAGACACAGCCACAAAAAAGGATTCACAGTAAAAAAATAAATAAAAATATATTGAAATATTTAACTTTTATTAACAATACCCTTGTTGAAATAGCTTAATTTTGTTGCATACATAAAAGATGTATCTGTTGTTATCGCCTAAAATTGTTTGAATTGCCTGAATACACACGCGCACACTTTAACTTTTGTGCCATATCACAACCCCGTGCTTGCTCTTGTATCCTGTCTCTTTACTCAATTATAGATGTTTTAGTGGTTTTTTGCTCTTTTGGAGGCTTTTCAAAGGCTCTACAAGCCAGTCGAGGGTCATCCGAAAGAAGTCGAGGGTCGTCCGAAAGAGGTCAAGGGTCATCCGAAAGAGGTCGAGGGTCGTCCGAAAAGAAGTCGAGGGTCGTCCGAAAGAGGTCGAGGGTCGTCCGAAAGAGGTCGAGGGTCATCCGAAAGAGGTCGAGGGTCATCCGAAAGAGGTTGAGGGTCATCCGAAAGAGGTCGAGGGAAAGGCATGCAAAAAATATTGCTCAATCATGGTTTCAAGTTACAGATGTTCTTAAAAACCCGTAGGGTTGGCATTCTGGTAGGAAATAGCAACACATACGATTATTGAATGCCGTAGGCATGGTATTATAAAAGATTTAACACCCATTTTCCTTACAAAATCCCATGCCTACGGCACTTAGGATTTCGTAAATCTGGTTAACGGCGTATATTATATGAGTTGAGATTTGGCGTTTTAGAATCTTAACCACACACACACACAATTTTCAATAATCTCTTAAACATTCTTAATTATGACAGTAGCAAATTTTAATTGTTCTCTTTCAAACTTGGCAGATACCACACGTTTGGGTTGGTTCGAGTACGAACAGTATCAAAACCGCTTTGCTGCACACAAACCCAGCAAATACACGGCGACTTATGGTGCAGACAGTTTGGCATTGCTCAATGACTTTGTGGCAATGGCCGACTATCAATCCCATGCCAAAAACATTCAAAATGCCCGCGACCTATTCACCAATGAGGTCAAAACCGTGTCGGTATTGTTCAAAACGCTCAAAAACTACATCAATGAGTTGACACCCGACAAGACCATGCGTACCAATTACCACAAAGACGCAGGGCAACAACTGTTCGACGAATTGGGTGCGTACAGTGCAGACGGCAATGACAAACTATTGGGCGCGATGATACGCTTCGTGGAGAGTCATCAAGTCGAATTGACGGCTAAAGACTTGCCTGCTAACTTCGTACAACAACTCAAAGACAAACAAACGAGTCTCTCCAATGCCCACAAAGCATGGTTGGCTGCCAAAGACACGGCAACTGCTGCCAGCGATGCCAAAATCACGGCAGGCAATGAACTCAAAAACCGCCTATCTGCCATGTTTTTGGATGCACAAATCATCTTTCTTGAAGAAAAAGACACTGCCAAAAAGTTTGTTTGGGACATGCTTTTGACCAAAGTGCGTGGTGTCAAAGATACTGGATTAGGTGGCAAGACAATCAATGGTGCTACCGAAAAGGCAGCAAGTGGCATCATCGTAGCAATTCCATTGCTCAATCTATCGGTTGTGAGTGATGCCAACGGTCGCTACGAATTCCCCGTCCTCCCCGAAGGCACTTACGACATCGAAGCCAAAGGCGACGGCTTCAAAACCCTCGTCGTCGAGAAGCGTGTGGTGAAAGCTGGTGTCATCGGGCGATTGAATTTGGTTTTGGAGGCGGCTTGAGTCATTGCGAGCGAAGCGAAGCAAGCCGTTAAAAGCCGAGCCGTCATTGCGAGCAAAGCGAAGCAACCCATTAAAATCCCAACGCACTACCCCCTCAGTATAGTCTGCGTTCTACTTCAAAGATTGCTTCGCTACGCTCGCAATGACAACCGCCGCCCTTACGAGCGCAGCGAAGCAACCTTTTAAAATCCCAACGCAATAATCCCTCAGTATTCTGCGTTTTACTTCAAAGATTGCTTCGCTCGTAAGGGCGGTGCGCTCGGCTTTTAAAGGCTTGCTTCGCTTCGCTCGCAATGACTATAAAAAATCAACCACTATGAGAACCTACTTTACCTACATGCTCACCAATAAAAACAAAACCGTCCTATACGTCGGTATGACCAACAACATTACCCGTCGCGTCTTAGAGCATAAGAACCGCGCCAATCCAAAATGCTTCACCGCCCGTTACAACGTTGACCGCCTTGTGTGGATTGATGTTTTTTATACCGCATGGGAAGCCATCGCCAGAGAGAAGCAACTCAAAGCAGGATCAAGAGCTAAAAAGGAAGCCTTAATCAACCAACACAATCCCGAATGGGAAGACTTGTTTGAGAAGTGGCAAAGGATGTAACCCCCGTCATTGCGAGCGAAGCGAAGCAAGCCATTAAAAGCCAAGCGTACCGCCCTTACGAGCAAAGCGAAGCAATCTGTAAAGTAGGACGCAGAATAACCAAGGTGGCTTCGTTTCCATCGCAAGGGCTACGCTCGCCTTTTAACAGATTGCTTCGCTCCGCTCGCAATGACGACCGCTGTTTGTTGATGGAAAGCGAAGCAAAACATAAAAGCCGCACACACACCTCCCCTCAGTATAACAACGTCGTCATTGCGAGTGCAACGCCGTCATTGCGAGCGGAGCGAAGCAATCTTTAAAGTAGGACGCAGAATACCCAAGGTGGCTTCGTTTCCATCACAAGGGCTACGCTCGCCTTTTAACAGATTGCTTCGCTACGCTCGCAATGACGACGCTGTTTGTTGATGGAAAGCGAAGCAAAACATAAAAGCCGCACACACACCTCCCCTGAGTATAACAACGTCGTCATTGCGAGTGCGAGTCCGTCATTGCGAGCGAAGCGAAGCAATCTGTAAAGTAGGACGCAGAATACCCAAGGTGGCTTCGTTTCCATCGCAAGGGCTACGCTCGCCTTTTAACAGATTGCTTCGCTTCGCTCGCAATGACGGCATTGTTTTACTGAGGGGGTAGTACACTTTATATTAAATTGTCTTAACTTTACCCACACATAACACCCGCACATTCATTCATTCACCCCGCGTGTGGGACAGTAGCGGTGTCACAAGCATTAAACCCTTCATTATGACCGAACAAGAAAAAGAAAAAGCCGCTTTCTTTGAGCAATATGCCTCGGCAGCTGATGAAAAGGTTTTAGAAGATATTTGGCAAGCCAAACAAAGCGAAGCGACGTATTTATATTTAAATGCAGAAGAGTCTTTAAAAGATTTAAGCCCTTTGAAAGACTTAACGGCTTTGCAACAGCTTGGCGTTTACAATACACAAGTGAGCGATTTAACGTTTTTGAAAGAGTTATCGGCTTTGCAACGGCTTGACGTTTAGAATACACAAGTAAGTGATTTAAGCCCCTTGAAAGACTTAGTTCAATTGCAAGTTCTTGACCTGTCTGATACCCAAGTGAGCGATTTAAGTCCATTGAAAGACTTGGTCAATTTGCAAGGGCTTAGGATTTACAATACCCAAGTGAGCGATTTAAATCCGTTGAAAGAGTTGGTTAATTTGCAACAGCTTTGGATTTACAATACCCAAGTGAGCGATTTAAGTCCGTTGAAAGGTTTAATAGAAAAGGGTATTGAGGTAAAATGGGAAGGTTGGACACCTTATAACAATAATAAGAACGGCATCTACATCGAAAACACCCCCCTCAATAATCCACCCATAGAAATAGCCAAACAAGGTAACGAAGCGATACTCCGCTACTGGGAAGAACAAGAACGCAGTGGCACGATACAACTCAACGAAGCCCGCTTACTCATAGTCGGGCAAGGCGGGGCAGGTAAAACAACACTCCGCAAGAAGTTAATGGATAGGCAAGCGGTCTTACCCGAAGCGAAGGACACGACACGCGGCATTGAGATAGAGATTTTATCCTTTCCGAACAAGGAGAGCGACTTTGGTCTCCATATTTGGGACTTTGGTGGACAGAATATCCAACACTATGCCCATCAGTTCTTTTTATCGGACTCGGTTGTCTATGCCTTAGTCCATTCTGAGCGCGAACAGAACGAGCATACGGGCTATTGGCTCAATATCATACAGTTGTTGGGCAAAGAAAGTCCGATATTGATTGTCCAAAATGAGAAGTTTGGGCACAGCGAAGACCTTAAAAACTTAGCCACGATACGCGAAAGTTTCCCCAATGTCCAAAAGCCCATCAAAGTGGATTTGAGTCGGGCGAAAGAGACAGACTACAAACCTTTTAAAGACTTAGAATCCACCATTCAAAACTTGGCTTGTTGCTTGCCGCACATCGGCAAAACCTATTTGCGCTCGTTCAACGATGTGCGGGAACAACTCAAAGTCTTAGCGCAAGACAAACACAGCATCTCTTGGGACGATTTTGAGGACTTATGCGGTCAACAAGGCATCACGGACACCGAATTGATGCGGGATTATGCCCGTTATTTCCATCAGTTGGGTATCAGCTTGTGGTTTGAAGACGATGAGTTTTTAGATCAATACGTTTTCTTGCGTCCGAAATGGATTATAGATGCCCTATTCGAGTTGCTCTATGAAGGGGAAGCCCTCCGCAAACAAGCAATTATCAGCGTTAAAGATGTTCGGGACATTTGGAAAGGAAAAGAATACAAAGGGATGCACGGCAACCTGTTGCGCCTCATGAAAAACTTCGAGATGTGTTATGAAATTGTCGGCGACACCCCTCAGTATATCGTGCCGCAACTCTTGCCCGCCGACCGCAAAGAGTATAAAGCCGCCGCCGATGCCACAAAAGTGGTGTTTCAATACAAGTTCTTGCCCAAAGGCTTTCTAACGCGCCTGACATGTCGTTTGCACAACCGCATTGACGGCAATCAAGTCTGGAACGATGCCGTACAATTCACAGACGCAGGCGGTGCAACAGTTTTTGCCAAAGAAACCTACGCCCAAAACGCGATAGAACTCATCGCCGAAGGCAACGGCAAACGGCAATTGCTGAATGAAGTCATCAATACGCTCAAAGACATCAACACGAGTAGCAAGTTTGCCAATCTGCAAGTTGAGATACTCGTACCTTGCCCTTGCAAAATGTGTCAAAAAGGCGAAAAACAACATCAATTCGACTTCGATTACCTCCGCCGCAAGTTGCTGAAAGGACAAACCAAAGCCGAATGTCAAGTCTCGCTCGACGATGTGAAGATTAAAGACATTTTGCGAGAAGTCAGTCCCTTCTCTTTTACACAAATCAAAGAGATGATAATCAACGGACGGGTCAAAGATGCGCTCCATTTACTGAGGGGTCGCTACGACGAGAGCCATGAAGTTATTCTGCTCACGTCACAGTTGAGTCAACTGAACTTAGATAGTATCCGAGGCTTTCACAGTACCGAAACAGAGAATGTGGAATACCAAAAACTATCGGATAGAATCTTGCGGCTTTTAGCTGTTTTGGCAGATGAGGCATGAGATAAGGCAGCATTGGGCATCGAAATAAAAGACAGGGCAGCACTATGAAAAGTATTTTACAGAACCACCCTGCTTATGTAGATTGTTTAGTTTATTGTTTCACAAACTTCACTTGTTCTCCGCCTACTTTAAGGATATAAGTCCCCTGTGGCAAAGCCGACACATCCATTAAGGTCGGGGCGGTTTCAAATCTCCCCGTCCTTGGAAGGTTTATAACCTGTTGACCTAAAAGATTGATGACTTGAATATCCTCCGTTGCGTTGGTTTCGATGGTTAAAAAGTGGTTGGTTACTGAGGGGTACACTTTCAGCTTACTATTACCTTTGTTTGTAATTGAAATGACTTTGGAAAGGGTTGCTTTACCATCATTGTCTATTTGGCGCAGGCGATAGTAGTTTACTAACGTCGGAGAGGTTTCAAACCTCTCTGACGTTAGGTTATCCGTAAATTGATAAGTAGCCGATTTGCCTTTGGCAGCGACGAAACCCAATGTTGACCACTCACCGTTGACTGTTAACCGTTCGACTTGAAAACCTTTGTTGTTCACTTCATTGGCTGTTGTCCAAGTCAAGAGATTGCCCCCCTCAGTATTTTTGCCAGCAAAGTCCACTAACTCAATGGGTAACACGCCGCTGTATGTTGCTTTTAGGAGTGTTCCATAGGAGGTAGCGATGTAGGCATCTTGTCCGATTGCCCAAACACTATTATTGGTGCTGCCATTAATCGGGTCAACACTTGTCCAAGTTGTACCGTTGTAGTGCAGAATCGTCCCAACTGCACCGACTGCCCAGACATTGTTGCTGCTGGTGCCATAAACGCCGTTGAGTGCTTGGCTTGTGCCAGATGTCTGGGCTGTCCAAGTGCTGCCGTCATAAAACAAGATAGTTCCAGCAGCACCAACTGCCCACACGTGCGTATCGTCTAATGCCCACACGTCAGAAAGGTTGTTGGTGGTGTTAGAAGTTTGGGCTGTCCAACTGCCGTTGTAGTACCGAATCAAACCACTATTGCCCACTACCCAAAAACTATTGGCTGCCGTTCCCCAAATACCACTGAGAGCCGTCGTCGTACCAGAGGTAAAAGTTGCCCAAGCAGAGCCGTTATAGCGGCGTATCGTGCCACTTGCGCCTACGGCATACACATCGCTCGCTGATGTACCCCATGCAGCATTTAAAACATTGGCAGTACCAGTCACTACTCCTGCCCAAGTGCTGCCGTTGAAAAAACGACTGATTCCATTATTCCCTACTGCCCAAAGGTGTGTTGCATCAGCCGCCCAAAAACCTTTCATAGGGAAAGTTGAGCCAATTGCCGTAGTTGACGCTTGGCTGCCATCGTACTTAATACAGGGTCCTGTTCCACCCACTGCCCAAATATTAGTGGCATCAATGCCGTGAACAGCAGTGAGGGTTTGGCTGCTGCTCAAGCTGCTACTTTTTTGAGTGGTCAACGTACTGCCATCGTACAAATAGATACTGTGTGCCGCACCTGACATCCAGATATGACTGGCATCAACGGCACTCACTGAAGAGAGAGGTGTTGTAAGCCCTATCGTTTGGGGTGTCCAAGTTGTTCCGTCGTATTTTAAAAGCTCGCCTGAAGAACTGACCGTCCAGATATTGTTGGCATCTATGCCACTTACACCATACAAGAGCGCAGTTGTGCCTGATGATTGACTTGTCCAAGTCGTACCATCGTATCGGACTATCTCACCGCCTTGTCCTGTTGCCCATACATTATTGGCATCTGTTCCCCAAATACCATAAAAAACACCCGTTCCACGCACAGATGACCAAGTGCTGCCATCGTATTTTTGAATACCTGGTTGACCCGCTATCCATATATTGTTGGCATCGGCTCCCCAGATACAAAAAATACTTTGCAGCGTTGTTGATGGCGAAGCTGTCCAAGTGCTGCCATCGTAGTGATACAACATATCGTCGCTACCCGATGCCGCAGTGCCAACTGCCCACACATTGTTGGCAGACGCACCCCAAAAGCCATTAAACCTACCAGAAGTGCTTAGTTGCAAGGTCCAAGTGCTGCCATCGTACTTAGCTATTTTACCATCTTGACTGCCTATCCACACATTATTGGCATCTAATATCCATACTGAGCGATAGTCCGCAGGTGGGGGCGATTCTAAAGTCCATGTTGTACCGCCATCGGTCGTACGATAGACGAATCCACCCAGTGCGACTGCCCAACCCGTTGTGCTGTTGAGCATCTCTACACGATACATATCTGCACCCGTAACGGCGACAGAGGTTGTTATTTGGGCATGGATACTGAGGGGGCGTAAAAACAAGCCCACAAGCAGGGAAAGAATAAAATAGGTGTTGAATCGGCGCGCAATAGTTGAAAATACTTTCATAGTTTTAAAATTTTGATTGATTATAGTAAATAAGTGTTGCGTACTGAGGGGGTACGCGACCCCATCAGTATGTACAATGTGTTGTTTTAAATGATGTGAATTGAGTAAAGGCGGCGGTTGGTTTGTTTAGCTCTAAAAGCTATTGGGCTTTTAGCCTTTGTATGTATTGAATACAAGCGGCTTTATCCGAGTTATCTACCATCGCCTCTGTGTCTTTCCAGCCTTGTGGAATGTCTTGAGACATAGACCAAAGTTTATAATCACCCTTGCCATTTTCCACAATCAAATATTCAATATCAGATTTAATCTCTTCATCATAAGCACCGGGTTGTTTATTGATAAAAGCCATTTGGCGTTCTAACCAAGTTTTGAGTCGGTCTTTGGTCATTTCTGCGTCTCTTGTAAAACTGCTAAATAGTTCAGATTGAGACCTACTATGACTATAAGTACGGAACGCAATAACCGCTTCGGGCATTTTTCCAGCATTTGAGGCATACCACAAATTAGCTTTTGCACCATCAAGAACGTAAACACAGAGTTTTTCATCATTGATATAGGAAACGGTTAATTCATTGAGGATTTTTTCAAACTTATCCAAGTCTGCTGCCTTTGCATAGAGATACAATGTCGGCATCCAGTTATAAGACGGGTTCAGATAACCCATGTGTTGGTGTTCGTGTTCTGGGTTGGTCACTTTTACAACCAAATGGTCTGTGAAATAGTAATTTTCCATCAATAATTTGTCTTAAAAAATAAAGAAATAGTGCCGCCTTTATCGCATTTTGGCTTTGCGTTGTTGGTCATTTAGTGTGGGTTATTGTATGCAAACCGTATTTTATCCAATTATTAGATAAATGGTTTGTTATTACAAGCCTTTTAAGTTGTTTTGTCCTCTCTAAATGATGTGTTTCAATTTCTTTGATAACTCAAAGGTAGAACGCATAAAAAATTTGTAATTAATCCGTTTTTAACAAAACAGCAGAAAGGCTCAATCTGTCTGTAAACGCCTATTTTCTGTCCGTAAAACTGAAAGTCTTTGTATGAAAATCAAAACACTCATCGTAGATGACGACCCAGAATGGCGTTTGGTCATTGGGAAATACGCCAAAGCCAACCCGATTATTGAGGTCGTCGGGAGTTGTACATCTGCCTTAGAAGCCTATGGCGAATTGATGGAAAAGGATATTGATTTGCTGATTTGCGATATAGAAATGCCCGAGATGACGGGTTTAGACTTGATTCGCAGCCTTAAAGCCCCGCCCTTAGTCATTTTTATCACGACCCACCGCGATTATGCGTTGGATTGTTTTGAGGTATCGCCTGTGGACTTTTTACTCAAACCCTTAGACTTTCCGCGTTTGCTCAAAGCCATCGAAAAGGTGCGTTTACAATTAGAGAATGTCGCCAATATACCGCCTGCTGAACCTTATTTTTTTATCAGAGAAAACAACAGCTACGTCCAAATACGCTATCGTGACGTGCTGTACATAGAAGCCAAAGACAACGGCGTGCAAATCATTACACAAAACGGCAATTACGCACCTACTTTGACAATTGCGAAGTTGGAAGAAAAGCTAAAAGGAGACATTTTTCTAAGGGTGCATCGCTCGTTTTTGGTGCATCGAGAAGCTATTGTGCGGATTAACAAAAACGAAATTGTGTTGACCAATCAGCAAGAGATACCGATTGGCGACCAATTTAGGGGTAAAATCAATAAACATCATATCGAAGGGTACAGTATTGTACGGAATTAATACCCCTCAGTAAAAACGGTTTATCATTTTAAGACAATCCATGAAAAGAATTTTAACGATTTGCTTACTACTTTGGGGCTTTATCTGCCCGCTTTGCGCCCAATCCACTACCAACGCTCCGCTTTCTTCTATTGACAGTCTGACACGCCTTTTCGATGCGGCTTCCACCGACACCGCTAAGTTGTCGGTCTTGTCAAAAGACAAACCTGTGCATTTGGTGAAACAACCAGACGCTGCATTGGACTTGTACCAACGCGCTTTGGCAATTGCCCAACGTATCGGCGACTCGGGTAAGTCGGCTTATTTGATGTATAACATCGGTTATTTGCATCAATTTGGCAAGTTCAACGAAGAAGAGGCTTTCAATTGGTATCAAAAGGCATTAACAACAGCAGAAGCCTTACAAGACTTTTATCTCTGTGCAGAAATTAATTATTCTATTGGTGATATGTATGGGCTACAAGAAATAAGAGATAAAATGTTCACTTATTTAGAAAAAGCCGTGGTTTACAACGATAAAACAGCCCAACCCCAAGCCATTTTTAACATTGTTTTACTCTACGATTATGCGACTTATGGACGTTTAGATGATGCTTTGATTTTGGGCGATAAGTTGGTGGCATTAGCGGAAAAAGGACAATTCAGTGGTTATGACAAAGTGCTTATTTATGGCAATTTCTTAACAGCGTTGAAACAAAAGCCTGAGAAAAAAACTGTTTTAGAGGCCTATAAGAACACATTGCGCGGCATGATTGACACCGTAACGTTTGATAAAAACAGTGATAGGAATCTTGCCAATATAACATCTATCTGTCTGGACATCAATCGTCCCGATTTAGCCATAAAATATTCTAAACGCTTGTTGAGTTTACCCAATCACATCAAACGAACAGAGGTGTATGCCCTCCAATACTTGGCACAGGCTTACGAAATGCAAGGCAACTACCCCCTCAGTATTGAGTATTACAAACAATACAGAAACGAAGAATTGGCATTTACTAAGGCTTCATTGATTGACCAAGCTGGTCAGAAGACGTTAAGATTAGAGGCAGAGAAAGATTTATTGATAAAACAAAATGAAATAGATAGGCAAAAGGTGTTTACGCTGTTGGGGCTTGTCATAGCCCTTTTGTTGTCATTGGGTGTCGTCGTTGTGTATCGTTTTTATAAACGAGAACAACAAACTAAACAAGAATTAGCAACGCTCAATGCTACCAAAGACCGTCTTTTTGCGCTCATCAGCCACGATTTATTGTCGCCTGTTGCTAATTTTAAAAACGTACTTTCTCTAACAGAATGGGGTCTATTGAGCCAATCAGAGTTTACAAGCATCAGTAAAAACTTGACAATCAAAGCCAATAACTTGCATAATATGTTTGAAAACGTGCTGTATTGGGCGATTTCTCAAATGCAAGGTATTAAAGCCAAACGTGAACCTGTTAAAATAGCAGACATTATCAACGAACAAGTAGAACTCTTACAACCTATTGCTAAGAGCAAACAAATTGAGATACAACAACTCATTCCAAATGATTTAACGATTGAATTGGATAAAAATCATTTGGCGTTAATCATTAGAAATCTATTGCAAAATGCCTTAAAATTCACCAATGCAAATGGCATTATTAGTTTTAATGCTCAAAAAACAACCAATAACCAATCCCCAATAACTAATAACCCAACTACTGAGGGGAGGTATTTAATCGAAATCAAAGACAATGGCGTTGGTATGAGTCCCGATGTTTTAGATAAATTATTTAAAACCCATGAGAACACGAATAGAAAAGGCACACATCAAGAAGCAGGAACGGGCTTAGGTTTAATATTAACTAAAGAATTAGTAGAATTGAATAAAGGGCAAATCGCCGTTACCAGTGAAGTCGGGAAGGGAACGACGTTTTCATTGGCTTTTTAATAAAAACACCCCTCAAATCCTTGCGGATACTGAGAGGTCAACTATGAAAATAATTTTACTATTGCTTCATGAATTTCACCCGTTCAGCACCTGCTTTAAGCCAGTAAGTGCCTTGTGGCAAGGTGGCGACCTCAATAGTAGTGGATAGAACCCCTTGTTTTACGACTTGCCCTAAGACATTGAGTATTTGGTAATTGCCTTCTATACCTGTCTCTATGGTCAAGACATCGGTAGCAGGATTCGGATAAACCCACAGCCCGACATTTTTTAAGTCGCCTTTACGCTCAACGGCAATGGTTTTAGAATGAGTTGACTGACCTGTATTGTCAATTTGCCGCAAGCGATAGTAGCTCAGATACTGAGGGGTCTCGTCGAGGTATTGGTAGGTCGAAGGTTTGTTTGTGCCTGTGAACAACATGAGGTCTTCCCACGCTTTGGTAGTGGCGTTTTGGCGTTCCAATGCAAAGCCTTTATTGTTCACTTCTGAGGCGGTTGTCCATTCCAAAAAGTTGCCTGCTTGGGTGGCTTTGCCTGTAAAAGCGGTTAATTCGACGGGCATGACGGCATTGACAGTCATGGTAACAGTATTGCTGGACATTGGTGATAAAGCCAAATCACCCCCACAACTAAAAGCGACACTACACGTCACTAAATCATTATTGGCTAAGGTCGTTGTGGTATAGGTCGTTCCTGTTGATTGGGTAACACCGTTTACCTTCCAAGTATGGCTTGTCGCAGTTACGTTGGTGGTGTATGAAAAAGTGACACTGGTGCCAGCCGTAATGGTCGTACCGACATCAGAACTGGCGGTTACGTAAGGTGTTCCTGCGGTATGATTGTCATCAATAGTAAGGTCAACTGTTGTGCCATCGCCATTAGCGAAGGTGATAGTATGCGTTCCTGCTGTTGTAAAATGGAATTTAGTAGCTTTAAGTTGATGATACTGAGTAGGTCCTACTTTTTGGCAGAGTCTATTGCTTGGCGAACTTGAACTATTAGTACAAAGAATATATTTAGAAATCAAAGTGGGTCCGCAATTAATAACGGCTTCTACGGGCAAATTGGCTGTGACATAAGCAACGGTAGATGAAGGAGATACACATATTTTAGTGGTCGTTTGTGCATAGTGATAGATAGTCTCGCCAGTTTTAAATGTTGTACCGGGTGTTCCGTCTTCATGGAAGAACAAGTAACTGGAATAGCCATTTCCTGTAAAATGTGTACACGCCGCATTGCTGCATGAAAGCACTACATTGTCTGCACAGTCTTGTGCAAAGGTCTGTGTAGGGTTGGATAAGCCTACACAGAGGCAAAAAGCGATTGGGAGGTAAGTAAAGACTTTCATAGTTAAAAGAGAATTTAAAATGTTAAAAGATAATGCTTGTTGGTGGCTTGCGCACCTTGGAGGTATCCGATTTGTCAAAGCAAAAAGGTATCTCTTACTGAGGGGGCAATTGACCCCTCAGTAGTCTTTTTAATATGCTGTTCTAAACTAAAAAATGGTGTATTGTACTTTAAATAGCCTTCAAAGAGGCTTGAAATTGAATAAGCTATAAAATTGATTGTTTGTCAAATTGTTGTTATTTTATGTTGGGCTAAATAGCTTATTTAATTACATTTGCCCAACAACGTTTGCTAAATGCTTCTCAAAGGTATATTGGATTAGAAAAGAACAAAAAACCGAAATTAACAAGTTGATTAAATACACTATTTTGTAAACAAACACTCTTTATTTGTAAATAGAATTAGGCTCATCTATGAAAATCAATACACTTATCCTTGACGACGACCCACATTGGCAAAGGATTATTGGAAAATTTGTAGTTATGAATCCTTTGCTCAACCTCGTAGCCACCTGCGATTCTGCTATGAATGCTTATGCGGCTTTGGCTGAACACGAGATTGATTTGCTGATATCGGATATTGAAATGCCCGACTTTTCGGGTTTGAGCTTTGTCAAAAGTTTGAAATCACCCCCCTCAGTCATTTTCGTAACAGCCCACCGCGATTATGCTATGGACTGTTACGAAGTATCGCCTGTTGATTTTTTATTGAAGCCTTTGGATTATGCTCGGTTTCTGCAAGCCATCGAAAAGGTTCGCCAACGAACAAACAACACGTCTGAAGCCATGCCAATTGAACCCTATTTCTTCGTCCGCGAGAACCTCAACTACATTCAAGTTCGCTACAAAGACGTGTTGTATATCAAGGCACAAGAGAATTTCGTGCAGATAGTCACCAAAGAAGAGACAATACTGCCCATTTTGACCATCACAAAGTTGGAAGAAAAGCTAAAGCCCGACATTTTTTTGAGGGTACATCGCTCGTATTTGGTGCATCGAGCAGCCATAAAGAGTATTGGTAGAAATGAAATTACCCTCATCAATGGCGAAGAAATACCGATAGGCGACCAATACCGCAACAGAATCAATCAAAAACACATTGAAGCGTATGCCATTGGACGGAACAACTAAACCATACTGAGGGGGGAAAACCGCATCGAATCTTGCAATTAATTAACTTGTTATGAAAAGGATTTACATTTTATTTATCCTATCCATTGGGATAGTTACCTATCTATCTGCTCAAACCCATTACAATCCAATTCCGTCCTTACTCACGCAACTATCAGCCGCCCAATCAGATACGGCGCGTAGCCGCGTGTTCTATGCTTTGACCAAAGCCTACGAAAATCACAACCCTGATACCTCAGTTTTGCTGCTGAATCAAGCATTGACAACAGCCCGCAGTCAACAAAATTCCCTCAATATGAGGCAACTGTCGTGCAGTTTTGGCAATTTGTATCTCTACATCATTAAAGATGAAGTCAAAGCCATAGAGTATTTGAACCAAAGTATAGAGTTGTCGAAAAAGACCAATGATAACCTTATGCTGTCCTATGCTTATGCTTATTTAGGTATTATTGCCTTGCACCAGAAGGTCGGTAATGAAATAGAATTGCTCACAAAAGCATTGGATTATGCCAATAATACGAATGATTGGCGGTCTAAAAGCCTGTGTTGTAGTGTCTTGTCAACGTTTAGTTTACAGAGAAAAAAAATAGAGGAAGCGGCTGTTTATACGCAACAGGAAATGGCAGTCGTAAAAGGGAATGATATGGATAGATGGTTGACCACAGGCTTGGATTATGCAGAAATATTGGAAAAATTAGGTAAAAATGAAGCCGCAAAGGCTGTATATATGGAATTAAATGCCCTCAAACATACTTTACCAATGGCATTAGGTCCATTTATTCATTACAACAATATGGGTTGCGTAGAAATGGCTCTACAAAATTATGCAGCAGCAGAAAGAGATTTCTTAAAGGCGTGGGATTTTGAAAAACAGAAGAGCAAAGCTGATACGTTCCATTTGTTATTTATTTTTAGAAACCTTGTCAAATTGTATGCCCTTCAAGGCGATACCAAAAAGGAATTGGACATCACGCGAAGGCTATCAGAAGTCCAATTGTGGTTACAACAAAAACGCCAAACCAATGACAGCCGCCTCGAAATGACCCGCACCAAAGCCGCATTTGACTTAGAGAAAAAAGATACTGAAATTGCCTTAATCAATGCCCGCAACAATGCCCAACAACGTTTGACCCTCCTGTTTTTAGTTTTGACGCTATCTGCCATGATTATTGTATTTGTCATTCGACGAAGTCGGCAGAAAATTCAAAAACAAAAGGAGGAATTAGCAGCCCTCAATAGTACTAAGGACAAACTTTTTGCTATTATTTCCCATGACTTAATGTCGCCCATAGCAACACTCAAAAACTATATGCTACTGGTGGACTTCGGGGCGATGAACCAACAAGAGTTTACAGAAAGTACCAACGACCTCAAACGGGATATCAATAACTTGCATCTAATGTTAGAAAACACACTGCATTGGACGATTACACAAATGCGAAAAATAAAACCGAACTTGGAGAAAGTTGATATTGCGGAGGTCATTTCTGAACAAGTTGGCTTACTTCAACCTATCGCTAATAACAAAAGCATCATCATTAGCCAAAATGTACCTTCAGGCTTAGTCCTTGAATTGGATAAAAACCATTTAGCTTTAATCATTAGAAACTTATTGCAAAATGCGCTGAAATTTACGAATACGAATGGCATTATTCATTTTAATGCTCAAAAACTCACTCATTCTGATAAAAGTACTGAGGGGGAGTATTTAATCGAAATCAAAGACAATGGCGTTGGTATGTCGGCGGATGTTTTAGATAAATTATTTAAAACCCATGAGAACACGAATAGAAAAGGCACACATCAAGAAGCAGGAACGGGTTTGGGCTTGATTCTGACAAAAGAATTGGTTGAATTGAATAAAGGGCAAATCAGCGTTAGAAGTGAAGTTGGGAAAGGCACAACGTTCGGTTTACGATTTTAATAAAAAAAACCACCCCTCAGTAAAACCAGTCCACTTAGAGCCAAAAGAGGACTAAGCGGACTGCTTCTACTGAAAGGGTTTTATACCGAGCTACGGTTTATTCATCGTCGCATTTAAAGAAGCCTGACGTTCTTCCAGAATTATTTCTTTGATATGAGCCAAACAATCACCTTTTAGACCCGAAAAACCTGTGTCTTTCCATCCCGAAGGGGTGTCTTTGTAAATGTCCAAAATACTATACTGCCCTTCTTCGCTTTTTATAACTTTAAAAATGCTGTCCATAATTGTAAATTGATGATTTGAATAAGATAAAATAAGTGCCGCCTTTACCGCATTTTGGCTTTGCGTTAGTGATTCAGAAGATTGTTTTTTTAGAAAAACCACCCCTCTCCACAGAAGTCCTTCGGACAGTAAAAAGCGAGTGGCTTCATAGTGTGAAAAGAATTTTACTATTGCTTCACGAATTGGGCTTGCTCTGCCCCAATTTTTAAGACATAGCTGCCTTGTGGCAATGCCGATACATCAAGCCCCTTGCCTCCTTCAAAGGAGTCCTTACTGACAAAGGGGGTTTTTCCGTAAAGCACTTGTTGACCAAGTAGATTAAGAATTTGAAAATCCCCTCCCTCTCTATTTTCAACTGTCAAAAGGTTGGAAACAGGGTTTGGGTAGATTCGGAGTTTGTTATTGCCTTTATCGGCAATAGAAATGACTTTGGATAGGGTCTCTGTACCGTCATTGTCTATTTGGCGGAGACGATAGTAATTTAACTTTGGTGAAGATTCAAACCTCACCGACGTTTGATTATCCATAAATTCATACGTCGCGGCTTTGCCATTAGAAGCCACAAAACCGAGTGTCTCCCAACTACCGCCTAAACGCCTTTCAATTTCAAAACCCTTGTTGTTCACTTCATTAGCGGTTGTCCAAGTCAAAAGGTTGCCCCCCTCAGTATTTTTACCCGAAAAAGAGACCAATTCGACAGGCAAGACTGTAACGTTGGAAATAGAAAAAGGCGAAAAACTACTGATGCCTGTGGCGGTCGCGGTGTAAGGGTCTGAACCCGACAGCGTTGCGCTGTAATTCGTATCCCAAGTTGAATTGGTCGTATTGTAATGATTGACCTGCACCGCCGACAAAGGACTGAACCCACTGCCTTGACTGCCCGACGACCAGCCCACTGCCAAAGTCGCCGAATTGCCTGTTAATACTGAGGGGGTAATGTCCCATTGCAAATTGACATATTTGTAGCCAGAAACAGGATTGGTAATAGTCGTTCCGACATTAACTGAGAAATCACGGCTGACATTGTTGGTAATCGTAACGGGTGCGTAAGCCGTTGTGGAAGGTCCAACGGGGAAAAGTGTCGGCGTTGGACCCACGTTTTTGATGGTCAATGTGCCTGTGCCATTTGTCACGACATAAGCTGTACTGCTACCACCTGTGAGGGCATCAACGGTCAAATTGCTATTGCCTAAGGTGATTTTGTTGGTGCCTGTCAAGGCAAGATTGGCAATACTCAAATTTGCAGGCAATGTGGGCGCATTGGTAGTCGTAGGTATGGTGACATTGCTGGTGCTGGTGGGTACGGCATCACACGACCAATTAGAAGCCGTTGCCCAATCGGTAGAAGTCGCGCCTGTCCATGTATAAGTGGGAGCGTAGGTACTGCAAGTTGAGCCTGTGGTCACATTGCCCGTACTGACCCAATTGGAACTGGTGCCTGTTAAGCTAAAATTAGTCAAAGTACCTGTATTGCCGTTGCCACTGGCATCGGTCAAAGTCGTAACAGTCGAATTGTTGATATTATGCCCACCTTGATTGAATTTGTAATAGGCGACCAAGCCTGTTTGCCCGCTACCTAATTCGCAATTGCGGTTGTTTTGAATTTCGCACACAGATAAAGCGCGATTCCATAGGCGCATCTCGTCCATTCTGCCCGACCAGTATTCTGCACCCGACGTAGTAGCACCTATCTTAATAGCCGCGCTGTTTGTATTGACAGAGGTCGGTATCGTTCCTGCATAAGACAGTGTTTGTGCTGTGCCATTGATATAGATTTTCAAGCGGGTCGCATTGTTCGATTGACTCCCGTCATAGACAGCCGCCACATGTACCCATGTATTGATGGGCAAAACAGCCGTTGTGGTGAAACCATAGGCATCTGTGCCACTGGCTATGCGACAATAAATATCGTTGCTGTCATAAATTGCCAATTGAATATTATTGCCTTTCGTCAAAATGGCTCTGTAACCTGTTCCAACCGTTGTGTTAACCCATGCTTCTACCGTGAAGGCAGTCAATGAATTGAATGTTGCTATATTGGGTACACTCACATAATCATTAGTGCCGTCAAAACGCAAAGCTGCGCCCGGAGCCGTAATTATTATCGTGATACTGTTGCTGGTTGCCGTAGATGGGGCAGCACACGTCTCGTTGCTGGTTAAAACACAAGTGATAACATCGCCATCAACCAAAGTGGCATCTGAATAAGTCGTACTGTTTGTGCCAACATTAGAGCCATTTTTTTTCCATTGATACTGAGGGGTCGTGCCGCCGTTGGTCGGTGTAGCGGTAAAGGTGACATTTGTACCTGCTTCGATGGCATTGTCTGCATCATCAGACACAATGCTTATATTGGTGATGCACGCCCCATCTACCCAATTGGAACTGGTACCAGACAAGGCAAAATTGGCAAGTGTGCCGTTAAGAGCCGTTGTACCTGTACTGTTGGTGAGTGTCGTAATGCCTGCGTTATTGGCATTGGCAGTGCCGTTTGTAAAAGAATAAGCTGCCACCAAGTTGGTTTGACTGCCTGTGATATAGGTTTTATAATTGCTGCTAATTTGGCTGGCACTCCGCGCCGTGTTCCAAATTCGCACCTCATCAATGCAGCCTTTGAACAGCCAAGTAGAAGTACCACCACTGCCAATACCACCGATGTAAAGGGGTTGGGTAGAGTTGAGTAAAGAAATATTCACAGATTGCGAATAGACCTCACTGCCATTGAAGTATAATCTGACCGTACTCCCGTTGTAAGTAACCGCAACGTGACTCCATTGATTGAGTGGCACAGTCGTCGTTGACTTGACATAGATGTTTGACGTATTGTTATTAGCCAAAAAAGTCAACTCGTTGTTCTCTGGTTCAATTGCCAACGCATAGCCAATACTGCCGCTTGCTCTGTTTTTGGAAATAACACCCGCCGTCTGGGATTGTGCGCCTGTGGGTTTGACCCATGCTTCCAAGGTCAAATTATTGGTAAAATCTAAGGCGTTGTTGTCCGATACAGACACATAGTCGTCCGTACCGTCGAAATGCAAAGAGATACCGTTTTGAGACCATGCTAAAGGTGCAGCACACAGGAAAAGCAGCAAGGAAAGAAAAAGTTTGTTCATCATTAAAAGAATTGAATTGATTAAAAAAAATGATTGCATCAAGACTTGAAATACTGAGGGGGTCTTTTTCATAGCTACTGAGACCCGCCCCAGCCAATTCAAGTCTTTTATTTTTGAGTATTATCGAGGTTTGAATCTTCTTAAATCATATCTTTAAAGTATCCGACACATTGCCATCGAACATTGCTATCCATGCTTAGGCATAGCTCCGCCTGCCCGTTGTTGATGCTCCTCAATGCGGTTGAATCTCGTAAAAAATTAAGTTGTGGTGTTTTTACTGAGGGGGTAGAAAGTCGGTTGCCTTATTGCTCAACGATTGTACAAAGGGAAGGAATTTGGTGAGAAATGCCTAATTTTTGATATATACAAGCTATATACAAATGCAATCCTTAGCTTTTTTTCTATTTTTGTCCGCTCGAAAACTTACTAAAACTTATCAAAACAATGAAAAACAACTACTTTATTCTCACTATTCTTTATTTAGGGTTTATTATAGGTGCTTGCAACCCACCCAAATCCAATGGTTATGAAGATGCGGATAAATTCTTTAGCCAACCACGCTTCAACGGCAGTTTCTTTAAAACCTTTGATTTGCACGAAGCCGATACCATCATTGCTCATATTCGTGCCGAAGTGCCCGCCAAATGGCAGGGTTTGGCGTGTCAAGGTGGTTTCTATAATGTGCAAGGCTTGCCCGATGTTACCGACTCTATGCAGTTTCGGTATTTAGATGCCATCGAAAAAGCATTCCCCGCCGACTCTACCCTTGCCTTTATCTACTTGGTGCGGGGCGAACTATTCACCAAATTGGTACGATACGACACGGCAACGGCTTGTCTTAAACGTGCCTACGATTTATGTGTCCGCAACAATGACCCCGTGCTGGCAGCAGGTGTGGTCAATGGCTTTGCGCTGTTGGCACTCCGCCACAATGATTATCCCGAAGCGACCAAACTTTATTTGCGGAATTATGCCTATCTCAGCACCTTAGACACGACAGCAGACAGAGGTAGGATGTTTGACATCATCAAAAGATTGGGCAGAGCCTATACGAAAAGCCAAAATCTCAACGAAGCCCACAAATGGTATCTGAAAGCATGGGATTTTGCGATGACAGGACCTACCACACGACGGTTTTACTACGCCACAGAATCCGCTACGCTATTGGCACAAAGCTATGTTGCCCTCAAACAATGGGATTCGGCGCAAATCCTATTGGATACGGCAGCTTACGCTCAAAAAACCTTTGGCAAAACTTATGATGAAAGCCTACAAATGTTGCTCAGAGGCAAGGTGCAGCTTGGTAAAGGCGATTGTAAAACAGCCTTGCCGCTTTTGCAATTGGCTAAAGAAATGGTTAAAAAAACCAGCGACCGTCTAAAACCACCCGTCTATGACAAAGCCTTAGCAGACGGTTATGCTTGTTTGGGGCGGTTGGATTCGGCTATTTACTTTTATAAAATGGCATTGCTGATACCCGATAGCCTTCAGCAAGTCCCGATTTTAGAAGCCTTGAGCAAAACCTATATGCAAAAAGGCGATTACAAGCAAGCCTATGTATATGAACAAGAAAGCCAAGCCTTGCGGAATCGCATTTTTACAAACGAAAAAGAGCAAGCGATTGGGTGGGTTCACGCCAAAGTGGATTTGGAGCAAAGAGAGCAGCAACTCATAGCAGAAAAAAACCGCAGCCGACTCAATCGCCTCCTGATGATAGGCGCATTAGGGATTTTGGGCTTGGGTTTGGTTTGGGTTTTAGTACGGTATCGGCGCAAACAGCAAGAACTCCAATTGGCAGCCGAAGAAAAATCGCTTTTGGAACAACAAAAACAATTGGTAGAAGCAGAGGCACTTTTGATAGAACAAGGACTGCAACAAGCGACAGCAGAATTGACCATCAAAAACACCGAATTGGAAGAAACCAAGCAGCTATTAGATTTGAAAAATAGCCTTATTGAAGGCTTACAAATGAACCTTTCGCACAATGTAGAACAGGAATCGGCTTTAGTAACTGCCAAACTCAAAAACCTCCGACTACTAACGACGGACGATTGGCGCACTTTCCGCGATTTGTTCGAGAAGCGTTATCCCAAGTTCTTTGCTCATCTCAATCAGCACTATCCCAAATTGTCCGTCGCCGAAACCCGCTTATTTCTACTCATCAAATTGGGTTTCGACAGCAACGAAATGGCTGATGTGTTGGGTATCTCTGGCACGAGTGTCTATGTTGCTCGTTCGCGCCTCCGCCAACGCTTGAGTTTGGGAAAAGAAGCGGATTTAGAAAAATTCATTCAGCAATTCTAATGCGTTGCAAGAAAAAAAGCCCCCTCAGAAGTTGTTTTACTGAGGGGGGGTATTTCATCGAAATCAAAGACAATGGCGTGGGTATGAGTGCCGATGTTTTAGATAAATTATTTTAGTTGCGCCCACCCCTCAAATCATAGATAAACCAAATTTATTTTTTCTGTTGTGGATAGCAATTTAAAATTCGGACGTTTTGCCACAGAAACAATACCTATATCACTGATAGGGTTGGTGGTAGCCCTTTTATACGAATCTAAGCAAATACTGTGTAATTGAGGTTGAGAACCTATCACTGAGCATAAACGTCTATTTTGCATTTTATCTAATCCTGTCTTAGAACTTGTATGAAAAGCACTGACAGAGTACCCAGCATTTTCGGCTATAAAAATTCCGGCACTACAATTTTTTAAATTACTTTCGGCTGAACCAATATACACAACCCCTAAAACGCCTTGAGCCATAAGGCATAGCGGGTAATTCATACTTGAAAGGTCTTGAAAGGACAAGTGCAGCCTACGTCCTAATTGTTCTTGAAACAAGCATTTTGACAATGTGGCTGGTCCTCGATGATGATTCCCTAAATGCGCTTTTATTTTTACAGGTTCTATCTCAATTCTATGGTCAGCGTGTATTAAGGCTGCGTCAATATCAATATTTTTTATATTCATTTTTATAGGGGGATTATTTTTGAAAATTGAAAAAGATTCTCCGTCAATAGAATAAAACAGTGTTCTATCTTGTGGAGAATAGACAATTGAAGCCACTATCTCTTTGTTCTGGGAGATAGGATTTTTAATCTTAACGGTTCGGACAAGTGACCAATTTGGATTCCCCCCCCAGAATTGTCCTGCACCATCCAATTTAATACCCCTGCAAAACATATTTTTAACATTTTTTTTAGGTGTTAGCTCACTCATGCCTCCTTTGATAACATCTAACCTCATGCGATTGGTTTCATAATTGAAGGCTGTTGCTATTCTGTTAGGCAGAATATAAGAAAGCCTCGAAACATTTTTAGGTTGCGTTTCAAAATAAAAAGGTATGTCATTGTCCGATTTTATCCTATTGATAATGGCTTCCGCTAATTCACCATTTTCCGTTGGAAAACTTTGCCTACACTCAAGTTGATAATCCTGTAGTTTATCACCATAGAGCTTTATTGTATCAATAAGGTTTTGAAAATTATCCAATTGCACATTCATAAATAAATTTTGTTAATTTTGAAATCCTATAAAACCATTACAGGACTTTCCTATAAAAAGAATTTTACTATTAGCCTCTAAATCCCCAAAGGGGACTTTATTGTTTTATAAATTTTACTTGTTCCGAACCCACTTTTAAGACATAAGTGCCTTGTGGCAAAGCAGATACATCAAGCCCAGTCCCAGCCCCCAAACCCCCATAGGGGGCTTTACCGTTCATGACTTGTTGCCCTAAAAGATTGAGAATTTGAAAATGAGACCCCTCCCTATTTTCTACTGTCAAAAGGTAAGAAACAGGGTTTGGATAGACTGTTAGCTTAGTTTTTGAACCTTTGCTTTGAATAGTGATGACTTTGGACAGGGTTTCTTTACCATCATTGTCTATTTGGCGGAGACGGTAGTAGTTTAACGTCGGCGAGGTTTCAAACCTCACCGACGTTTGGTTATCTATAAATTGATAAGTAGCCGATTTGCCTTTGGCAGCCACAAAACCCAATGTTGACCACTCTCCGTTGACCGTTAACCGTTCGACTTGAAAACCCTTGTTGTTCACTTCATTCGCCGTTGTCCAAGTCAATAAATTACCCCCCTCAGTAGCCCCCCTCGTTCCCCCCGAAGGAGGGATGTATTTGCCCGAAAAGTTCACTAATTCAACAGGCAGTACGCCACTGTACGTCGCCTTTACGACCGTCCCATTTACGGAACTGATATAGGCATCGTTGCCCAATGCCCATACTTCATAATTCGTAGCGGGGCAAACGGAGGTATAACTTGTCCAAGTTGCACCATTGTAGTGTAGGAGCGTACCATTTGCGCCTACTGCCCATACATTGTTGGCGGCGGTGCCATGCACACTGTACAGGGTTTCTGTTGTGCCAGAGGAGAGTGTTGTCCACGTTGTGCCATCAAAAAATAGAAGCGTCCCTGCATCGCCCACAGCCCACACATGGCTGGCATCGGCTGCCCAAATATCTTGTAAGCTGTTGGTTGTTCCAGAGGTTTGTGCCGTCCATGCACTGCCATTGTAGTACCGAATCAAACCGCCTGCACCGACCACCCAAAAGTTATTGGCATCAATACCACCAATATTATACAGCACCGTTGTCGTGCCAGAGGTAAAAGCCGCCCAAGATGTGCCATTGTAGCGTCTCATATTGCCACCGCCCCCCACTACATAGACATTGTTAGCAGCCGAACCCCAAATGCCATTGAGTGCAAAAGGTGTACCGCCTGAGCTTTGCGAAGCCCAAGTTGAGCCATTGTAAAACCGTATGGCTAATGGATTACCTATCGCCCAAACGTGGGTCGCATCTGCTGCCCAACAAGCACTTAAAGTACTGGTTGTACCTGATGTTTGCGTTCCCCAAGATGTGCCGTCGTATTTAAGCAGTGTGCCAGATGCACCTACTGTCCAGATATTGTTAGCATCGGTGCCATGAATAGAGTTCAAGGTTGACTGAGTGATGCCTATTTTTTGGGTTGTCCAAGTGCTGCCGTTGTAGTGATAAATACCGCCTGTCACGCTTGTCATCCATATATTATTGGCATCTACGACATCTATTTCGGTTGATTGCAGCGAGATGCCTGTCGCTTGCCGTGTCCAAGTACTGCCATCGTATTTGACAAAATGACCAGTAACACCCTCCATTGCCCAAATATTATTGGCATCTATACCGTCAATCGAAGCAAGGGCACTCGTCGTATTAGAGGTTTGGGTTGTCCATGACGTGCCATCGTATTTGGCGATAACACCCGATTTACCCGCTACCCAAACATTGTTGGCATCTATCCCCCAAATCGAAGTGGGGTTAGAAGCACTATAAACATGAGACCAAGTGCTGCCATTGTATTTCAAAACCCCACCATCGCCCACCATCCAAACATTATTGGCATCACTCCCCCAAATAGCACTTCCAGCAGACAAAGCAGTGGCACCCATATTCGTCCAACTTGTTCCATCATAGTGCAGCAAAACATCTTCGGAACCACTTGCGTTAAGCCCCGATGCCCAAAGGTCGTTGGCATTGGCACCCCAAATAGCGAGAAGACTGCCATCTGCATTCGAGATTTGGCTTGTCCAAGTGCTGCCATCGTACTTTATAATCGTCCCATTGGAGCCAACAGCCCACACATTGTTGGCATCTAAGCCCCAGACTTTGCCATAAGTGGCATTGGGTACATGATGAGGTGTCCATGTATCGCCACCATTAGAGGTATAATAAACAAGCCCAGCACGCCCAACTGCCCAACCGTTGGTACTATTGAACATAAAGACGCTTTGCATATCCGCCCCTGTGGTCATAATCGTCGTTGTGACTTGGGCTTTGATACTGAGGGGGAGCAACATTAGTGTTATGAGACAGGTTTGTAAATAACGCCGAACCATCGTTTCGCTAAATAAGTCTGTGCAAGTGTTGTAGTTGTCAGTAAAAACCTTCATAGCTTAAAGAATTAAATTGATTAAAGAAAAAAAGAGTGCTGTACTGAGGGGGTACATTCCCGCAGTATTTTATTGTGATTTGTTTTTTAATAAAGAAATATCGAAGTAGGCTTAAAAAGCCTTTGAAAGCCCCCAATTGAGGTCTATTTAAAATAGCTGATGGGCTAAATAATACGTGTGTGTTCGGAGAGAAATAGAGAATTTTTCTACATTTGCCTTATCACACTGTTAAATACTTCTCAAAGGTAGATACCTTAAACGCACACATTAAAATCAAAAATTAACAAATTCTTGAAACCCTCTGTATTGTGCTTGAACCTACTCAATTTGTGCTTAAAACTTAAACCTGTTTATGAAAATCAATACCCTCATCCTTGATGATATGCCTAATTGGCAAAAGATTATTGAAAAATTTGTCACGATGAATCCCGTTTTGAACCTCGTCGCCACGTGCGATTCGGCGATGTCAGCTTATGCAGTTTTGGCTGAACACGATATTGACTTGCTTATATCAGATATTGAAATGCCTGATTTTTCGGGATTGAACTTTGTAAAAAGCCTCAAATCGCCGCCGTTGGTCATTTTTGTTACAGCTCATCGGGATTATGCTTTGGATTGTTATGAAGTTGCTCCTATTGATTTTTTATTGAAGCCTTTGGATTACGGTCGCTTTCTACAAGCCATAGAAAAGGTGCGCCAACGGGTAGTTAATGCGGCGGAAGTGCCACCGATTGAGCCTTATTTTTTTGTGCGTGAGAATCTGAACTATGTGCAAATTCGCTATAAAGACGTGCTTTACATCAAGGCGCAAGAGCATTTTGTGCAGATAGTGACCAAAGACGGCTCTATTTTACCGATTTTGACGATGGCTCGCTTGGAAGAAAAATTGAAGCACGATATTTTTTTACGGGTGCATCGCTCCTATTTGGTGCATCGAGAAGCGATAAAAACGATTGGTAAGAATGAAATTGTACTCATCAACGGCGAAGAAATACCGATTGGCGACCAATACCGCAACAAAATCAATCAAAAACACATTGAGGCGTTTGCGATTGTGCGGAACAACTAATCTCCGAACTCACGCTAGTCAAGCAGACATTAAATAGAGAGCGATTACCTAATGAAGTAAACGATTAAGTTTCGTAAAATCTTTATTATCAACGTTTTGGAAATTTATAATTCATCATTCCCTAAGACGAATCAATAATGACTAAAATTTACTTCACAATAGTAACTATTCTTTTATGCAAATTCGGGCTGTCTGCTCAACCTCAAGACCCCGCTGATAGTTTGCAAACCGTTTTTAACCAAGCCAAGACGGATACAGCCCGTTTGAGTATCTTGTTCAAAGATAATCCTTATAAATATATGGGCAAACCACAACAAATGTTGGCATTGTACCAACGTGGTTATGTCTTAGCACAACAGCAAAATGACCAAGCGCGTGTATTCAAAGCGCACTTTTACACGGCATTGGTTTATATCTATAATTTACAAGACGAAGTGACTGGGTTTCAGTATTTACAAAAAGCACTGACAGTAGCAGAAGCCCGAAATGATTATTTTGACCTACACCGTGTCTATTATGCGATGAGTATTGTTCAAGACCATCAGAACAATCACGTTGAAATGTACAAATACCTGTATAAAGGCATTGAAGCGGCTGAAAAAACCAAGAATCCAGATGTAGGCGCGTTTCAGTCTTTGGGCGAAAACTTATACAATGAGAAGCGTTTAGATGAGTGCTTAACAATCAATAAAAGATTGTTAGCATTATTAGAGCGTAGCAACTCAAGCATTGAAAAAAAATTACAAGCCTACACAGCCATAGCAGATGTTTTGAAATTACTGCCCAATAGAAAACAAGAATTTGTCTATTATCGAGAAAAAGCAGAACGACTGTTTGATAGTTTATCTGTTAGTAAAACGCCTCATATTGATTTAATCCCTGTGGGTTTAATTTATTACAAATTCAATCGCCTCGAAAAAGCGAAGGACATATTCAAGCAGATATTAGCTGAAAAATTAGATTCAAATACCAATTTGAATAATCAAGCGATAGCCCATGGATTGCTATCGGACATTTATGAATTGCAGGGAAACTACCCCCTCAGTACAGCGCACTTAAAAAAGCATTACAGCATCGAATTAGCCGCAACAAAAAAACGTTTAGCAGACGAAGCAGGTAAAAAAATCATCAAAGCTGAATCAGAACGCGACCTTTTACTCAAACAACAAGAAATTGATAAACAAAAGTGGTTTGCTATTTCAGGATTTTGTATGGCTCTGGTGCTGTTAATCGGTTGCCTCATCGTATATCGTTTTTACAAACGCGAGCAACAAATAAAACAAGAGTTAGCCTTACTCAATGCCACAAAAGACCGTCTTTTTGCCCTATTAAGCCACGATTTATTATCGCCCGTAGCCATCCTTAAAAATTTTATAATGCTCGTGGATTTTGGGGCGATGAACCAACAAGAATTTGCCGCCACCACAAACGACATTAGGCGCGATGTCAATAACTTGTACAATATGCTCGAAACCGTCTTGCATTGGTCAGTCACACAGATGCGCGAAATAAAACCTAAGTTTGAACAAGTAAATATTGCCGAAGTCATTGGTGAACAAGTGAGTTTATTAGAACCTATTGCTAAAAGTAAAGGCATTGTCATTAGTCAACATATTCCGTCTGATTTAGTGATAGATATAGATAAAAACCATTTAGCCTTAGTTATAAGAAACTTATTGCAAAATGCTTTAAAATTCACTAATGTTAATGGCACAATAGAATTTAACGCTAAAACAATCTCTAATACTCAAATTGCTGTCACGCCAGGGCGTGATGGTGCACAAGGTGACAAGAGCGGGTATGCTATCGAAATCAAAGACAATGGCGTTGGTATGTCGGCGGATGTTTTAGATAAACTATTTAAAACCAATGAGAACACCAATAGAAAAGGCACACATCAAGAAGCAGGAACGGGCTTAGGTTTGATATTGACCAAAGAATTGGTCGAATTGAACAAAGGGCAAATATCGGCGCAGAGTGAAGTAGGAAAGGGGACAACGTTCTCATTGACTTTTTGATAAAACACCCCCTCAAATCCTTGTGGATACTGAGGGGACAACTATGAAAATAATTTTACTATTGCTTAATGAATTTCACCTGCTCCATACCGACTTTCAAGACATAAGTGCCTTGTGGCAATGCCGATACATCAATTAACGTCGGCGAGGTTTGAAACCTCGCCGACGTTGTGGACGTTGCGTGGCTTAAAACTTGCTGTCCTAACAGATTGATAATCTGAAAATCACCCCCCTCAGTATTTTCGACATTTAGAAGGTTAGAAACAGGGTTTGGATAGACGGCTAACTTGCCTTTTGTACCTTTGTTTTCAATAGAAATGACTTTTGACACCGTTTCTGTACCGTCATTATCTATTTGCCGAAGGCGATAATAAGAGGTGGATAAAGGGTTTTTATCTACAAATTGATACGTTGCCGCTTTGTTATTGCCTTTTACAAAACCGATGCTTTCCCAACTGTCGCCTGTTGACTGCCGCCTTTCGACTGAAAAACCTTTGTTGTTAACCTCACTCGCCGTCTCCCAAGTGAGCCAATTACCCCCCTCAGTATTTTTGCCTGAAAAAGAGCGCAACTCGACGGGCAATGTGCCGCTATAAGTTGCTTTTATGATGGTACCACTTGTGGTTGGAATATAGGCATCGTTGCCGATTACCCACAAATTGCGATTTGTACCACTGGTGAGCGCAGGGACAGTCGTCCAAGTGCTGCCATTGTAGTGTGCGGCAAAACCATTTGCCCCCGCTATCCAAATATTGTTGTTAGCAGTGCCGCGAATGCTGAACAGGTCTTGGGTCGTGGGTGAGGTGAGTGTTGTCCAAGTCGTGCCGTTGTAGTATAAAATCGTGCCGTCCGCGCCGACTGCCCAAACGTGGCTGTCATCTGTTCCCCAGACAGCCGTGAGATTATTGGTTGTGCCTGATGTTTGGGCTGTCCAAGCCGTGCCATTGTAGTAGCGAATCGTGCCAGAAGCCCCCACGACCCAAAAACTATTTGCCGAATTTCCCCAAATACCGTTGAGATTGGTCGTCGTGCCAGAGGTAAAAGCCGACCAAGCAGTCCCGTTGAAACGCCGCATATTGCCACTGCTTCCCACCAGATAAACATTATTGTCAGCCGTTCCCCAAATGCCATTATATTGTGAAACTGTTCCCGTCGGACTCTGAGTTGCCCAAGTTGTGCCATTAAAAAAGCGGACGAACCCAAACGGTGTACCGCCAGTTGCCCAAACGTGCGTGGCATCGGTGCCCCAAATAGCATTGACAGAACTGGTCGCATTAGAAGCTTGGGTTGCCCAAGAGCTGCCATTGTAGTAGAGAATCGTACCACTTAAACCGACTGCCCAGATATTGCTGGCATCTGCGCCCCAAGTTGCGGTCAAACTGTTGCTGGTGATGCCTGCTTGTTGGGTTGTCCAAGCATTGCCATCGTAAAAATAAAGAAAGCCCGCACTGCCGCCTACCCAAATATGCGTTGCGTCTGACACATATACCGCAGTCAAGGCATTGGTAATCCCCGATTGTGCCGTCCATGTGCTGCCGTTGTATTTGAGAAGCGTATTAGCAGCCCCGACTGCCCACATATTATTGGCATCAGAGCCATGCACACTCCTCAACTGGTTGCTCGTCGAGGAGGTTTGAGTTGCCCAACTACTGCCATCGTATTTTATGATAGCACCACTGTTGCCGACCGCCCAAATATTGTTGGCATCAAGCCCATGTATGGACAAATAACTGCCCGAACTATGCTGTACTGTCCATGTACTGCCGTTGTACTTTACAATACTCGCGCCACTCACTGAGCTACCCACTGCCCATATATTATTGGCATCAAGTCCCCACATATCACTGATTAGTACACTTGCCCCCGTTTTTTCCGTCCAAGTAGTGCCGTCGTAGTGCAGTAACAGTTCAAAATTGCCCGTACTGTTATTACCTCCCGCCCAAAGATTGTTGGGAGATGAACCCCAAATGCCGTTCAGCGAACCCGATATGCCCGAAGCCTGAAGAGTCCAAGTAGAGCCATCGTATTTGAGGATTACCCCACTACCGACCACCCAGACATTATTGGCATCAAGTCCCCATATTTTGTTGTAAGCACCTGCTGGGGCGGTTTGTCGCGTCCAAGTTGTGCCGCCGTCAGTCGTGTACATGATTGCATTGTTTGACAATGCCCAGCCTGTTGTGCTGTTGAGCATAAATAGGCTGTTGAACGCAGCCCCCGAAGTCATAAAAGAGGCACTGACTTGCGCCGACATACGGAGGGGTGGCGAAACACCCAGTAGGATAGAAAAATAGATAACGCAGATTTTGATAGATAAAAGACTTTTCATTGTAACTAAATGATTTAATTGTTAAAGAATTAAATTGATTAAAGAAAATAAGTGTTGTGTACTGAGGGGGTACGCGACCTCCTCAGTAGATAGGGTGATTTGTTGTTTTAATGGTGTGGAAAAGGCGTGTGTTAGGATAAAAAGCGACCCCTCAGTACCCACACAGGGTTTGTTTATGAATTTACGAACAAGCCAGATACACAAATGATGTGCGGCTTATCGGTTTTTGGCAAACAAAAATGATTTTGATCTATTTTGCCCGTATTGAATGTGATTCCGATAGTCGCAAACAACACGACATTTTGGTCTATTTTCAGTTGTTTACCGTCACACAATGCCCAACCATCTGGCACGTTTCCGCCCGCAAAGGGCAAAACAGCACCGGCGTAACGATTTTCATCATTAACGTCAAATGTGTCGCTTAACTGCATATCAATGAGCTCCCCATCTGTGCAGATAATATAGTGCAAGTTGTTGACCTTGCCTTTTTTGGGAATGGCAAATGTGCTTCTTCCATCACCACCATACTGAGTGCCTATCATATTGAACAACAATACGTTGGCACCTCTGTCCAATAATCTGCCATCACAAGGCAGCCAATCATAAGGAACATTGTTTCCTGCATAGAGGAGAATCAATCCTGCTATTTGCATTTTAAATTTCTTTTTTAAAAATTGAGAATAGTGCCGCCTTTATCGCATTTTGGCTTTGCGTTGTTAATCATTAAGTTGTTTGTTTTCAATGCAAAACGGTATCTTGTCCAACTATTAGATAAAAGGTTTGTTTATCATCAAGCTTTTAGGTTGCTTTGCTCTTGTAAATGATGCGTCTGAACTTGTTTGATGATACAAAAGTAATTTATCAAGTAGGGGCTGAACAATTTGAAAATACGGGTGTAAGTAGAAACCCTTTTTTTGTAAGTGAATCGGTAAAAAAGAATATGAAAATCAATACTCTGATTGTAGATGATGACCCGCACTGGCGGTTGGTCATCGAAAAATTTGCAAGTGCGAATCCCATTGTTCAAGTCGTGGGCAGTTGTGCATCGGCACTCGAAGCCTACGGCAAACTGATGGACAATAACATAGATTTGCTGATTTGTGATATAGAAATGCCCGATATGACGGGTTTGGACTTGGTAAAAAGCCTTAAATCACCCCCCTCAGTCATTTTTGCGACAGCGCATCGAGATTATGCGTTGGACTGTTTTGAGGTGTCGCCTATTGATTTTTTGCTCAAACCTTTGGAGTTTTCACGTTTTCTCAAAGCTATTGAAAAAGTGCGTTTGCACCTCGAAAACGCACCCGAAGTGCTGCCGATTGACCCTTATTTTTTCATCAGAGAGAACAGTGGTTTTGTGCAAATCCGCTACAACGATGTCTTGTACATGGAAGCCCGCGACAATACGGTCAATATTGTTACAAAAGAGCAGACTTACATGCCAATACTTACGCTCACTAAATTGGAAGAAAAGCTAAAAAGTGATATTTTTCTGCGGGTGCATCGGGCGTTTTTGGTGCATCGCAATGCGATTGTCCGCATTAACAAGAACGAAATTGTCTTGACAAATGAAGTCGAAATACCGATTGGCGACCAATATCGCAATAAAATCAATCAAAAACACATTGACGGACGCAGCATTGTGCGGAATTAATTCAAAACGTATCGGATACCTTGAAGGTTAATGCTGTCAACTTAGTGAAAGAATGATGTTATTTATACACATCGTCGCAAGTTCATTGAAAATTTTAGCTTATGTTTTCGTTTACGTTCAAACGATCGATTAGGTCTCACAGGGATTCGATATTTCAAGATACTGGG
>JAEUUP010000108.1 GCA_016787525.1 Saprospiraceae bacterium | reverse complement strand
GCAAAGCTAATTGCTAAAAAAAATATTTAACAAAAATTAATAAAACTTCACGAAAAGATAATGTGTCTCAAAACACAGTATCTGAAATCGTGTGTGTAGCTTATTAAAATTTGGTTTGTTATCGAAATTCTGAAATAATATTCGATTTGAGAAAAGATGGTTTTGTAGAACTGAATAACACAAAAGAAGTAAGTCGTAGCGTGCGTTTTAAGATAAATTCATCAAAAAGTTCACATGTAATTGTTGATGCAATATTATTCAAAAAATTACTAAGTTGTATCTTTTAGGCAAAAAAAAAGCATTATTAGGTCAAAGAACCTATAATGCTTCTTAATCGTTTGCTGTAGTCCCGTTAGGAATCGAACCTAAATCTGAAGCTCCGGAAACTTCCATACTATCCATTGTACTACGGAACCAAAATATATGTGTACAGTAAAAAATACTGAGGGGGTGCTTTTTTGCGGCAAATGTAAAAGGAAAAACCTTAGATTCGCAAATCATTTTAAAATTTTTCACTTTTCACTTTTCATTTTTACTTGAAACATGGATATCGAATCACTTAGAAACCATTGTCTTTCGCAAAAAGCAGCGACCGAAGATACACCTTTCGGTCCTGAAACACTCGTATTTCGTGTCATGGGTAAAATATTTGGTTTGATGAGTCTGGATGAAACCGAATGTCGCATCAACTTAAAGTGCGACCCCGACTACGCCACGGAATTGCGCGAAAAATATCCCGACCATATCATGGGTGGCTACCACATGAACAAAAAGCATTGGAACACAGTCTATTGTGAACGCGGTTTGGACGACAAACTGATAAAATCTTTGGTTGATCACAGTTACCAACTCATCGTAAAGTCTCTTCCGAAAGCCCAACAGAAAGAGTTAGATGGTTTGTAATTAATTCAAATAAAACAAACCGATATTGAACGACAAGGTCTGATTACCTTTTGCCATTTCTTTATTCGTAGTGGGATAGCTTATTCCTTCAATGACTGTGCTAAAACCTTGACTGAATCGTGTGGAAAAGGTCATTTGCGTATATTTTGACAAATTGATTCGAGATTCTATACCCAAATTCGCACCCCAATCCAAAGACTTTACGTTGACAGGACTGAGCCAATACTCAGGAGATGTATAAGATTCAAGTAATGGGTTAGCTGCATTAGTTTGGTCTGATTTGACAATTTTGGATCTAAACCCACCTAACTGAAGAAATATATTCTTCTTAAAAATAGAATATTCCAATATAAATGGTACTGTCACATATCTAAACCTATTGTCGAAAACATAAGTGTAACTGTTTTTATAAGCATCTAACATGGATTGGCTGGGTCCGGGGCTGCCACAGAAACCAACACTGCCTATAAATCGCTGACCTTTCCACCCCTTCTCGATATAACTCAATTCAGTTTTAATAGAAAAACGATTACTAAAACGGTATCTAAAACTAACAGCCGTTTCGTATCCAAACAGCGCACGAGTGCCATTAAAGGTTGTGGAAGTACCATTGTTTGAGTATTTTGAAATATTTGAAACGTTAAAACCCGTTGTTATACCTATGGACTCCTTTTTCGTTTGAGCGACAAGGGTATTAGCAAGTAGGCTAAGCACTAAAAAAGTTACTAATTTTTTCATTCGTCTAAGTTATTTAAAGAAATTATTGAGCAAATATAATAAAATTTTTTGTCACTACGCTCATCCTTAAAACTGCTCTATTTCCATATTTTTTTGAGCAAATCTTTTACTTTTGCGCTCTCTTTTAAAGTTTCTATCTTTTCAATTGAGGGGTAGATTCGTATCAAATCCAGGAAATCTTACTTTATGACTATCATATCTATCATTCAAAATGCCGTCAAACAGGCTGTTTTAGAACTTTATAACGTCGAAATAGCTGCCAATGAGGTCATTTGCAGCCCCACACGCAAGGAATTTGAAGGCGATTATACCGTCACAGTGTTCAATTTTGCAAAAGCGGCGCGCAAAGCACCGCCCGTGATTGGGCAAGAATTGGGCGCTTTTCTAACTGAAAAGTTGACGACTCTTTCAAAATTCAATGTCATTCAAGGTTTTCTCAACTTGTCTGTTTCAACTGATTTTTGGACTAATTTTGTAACAGGAACAGCAAAAAATGCCGATTTCGGTCAATTACCTCCCAAAAATACACGGGTAATGGTCGAGTATTCGTCGCCCAATACCAATAAGCCTTTGCACTTGGGGCATATTCGCAATATTCTTTTGGGTTGGTCGTGTTCGCGCATTTTGGAATCAGCAGGCTACGATGTGGTGCGCACCAAAGTCGTGAATGACAGAGGTATCGCGATTTGTAAATCCATGCTCGCTTGGCAATTGTGGGGTGAAGGCAAGACCCCCTCAGTATCAGGCATCAAAGGCGACCATTTTGTAGGTGACTATTATGTTTTATTTGAAAAAAACTTTAAGGAAGAATATTTTGGTTGGCAAGGAACGGATTTCGCTTTAGAAGTGATTTATGAATCGAAGAAAAAAGCGGGGCAAACACTCGATGAGTTTTTCAAAGATTTTAAAAACGAATATTTTAACAACTATTCTGAACTCGGCAAACAAGCCCGCGAAATGCTCTTGCGTTGGGAGGCTGGTGACGCTGCTACTCGCCAATTGTGGGCGCAGATGAATGGTTGGGTCTATGAAGGCTTCAATGAGACTTATGCCAAATTAGGTGTGCATTTTGATAAAATTTACTACGAATCCGACCAATATTCTATCGGAAAAGAGATTATTGAGGACGGTTTACTGAGGGGGGTGTTCTATCAAAAGCCCGATACATCGGTGTGGATTGATTTGACAGATGCTAAACTCGACCACAAATTGGTGCTGCGTTCTGATGGTACTTCGGTTTATATCACGCAAGATATTGCGATGGCAAGGCTGCGTGAAAACGATTTTCATGCCCGCAAAGTGGGTTATGTGGTTGCGGACGAACAGAACTATCACTTCCAAGTGTTGTTTGAGATTTTGAAAAAATTGGGCGAACCATATGCCGATGGTTTGTTCCACTTGAGCTATGGCATGGTCGAATTGCCTTCTGGCAAAATGAAATCGCGCGAAGGCACGGTGGTTGATGCCGACGATTTGATTCAAGAAGTGATAAATGAAGCACAAAACGCTGCTTCTGAAAGCAATACGCTTGACGCATTTTCGCAAGAAGAACGCGCGGACATTATTCGCAAAATTGGTTTGGCTGCCTTAAAATATCATATCGTCAAGGTCAATCCAAAGAAAAAAATGGTTTTTGACCCCAAAGAGTCGGTTGATTTGCAAGGTCATACGGGACCATATATTCAATATGCTTATGTGCGTGCCAAATCCGTTGAGGCGATGGCTGCCAATGCGGGCGTTGATTTTTCAATCTCTACCCTTCCGATTGAACTACATGAAGCCGAAAAGAGTTTAGCGATTAGTCTCTACGATTTTCCGAAGGTGATTGAAGATGCAGCAGCGCAATATGACCCCTCAGTATTGGCGAATTATCTGTACGATATTGCTAAGGGTTTCAGCAAATTTTGGCACGATGTCCCTGTTTTGAAAGCCCATGAGGTTGAAAAAGTGTTCCGCTTGAAATTGGCGAAGATTGTGGCGCGAACATTGGCGCATGGTATGGATTTGCTGGGAATAGAGATGCCTGAGAGAATGTAAAAATAGTTGTTTCTAAAATACAAGGCGATGATACAAAGTAATTTTAGAGAATGGACATTGGATATGTTAGACGATGTTTTTAAGACTCAACAAGTCTTTTCGATGGATTTATTGGATGAACTTCTATCATTTCCTTATGAATTAAATGACTTTGAACTGCAATACATTCAAAGCCTTCAAGCGCATTTTATGTACGGTGGTGATGATTGGAATGAGGTGGAGTTGGAAAATAAATTCATCAGTCCGATGATTGTGTTTGCGTCTAAGCCGAATCAACTTTACTCTTACTTTTTAGAACGTGATTTGAGTGCAGATATTGATGGATACGCGCTCTCAGGTCGTGTAGATGGCATGATTGCAACGGGGTTTCGAAATCCCAAAAAGCCCTATTTTTGTCTAAACGAGTATAAAAAAGGCACTGACCCCAATGGAGACCCGAAAGGTCAAGTGTTGATAGCGATGCTGGTGGCTCAAAAACTGAATAATAATCAATCGCCCATTTATGGCTGTTATGTCATCGGGCGAAACTGGTATTTTGTGGTATTGAATGGTAAAGAATACGCCATAAGCAAAGACTTTTCTTGTGTTGATGACGAGGTTTTTGATATTTATCGGACTTTGAAAGGTTTGAATCATCGAATTGAAAGCTTTTTGAATTAAAGAAAACGACATTTCATTCCCATACAAACCCCCTCAGTAAAAAATGACATTCGTAGCAATTTCTGACACTCACAACAAACATCCCGAACATTTGCCCCATGGCGACGTATTGATACACGCGGGCGATGTGACGAGCAAAGGTTCGGAAGCGCAAGTTTATCATTTTTTAGAATGGTTTTCGGTGCAACCGCATCAGTATAAGGTGTTTATTGCTGGCAATCACGACTTTTACTTTGAAAATACAAAGCCTGAAATCATTGCTAAAATGATACCTGAGAATGTGATTTATTTGAATGACAGTGGTGTGACGATTGAAGGCATCAAAATTTGGGGTTCGCCGATTCAACCATGGTTTTATGATTGGGCATTCAATCGGCGGCGTGGGACAGATATTCGCAAACATTGGGATTTGATTCCAAATGATACCGATATTTTGATAACACATGGTCCCGCTTATATGCGTTTGGATAAGACTGTAAGTGGTCAGAATGTGGGTTGTATGGATTTATTGACGGCTATTCGGCGTACACAGCCTCAATTTCATATTTGTGGGCATATTCACGAGGCATACGGTGTGCAAAAAGATGGTTTGACGACCTATATCAATGCTTCAGTTTTGAATTTGCGGTATGAATTGATGAATAAACCGATTGTGTTTGAGGTGGAAAGACGGACGGTTTGACCCCCTCAGTATTTGATGACTTTTAAACTATATTTTGAGAAAATGCCTAATTTATACATCATTGCAGGTTGTAATGGTGCAGGTAAAACAACTGCATCCATGACAATTTTGCCCGAAATATTAGATTGTCAAGAGTTTGTCAATGCCGATGAAATTGCAAAAGGTTTGTCACCTTTTCACCCTGAAAAAGTCTCTATTGAAGCTGGACGCATTATGCTCAATCGTATCAATCAACTTTTAGAAAAAGGAGAAGATTTTGCTTTTGAAACAACACTTTCGACTCGAAGTTATGTCTCGTTTATCAAAAAAGCCCGAAATTTAGGTTATAAGATTACTTTGGTTTTTGTGTATCTAAAAAGTGTTGATTTAGCCAAACAAAGGGTTGCTGAAAGAGTTAAAAAAGGTGGGCATAATATTGAAACAGAAGTCATTGAAAGACGTTATGTAGCGGGTTTGAAGAATTTTAGAAATTTGTATTTTCCTATTTGTAATGAATGGATTGTTTTTGATAACTCTGATGTTTTGCAAATAGTCGCACAAGGTAATTTTGACTTGGCTATTGAAATTTATAACTCAAAAATTTGGAAAATAATCAATGAAGAAAATTGAAAAAGAGTCGCTTGTTTTGGCTGACAAAATACTGAGGGGTTTTCAAAAGGCTGTTGAAAAAGTGTATGAAAACGCTCGAAAAAATGGTGAAGAATTAGTCATTGCAGACGAAGATGGAAAAGTAATAAGAATCAAACCGTAAATCAATTACGAAAGTTTAATTACGAATGACGAACAAAACCTGTTTTCTATTTTGTTCAAAATTGGTAAAACAATAAAAATAATTATGGCAGAATTAGTAGAGAAATCACTCAACTTTATTGAAGAAATCATCGAGCATGACCTCGAAATTGGTAAACATAAAACCATTATCACGCGGTTTCCACCCGAACCCAACGGGTATTTGCACATTGGTCATGCCAAAAGTATCTGTTTGAATTTTGGTTTGGCACTCAAATATGGTGGCAAAACCAATTTGCGTTTCGACGATACCAATCCGACCAAGGAAGACATTGAGTATGTGGATTCCATTCGGGAGGATGTAAAATGGCTGATTGAAGAAATGCCGATGGAATGGTCTGAAGAGCGTTATGCGTCCGATTATTTCCAAACGATTTATGATTTGACGGTCAAATTGATTCAAAAAGGTTTGGCTTATGTGGATCATTCAACGGCTGAACAAATGGCGGTTTCGAAAGGAACACCCACACAAGCGGGTACAAACTCACCCTATCGTGACCGTTCTGTTGAGGAAAATTTAGCTCTTTTTGAGCAAATGAAAAGCGGTAGTCTGCCCGATGGCACTTGTGTTTTGCGTGCGAAAATTGATATGGCTTCGCCCAATATGCACATGCGCGACCCTGTGATTTATCGCATCAAACATGCACATCACCACCAAACGGGCGATGATTGGTGCATTTATCCGATGTACGATTACGCACACCCGATTTCTGATGCCATCGAAAACATCACACACTCGATTTGTACGTTGGAGTTTGAAGTGCATCGTCCATTGTATGATTGGACGATTAAAAATTTGGAATTGTTCCCATCACGTCAGATTGAGTTTGCGCGTTTGAATTTGACTTATACGATTATGTCAAAACGTAAGTTGTTGCAACTCGTTACTGAGGGGGTCGTGAATGGTTGGGACGACCCACGTATGCCAACTATTTCGGGCTTGCGTCGTCGAGGCTATACGCCTGCGGCTTTGCGAGAGTTTGCGAATCGCATTGGCATTGCTAAACGTGACAATATCATTGATGTTGGTTTGTTGGAGTTTTGTGTGCGCGAAGATTTGAATAAAAAAGCGCAACGTGTGATGGCTGTTTTGAATCCATTGAAGGTTGTTTTGACAAATTATACTGAGGGGGTGACTGAAACCGTAGAAATCGAAAACAATCCAGAAGATCCAAATGGTGGCAAACGCCTGGTGCCTTTCGGTCGTGAAATATGGATTGAACGCGAAGATTTTATGGAAAACCCGCCCAAAGGTTATCATCGTTTAACGCCTGATGGGTATTTCCGTTTGAAAGGGGCTTATATCATCAAGCATGTCGAAACCATCAAAAATACTGAGGGGGGCATTGAAGAGTTGCGTTGCGAGTATATTCCGACTTCAAAAAGTGGTCAAGATCAATCGGGTATCAAAGTCAAAGGTGTGGGGCATTGGGTCAATGTGGCAACGGCAGCAACAGCAGAATGTCGCATTTATGACCGCTTATTCACGGTTGAAGCACCTGATGGTGACAAAGAAAAATCGTTCATGGACTACTTGAATCCCAACTCATTGACGGTTTTGGATACGATTTATGTCGAACCTTCGGTCAAAGATTTGGCTGTGAACGACCGTGTGCAGTTCCTGCGTCATGGTTATTTTGCGGTTGATAAAGACTCAACTGATACAAAATTAGTGTTCAATAGAACAGTGACTTTGAAGGATTCTTGGAAGCCTGCGTAAATCGAGTTAGTTTATTGAAAATCAACAAGTTAAAATTTTCCAAGTATCTTCAAGATGCTTGGAAAATTTTATTTTAATTGGACTCTTATGAAAAAATTACTTATCCTTTGGGCTATTTTAATAACGGGTTGTAATAACCCCAATCAATCAATACAGAAGTGGCGTGTTGTTGACTCGTTAAAAAATGAAACGACAAAAATTGATACACCTATTATCCCGAAACCTCAAATGGCACAACAAATTGGTAATCCAAAATTTTATACTCAAAAAGATTCGATTAAAATTGGAATAGACAAAGATGATGAATTTATTATTTCAAAAAATGATTTTAATCGCATCGTTGACCTTTTCCCTGAACTATACAGTGAAGATATTGCCCATCCAGATTTAGTTTACTACAAAAGCCCTCGTGTAAAACACTATGTAGATGAAAACGGATTAGACGAAACCATCAGTTTTAATAGTGAATTGGGACAAGATGAGTTTTTTATGCTATATGCCTACTTCTTGATACAGAAAAATAAAAACCTTGACACGCAAAGAGAAAAATTGAATGATATTTATCAGACTATCAATGAGCTATTTGGTCGTTTGCAGAGAGGAGGCACTTATTTTGGTCATCAATCTCGAAGGATTATGGGTTTTACTGAATTTGCTATGTATCAATACGCTAATAATGGTAGATTTTATGAAACCAAATACGATATTTCAAGTCAGAAAAAGTTGTTTCTTGAATCATTGATGCAAATAATAAAGGATTTAGTTTCTGTTAGTACACCTCAGACCCTAAGAAAAGAGGAAGAAAATAAGTTTAGACCTTATATCAAAAAATTGGATACCTTGATTACTGACTATTTTTATTTGACGGAAGCTCGTTCATTTCAATATGAATATTACAATTATTAATCGAGTTCAAATTGTGCTTCATCATACTGAGAGGTACGCCCAAATTGATAAAAACTTGTCGTTTTGAAGTTTAGGTCATATTTTTACAGAAAAATAAGGAAAATGGTCAAATTTCTGAAAACCCATAAGGCGATGACTGCCGAAGAATACCTCGCTCATGAGCGAGCAACATTGCGTGAAAAAGGTGGTAAACATGAATTTTTTAATGGAAAACTTATTGAAATGGCGGGCGCATCGTACAATCACAATCGCATTGTTAAAAATGTAGCAATATCATTAGAAAAACAATTTGAACAATACAATACAAATCATGAGGCTACGCTTGCAGATACGAAAGTTGTCAGTTTTCTAAGTTACAAAAACTATTTCTATCCAGATATTGTGATTGTTGACGGGAAACCGTTGTATGCCGACGATTTTAGAGACATTGTTGCCAATCCTCAAATTTTGATTGAAGTGCTGTCTGAATCAACGGCTGCTTTTGACAGAGGTGAAAAATTTCAATCTTATCGCAACATAAAAAGCCTCCAAGAGTGTATTTTAATTGACTCCGAAAAGCCATGTATTGAACAATATTATAGAGATGAAACGGAGCGTTGGCAATTCGGCGACGTGGTTTCAGAAGGCAGTTTAACATTTTATATTGCACCATTTCAACTCAATATTGAAGATGTTTACCGAAAAGTAGATTTTGAAGCCGAAGATTAAGCGTAATAAGACATTCAAATTCAATAAAATACCTATACCTAACATGAAAATACATTCTTTTTTCTTATTCACAACTATGCTTTTCATCACAAGTTGTCATGCGCAAGCCAGTCTTATCACTATTTCTGAGTGCCAAAAAGGGAATACTGGACATCGCGGCATCATACCGCAAGGAGAGGAAAATAAACCGATGGAAGGCAAAGATTACTATCGCCTTACTTTGACTATAAATAAAGATTGTACACTCGAATTGTCGTATTTGACGGTTAAAACTCAGGAAGGGCAGGCAAACTTAAAAATTAAATTCGACGACGATAAAACTAAAAAAGCTTTTAAAAAAGACGAAAAAGCCTATTTGTATGTTGAAAAAGAAAAAAATACGCAGCTAATAAAATCATCAATTGGCGGAGAAGGCAATTTGGCTATTAAAATAAATGGTAAATTGAAACGGATTCCGATTAAAGAATTTGTGATGATTCTACCGATGTGATGATTTATTTTACCGACGGAAAAGTTCTAAACTTTTCCGTCGGTTTCTAGTTATGAACCCTTCTGTTGTTTATCAATGATAGCCGATTTGTTAATCGTCCCATAAATATGTGGAAATAACTCACCATTTCTCGATGCTTCGACGACTAATTTTGAAGTCAAGAGGTCAGAGTCAATTGTTAAAAGCAGGATTTTTTTGATGCCTTTGAAATGAATTGCCAAAGTAGGCTCAACCTGCTCGGCAAAACTGGCGTGTATGAACCCCTCAGTATCAAGGCTCTCGGCGGCATAATAGTCTTCATTTTCGTATTTTACCCATTGTTCGGGTGTGGTGGCGTGATAGAATATCATTTTAATTACGGATTAGTTTATTGATTATCAATTTATTACACAAATATAGCAAATTTACTGAGGGGTTAGGTAATCAGAAATAAGTTTTCGCGTGTTTGATACTCACTGTTTTGCGCTACGCGCAAAAGACGTACGTTGAAAGTTTTTCTATTGGAGCGAGCGATTTTTTGATTACAATTTTGGCAAAGCCAAATTGTAATCAAAAAATCGCTCGCTCCTCAAAGTCCTTTTCGCCGCCAAAAGCGGTGTTTGAAATGCACGAAAACTTATTTTTGACTACTTAAAAATATAAATCATTGATTTTTATGCCTTTATATGCCGTATAGAAAGGCAAATAAGTGTAAATAGATTAAAAAGAAGGCGTTCAGAAACCTTGAGAAGGCGTTCGCCAAGCCCGAGAAGGCGTTCGCCAAGCCTGAGAAGGCATTCGCCAAGCTCGAGAAGGCGTTCGCCAAGCCCGAGAAGGCATTCGCCAAGCCCGAGAAGGCGTTCGTCAAGCTCGGGAAGGCGTTCGTCAAGCTCGGGAAGGCGTTTGGATTTTATAAGAAAATCCTAACCTTATTGGAATTAAGCAGATAAAAGTGACCTTTGATAAATGAAAAAAATAACACTATCTAGAGGTATAAAACCGAAAATATTTGCACTCTGTTTGGGCTTGTTTATAAAACTCGGTATTACCATAGTAATTGCGAAGCAAGGTGAAATAGGTGCGATACTGAGGGGGTACGTCAGGAGCTAAACGACTACCTGTGCGGTAG
>JAEUUP010000056.1 GCA_016787525.1 Saprospiraceae bacterium | reverse complement strand
GGTTAAATGGGTTGATACAGGGTTGGGATAGACGGCTAACTTACCTTTTGTCCCTTTGCTTTCAATAGAAATGGTTTTGGAAAGGGTTTCCGTACCATCATTGTCTATTTGCCGCAGGCGATAGTAGGTTAAGAACGTCGGCGAGGTTTCAACCCTCGCTGACGTTTCGACAAAAAAAAGCGCGATGCAGCTAAACAGCCACATCGCGCTTTTTTTTAAGCGTTAAAACGCTAAAAGTTAGTCCAATAATTCGGTTTCTAAGATGTCTTTAAATTTGCATTTAGCGAGCGATAATCAATTCAAGTAAGTTTGAATAATCTGATGAAAAATGCCTAATATTTTTGGTAAATCATTGAGGTAATAGGTTTGAATATCAATCAAGACTTGATTGTTCTCTAATTTTAGGAACTTCCACTCGCCGCCCGTTACCGCACAGCCATAAATAAATTGCTGCGGATGTCCTTCTTGTTCATTGAAAAGTTTTGCCCCATACATTTGCGCCAAACATTGCCCTTGCCCATAGTCAAAATCTTCATCTTTGGCTTCACAGAGCGTAATAATCGGGGCTTGCATGACACTTTTTCTGGGGTGTTTAGCAATAAAAAAATCGCAACTACCCGACAAATCAAGTTTGTCATCAATCGTCAAATCTTCACCTGAATAGAGCGTCACTCTATCTTTGTAAGGCAGCGTCGCTTCCAACAAAATGGGCGAAATCAAGCGTTCTGACTTGCTTTTTTCATTGGTCAAAGGCATTTCGTTTGCCAAAAATAGTGTTGTTTTCAACCAGTCCGAAGGCTCAACTTCTTTTATATCTGTGAAAAGTCGGACATCGAATTCTTCTATTTTCAATCTTTTTAAGGATTGTTTAAGGCTTTTGAAATTGCTGTATCCCATTTTTTTATCTTTTTATTTTAAAACGATAAGCAAAGATAGATTTTTTATCAAAATCAGCCTATGCTTCTTCAAATCAATTAAAAAGCCACCCCTCAGTATGAGCAGGTGGCTGTCCATTATGAAAAGAATTTTTTAAAGGCAACTAAAACATTGAGAACACCTCAAATACTGAGGGGTAAATAATCGAAACTAAAGACAAAGGTGACTTTTAATGTTTTATGACTTCACAGGCTATCCAGTTAGAACTTGTACCTGTTAATCCAAAATTATTTAAGATACCCAAAAATGTACTGCTATTTGCTTTGTTAGTGAGTGTGTTTACGTCAGTATTTGTGCCGCCTGCTGTACCTTGATTGAATTGGTAATACAAGATTAAGTTATTTTGAGCAGGCAAATCACTGAACATATTGGCTTTAATCTCCGCTTGACTTTTTACCACGCTCCAGATGCGAACTTCATCAAGCGAACCCTTGGTATATTCCGCGCCTCCTGAAAGCGAACCCAACCATGCCCCTGACGTAATGATAGGTAAAGGAAGATCAGGTGTCTGTTTTTCAGAAATCAAAACTCCATCGAGATAGGATTTAAAACCAGTCGGTGAATTGCGTTGCCAAGTCATAGCGACATGGTGCCAAGTGCCATCAGTCGCATTACCACCTACTGGAACAGTATAATCCACATAATTAAGCCTCACAAAATGCGACCCGTTATAGCCTGTAATGATATGGCTTTTATTGTCGGGTTGCAGGCGTACAGCAGAGTGTAGGGTACTGCCTTTGAACCAATATTCAATGGTCAGGGCTTCGGTATTTGTCAAAGGTGTGTTGGTATTGCGGATAAGAACGCAATCGTCTTTTCCATCAAAATTGAGTGCATTGCCTAATGAGACCTTTGTTCCTCCTGATGTCGTTCCACCACCTGTTGTTCCACCACCCGTTGTTCCACCACCCGTTGTTCCATTTGTTCCACCTGTCGTATATTCCAAATTGACCATCAAAGTATCCACTATATCGGGTTCACAATCTGAATACATCAGAAGTCTGATGCCTTGATATTTTGTAACTGTCAAATTAGGACCTGGATTGATGGTCAATTGAGGAAATTGACCCCCTACATTTGAACAATCGTTGGCAGCTACATCATAATAAACGCCATCAGTGGTGGTGTTAATAGTGGTCCCCCCCAATCTGAAAACAGCTCCGTAGATATTAGATTGTCCATCCAAATTGATGCGGTACTTTCGTGGCTCAGGGCTTTTATTACAGATTTTAAGGGGTACAGATATTGATGCACCACGCGGAATACCCGTTCTTCTGATTTCCTTTGGATTCGGAACGTTCGGCGTACCGTTTGTCAAAGAAGGGAGGTCTCTTCGAATACCCTCCGTGTAAGGGCAACTACTTTTTGTTGCCGCCGCATCCACCTTAAATATGGGTGTTCCCCACATTGGGTCAATGTATGTGGTCATTTTATAGACATCATCTTCATCATCCGACAGGGTATAACTGATTTCATTGCCATCACTTTTTGTATTCGTATTGGTCGAACCAAAAGTTAGGGTTGATTTAAACTCTGAATTGGCTGAAACACCCGAGCCACCGACTTCTACAACCCCTTCAATGCCACCTGTGATTTCTGCATATTTTTCAATTTGAACTGTATAACTTCCTCTGGTTTCTGTGGATAAAGTTTGTGATTGTTCTCCGTTACCACCCTTATAAATACCTAAAGCACCTGAGAATGGTTGGTTAGCTGCTTTTTTGCACGAGTCGTTTAAAAACAGGAAACGATTCCAAATAGCTATCTGATTTTCTGCATCTGCACGCATCTTCATAGGATTAGCGGTATTATTCTTTATGGTATTCAAGGTTTGAATATCAGTTTTTATGTCCGAGGTGGTTTTTCTGAAGGCAATCACTTTTGTTGGAGAAATAATCTTGCTTCGGGTTTGCTTCACCACACCGTTTTCGACACTTATCATATCAGCGATACCCCACTCTTCATCATAGCCATAGCCCACAAAAAGGTCGGCATTCTCTCTATCAACGCCACTTGGCACTTTGGCAACAATAGACGAACCTGATGTCAGACAAGTCTCTTTGCTGTTCATTTTCACTTCAGATGCTCCGCCGCTATAACCGACATTAAATTTGACGTAGGCTTCGATATCAACCGTAGCGATAAGCCCGACTGAACCTTTGAAGCCTAACTTAACACCAACATTGGAACTACCCGAATTGGCGATAGTACTCGTTTCTTCCAAACCTCTGCAAACAGTTTTATTCGCTTTGTACTCCACATAGCTACCATCGCCAGGCGGCAAATGCAAAACCGTAAAAGGTATTTGTGGACGAGTGACCGTGCCTAATATCGGCACTTCAGTTTGTAACTGCCCTTCTATAATGAAAGGCAAAACGATGGTATAGGTAGATTTCTGACCAACTACCTCATCAATACAATTTATAGCAACAAAACCTTTTTTCGTTCCTAATGGGAAATTTAAGGTGAAACGGGTTTGACATTCTGTTGTTTGAGAATCATCCATAAAGGGATTCCCCGTATTAGGCTTTAGGCGTGAAACCATCGTTGGTGCTATCAAATTAGGCGATAAATAGTTGGGTATTGCTGCAGAATCAGCAACCGTGCCAACTAAAGCTGAACGGAAACCAGTGGTTTTGATATTAAACCCCATGCTAGTAGCCCGCGTGAGCATATCAATTTGAAATGGCTGCCCTGCTTTGAAATAGAGGTATTTTGAAACGGGTATCTCCGTTAATGCTTTTCTGCCTGCGGCTAATGCCTTCTCTTTATCCACTGAATACAAAGCACTGCCTTGTATGCCCTGCGGATAGACAACGCCATTAGCTGAACCAAAAAACTTAGGGTCTGGCTTGCCATTTACATAAGGGACTAAACGATAGTTGCGTGTGGTGGGGTCTGTAAATGACGGGTCAGACACATTAATACTACTCACAGTTGTACTATTGGGGTTCATAAATCCCGTTTGTGCTTGAATCACACTTGGTAAACTGAGCCATAGCACGAGCAAGCTCAAGGTAGGAGTAAGACTTCCATTGGAATAATGGTTTTTTAGTCTTGATAGGAGATTCCTTTTCATAATGTAGTTGTTTTTAAAATGGTGAATAAAAAAAATGATAACTAAGTTTTGATTTTTCGGTCTCATACAGGTGCATAACTATTCGGCTTGTTTTGATGATTCAAAAGTGCGTTCTGGGATTTTCTTGGTGGTCTCATCCATACACCTGCATCGTATCTGGTACACCCGAATCGTCTCAATCATGCACCCGAATCGTCTCATACTGGTTTTTGAGGCATAAAAAATGCGCCTTTGACTATTTCAGAAGTCAAAGGCGCATGATTTTAGCAGAAATACTGAGGGGGGTCACGTCAAATAATCCGATGGTGATTTCCCAAATCGCTCCTTAAACTGCTCCGAGAAATATTGTACTTTCTGAAAACCAATGGCAAACGCAGCCGCTTTTACAGTTGAAACGGTGTGCTGTTCAAGCAGTTGTCGAGCGTGGTTAAAGCGGATTTCTTGGACATATTGCTTCGGAGTCAAACCTGTAAGCAAACGCAGGCGACGGAAAAACTGGGCACGGCTAATGAAAAGGTCTTCTGCCAAATCCTCTGCCACCAAATTGGTATTGCCCAAGTGTTTTTGTACCAACTTTTCTAAGTCAGCAAGCCAGTTTTGGTCATTTATACTGAGGGGGGGTATTTGCTCCGTCGTGTCGGTGTGACTTGGAGCTACGCCGAGGTTTGCGACTACTTCAATTTCTTGCCGTGCCATTTGCCTTTGTTTATGATTCGTCAATAGATTTCTAATCCTTGCAAACAGTTCTTCTTCTTCAAAGGGCTTTGTCAGATAATCATCTACACCGATGCGGAGGGCTTTCAAGCGGTCTTGCATTTCGGCGCGAGCTGTCAGCATTATCACAGGCAATGAGGTATGTTTTTCATCGGCTTTTAAACGTTCAATGAGTTGAAAACCATCCATGACAGGCATCATCACATCCGAAATGATGAGTGATACTGCGCCGTAGGAGTCACCACGGGAAGAGGTGTTTTCCAATATATCCAAACACGCTTGTCCATTTTCAGCTGTCAAGACATGGTAGCTATCCGATAAAATCACATTCAGATATTGCCGCAAACTCGGATTGTCTTCGACTACCAAAACCGTTGGCTTTTCAGGCTTTTGCCCATCTGAAGGCATGAATACTGAGGGGGGACTAAGGGCTGTATTAATGCTGAGTGCTTGTGGTTCTTCGTCCATTTCGATAGTTTTTTCTTCCGAAAGCCCTAAAACTTCTCTTTTAGGTAAGGTCAAAATAAACTTTGCACCCTTACCCAAGGTACTTTCAGCCGTCAATTTGCCGCCCATCACCTGTGTCAATTCATTGGCTAATGACAGACCTATGCCTGTCCCACCCATCGGTGGGCTTTTTTGATTGGTTTGATAAAAACGATTGAAAACATGGGGCAAATCGTCGGGGTGAATCCCCACACCTGTATCGGCAACTATGATTTGCCAATATGCGGGTGTATGGCTTATTCGGATGCTGATAGTGCCACCTTTTGGCGTGAATTTGAAAGCGTTTGAGAGCAAATTATTGAAAATGCGCCCCACTTTCGGCTTATCGAGCATCAAGCCACGCGGTACATCGGGGTCAAAATCAAAAACCAATTTTATGTGCCGTTGGGCTGCATACGATTCAAAGGTAGCGACCAAACGCCGCATCAAATTATAGACATCGGTGGCTTCCTCATGCACTGCCATTTTGCCAGATTCTAATTTTGTCAAATCCAAAATTTCGTTCACTAAGCCCAGCATTTCTTGTGCGTGTTGCTTTGCCAGCGATACCAAAGTGAAACTTTTGTTGTCCAAAGTATTGCTTTTCAATGTGGTACTGAGGGGGGCAAGTATGAGTGTCAAAGGTGTCCGCAACTCATGCGAGACGTTGGCGAAGAATCGGGTTTTGGCAGCATCTAATTGACGCAATTCAGCGGCTTGCTGTTCGATGGTTTGTTTTTGAGCTGCCAAAGAAGCATTGGCTTCTTGTTTTTGCTGATTGTTGCGGTAGAGAATCACTGCAATTAATAAAAAGACAACTAAGCCAGCAATAAGAAAATAGAGTTTGGTTTGATTCCGTAAAGCCGTTGTTGCCCATTGGATTTCGTATTCACGCTCGCGGGCATCAAAGTTAGAGACTCGTTCAAGCGCATTCCATTTACTAAGCGCATCCAAACTGTCTTGTGCTGAAGTCGCTATGACCATAAACTGCAAAGCTCTGCTGGCGTTTTTAGTTTTGTACAAAGTCACCAAAAGTTTGCTGGCATCTATCATTTGGGGATAAAGTGTCTCTTTTTGAGCCTCTTCAAGGGCTTTTTCAGCAAAGTAAATACTCGAATCAGGTTTGTTTATTTGTTGATAGAGTTTGGCTATACCACAATAAGTGATGGCATTATAAGCCGTTCGTTTCTCTTTCCTCGAAAAATCAAGGCTTTGTTGGTAGTAAGACAAAGCCAAATCCGTACGCCCCTTTGCCATCCAAACATCTGCAAGATTGGTCAGAACAGTCGGTTGCTCACCAGCTGCAGGTTGGGTATGCTGGTAGGCTAATTGGGCATATTTCAAAGCCGAATCCAATTGATTCATTTTCAGATAAGTTTTCCCCAAGGTTGTTTCGGCTATCGGTAACATAAACATATTGTGCAGAGAATCGAATGCTCGTATGGCTTGACTGATATAAGTGACACTTTTTGGAAAATCATTCACATACATATAGGTCTCTCCCATATCATAAGCAATCATCGCTTTCATAGCACCGAGCTTATTTTTTTCTGCGACTTTAAGCCCTTTTAAGTAAAGCTCCAAGGCCTTTGGGGCATCACCGCGTGTCTGATTTATTAAACCCAATAAATCCAAAGCATGGGCTTCTCCTGCGGGGAAGTTGGACTTTCGAGATAAGTTCAAGGCAGCATTGGCAAAAAACAGAGCGGAATCGGGTTTGTATTCCCAATAAGTGCTACTCAATTGATTGAAAATCAAAGCGCGACTCGTGTCAGATACAACAACCGATAATCTGCGTTGCAAACTATCAATATCGTGTATGAATTGAGCCTGTATGGTGTGCCTATTTAATAGGAGAAGGCATATAAAGAACCGAATCCCTAACCGACAATATCGTCGAGAAGAAAGCTTTTGTACTGAGGGGGTGTCTAAAAAAGAAAGATGGATGATTGCGTAGGTTTTCATTCGAATTTGGTTTGTGTCGTTTTTTCAAATCTCTTACTATCTGTAAGCACGCATAAAATTAAGAAACCTAATACACATCTTATCCCGTCCTAAAATAGTTTTTAGACTAAACAAGCCGCCTCACGCGTACGCAAGACGGCTGTAACATTATAAAAAAGAAATTTTATTGCTTCATAAACTTGGCTTGCTCCTGCCCAACACGGAGGATATATGTCCCCTGTGGCAAAGTGGATACATCTATCTGTTGTCCTGTTTTGCCTGTTAGCACTGGCTGACCAAGAAGATTAAAGATTTGGTATGGGGCGATGTCGTTCGTTTCGACACTTAAAAGGTGCCTGGTTACTGAGGGGTATATTGTCACTTGGTTTGTTCGTGAGTTAGACAGGGCGATGACTTTGGAATAGGTTTCTTTACCATCATTGTCTATTTGTTTCAAACGATAGTAATTCAACGTCGGTGAGGTTTCAAACCTCGCCGACGTTAGGAGGTTGTCCATAAAGGTATAAGTAGCCGATTTGCCTTTGGCAACTACAAAACCCAATATTTCCCAATTGTCGCCTGTTGCCTGCCGCCGTTCGACTTCAAAACCTTTGTTGTTCACCTCGTTTGCTGTCTCCCATGTGAGGAGATTACCCCCCTCAGTATTTTTGCCTGAAAAGTTCACTAACTCCACAGGCAATACAACCACATTAGACACCGAAAACGGTGAAAAGCTCGTAATACCCGAAGCCGTAGCCGTATAAGGGTCAGAACCCGACACAGTGGCACTTGTTGAAATATCCCACGACACAGTTGAGGTATTGAAATGATTGATTTGCACGGCAGAGGCAGGATTAAACCCAACGGCTTGACTGCCCGACGACCAACCCAATGCCAAAGTCGCCGAATTGCCCGTTGATACTGAGGGGGTGATTTCCCATTGCAGATTGACGTATTTATAGTTTGCAACAGGGAGGATAACCGTTGTGCCGACTCTGACGGAGAAGTTGCGGTTGACATTATTGGTAATGGTCGCAGGCGCATAAACCGTTGTAGAAGGGCCGATGGGGAAAAGCGTGGCAGTTGTACTGATATTGTTGATGATTAAACTGCCTAAGCCATTGGTTACGACATAAGCTGTGCTGCTGCCACTTATGGAATTGACTGTGAGGTTAAAATCGCCCAGTTGAATGTGATTCGCACCCGAAAAGGTCAAATCACCGACGGTTTGGTTACTGAGCAAAATGGGGTTATTGGCAGTGGCAGGAATGGTAAGTGGGTCGGTTGTCGTTGGCACACCACACGTCCAGTTGATAGCTGATGTCCAATCGGTACTGTTGCCCAACCAAGTATTGATATTAGCTCCCGCTGTTTCTCTTAACTTAATCAAAAAAACGTCGTTGTTACCCGCCGAAGTAAGATTGGCACTGCAATTACTGGGGTCAAAATCCACTGTACTAGTAAACACGCCTGTTGCATAGACATTGCCTGAGCCATCAGCAGCAATAGCGTAACCGTTATCAATCCCTGTGCCACCCAACCTTTTAGCCCACACTAAGTTGCCCGACTCATCCAACTTGCTTACAAATATGTCATCAAGCCCTGTCGAAGTGAGATTGGTTGTACCTGCATTGGGGTCAAAATCCACTGTACTTTGAAACCGCCCAGTTGTATAGACGTTATTTGAACCATCAATAGCAATGCCATTGCCATAATCTCTCCCACTAGCACCCATCGTTTTAACCCACACTAAATTGCCCGCCGCACTGAGCTTCAAGACAAAAATATCACCATCACCTGCTGATGTGAGGTTGGTCGTACCTGCATTGGGGTCAAAATCAACTGTCCCTTGAAACCAACCCACTAAACAAACATTGCCCGAGCCGTCTATGGCAATCTCGTTGCAATTATCACTAATCACTCCCCCTATTCTTTTAGCCCAAACATAGGTGCCAGAAGCATCCAATTTAGAAACAAAAACATCCCAACCGCCTGCCGAACTGAGAGCGGCGGTACCCGCATTGGGGTCAAAATCGGCTATACTATTGAAATAGCCCGTCGTATAAACATTTCCAGAGCCGTCAATGGCAACTTCCCAAGCGACATCATCGCTTGACCCGCCCATTTTTTTTGCCCAAATTAAGTTGCCAGCATCATCGAGCTTCATAACAAAGATGTCATCAAGCCCTGCCGAAGTGAGGCTGGTTGTACCCGCATTGGGGTCAAAATCGGCTGTATTTTGAAAAGTACCCGTTACATAAACATTGCCCGAACCATCCAGAGCGAGACCGAAACCATAGTCATCAATACTACCACCGATGCTTTTAGCCCAAACATAATTGCCCGAAGCATCGAGCTTGCTGATAAAAATATCCGTACTGCCAACCGACGTGAGATTAGCCGTACCCGCATTGGGGTCAAAATCGGCTGTACCAGAGAACCAGCCCGTGGTATAGACATTGCCCGAACCATCCACAGCGATGTCGTAACCCCTGTCAAAACTAGTGCCACCCATATTTTTTGCCCAAATCAAATTGCCCGCAGCATCGAACTTCGTGATAAAAACATCACTGACACCTGCGGATGTGAGGTTACTTGTACCCGCACTGGGGTCAAAGTCCACTGTACCCGTAAAATCACCTGTCGTATAGACGTTCCCTGAACCATCCACAATGACCTTGTTACCCGTATCGTCACTGGTGCTGCCCATTCTTGCTGCCCAAGCATAGTTTTGGGCGTTCATGGGCTGTGTTGCAGCATTAAGGAGTAGAATGGCTAATGCCAGTAAAGTGTAGCTTGTCTTCTTTTTCATAATGATGTCAATTAGTTTTAAATAAAAAAAGGTTTGATAGTATGGGGGAGGAGTTTTCTCAATTCTGAAACAAATTTGCTTACTTCTAACACCTTATCCAAATGGTTGAGGACGAATGGGGTCAAATACTGTCCGAAACTATGGTTTTTCTTATCAAAGGCTTCTCGCTTGTATAGTCCTTAGTCTTTTTATATAAAAAATAACCGCCTTACGCACACACAAGACGGCTGTCCTTATGAAAAAGAATGCTTTAACATGGAGTCTATTACCGCTTCACGATCTTTTGAGAGAAATGCACCCCCTCAGTATCCAAACCTCTGATGATGTACAAACCAGTAGGCAGGTCGAGATTCAGGTGTTGAGTACCTTGAATAGACCCGACACCTTCGTTCTGAACCTTTTGTATTTGACCGATAGAGTTGACTATTTCAAACAATTTTGCGCCTTCTATGGTCAACTCTCCTTTCGTTACTGAGGGGTATATTTTCACTTGATTTGTTCGTGCGTTAGATAGGGCGATGACTTTTGAGTACTCTGACTGACCATCTATGCCATTGATTTTTAAACGATAATAATTCAACCCATTTGAGGGTTTATTGTCTATAAACTCATAGACAGCATGGTCATTCTTTGCTTTTGAAATACCTATTTTACTAAACATAAGACCATCATTGCTGCGTTCAATCTCAAAGTCGAAAACCTTCTCTTCCTGTGCCGTTTCCCAACTCAGCCAATTAACCCCCTCAGTATTTTTACCGCTAAAAGAGACTAACTCGACAGGCAATACGCTTGACGTAACCTTGCTGACAGTATTATTGCTTAAATTTGCCGTATAGAGAATGCCCGATGTTATCGCTATGCTTTTAGGATTTGCCCCCGAAGCCAAAGCTGCCCAAGACTTGGTAACGACCCCTGCTGACGTAATCTGACTGACGGTATTACTGGTGATATTTCCCGTATAGACATTGCCCGACGCATCTATCGCTATGGCATAAGGACCTGCTCCTCCAGCTACAGTTACTGATGCCCAAGACTGGGTAACGACCCTCGCCGACGTAATCTTACTGACGTTATCAGTGCCGTTATTTGCTGTATAGACATTGCCCGACGCATCTATGGCTATACCAAAAGGCAATGCCCCTGAAGCCAAAGCTGCCCAAGACTGGGTAACGGTTCCTGCTGACGTTATCTTACTGACAGTATTATTGCCGTTATTTGCCGTATAGACATTGCCCGACGCATCTATCGCTATACCATAAGGACCTGCCCCTGCAGCCAAAGTTGCCCAAGACTGGGTAACGACCCCTGCCGACGTAATCCTACTGACGTCATCACCGCTGAGATTTGCTGTATAGATATTACCCGACGCAGCATGTATCGCTATGGCAACAGGCGATGCCCCTAAACCCAATGACCAAGACTGGGCAACCACCCCTGCTGACGTAATCTTACTGACGGTGTTATTGCCATAATTCGCCGTATAGACGTTGCCCGACGCATCTACCACTATGGCAGTAGGCAATGCTCCCGAAGCTAAAGTTGCCCAAGACTGGGTAACGACTCCTGCGGGCGTTATCTTACTGACGGTATTATTGGACTGATTTGCCGTATAGACATTGCCCGACGCATCTATCGCTATGCCACGAGGAGCTGCTCCCGAAGCCAATACTGCCCAAGATTGGGTAACAGTTTGGGCTTTTAGAGTAAAAGGAGAAAAAATACCCAAATAGAAAGTAATAAGGCTTGCCTTAAAAAAGGTGTACAATAGTTTCGTTCGACTTATATGTGTTGTCTTTTTCATAATGGTATCTTCAATAGATTTTTAAATTTTTGAAAAAAGGTTATTATTTCAATTTAGAAACAAACTTGGAGACATAAATACTTTAATCCAAAGACTTGAGGACGAAT
>JAEUUP010000098.1 GCA_016787525.1 Saprospiraceae bacterium | reverse complement strand
CAAATGATGGCAATAAATACGTATTGTTTTGTTTTCTAACTCTACTCTTTCTACTTTTAATTCAGGTAGGTTCAAGAGTAATTCATATACTGTAGTATCCATTCACTAAGATACCACAAAAATTGTCACAGAACGAAAATTTTCAATATCAAACATTGAAATATCACAAACTATCTACAAGCAAGCCTTACTAACAAGTCTAAAACCTTCCGGTCTCTCATCTGAGTTGTCTTAAATAGATAACAGGTTCACACTCAATAAAACGACAATAGCTTTTGCTGACCCCCTCAGTATAAGTCGCTTACTTTATTTGTTTGAAGTATATTAGATAAACACAGCCGATTTTTTGCACTTAACATTCACTTACGTTTTTAAACCTTAATCTTATGAGCAAAAAAAATTACGTACTAATTTTTACATTTTTTTCTATTTGGTTTGCCCAATCCTGTAAACTACCTTTTGATGAGGTAGATATGAATGTCAAACTAACCCCTGAGTATGCTGTTCCTCTCGTTGAAACCGAGATGACCATTCAAGATCTTTTTGAGAATTTTGACGGTTATTCTTATCTTCAGGTACAATCCGATGGCACTTTGAGAATGTTTTACAATGGTAAAACAGTTGAAAATCAGCCTTTTAATTTATTTTCAGCGTTGCCCGAAGTACAAACTATCCAGATAGTGCAAAGTGATATGGCAATTCCATTTCCTTCGCCCAGCAATTCTCGTATTGATGCCATTGACTTTAAAAACGGTTTTTTGAAGTGGCAATTCGAAGCTCAAGCTACACCTCTTACAGTGCGTATTACTGTTCCACAATTGACTAAAAATGGTCAAGTTTTCGACAAAACATTTACGCTGTCTAATACAACTTATCGGGACTCTATAAGCTTGCTCGATTGGCATTGTGAGCCGACTTTGGGTAATATCGTTTTTAGTTGTCAAGCCAAAAAATCAACTGGCGAGTCGGTATCACTCAATAATCAAGGCAGATACGAGCTCACCAGATTTGAAGCTAAATATATGAAAGGTTATTTTGGGCAGTTTTTAGTCGCTTTGCCAAGAGATACTGTGAGTTTGGATTTTTTCAAAAATTGGAAACCAAACGGAAAAATTAATTTTACAGACCCCAAAATCTATGTCACTTTTGACAATGGTCTTGGATTTCCTATCCAAGCACGCACGGCAGTAGCTGAAAGTGTGAATTTAAAAGGTCAAAAATTGGCACTCGACAATCCTTTAGGCAATGGTTTGAACTTGGCTTATCCTTCCATCAACGAAGTTGGGGGAAACAGACGGACGACTCTGACAATAGATAAGAAGAACTCGAATATCGTTGATGTGTTGAATAGTAATCCTACTCACTTCATTCAATCAATTATCGGCATCACTAACTTAGATAATCCAAACAAAACAGCTGGCTTTTTGAGTGAGAATAGTCGCTTCAAGGTCACTTTTGGTGTTGAAGTACCTTTGTTTGGCACGGCTGAGGACTTTGTGGTTTATGATACGCTTGCAGTTGATATGTCTAAATTTACGCAAATAGCTGCTGCTGAATTTAAACTCACAACCGATAACGAAATGCCAATTGATATGAAATTACAGGGCTATTTTGTCAACTCATCGGGGGCAATTGTGGACTCTCTGGTGACAACAGAACCGATTGTACTGAGGGGGGCTCCAACAACGGCTTTAGGTACGACTATTGGTTCAAATCCTGCCTACAATTTCATCAAAGTGGATGCCAATCGTTTCAACAATATTCGTTCTGCCAAAAAAATCATTGTGAAATATACAGTTTCGTCAACAAACAGAGGTTTACAACCTGTCTTGATTAATACGGCTCAATACATCAGTATGAAGTTGGGCGTTCGAGCAGGCATTAATCTGTAAAAAGCACTTTATTGCTTATAAATAATTGATAACCAATTACAAATAGGCAATAAATAGCTTAAAATCATCCCTTTTTCCGAACATAACAAAATTTGAAAATAATGAATCCATACATACGTATCATACTTTTTTTATTAATAATAAGCCAAACATTGTCTGCACAGCAAGAACAAACACTCAACTTTGCAACAGATCTTTGGCAGTCGAACTTAACCAATCCTGCCCTTTTGCCATCGGGTAAAAAAATACACATCAGTTTGCCTAGCTTGTATTTTAATGCCAACTCACCGCTTTCTATTCGCGACTTAATCGTTAAAAAAAGCAATGGTAGTCGTGCTATTGCGCCTTTTTATGGGCAATGGCTCGATAAACTGCAAGAGAATAACTACTACAATGGTGATGTGCAAATGCTAACGGCAGCCGTTTCATTCCCTATTACCGATAATTTACAAGTCAGTGGACACCATTTAATTTCAAGTTCCCAAAATTTTATGGTACCACGCGATGCAGCAAGTTTACTCATCAGAGGCAATGGTCAGTTTGTGGGTACTGCGGCTGAGTTTGGTACGCGCATCGGTGCCGATTTGCGCAGTGAATTTGGCTTGGCATTGACATACCACGATGAGCTGTTTTCACTTGGTGCACGTATCAAGAGCCAAAATGGTATAGCGGGTATTTTTTCGCGTGGTAACAAATTACGCCTTGTAACAGATACTTCTTTCTACGAATTGCGTTTAACAACAGACTACGATTTGATGGTTTTTGGGTTTGACAATAATAACCCTATTATGGGTACTCTACTCAATAATGGTGGTGTTTCTGCCGATTTTGGTGCGAGAATCAATCTTGGTAAGCTCAAATTATCAGCTTCAGTACTGGATGCTGCAGGTTCAATTCACTGGCGAAAAAGAGGTAAAACTTATTCGACAAGTGGTGATGTGGAGTTTCGAGGCTTCAACTCGCTCGACCCTGAAAATACCAGTTACCAACGACTTAAAGACACGATTCGGTTCGCTTTGAATATCAAGGAGCAAGAAAGTGCGCGGTTTGTTTCGGATTTACCCTTGCGTGCGTACATAGGTGCGAACTATGAAGTGACAGAAAATTTCCGTTTGGGCGGTTTGTTTTATAGCGAAAGCCTCAACGGTGAAACCAAATATGGTGCTATGGCAAACGTAACCATCAACTATTTGAAATGGCTTCGAGTAGGCGCAACTTTAGGATTACGCAATGAGGATAAAGCTAATTTGGGTATTCATGCTGGCTTGACATTGTACAACACCGCCCAGCTTTATTTTGTAACCGACAATATTCTCGTGTATGGCACACCTTTTTCGACTCAAAAGTTCAATGGTCGTATCGGTTGCAATCTTTTATTAGGCAAAAATCCTGAAGAAAAACTAACAAAAAAGATTAAATCGAATAAAATGACCAAACGTTATGGAACAATGTGGTAAATAACCATTTATTATTCATGAATATAAAAAAAAACGCCTATCTTCGTGGCAGTACATTCATCTACTTATCTTTAAATAGGATTATTTATGGCTCTTTTTAATTCAAACTCTGACAAGACAAATGCTGTTTCTAACGCAAATAGCCCTACAAATACTGAGGGGTTAACTTGTATTATCGCTAAAGGAACAGTGATTGATGGAAAAATTACATCAACTGAAAATATGCGCATTGATGGAAAAATTAAAGGTCAAGTCGTATGTGACAAACGCCTTGTTATGGATACTGAGGGGGTAATAGAAGGCGATGTTCAAGCAGGCGAATCAACCATCCAAGGTCGTGTTATAGGCACAGTATCTGTTATGAATACCTTACACTTGCTTGAATCTTCTTTTATCAAAGGTGATATCAAAGCCAAAAAACTGCATGTTGAAGAAGGCGCAAAATACGATGGCAAGTGTCTAATTGGTTAATATCCAATTAGCTATGTTTATCAAAATATGCTTAAATAAACATAACACATCCCGAATCTTCTACATGGAAATTCGGGATGTTTTTTACCATAATACCCTTTGAGATTATTTATAACCTATTTTTCGCTTTACTCGAAATGTTTTTTTAGTGTTAAATAAGAGCGTTTTATCTGAAATTCAAATTTTTGGTCAAGTCGCCATTTGTCAATAAGTCTAAAGACTGTTGATTGAGTTTCATACCTTTCAAAACAGCTTTGCTGCGTGAGGTGAAAATACCCAATCCGTTCTCAATATTTGTATAAGTTGGAATAGCTTGTGAGCCTGTAATACCGATATTCGAAATGCCTACGTTCACAAAATCAATCAACTCCTGACCGCCTGCTGTCACTTCGATGTCAAAATCCTTGAATTTGCGTGTTGCATTCGTATTGACAGGAATAGCATTTGCTAAAAAAACATAGAAATCCTTAGCATTTCGACGGAAAAATGATTGTGCATCAGTGGCACGACGTGGCGAGCCGCTTGCTAAAAGCCACTCTGCTTTTTTGGCTGTCATTGTGCTACCAATCGTTTCATCGTAATTGACAATCACTTTTACATCGTAGAATTTAGCAGTTAATTCACTTGACTCGACACTGATATTGAACGTATTGTCATAAGTTAAAAACAACGATGTGCCTGCCTGTGGAGCAAAAATATTGTAGTCACCCACGACCTTTGTTGTTGCCTGTGCCAATACTTTTGTATCTCCTGTTTTTTGCACAACAATGCGCCATTGTTCATCAGCACGCATTGAAAGCGTACTATTTTTAGCCTTATACAAATAATTGGGTGATTGTGCAAATGTACCTTTATCACGTGGATACCCCTCAGTAGTTCCGTTCACACGTGTCAGATTAAACTTCTCATTGTTCGATACACGAACTAATGTCACATTGATATTGGCATAGTATAACGAGTCGGCAATCAATGCCAACTCACCGGCAGGTTTATTTTCATCAACAAACGAATGTTCGATACGTATATAAGTAGCCGTATCATTGAGAGATAAGAAGCCATAGACAATGGGTACTTCTTTACCGCCTTCTACAAGGTCGAGATCATTGTTGCAAGAAATGTTGAAAAGGCAAAAAAAGCACGCAAATACTGCGTAAAGTGATGTGGTTTGAATCTTTTTCATGCTGCAAAATTAATAATATTTTCAGATAGAAAACTACTGAGGGGGTAGATTCTTAGATATTCGTCCAACGATGGAAAAATATTGACAAATAACGGGTTGCGCTGATTATGCATAATCAAACCTAACGAAGTGTTTGGAAATCAATAATTTGCATTTTTTTATTGTCTAAATTTATTTTTCTTGCTTAACTTTCGCCCAATATCGTTCATGTACTTAGAATCAATAACTAACTTGACTTTGTTAAATTAGAATTTATTTTATACGATAGTGAATAACAATTTATATTCGACTCATTTTTGATAAAATGTTAAAATTGGTAATGCTCGTTTGACTAATTTTTATGGTGAAAATTGGACACTATTTCATTTTTGGAATCAGTTTTCATGAAAATAGAAGCTGTAAATCGCTTCAAATTAAGAGTTGAAAACTGTGAACGCACTAATTATATTTGAATAAAGCTAATTTAACAAAGTCAAGCTAATCAAGTAATTACTAAATTATGTCAGTTCATTCAGAGATTAAGAGAATTACAGTCAATACATTGCTCAAAATGAAAGCGAGTGGCGAAAAAATTTCCATGCTCACGGCTTACGATTACTCTATGGCGCGTATTGTGGACGAAGCTGGCGTAGATGTCATTTTGGTAGGTGATTCAGCTTCTAATGTCATGGCAGGTCACGAAACGACTTTGCCAATCACACTCGACCAGATGATTTATCATGCCCAATCAGTCATTCGAGCTGTCAAACGGGCTTTAGTCGTTGTTGATTTACCATTCGGTTCTTATCAAGGCAACTCGCGCATTGCACTTGAATCCGCTGTACGCATTATGAAGGAATCGGGTGCACATGCTGTGAAAATGGAAGGTGGTGAGGAGATTCGTGAGTCGGTCATTCGCATTTTGTCGGCTGGGATTCCTGTCATGGGTCATTTGGGATTAGTACCACAAAGTATATATAAATTTGGCACTTACACTGTCCGAGCCAAAGACGAAGACGAAGCTAACCGTTTGCGCAGCGACGCCAAATTATTGGAAAGTTTGGGCTGTTTTGGTATTGTTTTGGAAAAAATTCCTGCCAAACTGGCGACAGAAGTATCCCAAAACCTTGAAATCCCGACAATTGGCATTGGGGCAGGTGGTGGTTGCGACGGTCAAGTTTTAGTCTTACATGATTTGTTGGGTCTAACGAAGGACTTTCAGCCCCGTTTTTTGCGGCGCTACCTCAATCTTTTCGACGAAGTGAAAGGTGCTATCAGTCACTATGTGGCAGATGTAAAATCAAAAGATTTTCCAAACGAAAAAGAGCAGTATTAGGTTTTGGATTTACGATTTCACCCCCTCAGTATCACAATGTAAATTTAAAATCATTTTCCTCTACCTTGCATCAGAACGACAAGTGTGTAGAATAAAATCTTAAAATCCAGCGAAAGCGACATGTTTTCGATATATAATATGTCAAATTTTAAACGCTGAATCATCTCATCCACTGTTGAAGCGTAGCCATATTTGACCTGCCCCCAAGAGGTAATACCAGGGCGTACTTTCAGCAAATGCCGATAATGTGGCGCACGTGCCATAATTAAGTCAATATAAAACTGCCTTTCAGGCCTCGGCCCTACCAACGACATTTCGCCGATTAACACGTTAAAAAACTGTGGCAATTCGTCCAAACGCCATTTGCGCATCGTCGCACCCCAAGGTGTGCAACGGTCGTCGCCTGTGCGCGAGAGCTGTGGTCCACCATGTTCAGCATCGAGATACATGGAGCGAAACTTAATGATTCTGAAAGGTTTACCATTCAGACCAATGCGTTCTTGAAAGTAAAAAATTGGTCCTTCTGAGGAAAGGCGTACACGCAAAATAATATAAGCATAGACAGGAATCAGTACAATAATACCAGCTACGCTTGCGACAATATCAATCAACCGTTTGACAACCTGCTGCCAATAAGGCATTAATTCTTGACGGATTTCGATGAGAACCGCCCCGTACAAATGGTTCATTTTCACAGTACCTACCATAATATCGTACATATCTGGAATCACTTTAATGAGAATACGGTCGCCAAAATCGAAAAGCACATCTAAGATATGCTTCATCCGACCATGCTCACTCGTTTCGATAGCAACAATGACTTCTTCGATACCTTGTCCACTAATAATATGAGATAAGTCATCAATTTTACCTAATTTTCTAAGATATTTTTCTAAAACATTAGTCGAGTTGCCATTAGAATCAATAAACCCAATAAAATTATAGCCCAATTTTTTCTCACGGCTGGTGATTTCTTCATACAGCTCCAAGGCATTTTGATTACCACCGATGATGAGTGTTCTGAAACTCACTTCGCCTGCTTTCAATTTTCGACTAGCCCTTGTCAATAAGATCATACGGACTGTTACTGTCCAGAAAAAATGCCACGAAAAAAGGGTGAGAAATGACCGATAATAAGTTGTATAACCTGTAACAAAATCATCGAGAATGAGGGTAAAAAATAGAAAAAGTACCCCAAAAAACGTCAAAAAGAAAGTTCGAGCGATTGTTGCTAAACGCGAAAGACGGTAAATATCGCGGTATTTATCAAAAATAGCATAAAATAACAGCCACCCAATAGGAATCAACAAAACACCACCAATGAAATTAGGGTCCTTCAAAACCGACATATCGCCCCAGACAATATGTTCAACAGACCATTTTCGATACAGAAAAAAGCACGTCCATGCTGCCATAGCCGTCAAAAAGTCGGCTGCAGAATAAATCATGGTGTCTATACGGCGTTGTTTGGTCATTTTTTAGTTTGTGATTACCCCCTCAGTATTTTCTCAAAATTTTCAGCGTTGAAGTAATTTGATATTGTCAATCAGCATTTTTGCCGTTGAAATTGAGTCGGGTAAAAGACTTTTAAATACAATTTGAAAATCGGTCATCTTCAAATCTTTAGCTTCCGTTGTCAAATTGATATATGTTTTATTCCAAGTTGCACTTGGAAACAAAGTTACTTTATAAGCTGTTGCACCAATACTATTCGTTGCGCTAGTACCAAAAATACCTACGGCTATAGGAGCTTCCGTTTTGTAGTGCATTTCAATGTATATGTTTTGCGAATTGTCAGGCAAAGCAACCTTAGCGCTGAGCGCTTTTTCAAAATACGAATTGGTCTTAGTCATCGTCAAACCCGCACATTTACCTTCAAACCCCTCAGGCAATTGACCAAATCGAAAATTGGGGGCGTTATCTCTATCAACAGTCAAAGTATTACCATTTTCAAAATCTTCTACAATTTTAAAAACCGTACCTGAAATATAGCTTGTCGAAGGTCTAATGGTGTCTATTTTACCCGATTTCAAGTCCATTGTCACCTTAAAACTTGTCAAAAATGGATTGATAACAGGATTGGAACGGATACCATTGTTCCGAATACCAGGAAAAACCTGAATATCGTGCTTACCCAAATTCACCACAGGAAACTGAACGGGCAACTGATAGATGCCTTGCACTAAACCGTCCACATAAACCCACGCATCGGTGATTTTTTGCGCACTAGTGCCTTGTCCTGCACTGGTTGACATGGAAAAAGAGGGGATATAGAGATAAGCTGGAACTTCATTTTCTTTGATACAATGAGTGAACATACTCAAAACAAGCAGTAAAAAAGCCAACTTCCAACTCAATTGTCCATTCTTAAATAGTGTTTTTTTCAAAAATATCATTTGTTCTCAAATTGTCATTCGTTAATCATTATTTAGCGTTTTAGATTATAAACCGCTGATAGTCAACTCTTCCATAAATGTCTTTGCATGGCGAAAGCATATCTAACCTATGTGTATATTAACTGATGTTACGCAATGTAGAGGTTACGTACTGTTTTTTGCTACGCAAAAAAAGCGTACAATAAAAAGAATCTATCAGACCGAAGTTAATTTTTCAATCGCAAGCGATTGAAAAATTAACTTCGGTCTAAAGTAGTTTCGTAGTACGTCTTTTTTGCGGAGCAAAAAACAGTCAGTAATTGTATCGTGCGTAACATCAGTTATTCAGCAACAACTATTTTTTTTCACTTAAGACAGAGTGGTATCGCCAATTACTTCGATAATTTGATGAGCGACTTTCAATGCACGATAACCATCTTCAATCGTGACTTTGGGTTCTGTATTGTTCAGAATACTGTATGCAAATGTTTCTAACTCCATCTGTATCGCATTGACGGCTATGGGTTCAGGCATTTTTATATCAATCCATTTTTTGCCGCGAGCCGTATCCATTGCCATCAAATCCCCCCCCTCAGTATTTTCGTCACGCAAACGAATGATTTGCGCTTTTTTCTCCAAAAAATCGAGGCTCAAATAAGCATCACGTTGAAAAAAGCGCACTTTACGCATTTGTTTCAAACTCATACGACTTGCCGTCAAATTGGCGACGCAGCCATTTTCAAACTCAATACGGGCATTCGCAATATCTGGTGAGGCACTGATAACCGCTACACCCGAAGCATGAACTGCTTTGACTTCCGATTTGACCAAATGTAAAACGAGGTCAATATCATGAATCATCAAATCTAAAACAACCGACACATCCGTACCACGTGGATTGAAAGATGCCAAACGATGCGCTTCAACGAACATAGGCTCAATCGAAATATTACCCAATGATAAAAAAGCGGGATTGAAACGTTCAACATGACCCACTTGCACTTTTACACCTTTTTCGCGAGTCAAAACCAATAGTTCTTCTGCCTCTGCTACAGTATGCGTCAATGGTTTTTCAATAAAAACATGACGACCTCTCAGTATTGCTGCTTTAGCAAGCTCAAAATGATAAATTGTCGGTGTCACCACATCCACCACATCCACTTCTTCAATGAGTGATTCAACGGAGTCAAAGGCTCGTACATTGAGTTCTCGCGAGACTTTTGTGGCTTGTTCTGTATGAGTATCAAAAAAACCAACTAAATCGTAAGACTCATTGGCTTGTTGAAGGCATCGGATGTGAATTTTACCCAGATGTCCTGCACCCAAAACGCCTATTTTTAATTTATTCATTCTATATTGTTCATTTATGGCTCGACTTATGGCTAGCCAGTCCGTTTCCATGCTGCAAAGGTAGCAATTGAGGTTTTTAAAATGGATGTTCGCAAAAAAAAATGACGAGATGATGTCACCATCTCGTCATTTAGATCGTTTTTTTCTGCCCCCTCAGTATAATCAACCTATGATGTCCACTAATCCTTTAATTACACAAGTTGCACCAATAGAAGTTAGTACATACATGATAATCATAAATGACTTGTCGGATTGAAAAAGCATAAAAGTAACGCCAAAACTGATGCCTAAAAGCATCACACCAAGCCCTACCCATGTACAACCCCTTCTGAATAAGCGATTATATTTTTCTTTTTTTTCAAGAGCAGCAATGTCAGGCTCTATTGTTGCTTGATGAGTAGGTGGATTATCTTGCATTGTGTCGTGTGAATGATTCATGATTCAATGATTAGTTAGTCAAGAAAAAGATTAATAACCAGTGAATTAAATGTTGAATGTGTGTTAATTTTCACGCATTATTAAATAAGGTGAAACAGGACTGCAAAATAAAATAATTTTTACAAATTATCAAACCTAAGTAGAAAAATCTGAAAAACAACATTTAGAGCGAATAATAAACTTTTGGCTCTAAAGCAGTTTTTATAATTCAATAGTTCAGTACTTTTTTAGTTAAAAAACGGCGGCTTTGCCTCCGAAAAGTCCTCTCCTCCGTTGTTATGCTCAAAAAACTACCGAAGTATTAACATTCATTTGATGAAAACAAAAAAGGTTGCCTCAGATTAGAGACAACCTTTGATATTTTTTATCGGAAAAAGACTAAGCTGTAACAGCATCAACGGCTTCGACAGCAGCGTTGGCATTGGCAGCAATTTCACTTGTTTCAGATTCGACAGTAGGCGTAGGCACTTCCGCTTGAGGTGCTGGAGCTTCAGCAACTTCTACCTTTGGCGCAGGGGCTTCAACGACTTCAGCTTTAGGTGCTTCTTTAGCAGGTTGTGCTGTTTTTCTAGCTTCGCGCTCTTTCAAATTTGCCATTTTACTTTCAACCTCGGCTTTTGTCGCCAACATCTCGTTGAGCTTTTCTTGCTTTGATTGAATGCGTTCTTGAATCATATTGATTTTAGCTTGGCGAATTTGCGCTTCTAACTGACCTTCTGATTGTTCTACACGTTTGCGTTGGTAGTCAAGGTCTTGGATATCACGGTCAATAGACACTTGCATTTTATCAACAGCACCTATCAAACCTTCATAACGACGTGTCAAACGCTCCCCTGCCGTGCTGTCATTGATAGCATTGTTGCCAAACTTTTTTTCTTTGACACTTTTGAATAAGTTATCAATGCGATTCCACAATTCATTGGAGTGTTCGCGTGTCATTTTTTTCTCACGAAACCGTGTTTGTGTTTGCTTCAATTGATCGAAAACGTCGGGAAAACCTTTAACACTTTTCTCAACTTTTGTCTCAATTTCATCTAAAATTGTATTAAATTGCTCGTACCAAGTTTTAGAATTTTCCTCAAATTCATTCATCACTGACGTGCGTAAATCTTTCAACTGTGTGAACAAACCGTTTGTGATGTCACGCAATTCGTCACCATGTTCACGGAACAAGTTCCGTTCTTTCACTTGGTCTTGTACTTTATTCCAAAAGCCTTTTAATGTATCCCATACTTCACCGCTGTAATCGGTCATCTTAGCAACTTTGTCTTCCAATTCAGCTAACTCAGACTTATAAGCAGCGTGTAATTTTGTAGAAAGAACAATAAAATGCCATTCAGTTTGTGCGCGATTGATAATGTCCGTTTTTTCAACACGAATATCATCAGGTAATAGACTATCAGCAACACTTAACTCTCTTTCAATATGCGTACCGCCTTCAGGGAAAGCGACTTCGCCGCCATTGCGCCATTCAGTAAGCATTTGTTGTGAAAATTCAGGAGAGGCAATAGCTTCTGGAAACATCCAAATGTCCACCATATTTGCCTCAGCGCGAAGTTGCATAGCGATTAGTACACGGTCATCTTGTGCGTTTGTACCCCAAAGAACCAGTTTAGACTTCATTGTCGTTAGGAATTTTAGTTCAAAAAAATTGCTGTAAAAATTTGTTTCTATAAATATTGTGTAAAACGTATTCTAGTTCACATGTGGCAAACATCATACCACCCCTCAGTAATTTCGGTTCTTAAAATGCGTTTTTTATAAAATATTTCTCAAACCGTTCCTCAAAGGTATGATGATTCCAACAAAGCTACAAAGATTTTTTATTCTCAATTGTTTCGTATCTTATTGGTTTACAGCCACCTGTTTAGTTATTTTGGTTGTTTGTTGACCTGAAACTTGAAAGTACAACCTGCACAACGTGTATCACCCGATGTTGTGTAATATATATTCACATATTTGTCCAATGTACTTTGAGGCATTATTTTGCCATTCAGTTTCATTATTTTTTCTGTCAGCAGAAGGTTATACGATTCACGGTTGCTGATGAGGTTGTCGCTCAGCAAGGCTTCTTCGAGCGCATTTTGTGTGCCTTTTTGTTCTTCAGTCAGCCCCGCCGTAGCAACCACTACATCTTCCACTTTTAAGATACTGCTGTCTTTAGACATACCGTTGTTCATCTCGGTATCCAACGCATATGCAGAGGAACGCAAGTCTTCTATCTCCGTTTGGTATTTACTCCAAGCGGCTTTGGGGAGTTTTTTCCCATTTATTTTGACCTCACTAACCTCGTCATTTGTCAAGGTCAATTCCCATTTTTTGCTATTGATGGTTTTTTCCATCACTCGCGAAGTGGTGCGCTTAAAAGCCTCTGAAGCAGGTTCGGATACTGAGGGGGGTGTTGGCGTTTGTGCATTCGATAAAGCAGTTGCCAAGACAAGAACAAGAGCGGTGTACAGGATTTTGGTCATAGTGAATTTGTTTAATTTTATGAATTAAAACGAGTAATTAAGCGGTAAAATTACAAAAGATGGGAACAATAACAGTGTTACATTGTTTTTTTTAGACAAATCAATCACGTTCATTTAGACCTTAAATTTTTGGTATGTCTTTTTATCAAAAATAACTAAATTTGCGCCCATTAACTACGTGTTACAATTATTATAGGATACTAGCGATGTATTCTGTCCACAAACTATTAAATTTTATACATTTAGAGTTTTATGAGAAAAATTCCTCTTGATATAGTTGGTTTGCAGCCCAGTATGACCCAAACTCATAATTATGCTGTTGTACTTGGCGAACGCAATGGCAATCGTCGTTTGCCCATCATCATCGGTGGTTTTGAAGCCCAAGCAATTGCAGTGGCAGTAGAGCGAATGATGCCTAATCGGCCTTTGACGCACGATTTGTTCAAAAATGCTCTAGACACTTTTAATATTGATTTACATGAAGTCATTATTTCTAACTTGCTCGATGGTGTTTTTTATGCCCGCCTGATTTGTTACAAAGATGGTATCCCTCATGAGATTGACTCACGTACAAGTGACGCTTTGGCAATGGCGGTGCGCTTCAACTGCCCGATTTACACTTATGAGTTTATCTTAGAAGCAGCGGGTGTTGTGCTTGAAGACGATGAATCGAATCGGAAACAAGGTAGCGACAGGGGCGCAAAGGTAGAAAGCAAAGCTGTTGACTCGCACGCTGCAATGACAAACCTATCTTCTGATGAGTTGAACAAAAAACTGCAAGAAGCCCTCGGTAGCGAAGATTATGAACAAGCTGCTCGAATTCGAGATGAATTAAATCGGCGGAAAGGCTAAGTTTTAATAGATTTTTTGGTCTAAAATTGGGATATTGCCATGAATTGGCCATATCCCAATTGTTTTTTACTTAGATTCTAGAACAAAAAGCTGTAAAATGTTGAAAATCAAATTAATACTTTGGCTTCTACTCATTTGTTTTATGTCGCAAAAGCCCAGTTTTTCACAAGACTGCGCCGACAAGGTCGCATCGAAAGGTATGATTGAAATAGATTCTATCACGCCAAAAAATCTCATTAGCGAAGCTGTTCAACGTCTCACAACAGACTTCTCTCTTCGATATGGTCAAGTGGGTGTCATTGTGATGGATGCTAAAACGGGGCAAATATTGGCTTCGCAAAACGAAACAATGAGCTTGATACCTGCTTCAAATATGAAAATTGTATCCACAGCAGCAGGTTTGGGTATTTTAGGCAGCGACTTTCAGTTTCGTACAGAGTTGCAGTACGATGGCGAAATACGAGATTCGATTCTCTACGGCAATATATATATCAAAGGCTCTGGCGACCCTACTTTAGCAAGCCCACTGATGGAGGGTGTCCCTTCCATGTCCACTGTTTTGGACAGTTTTTCACATGAAATCAAGCGTTTAGGCATAAAAAAAATTGTTGGGAAAATCGTAGGCGATGGTAGCGCATTTGAACCTTCGACAGCCGTTCCCACATGGCTTTGGGAGGATTTAGGTAATGCTTATGGCGCAGGCCCAAGCGGTTTGAGTTTCCATGAAAACTTATACGACCTTGTTTTTGAGAAAAACACGACGGCTGGAATGCCCCCCTCAGTATCGAGCATCGAACCACACATTCCTGATTTTCAATTGATTAATGAAGTGAGAGGTAAACAAGGCGGTGGCGACGATGCCTATATCTATGCCACACCTTACAGTTCTGTGGGCTATGTGCGAGGTACGATTCCGACAGGTACGGGCAAATTTACCATCAATGGCTCAATTCCAGACCCGCCCTATTTTGCAGCTTGGCATTTGCGGAAAAACTTGAGACAGCAAGACGTAGAAGTGACAGATTCTGCAACAACACAAATGATTTTAGACCAAAATCCCAATAAAAGCTTTTCATTACGTAAGCCATTTTTTACGTGGTATTCGCCAAAATTATCCGAAATCGTCCGAAAAGCCAATGTCGAGAGCGTGAATTTATACTGTGAAGCCATTGTGAGAGCCATCGGTTTGAAGCAATCAGGTTCAGGTTCAAACGAAGAAGGCATACGTTCGATTTACCATTTTTGGCAATCAAAAGGAGTCAATACTGAGGGGTTGTTCATGCAGGATGGTTCGGGCTTGTCGCCACGCAATGGCATTTCACCTTTGCAATTAGCATCCATGTTGCGAACTGTTGCCCTCGATTCGGTACTTTTTAAGCCATTCTACCAGTCGCTACCTGAGCCTGCCAAATCAGGCACTTTGAAAAGTATGTTCAAAAATACCCCCTCAGTATCGGGGCGTTTACGTGCCAAAAGTGGCACGATTACACGGGTCAAATCGTACAGCGGTTATGTAACCACAGAATCGGGACAATTATTGGTTTTTTCGGCAATTTGTAACAATTTTACAGGGACACAACGCGATATTCGCAAGAAATTGGAGCAATTTATGGTAGATTTATGCACACCTTAAATCTGTGTCATAATAAAAAAAAGCTCATTCTCTTAGCTTTTTCAGTGCCTTGGCTTACCTTTGGTCAAATTAGTCAGCAATTTTTATTTTAGTATGAAATTAACGGATATAAAAGCAACAACCATTTTGTTTGTTGCAGTTTTGGGCATCTTGTCGTGTAAACAAAATCGCGAACGTCCGGGTGGGTATCAACCAACAGACGTTCCAACAACCAACAGCAATAAACCTCAAAATGAAGTTGATGATTTGCGCGAAGATTGGGAAAGCCGCGACCGCCTTGTGTGGCAAAAGCCAGACATGGTCATTCGTCGTTTGGGTGATTTGAGCCAAAAAACGGTGGCCGATTTGGGTGCTGGGACAGGCTTTTTTGCCTTCCGCCTTGTGCCTTTGGCAAAAAAAACCATTGCCTTGGATATTGACCCTCGTTTTATCACTTTCATGGACAGTGCTAAAAAAGAGATGAACAGCGAACTGCGCAATCGCTTCGAGGCACGACTTGTGGATGTGGACAATGCCAAACTTAAAAAAGGTGAAGCCGATGCCGTTATCATCGTCAACACATATATGTATATCAGCGACCGCGTCACCTATATGCAGCATCTTCGACAAGGAATCAGCAAAGGCGGTATGGTGTTGATTGTGGACTATAAAGAGAAAAATATTCCTGTGGGTCCGCCAACCAACGCAAAAGTGCCATTGAGCGTTGTCGAAAAAGAGTTGAAACAAGCTGGCTTTAAAAACATTAAATCCGATGACACTTCCCTTGATTATCAATACATTATAACAGCTACAAACGATTGATACACACTTATAAGTTTCCAAAAATAAACCCGTTTTTGGAAACTTATGACTCTTTCTGTTCTTTTAAAAACCAACGTTGATGAGACAAACCATTCTAAAAACAATCTGCGTATTTTGTTTTTTTACCTCACTCTCCGCTCAGTCTGACAAGACGTTAATGTACACCAAACCTGCTGAATATTTTGAAGAAACCCTTGTTTTAGGCAATGGTAAAATGGGCGCATCGGTGCATGGTGGTATTGTATCGGATAAAATTTTTCTCAATGATGCGACTTTGTGGTCAGGTGAACCGATTGACGCTGCTAAAATCAATCCCGAAGCCCACAAACACCTCCCCTCAGTACGTCAGGCTTTGAAAGACGAAAATTACCGTTTGGCGGATAGTTTGAACTGTAAATTGCAAGGCAAGTTTTCAGAATCCTTCGCCCCATTAGGAACCCTGTTTATTGATATGCGGCACGATGGTCAAGCCACAAACTACCAACGAACGTTGAGCCTGAGCGATGCTATTTCGACGACTCGATACACGCTGAATGGTGTCCAATACACACGTGAGTATTTTATTTCACATCCCAATCAAGTGATGGTCATCCGCTTGACTGCCAGTCAAAAAGGCAAATTGGGCTTTTCGCTGCGTTTCAAAAGTCTTTTACAATACAATAATACGATTAAAAACGAGGTTTTGCAATCATCAGGACGTGCGCCGATTCATGCTGAACCCAGTTACCGAGGCAATATGCCCAATGCCATTGTCTATGCTGAAAACAAAGGGACACGTTTCACCAATTTAGTGAAAATAGTCAAACACGATGGTACGTTCGCCGCTACGGATTCAACGATTGGCATCCAAAACGGCAGTGAAGCCATCATTTTGGTTGCTTTGGCGACAAGTTTCAATGGCTTCGATAAAGACCCTTATACTGAGGGGGTCAACGATTTGGCATTGGCAACCCAAAATTTGACTGCGGCACAAAAAGTTGGTTTTCAAATACTAAAGCAAACGCACATCAAAGACTATCAACAGTTTTTCAATCGCGTTGATTTAAAGTTGAATGGCAACCCTCAGAACAATAAAACAACAGAAGAACGGCTAATTGCCTATCGGAGTGGTGCGAGCGACCCAAGTTTGGAAGTTTTATATTTCAATTTTGGTCGCTATTTGCTGATTAGCAGTTCGCGTACACCGCGTGTTCCTGCGAATTTGCAAGGCATTTGGAACCCAATTATGCGACCACCTTGGAGTAGCAACTATACCACGAATATCAATGCAGAGATGAATTATTGGCTCGCAGAATCCTGTAATTTATCTGAAATGCACCAATCTCTGCTCGGATTTATCGAAAACTTGTCAAAAACGGGCGTTTTCACTGCAAAAAACTTCTACAATGCACGCGGTTGGTGCGTGGCGCACAATTCGGATATTTGGGCTATGTCGAACCCCGTAGGTGACTATGGGCAGGGCAGCCCTTCGTGGGCCAACTGGAATATGGGCGGTGCATGGTTGGCAACGCATCTGTGGGAGCATTTTACGTTCACACAAGACAAAGACTTTTTAGAAAAAAAAGCCTATAATCTCATGCGCAGTGCCGCCGAATTTTGTTTGGATATGCTTGTTGACGATGGCAAAGGTCATCTGATTACTTCGCCTGCGACTTCGCCCGAAAATGTCGTTATCACACCCACAGGCTACGTGGCGCAAACGACCTATGGCACGACATCTGATTTGGCAATGATTCGAGAATTGTTTTTAGAAACCATTGAAGCTGCCAAAATATTGGGTAAAGACACTGAATTCCAAAAGGAATTAGAAGCGAAATTAGCAAAATTGTACCCGTATCAAATTGGTAAAAAAGGTAATTTGCAAGAATGGTATCACGATTGGGAAGACAAAGAACCTTTGCATCGCCATCAATCACAACTCTATGGCTTGTATCCTGCGCATCATATTTCGGTAGAAAAAACACCCGAGTTGGCAGCAGCCTGCCGTAAAACATTGGAAATCAAAGGAGACGAGACCACAGGCTGGTCAAAAGGTTGGCGTACCAATTTATGGGCACGGCTGCACGATGGCAATCATACCTACAAAATGTACCGAGAACTCTTGCGCTATGTCACACCCGACGGCATGGGCAAAACGAGTTATAGTGGCGGTGGTGGCACATATCCGAACCTTTTTGATGCGCACCCACCTTTTCAAATTGATGGTAATTTCGGCGGTACAGCAGCCGTAGCAGAGATGTTGGTACAATCAGGACTCGGAAAAATCGAACTTTTGCCCGCCTTACCCGACGCATGGACTGAGGGGTCTGTCAAAGGCTTGTGCGCCCGTGGCGGCTTTGTTCTGGATTTGGTTTGGGCAAATAATAAATTAGTGTCGGCTACTGTTTTCTCAAAAAAAGGAGGTGACGCCACCGTTTCTTATGGTAAGAAACAACAGAAGATCAATGTAAAAAAGGGTAGCAGTATCAAATTGACTTTTTGATGAGGATTATACTGAGTGGTTACTTACCTGAACTGAGTAACCACTCATTTTGAATCTTTTTGACAAAATCAATATCAACCTCTAAAACACTTGCAATTTGTTCAAGAGTAAAAATCTTTAGTTTAAGCATATTAAGAATGGCTGTTTTAGCTTTGTACATTTCGCCTTCAACTATCCCTTTCTCAATACCTTTCAACTCGGCTTTTTCTTCTGCAATCTCGAAGTTTGTTTTAAAATTTGTTACCATATTGGGTTCTAATTTTTGTTCAACCATCTCATTGAATTTATTTCCGTCTAACTGCGTTTGCATAGTACGACTATTTCTTCTTCTTCACCTTCGCGCCCTTCGTTTGTGGTTTACCATATTTCAACATCATGGCTTCTTTGCGTCTGATTTTTCTGTTCTCTTTTAGGCGTTTTGCCGATTTTTCGTGAAAAGCAGCATTGCTTTCGTCTTTTTTCGGCAGTTTGATTTGAGGCGACTTCATTTTGTAAACAGGCAATTCGTGGTCTGCCAACACATCGGATATTTCAAGATTCGATGGCAAAGGCAGTATCGGAATCTCATAATTCATCAACACTTCTATGGCCAATTGAAAATCTTTCTCCCCCTCAGTAATATACGTGATCGCTTGACCTTTTTTGTCGGCGCGACCTGTGCGTCCGATGCGGTGCATATAGTTTTCAGCGACTTCGGGCGTATCTATATTGATGACGTGTGTGACCTCAGAAATATCAATACCCCGTGCAATTAAATCTGTCGCAATCAATACTTTATACGCACCCTCTTTGAACAGTCTGACGGTTTCAAAACGTTTCACTTGTGCTTTGTTGGAGTGGACAACACCGATTTGATTGGGGAATTCAGGCTCTATGTCATCAAAAAGTTTATCCGCTATTTTCTTTGACTCCACGAAAACCAAAACTTTGATCCCCTCAGTCTGTGCCGTATGCGCTTCTGAATCTAAGATAAAACCTTTCGTATTGGGCAATTTTTCGCCCAACCAATGTTTCAGCAAATTGACTTTGGTATTGTAATTCGGTACATAATAAGCCATTTGTTCGATATTACTGAGGGGTGTTCCCGACGGTGCCGCTTCGATTTTGATAGGGGCGTTGAAAAAGGTTTCTATCAACTCCTCGACTTTCTCTGTCAGTGTCGCTGAAAACATCAAATTTTGCCGTTTAGGAATATTGTCGAAAATCCGCACCAATTGGAAACGAAAACCCATATCCAACATCTCATCCACTTCGTCAATCACGAGCTTTTTCACAAACTTCAGACGCACTTCACCTTTTCCAACCAAATCAATCAAACGCCCGGGCGTGGCAACCAAAATATCCAAACCCTCGCGCACCATCGTCACTTGATGGTTGATATTCGTACCACCGAACACGCCACCCACTTTCAAACCCATGTGTTTGACCAACTTCTCGGCTTGTTCTGCCACTTGCAGCACCAATTCGCGCGTTGGCACGAGTATCAATATCTGTGCTTCGATGTTTTGTTGTTTCGACCAACGCCAATTTTGCAACAATGGCAACAAATACGCCAGCGTTTTACCCGTTCCCGTTTGTGCAATCCCAATCATATCGCGCCCCGACATCACCACCGAAAACGCCTTTTCTTGAATCGTCGTCGGTTGCGTCAAGCCCATATCGTTCAAAGCACTCAAAAGAGGCTTGTTCAGTCCTAAATTGTCAAAAGTCATTTGTCTCTTTTTAAATTGGGCGCAAAGGTAGTAAAAATAGATGCAAAGTGCGAACGGGTGTGGCGAACGGGGCGTAAAAAGGGCAGATACTGAGGGGGTACTTGTTTCAAAACATGCACGACCTTACCTTAAAAACCAATTATGATTCCAAGTTGTCGCAATCGGCAAAATCCGTAGGGTTGGTATTGTGGTAGAAATAAATGACCCGTAGATTTGCGAATTGTGCTATGTCGTGAATATCTACGCTTTCTTTTCAGGACGCATACCTGTCAACATTTCTACAAAATCATCGGCGGAAATGACGGGAACAATCGGATGTGGTAATGTTTTTAAAATATGAAAGTGTCTGTCTTCTGTACAAATAAAATGAGCATTAGCGGCTATGGCACAATCCACAAATTTGTTATCATCTGGGTCAACCGTTATCAAGTTCCAAAAGTAATACTTGTTAATTTGGACAATGTCTGGGGAGTCTTCTAAAACTCTCATAACATTGTCACCGACTTCGGGGCGAAATTTCTCATAAAACTTCTCTGCATATTCATCTAAAATGTCTGTTGTGACACACAGCTCGTATTCACCATTTAGAAAGGCTTCCCAAATAGCATAATATGCTGTCTTTTTTGAGATGGAAACGAGCAATACATTCGTATCTAAAACAACTCTTTTCATACTTTGGGTTTAGGTTGTTGATACGGCGTTCTCATGTGTTCGCTCAATAAAGTGCTTGCATCATAACCTTTTTCTTCCCAATCTTTATCCGCAGCTTCGGTAGCTTTTTCTGCAAAATAGCGCACTATCATCCGTTGAATGGCTTTTAAATCTTCATCAGATACATTTTGAGAAAAAAGTTGGAGCAATTTTAATTGCACATTGCTCAGTGGAAATTTCAATGTTTCACTTGTCATATCTATTCTATTTTTTTACAAAAGTAAAGCATTTTTATCAATGAAGCACGCTTTATGTAGTTCAAAACCTAAAATGATACTTCCTTCAAAACCTTCATCACCCCCTCAGTAATGCGGTTCTTTTCCTGATTGCTTCAATATTTCTGAGATATACATTTCATCGGTGCTTTTTTCGCAATCCACTTTGGTAGTGCCGTTGCGGGTGAGCTTTTTAATCAAAAAATTGTATTTGAAAAAGAATGGGTCTTTCACTTAAAAATGTGTAATTTTGTATCAAAAGAAAGCAATGGAATTGAATTTTGAAGGCATTGACCGCAGCCATGTGGCTGTTTATAAAAAAGGAGAAGAACCCAGCGATGTAAAAGCTATAGGTATCCGATACAGAAATTTGAATCGTTTTCTACTTTTTTTCAAAAAAAAGTAGAAAACGATTCAAATTTCTGTATCGGATACCTGCGCTTCAAAAGACACTGGTTACTAAATTCATTTGTTTTTAATAAAAACGCATATTTTTGTAAAAAAAGAAACATGACTAAATCATTGATAATAGAATTTGACCCACAGCACGAAGGTTTGCTATTAGCTCTTTTCAAAAAGCTACAAGTAAAAACTATTGATGTCAAGGCCTTTTCTCTTAAAAAGGGCGATATATTGCCCGATACGAATGATGAGGATATCGAAGAACATATTTATGTTCAAAAAGCTTTGAAACAGAAATTTGTCGAAACAGGTCAATGGGAAAATATGAGTGACGATGAGCAACAAGATGCGGCACTTGCTGAAATGATGATTTACGAGCAAGAACGCCCCGACTATAAAGTTATGACTGCCGAAGAATCAGAAACGTTTTATGCAACGTTAAAAAAACAACTCTATGCAAATCCAACCGACTGAACGATTCGGTAAAATGCTGCTTAAATTGCCACAAAACATACAAAGAGAAACCTTGAATGCTATTGAGAATGTCCTAAACGCCACTTCTTTTTCTGATATTCATCATTTAAAATCGCTGAAAGGTTATCCAAATTACTATCGCATTCGCATTGGGCAATATCGCATGGGTATTTATTGGGATGGTGCGCGGTTTATTGCTGAAAAGATTGCGACAAGAGGCGATTTCTACAAAGGGTATCCACCAAAATAAGTCCAGACGTTCAGAACTGTTCTTTCAACACCAACATCACCCCCTCAGTAATATGGTGCTTCTCAGGTTGTAAAGAGTAGTGAGGAGGTGAGACTTCAAGTCACCTCCTCACTTATTAAAAAAAATTCGATGGCTTCGCCGTATTTATTTTTAAAGGGTAAAAAGGTAAAAGGGCTAAAGGTTAATCGTTCCGAGCCAACCGAAAACCGTAATCGTTGTAGCGAATTATAGGCGAGTTCCTAAGGCGGCACGAAGAACGGCAGTTGAGAACACTGTAGAGCCAAGAGCCGCCCCGCAAAACCCAAAAACTGCCTGTTGAAGGTCCTTTTGGGTTTTGTGATGGGCTGTTTTTGTAATAATTTTCATCGTACCAATCGCTGCACCATTCCCAAACATTGCCGCTCATATCGTAAATGCCTAATTCATTCGCTTGCTTTTGTCCAACAGGATGTGTTTTACTATCAGAATTCTCGGTAAACCAAGCCACTGATTTCACATCGTTGCTGCCCGAATACGTATAACCTTTGCTTTGATTTCCACCTCTTGCGGCATATTCCCATTCTGCTTCAGTGGGCAAACGGTATGTCTTTCCTGTTTTTTCGTTTAATTTTTTTATAAATACTTGACAATCTTCCCAACTTACACATTCAACTGGTAAGGTTTCGCCTTTGAAATAAGAGGGATTATCGCCCATAATGGCTTGCCATTGTTTTTGAGTAACAGGATATTTACCGATATAAAAATCATTCAAAGTCACATCGTGTATTGGTTGCTCATCCGTGTAATCATTACTTCCCATTTTAAAAGTGCCGCCTTTCACAAGCACCATTTCGGGTTCGTATAATGTACGAATGCGCTCTTCTTCTTCTTCTCGTTTTTTGCGCTCAATAGCCGCTAAACGCTCTTTTTCTTTTTTGGCATTTTCCGCGTCAATCTTTTTTTGTCTTTCCGCTTCTTCAATTGAAGTTTTCATATTAAAAGCCTGTACTGCAAAACGCCCATTGGGATATTTGTCCAAATATACTGAGGGGGTGCCTTGGGCTTTATACAATTGCCACAGTTGTTCTTCTGCTTCTTCAAGCCGTTTTTGCTCTGCTTCTCGTTTTTGCCGTTCTAATTCTAAACGATTTTGCTCTTGTCGAGCGTTTTCTTCTGCTTCAATTTCCAAACTGTCTATTTTCTGTTGCGCCAATTGGGCCAAAGGGCTATCTGGAAAATCATCTATAAATTCATCAAAAACCTCAATATGGCGACTATTTTTAATTTTTTCCCATTTGACCTCTGCTCTTTTTTCTTTCAAAAGTGTGCGAATAGCTGCTTTATGTTCACTGTGTTTAAAATCGCGAATGAATTTTTCCATCAACGCAATAGTAGGCGTTTCAATCAACTCTCGGTAGGCACGTTTTTCTGGCGATTCGAGTTTGGTGCAATAAAGAGCTAATTCTCCATCGCTGTGTCCCAACTGTTGCAAAACTTTATATTGAGGCAATTGAGTGGCGTTCCACTTCGTTTTTTTACGCAAAAGGGTAAAAAACTCTGAAAAAACAATCTGAGGTGCTTTGTTTTCCCTTAAAATCTCCACCAAAGGTTTGGTAAAAGGACTATTATTATCCGTAATAAAACCGTCGGAAACAGGTTCAATACCACCCGACGAAAGCACCATGCGAGAGAGTTTGGTGTCTAATTCGCTCACCACTTTTTCGGTCATTTCAGTAACGTTGACATTGCGCTCAACGCCAAAACTGCCACCAAAACAACAATCAACTACCAATAAAATATGTTTGGCTTTGACTGACCTAAAAATATTGAGAATGGATGTGACTTCGATAAAATCAGAATGAGGGTCGTCTTCGGCATCGGCAGGTACGAGATAACCGAGCTTCGCCGCCACTTTGTACCAGCCATGACCCGAATAAAACACAATTAAGCGGTCTTTTTCATCCAGAGATTCACATTTACCTAATGCCTTTTTTATGGCTTTTTGGGTAGCCGCATCATTATAAAGCGGCTCTATGAGGTTTTCGAAACCATAATATTGGGTCATAACCTCTACAAACGCCTGTGCATCAGCCACCGCATTATTGAGCGAGCGATGATGTGTGTAGTCATCAATGCCAATAGCTAAAATATAGTTTTTCCCTTTTTTTACTGAGGGGGTGTCTCTGGGTATTCTGGCTAAGCCTTTTTCGTTGTCCATCGCTTTGTTATTTTGAGTGCTGTAAAGATAGAAAAAAATGAAATGTTGCTTCAGTGTTTTTGAGGTTTTAGTAAGATGTGTTGTCACGATGTGACAAGGGGATGACTATCTGATGTCTGTTACAAATATGTTGTCGCTGACGCGATAAGGAATGGAGAAGTTGCTTGTCTCATTGAAGTAAAAGCAAAAAACATGCACGCGGAAGGCTTTCGCATACATGCGGGAGCAAAAAACATGCACGCGAAAGGCTTTCGCATACATGCGGAAGCAAAAAACATGCACGCGAAAAGCTTTCGCATACATGCGGGAGCAAAAAACATGCACGCGAAAGGCTCTCGCATACATGCGGAAGCAAAAAACATATACGTGGAAGCAAAAAACATATACGTGGAAGGCTTTCGCATATATGTAGAAGTAAAAAATAAATATGTAAGAAAGAGGGTGTCTCAAAAGATGCGAAGTGGTTTTTGAGACAGAATTATATTTCGTTTTTAATAATATAGATTTACGAAACTTTAAAATTTCGTAAATCTGCGGTCAATTAATAATTTTTTTGTTAAGTAAAATAAATCAATCAATTATATATGGGGATAAAATTTAAATGTGGCATGAAATTTGTAATAAATGAAATATCAACGCGGTGCGTTGTGTAAATAATAAAACATGAAAAATATAATTCTAAGAGCTTTCAAACGTGCGCCAGAAGCCAAAGGATATGCTGCTGGCTTAACGGTCTATCAACGTATGAACAACAACCCTCAATTTGCGTCCGAGCAATCGCTCGTTGATCAGTTGAAGGTGAAAAGAGAGATTTACGATGCAGCAAAAGGTGAGGCTGCCAATGGTGATAGGATTAAAATTGGGATTAAAAACGATTGTTACAAGGCGTTTATTGACCAATTGGATAAAATTGCAGATGCGGTTGAGATTAAGGCGGATGGGGATGTGCGTGTGGCACAAGATGCAGGTTTTGAAACGCGTTCGACAACCAATCGCTCTATTGATTTTTTGAAAACCCCAACGGGCTTGAAAGTAGAGGATGTGCAAGGTCGCAAAGGGGTTATCAAAGTGAGTAGAGACAATGACCCCGATGCACCCAATACGGTCATCGAATACCAAGTGCAAGGTGAAGCAGACGCACCGTGGCTCATTGCCGTAATTGCGACGGCTAATATAACTTTGGTGCCGGGTTTGCCTTCTGGCAAATATGTAGCCATCAGAATTTATTCGTCTGGTCGCAAAACGCTGAAAAGTGATACAACAGAACCTGTTGTGGTTTTGGTGAGTTAATTAGGATCTAAAACAGTTTTAGTTATATTCTATATCTCCCGCATTTCATTGTCTTGAAATGCGGGATTTTTGTTTTTAGGGGTGTCGTCATTGCGAGCGAAGCGAAGCAATCTGTAAAATAGAACGCAGACTACTGAGGGGGGGTGCGCTTGGCTTTTAACAGGTTGCTTCGCTTCGCTCGCAATGACGACGTTGGTTCGCTCGCAAGGGCGACGCTGTTTTACTGAGGGGGGTAAAGATGTGCTTACTCCACTTTGAAATGCCGCACTGTTTGCTTTTGTGCCGACATAGGCAAATAGCTGATTTTCTTCTTTTGACCTTCTGTTTCGATGTGAATGTCAACGGGTACGTCAATATTGCCGAAGTAGATGCTGACACCGAGGATGGTTTGGTCGTTGCGCAAGCCTGCTGCCCAAGCCGCACTGTTTTCGGTGACTCCGATGACCTTTTTGGCTTGAATAGATGCGTCGTAGTTGAAGCCCAATTCAAAAGGGGCGATGCTGACTAAGGTGTCGGCGATATGTTGACCCATACTGCCTTTTTCGACGGGAATTGTTGCGCCGTCTGCGATGTATTTTTGATGGTCTGCCGTTATGTCTTCGCCCGTCAAACGATTGACGATTTGAATAAACAACGCTTCAGTGATGGGTTGACTTTTTTGCGCCGTTGCTCTGAGTTCAAACATCACATCGTCTAAGCTGTATTGCCCTTTCGACTTTTTACGCAACAGTTGTTCGAGGTACAGGGCATAAGTGAATCCTTTTTTGTAGGGTAACAGTTGGAAATCGCGACTTTTCCAGTAGTTTTTGCCCATTTCTTGTTTGTTGGCATTGCGCACAGGCGAGAGATAATAGTCGGAAATGGTGCTGTTAGTCTTGCCGACATACTCTTGCAACGAGATGATGCCGCCCCGATGGAGCAATTTGTAGGTGTAATATTCCGTAAAACCTTCGCCTATCCAAGTGTTTTCTTGTTCATCGCCTTTCATAATAATTTCCACACCATTCCAGCGGTGGAAATATTCGTGCGACAACAGACCATATACATTGATGTCGAGATTGAATTCGTTTGTCATCGCCAACATAAATGACTGGTGCAAAGCTGTGCCGTTGTACGACCCTTGCGAAGCAAACGGAATGAGACTGACAAAGTAGTAAGGCTCGTTGTGATCATGCCAAAAATCGCGCTCTGCTTTGATGACTTTTCCGATGGCATTGACCAAACTGGAGTCTTGGAATGTCCAACTGTTGCCTCTGATGGCGACAAAAATGGGTTTGCCTTGAACCAAAGTTTTGTGCAATCGGAAATCGCCCGCCACGAACAGCGAATTGCTCAAATCGCTTTGTTTCAAGACACCTTTGTACTGCCTCGAACCAGCGTGCAAGCTGTTGCCAATCGTCCACGCTGAGGGCATATTGTCCCAATTGAGTGAGACTTCGACGGTGTGCAAAGAGTCTGCTTTGGGCATCGCTAAAAGCGCGTAGCCCGTAAATTGGACAAAATCGGGTTGAATGACTCCGCGAAAGTTTTTCGGATAGGTCAGTTCGCCTGTCCAATCTTGTGTGAGCGTGTAGGAGATGGAGAGTGTTTTACGGCGTTTATGGCGCAGCCGTTTTACTGAGGGGTCGTCTGTGTCTTCCAGAGTCGCGTTTTTTGAATCCACTGTTAGGTTTGAGACCGTTTTGTAAAAATCATTCTGATTGGCAAACTTATCGGGTAATTGGAGATAAGTAACGCCAGAATCCGTACCACGACAAGTTAATTGAACGTGCAATTGTGGTTTGTCGCCCGACATTTGGTAACTGAAACGGTAAGACAAAGATGTCGTTTGGGCCAGACAAAGTGTCCCATAAACAAAGCAGAGGATGAGTGTTGTGCTGAGCTTTTTCATGTAAATGGATAGTGTTTTTAATTAAAAAAGACTTGATTACTGAGGGGGCATACCGCCGAAACTTAAAAGAGTCGTAGGCTCGACGGATACATTCATTCAACTGTTAGAATAAATCCACATCGGTGAACGGATGCAAAGATAAAAATTTGACGTTTAATTGAAGAAAATCAGCCATTGGTTGAAAAGAATAGGCAAGGGAAAAACAAGGCAGCACCTTTGTATCATCAAACACAGAAAGACAAAGCGTTGTATTCGATACGTCTTAATGCGTTGATGCAATTCATTAATTTTTACATTTAAAACGATTATCTTATGAAAACAATTCAAAAATGGGCTGTTGCCGCCGTTGTTCTGTTCTTTGCGTCTTTCACAAACGCTTTATCTGCACAAACACCTTTTTCACATGAAGAAATGGTGTCCATTAAACCTCATTCGCTCGACAAAATGGTGGTGATTCACTATTTGAAAAAACAATTTGGTTTGCAAAACATTGGCTCGAATCTCGGTAAAGGCACTGAAAGCACCGAAGCCAGAGTGGCTGTCACCTTGTTCAAAAGTTTGAAAAGCGACCAAGCTAAAGACGTGAAAACAGCCCTAATGGCCATCACAAGCAAAGGCACAGGCGACGAAAGAAGCGTATTGGACGAAGATGCACCCAATTTGGTGAAATGCAGCTCGCTCAACTATCCCGATTTGTGGTACGCTTTGGAGCTTTGTACAAAGTAAAATGTTAAACCTAAAAGCACCCCCTCAGTACGAGGCGGTGCTTTTTAGTTTTTAGTAGCCAATCGTTACAATAGACTGATTATCGAAGTTTAATAAGGGCGTTTGTTAGGATGTTGACGAGTATCGAAGAAATTGGAAATAAAAAGCGTTTTACCCTCCATTCTGTAGAATAACTCATAGTGTTTGCCAAAATTTATGAATCTCATACTTTTAGTGCCTATGACCCTGCGTCCTCTCGTCGGGTGTTTTGAAATTTTATTAATTTGAGTATAGACTTCTAAGAAGAATTTTTTAGCATGTTCACTCGAATCAGCATGTGTGAGGGAGTATTCTATGATACTATCAAATACTCTTTGGGCTGTTTGAGTCCAAATTATCATTTTAACCATTGGGCATATTTTTGCATGACATCTTCATGAGCCACCCATTTTGTTGGGTCATAACTTTCTTCAAATGATTTTTCAAGTTCTGCACGTTGTTCTGGGGAATAGCGACTCCAAAAGGCGGCTTCGTCCTCTTCGGTATCTTCTGAGACTTCCTGAACGGCTTCAACAAAGCGCAATAATTGAGCGCGGTCTTTGGCACGTTCAATGATACCTAATAAATATCCTTTTAATTCAAGTTCACTCAGTGATGCATAATTTTTGACACCTATTTCCATTCTCAATATTTTTATCGTTCAGATTTTTTACAAAAATACAAGATTTTGAGCGTAAACAAAATGGCACATTAAATAAAAATACTGAAGGGCGCAAAATTGCCCCCCTCAGTATTTTCCTAATTTTAACCAGACACCTTTATGCTTTCGGGTTGGTTTTTACCTATTCTATCAGCAATAGATAGGACGCCTTGCCAAATTGTTGACTATTATGCGAGGGCAAGTACCTCTTTCTTTCTTTTTTCCAAAACCGCCTTATAGTCGCGTGGCATCACTTTCACAAAATCTGCTTTAGCGGTTGCCCAATTGTCCAAGATACCCAAAGCTTTTTGGCTCGACGTGTTGCGGAAATGCTCACGCACCAAACGGCGAACGGTTTCAAAATCTTCGTCTGCCATGTCTTCCATATCTGCCATATCGTTGTTGAAGTTCGCAGGGAATTTTTTGTTCGGGTCATACACATAAGCGATACCACCTGACATACCCGCTGCAAAATTGCGTCCTGTTGAACCCAAAACAATGGCGATGCCACCCGTCATGTATTCGCAACCGTGGTCGCCCACACCTTCGACGACGGCTGTTGCACCTGAGTTACGCACCGCAAAACGTTCACCTGCCATACCTTTGATATAAGCCTCGCCCGAAGTCGCGCCATAAAGAGCCACATTGCCGATGATGCTGTTTTCAGATGGGTCGAATGTGGCTTTGTCGTCAGGTGAAACAACGAGTTTGCCACCCGATAAGCCTTTGCCGAAATAGTCATTCGCCTCACCCCTCAGTATAAACGTCACTCCTTTGGTCAAAAACACACCAAACGATTGTCCTGCCGAACCTTTGAAACGATAAACCAAAGTGCCATCGTTCAAACCCACACCTTTGTAACGTTTCGAGATTTCGTAGCTCAACATCGCACCTACTGCGCGGTCAGTGTTCTTGATTTTCACAACAGAAGCGTATTGTTTGCCTGTTTCGAGCGTATTTGTCGCTTTATCAATCAATTTTCTATCTAAAACGTGGTCAATCTCGTGATTTTGCGCAATCGCTTTGTGCTGAATGAGTGACTCGTCTGCAGGCTCTTTGTAGAGGATGGGCGAAAGGTCAATCGCTTTATATTTCCAGTGACCAACATCTTTTCTGAATTTCAACATCTCGACTTTGCCCACCATTTCGTTGACCGTACGGAAACCGAGTTCTGCCATGATTTCACGCAATTCTTCAGCAACAAAGCGGAAGAAATTGATAACATGTTCGGGTTTACCTGTGAAACGTTTGCGCAACTCAGGGTCTTGTGTCGCAATACCGACTGGACAGGTGTTTAAATGGCATTTGCGCATCATAATACAACCTTCAACTAACAGAGCAGCTGTGGCAATCCCCCACTCTTCTGCACCCAACATGGTTGCAATGGCAATGTCACGACCTGTCCGCAACTGACCATCGGTTTGTACGATAACACGGTCGCGCAATTTATTTTTCACCAATACTTGATGCGTTTCAGCCAAGCCCAACTCCCATGGCAAGCCTGCGTGGCGGATACTACTGAGGGGTGATGCTCCTGTGCCACCGTCATACCCTGCAATCAAAATTTTATCGGCTTTTGCCTTTGCAACACCCGAAGCAATGATACCAACGCCCGCTTTTGATACCAATTTGACGTTAATATCTGCTTTTGGATTGGCATTTTTTAAATCGTAAATCAACTGCGCCAAGTCCTCGATGGAATAAATATCGTGGTGAGGCGGTGGCGAAATCAAACCCACACCTGGGGTTGAGTGACGCACGCGACCAATCCAATCATCTACTTTATGACCTGGCAATTGACCACCTTCGCCCGGCTTTGCTCCTTGTGCCATTTTGATTTGAAGTTCATCCGCTTGGCTCAAGTAATAACTCGTGACACCGAAACGACCAGAAGCCACTTGTTTGATGGCTGAACGCTCATAATCGCCGTTCTCTTTGATTTCGTAGCGGATTTCGTCCTCACCGCCTTCGCCAGAGTTGGAACGACCGCCGATGCGATTCATCGCAATAGCCAAGGTTGAGTGCGCTTCATGAGAAATCGAACCAAACGACATCGCACCTGTGGCAAAACGTTTCAAGATATTCTCGACGGGTTCAACCTCCTCGATAGGTACAGGTTGACCTTTGCGGAACGCCATCAGACCCCTCAGTGTCAGAGCTTGTTTGTCTTGCTCATTGATGAGTTTTGAGTATTTTTTAAACGTCTCGTAGTTGCCTGTGGCGGTCGAATATTGCAATAAGTGAATCGTATTTGGATTCAAAGTATGCGCTTCACCGCGACGTTTCCATTGATAGACACCGCCTTCTTCCAAGGTTTTGGTCAAACCAAGCGGTGTTTCGATATAAGCCACGCGATGACGGGTCAAAACTTCTTCGGCAATGCCGTCGAAACCAATGCCTTCAATACGAGAGACTGATTTTGTAAAACACTTGTTGACAACAGATGAATGCAAACCTAAAATCTCAAAAATCTGCGCACCCGCATAACTTTGAAGTGTCGAGATGCCGATTTTAGACATCACTTTCAACAAACCTTTGCCAATGGCTTTGATGTATTTTTCGATGGCATAATCCACCGAATGCCCATTGTGTTCTGCGGCCCCCTCAGTATCAATAAGGTTTTTGATGGTCGCAAACGCCATATAAGGATTGATGGCTTGAACGCCATAGCCAATCAAGGTCGCAAAATGATGCGTCTCCCAAATATCACCCGCTTCAACGATGATCGAACACATCGAGCGCAAACCATTCTTCACCAAATGGTGATGCACTGCGCCTGCTGCCAAAAGCGAAGGAATCGGTGCATTCAAAATATCCGCTTCGCGGTCGCTCAAAATCAACAAATTAGTACCATTGCGCACCGCATTTTCGGACTCGCTGCAAATGTGGTCAATGGCGGCTTGGAGTCGTCCTTTTTGACCTTCGCTGTCGAAAGTGATGTCAATGATTTCTGATTTGAAATGCGGCAAAACGATGTTTTTGAGCTTCAACAAATCCAAATTTTTCAAAACAGGTTGCTCCAAACCAATAAAACGCGCTGAGTTTTCGGTCGGAATCAAAATATTTTCGCCACTGCCTAATTTCACATGCAGCGACATAACGGCGCGTTCGCGAATCGGGTCAATCGGTGGATTGGTCACTTGCGCAAACAGTTGTTTGAAATAAGAACTCAAATGCTGCGTGCGTTGCGACAAAATAGCCAAAGGCGTATCAGCACCCATCGAACCGATGGCTTCTTCGCCTGTTTTTGCCATAGGCTGTATCAACACTTTCAAATCCTCCTTAGTGAAGTTGAAAAGCTGCTGTTTTTCGGTCAATGACTTTTCATCTTGACTCAAAATATCGGCATCCGTGACCCCCTCAGTATCGGGCAAGTTGCTGAGCGATGCTTTGTGTTTTGTCAACCAACTTTGATAGTCTTTATTCTGACAAATGCGCTCTTTAACCTCAGCATCGTCAATGATGCGATGCTCGTCGAGGTCTGCAATCAACATTTTGCCGGGTTGCAAACGACCTTTGCGCACCACTTTGTCTTGTGGAATTTCCAAAATACCCGCCTCAGAAGCCGTAATCAGCACATTGTCGTCGGTCAGAACCCAACGCAAGGGGCGCAAACCGTTTCTATCCAAAGTCGCACCGACCAAAATACCATCGGAGAAACAAATGCCCGCAGGACCATCCCAAGGCTCCATCATGGTTTCGTGGTATTCGTAGAAGGCTTTTTTGTATTGCGCCATCTGCTCATCGTGCTGCCATGCTTCTGGAATCATCATCATCAAAGCATGAGGCAACGAACGACCATTCAAGACCAAAAACTCCAACACATTGTCGAAATTGGCAGAATCCGACAAGGCTTGACCACACACAGGGAAGAGCTTTTCTAACTCATCCGCTGTAAACTGAGTGGATTCCATGATGAATTCTTTTGATTTCCACCAGTTGATATTGCCCATGATGGTATTGATTTCGCCATTGTGCGCAATGTAGCGGAACGGCTGCGCCAATTTCCATTTCGGGAATGTATTGGTCGAAAAGCGCGAGTGGAACAAAGCAATCGCCGATTTCAAATCCTCATTGTGTAAATCGGGAAAATACGGACGCAATTGCCAAGTCGTCAACTGACCTTTGTAGAGAACAGTTTTGTATGAGAACGACGCAATATAAAAATGGTCTTGCGTCTGTGGAAAAGTCTGATGAATGCGGTGCGTCGAATATTTGCGCAACACATAGAGGCGACGCTCCAACCAATAGCGGTCAGGTGGTGTTTGGCGCGGTTTCACGAATACATGCTCCATGCGCGGTTGCACGCTCGTTGCCGTTTCGCCGAGCAATTCGTCGTCGGTAGGCACGAGACGATAGCCCAAAAGGTCGAACTCCATCTCATCAATATAGTCATTGAGCAAAGTGCGACACTGATTGCGCAAGGCTTTATCTGCTGGGAAAAAGACACAACCCACGCCGTATTCGCCAAATTCGGGCAATTCAAAACCGTTTTCTTTGGCTTTTTTCTTAAAAAACTCGTGTGGCGTTTGAATCATAATACCCGCACCATCACCCGTATTGGCTTCATAGCCACAAGCCCCTCGATGCTCCATACAAGCGAGCATTTTGAGCGCATCTTCAACAAGTTGGTGAGAAGGCGTGCCATTCAGATTGGCGATAAAACCTGTACCACAGGCATCGGATTCGAGTTGAGGTGTGTACAATCCACGCGGCAGCTGGTCAGCTTCGAGATGTTGAGTTGTCATACTTTTTACTTGATAATTTATTGGTCGAAAAGAACCCCCTCAGTATATTCTGCTAAAAGGACTACAAAGTTCTAAAATTCTTTAAAAATGGTCTTATTTTTTTTCTCAAAATACGAAAAAAACAGGTACTTAGGAGTAAAATGACACTTTCTTTTTTGAAATTTTATTTTTTGTGACTCATTAGTCGTAAATTTTTATTTTTTCCTGATGCGCTAAGGCGTGTTTTGATTCTTTGGTAGGAAATCGTGCGATGGAGTAGATCGAAAGAATGGTAGGGTTAGTGTGTGTGGTAATTTGTTGAGCGAAACAAATAGTTGCAGATGTTAGCAGAATTAAAAAAGGTCGCCTTTGTGAGAAGGCGACCTTGTCAAATATATCTCAAAATAATTACTCTTTAATCGTTGTTTCTTCTGCTTTTAATGTAATCAAAAGACCATCTTTCGCATCGTTCAAAACAGCTTCGAACTGACTGCCTTCGGCAGGCGATTCGTTGAGAATGAACTCTGCTAATGGGTCTTCAATGTACTTTTGAACGGCACGATGCAGTGGTCTGGCACCAAATTGTGGGTCATAGCCTTTTTCTGCTAAAAACTCTTTGGCTTCTTCGCTCAAAGTCATCGTGAAGCCCATGTTTGACAAACGCTTCATCACATTGGCTAAAGTCAAGTGGATGATTTGGAAAATCTCCTCTTTGCCCAATGAGTTGAACACAATCACATCGTCAATACGGTTCAAAAACTCAGGCGAGAAGGTTTTTTTCAAAGCACTTTGGATGACCGTTTTTGAGTTGTCTTCTTGAGCTTCTTGACGAGCCTTTGTGGCGAAGCCAACACCTTGACCAAAATCTTTGAGCTGACGCGCGCCGATATTGGAGGTCATGATGATTAAAGTGTTTTTGAAATCCACTTTGCGACCCAAGCCATCGGTCAATTGTCCATCGTCTAATACTTGCAACAAGATATTATAAACGTCAGGATGCGCTTTTTCGATTTCGTCGAGTAAGACTACAGAATAAGGTTTGCGACGTACTTTTTCAGTCAATTGACCACCTTCTTCATAGCCAACATAACCCGGAGGCGCACCAATCAAACGCGATACGCTGAATTTTTCCATGTATTCAGACATATCAATGCGAATCAAAGCGTCTTGAGTGTCGAACATATAACGAGCCAATGCCTTAGCCAATTCTGTTTTACCCACACCTGTTGGCCCCAAGAAAATGAATGTACCGACAGGTTTTAAAGGGTCTTTGAGACCCACGCGATTGCGCTGAATGGCTTTAGCGATTTTGACGATGGCTTCGTCTTGACCAATGACCATTTTTTTCATATCATTCGCCATATTCGCCAATTTCTTGCTTTCGCCTTCACTCACTTTGCGGACAGGGATGCCCGTCATCATCGCCACCACTTCTGCAATATCATCTTCTGTTACAGGATAACGCATGGTTTTCGCTTCGTCTTCCCATTGTTGTTTCTCTTGTTCGAGTTGACGACTGAGTTTGGTTTCTAAGTCGCGAAGGTCAGCAGCACGTTCGTATTGCTGATTTTTGACGGCTTGATTTTTTTCCTCTTTGAGCGATTCGATGCGTTTTTCGAGTTCTTCGATGTGTTTTGGCACATGAATATTTTTCAAGTGAACCCGCGCACCCACTTCATCCAATACGTCAATGGCTTTATCTGGCAAGAAGCGGTCAGTGACATAACGCTCCGACAAAGTCACGCAGGCTTTGATGGCCTCTGGATCGTAAGTGACATTGTGGAAATCTTCGTATTTTGAACGAATATTATTCAAAATATGGATAGTGTCTTCAATCGAAGGTGGATCAACCGTTACTTTCTGGAAACGGCGGTCGAGTGCGCCATCTTTTTCGATGTATTGACGATATTCATCAAGCGTAGAAGCACCAATGCACTGTAACTCGCCACGAGCTAAAGCAGGTTTGAAGATATTGGACGCATCGAGTGAACCCGTTGCACCACCTGCACCGACCATAGTGTGAATTTCGTCAATGAACAAAATAACGTCGCGGCTTTTTTCCAATTCGGTCATAATCGCTTTCATACGCTCCTCGAACTGTCCACGATATTTTGTACCAGCCACCAAAGCTGCCAAGTCGAGCATCACAACACGTTTGTTGAACAAAGTGCGGCTGACTTTTTTCTGAATGATGCGCAAAGCCAAACCTTCCACAATTGCAGTTTTACCAACACCTGGTTCACCAATCAAAATCGGATTGTTTTTCTTACGACGGCTTAGAATTTGAGAAACACGTTCGATTTCCACTTCGCGACCGATGATAGGGTCGAGGCGACCTTCTTCAGCCAGTTTAGTAACGTCGCGGCCAAAATTGTCTAAGACAGGCGTGCGGCTTTTTGTATTACCTTTGCGGAATGAGCGAGTGTCTTCGTCTTCGTAGTGTTCATCGCTGTCACCACTGGCGGCTTGATCCACTATTTGAGGTGCGCCATAGTCAGCCTCAGCGCGAACATACTCTTGTTCTTGGCGGAAAGTTTCGTAGTCCACATAGAATTGGTTAAGAATGCGCGAAGCCAAGTTTTCTTTTTGCTTCAAAATGGACATCATCAAATGTTCTGGTTGAGCTTCTTCATTTTTTGAGTCGCGGGCTTCTAACACAGTGAATTTCAAAACTTTCTCAGCTTGAGAATTTAAGTTAATATTGCCAACATTCAAGTGTGAACTTGGTCCACTATAGCGTTGGATGTTTTGTTCGATAGCCGTTCTAAGTTCTTCTACATTAACGTCTAAAGAACTCAAAACTCGGACAGGTAAACTCTCCTTGTCCATGACCAAGCCCAAAAGCAGATGCTCGGCACCAATATAATCGTGACCCAACCGAACTGCCTCGTTTCTGCTATTGGCAAGAATCTGTTTTACACGGGGTGAGAATTTTTTATTATTCATCTTTATATTTTCGTGTGATGTAATGTTAATGTCAAATCTCAAACAACTGGTTCTACAGTATTGTTTTCCAAAAAAAATGTCAAAACACTGAGGAGGCAAAAATCAATTATCTCTTAATAAATAAACAGAATAGAAAAATTTTGCGAAACTACAATAAAACAAAATAACACTGTAAAAATGATGCCACTCATTATTTTTTTTAACATTTCGGAAATAATGTCATGTGAAATACAAATTGACTGCCAAATCTGTCAAAAATAGCTTCTACTAGAGAAACAAATTTACTACAATTCTTATTCATGTCAAGACGAAATAAAGTCAAATTTATTGGAAGACGAAATTTTATTTAAAAACATTCGGCTTTCTAATCCCTTTGTCTAAATTTGCTTCTCAAAAACATCATCATCAAATTATCAATCATCTCTAACCATCCATTTGACATGAGATATTCAGTAGATAAACAAGAAAAGTTCACAATCTTTTCGCTTCATGACGAAAACCTAAACTCAATTTTGGCACCTTCTCTTAAAGCTCAATTCAGTTTTATGTGCGATGAAGGCATTTCAAATCTCATACTCGATCTCAATGATGTGAAATATGTGGATTCGTCAGGACTAAGTGCCATTTTGTTAGGCGACAAAGTTTGGAAAAAAACGGGTGGTAGTTTTATCCTGACCAACTTGAATCCAGCTGTAAAAAAGCTCATCGAAATAGCTAAATTGGATAGTGTATTGACTATTATTCCAACCATTGAAGAATGTAAAGAGTACATTTTGATGGAAGAAATTGAAAAAGAACTTAATGGCGAATCTGATTCATAGTACCACCAAGTACCCCCTCAGTAAAAAGCGAAAAACTAATTTTACAATTGTGAAATAGTCTTTCGCTTTTTTTTTGCCATCGCTTAGGGGGCGGAAAGACTTAAATTGTCGTTAAATTAAATATTTTTTCTTAATCGGTTGAAATGATTTTAACTTCTATTCGTTTTCACTATCACGCTCAACCATAAATAGAATGTACATTACCTAAAACTTAAAATCAATCATATATAAAATTTAGCCATGACAAGCGCCTTACTACACACTTATCGAAAAAAAATAAATACCATTCAGTCATATAAATATATCAGAACGACTTCTTTAATTTTCCTCAACAAGTACCATCTCTTTTATGCACTATTCTTACCTGTTCTTTTTTTGAGTTTTATCAAACCCGAAGGTGGTAATGGCATTTTGACAGTCAATGTCACAGGTATTGATACAGAGGGAGGCTCAATTCGTGTTGCTATTTTTAATTCACAAGACAAATTCTTAGACAAAAACGGATTTGTGTACAGACAAGTTGCACCTGTTGGTAACAACAAATCAGTTAAAGTTAGTTTTAATATTCCTCATGCAACTTATGCCGTCACCTGCTACCACGACATCAACGACAACCATATCCTAGACCAAAACTACATGGGTATTCCTCAAGAACCTTATGCTATGTCCAACAACGTCAACATCAAGTGGAGACGACCTACATTTGACGAAACAAAATTTGTTTTTTCGAAGCCAACACAAACAATAAATTTTGAACTCAAACGCTGGAAAGACCGATAACCGCTAATTTACCCCTTAAATAGGGTAAAAATACCAAGCAGCCTAATTTTTCTTTCGTTTTTTTTGTTAACAGGAAATAAAATTGGCTAAAAATAGCACAGTTTTAAAAAGAAATTTAGACCTTTGTATCGTCAATGAAGCAAGGCAGAGCCAGAGAAAACTCATTTTTCATTGACTCCTATAATCTCTCCCGAACTTTCGAAATTAAATTTTACGAACTACCGATTTCCAAAATTTTATTCTAAAGAAAAACAATGTTCTTTAGTAGATTTCAATTCGGTTTGCGAACACTTGCTCATATATAGATATTTAAGTTTTACTATAAATTAAGATAGCAAATTTTTACAATTTAACTTTAACAGTAAGGACACATTCGTAAGAAGAAAAAAGAAAGATTATGTTGAAACTCATTCCCACATTGTTCATCACACTATTTTTCTCATTTGCTGTAAACGCACAAATGGCAGAACCCGTTAATTGGTCATTCACGGCGACAAAATTGTCCAGTACAGAATACCAAGTTACTCTAACGGCTAACATCGAAGAAGGTTGGTACGTGTACTCGCAAGAAATGGCGAAAAAAGGTCCACTACCTACTAAAATTGATTTCGTGCAAGACCCAAATATCGTTTTAGATGGCAAACCGCAAGAAATCGGTCAGAAAAAAGAGATTTTCGATTCTAATTTCAATATGACTGTCATCAAGTTAGAAGGTAAAACACAATTTGTTCAAAAGGTAAAAATTGTAGGTGATGCTCCTTCTGTACGTGGCAACTTGATGTTCATGACTTGCAATGGTCAAATGTGCATGCCTCCAGCAAAAGTTAATTTTACAGTTCCATTAGCCAAATGACATAACTTTTTTTGACGTTTCTACGTTTAGAAGGCAGTTAATCGATATAATCGATTAACTGCCTTTTGTATTTCAATTTTTAAAATTTATTTTTGCCGTATCATTACAAAAGAGTGTCTTTAAAATATATTTAAATTATATCAATTCAACAAAATGAAAAAGATATTTTCAACCGCTATCGCACTTTTATTTCTTTTTAAAATTGGTGAAGCGCAAATTCTCAACCCTGTCAAATGGTCTTTTGAGTCTAAAAAAATCAACGAAACAGAATATGACCTTATCGCAACCGCCAAACTCGATAAAGGTTGGTTCATCTATTCCCAATTTCTCAATGGCGATGGCCCTGTTCCGACAGCTTTGACTTTCAAACCTACCCCTCAGTATCAACTCATCGGAAAAGCAGCAGAGGTGAGTGACCACAAAAAATCAGGTTTCGACAAGATATTTGAGATGAACATCACTAAGTTCTCAGACGAAGTGAAATTTGTCCAACGTGTCAAAGTGACAGGTTCGACCGACATCAAAGGCTCTGTCGAATGGCAAACTTGCGACGACGAGAAATGTTTGCCACCTAACTCTCAAGATTTTAACTATAAAATTGTCGTTGGTGCGAGTGCAAGTGGTGGCGCAGCAGCCCCAATACCCACTAACACACCTTCACCCACTCAAACTACCCCCTCAGTATTACCGACTCAAACAGGCACTTCGACCACTGCAACAACATCTAACCAAGTTCCCACAAATGGCGGTTTGGTCGCCAACAGTGGCGGCATACAAAATCCTGTCAAATGGACATTTGAATCAAAAAAAAAATCCGAAACCGAGTATGATCTTGTTTTCAAAGCCAATTTGGACAAAGATTGGCATATCTACTCTCAGTTTTTGAAGGGCGATGTACCTATTCCAACGAGCTTTAAATTTGAGAAAAATGACAATATCGAACTTGTTGGCAAGTTAAAAGAAGAAAGCACAAAACGCCGTCAACACAAAGAACCTGTGTTCGACAATATGGAAGTCATTGACTTTTCAGAAACGGCAACTTTTACACAAAGCATTAAGATAAAAGACATTACAAAGCCTATCAATGGCTCGTTGGAGTTCCAAGCCTGCAACAATGAGATGTGCCTACCACCTAATGAAATCAAATTCTTTTATGATATAGCTAAAGGCACAGCAGGTGAAATTGCAGACAATACCATAGCTAGTACAACGCAAACAACTAATACGTCAGGTATTTTGACAGAACCCAGTCAATTCCAATTTGACAAAACAAACGAAACGGTGGACTGCACTACTGAGGGAGTGAAAGCCGACGATACGCAATCGAGTTTATGGTGGATTTTCGCGCTTGGCTTCGGTGGAGGTTTGTTGGCTTTGTTGACACCGTGTGTGTTCCCTATGATTCCTTTGACGGTTAGTTTTTTCACAAAAGGCTCAAAAGATCGGGCGACAGGCATACGCAACGCCCTCATTTATTCATTGAGTATCATTGTTTTATACGTTTCGATGGGTTTACTCATCACGACCATTTTTGGCTCAGATGCTTTGAATCGTCTTTCTACCAACCCTTGGGTGAATATCGCATTTGGTGTTTTGTTCCTCGTTTTTGCAGTGTCATTTTTTGGCTATTTTGAAATCACTCTGCCATCAAGTTGGACAAATAAAGCTGATGAAGCCTCTAATCGAGGTGGTTTGATTGGCATTTTTTTCATGGCTTTCACATTAGCTTTGGTTTCCTTTAGCTGCACAGGTCCTATCATAGGCACACTCTTGGTTCAAACAGCTACCTCAACAGGTTTTTCGGCGGGTCCAGCCATCGGCATGTTGGGATTTGCGACAGCTTTGGCCTTGCCTTTCGGTTTGTTTGCCTTGTTCCCCGCTTGGTTACAGTCATTGCCCAAGTCGGGTAGTTGGATGGACGATGTGAAAGTGACGCTCGGCTTCATCGAAGTCGCTTTGGCATTCAAATTTCTCTCCAACGCTGACCTTATCAAAGGTTGGAAATATCTGCCTTATGAGGCTTTTTTGGCAATTTGGATTGTCTGTGCTTTGGGTTTAGCCCTTTATCATGCAGGCATTTTGAAGTTTAAATATGGTGGAAAAAAGAAATTTTCAATCCCTCGTGGTGCAGTTGTTGCCCTATCGTTAGCTTTTGCAGCTTATTTGGGTTTGGGTTTTCGCTACAATGCGACGACAGAAACCTTCCAAACGCCTGAAATGGGCAGCGGTATTTTGCCACCTGCAGGTTACAGTTATATTTATCCGCAAAAATGCCCCCTTAATTTGTCGTGCTTTCATGACTTAAACGAAGGTATCGCCGAAGCACGCAAACAAAATAAGCCTATTTTGCTCGATTTTACAGGTTGGAACTGTGCCAATTGTCGCAAAATGGAAGAAAATGTGTGGAACAAACCTGGCGTGATGGAATTGATTCGCGACAAATACATTTTGGTTTCGCTTTATACGGATGATAAAAAAGAGCTGCACGCACCTTATGCACCATATACCTCAAAATTCGATGGCAAACTCAAAGATACTGAGGGGGAGATGTGGACGGACTTGGAAGCTACTTTTTTCAACAAAAACTCACAACCTTTCTATGTTTTGGTCTCTGCCAAAGAGCCTATTTTGAAGGTTCTGAATGCCCCGACCGCCTATACGCCCGAAGTTGAGAAATACAAGGCGTTTTTGGAGTGTGGACTAAGATAAGTATTTAAATTCCCCTTCAGTAAAAATTGCCTCATCATTGCTTTGCGGCAATGATGAGGCAATTTTTACTGAGGGGTATCTTGAGTATTCTAACATAGATTATTGTGAGTATAAAAAATATTAGTGTAAATACTTCTTCTTGACTACACGGCTACTGTGTCTATCCTTCAGAAAAAATCTAATTTGTTTGAGTTTTTTAAATCGAATAAATACTTTTGAGCATCATTTCTCAACTGAGACGACGGAAAAATCAAACGATTGACAATCAAATACATAGCATGGCGACAAAATCTTTTTTTTGCATAGATGCCCACACCTGTGGCAACCCTGTGCGTTTGGTGGCTGGAGGTGGCCCTGTACTGAGAGGGGCGAATATGAGTGAGAAACGGCAACATTTCTTGAAAGAATACGATTGGATTCGCCGAGGGCTGATGTATGAGCCACGTGGTCACGATATGATGTCGGGTAGTATTTTGTATCCACCAAGTGACCCCAAAAATGATATAGGCATCTTGTTCATCGAGACGAGTGGCTGTCTGCCGATGTGTGGTCATGGCACAATTGGCACCGTCACGATTGCTTTGGAGCAAGGTTTGGTCATGCCTCAGACGGAAGGTATTTTGAATTTGGAAGTTCCTGCAGGTTTGGTGCGAGCGGAGTATAAAAAAGAGGGAAACAAAGTAAAATCGGTCAAAATCACCAATATCAAATCCTATTTGCATACTGAGGGGGTCGAAGTCGAATGTTCGGGATTGGGTACGTTGCATTTGGATGTGGCTTATGGGGGCAATTTTTATGGTATCATTGATCCACAAACGAATTTTAAAGGTTTGGAACACTATACCGCCGACCAACTCATCGCTTGGAGTCGCGAAATTCGGACAAAAGTGAATGCACAATACACGTTTGTGCATCCAGAAGACCCAACTATCAATGGCATGAGCCATGTGCAATGGACGGGCGCTATAATTGACCCTAATTCGACGGCGCGTAATGCGGTTTTTTATGGTGACAAAGCGATTGACCGTTCGCCTTGTGGTACAGGTACTTCGGCACGTATGGCACAATGGTATGCGCAAGGTAAATTGAAAAAAGGCGACGAATTTGTGCATGAAAGCATCATCGGCTCAAAGTTTATCGGACGCATCGAAGAGGAGACAACGCTCGACGGCAAGCATGCCATCGTGCCCAGCATCGAAGGTTGGGCAATTATCCATGGTTTCAATCATATTATTTTCGACGATGACGACCCTTATGTGTATGGTTTCCAGGTTATTTAGCGAAAAAACAATAATGAGATGACTTTACCGAACTTACAAAAACTGGCAGTAATCATTTTACTCCCCCTCAGTATCGCCGTGTTGTGGTGGGGATTTCGGAATCAAGATGACCCTGTCTGGCAAGAAGCAGCCGACCTGCTGCGTCAAGATGTGCGTACGCTCGACAACTCAGCCGACTCGTTGCAGCTTTTATACACTGCATTCCATAAGGATAGTGCAGTGTCCGACTCTGTCATCAAGAATCTCATTGCCAAGCCCTATCTGCCAAATATGACTTTCGAGAAGTTTAAGTCCTATTTCAATCTGATAACGGAACGAAAATTCATCATCATCTCGGGCGTGACAGGTGCAGGCAATTCGACTTTGGTGGATAGAATCGCGAATATGATAGCCAACGAAACAAGTTCGGGTAGCAAGCCGCAAGCCACTGACATAGAAAATAGACGCAAGATGGAAATCTTGTGCGCCCCTCAGTTCGACCTCGATTTGCACCATCGCTGCATCGGCTATTACGAAAAAAAGAACTTTATCAAAGGAGATTTGCTCAAATTTTGGGACAAATGCCGAGCGCAGCCGAAAGAACATTTTGTGTGTCTGATTGACAATTTCGATAAAATCAATCCCGAAACCTTTTTCGGTCCAGAACTCTGGCAAAAACTCGACGACCCGAAATACGCGGTCGTGTTTGGGAAAGATACCATTTCGATTCCCGACAACTTCTACCTACTATGTGTCACTCACGCAGGCGTTGGGCAAAAAATCGAGATGAACAACGAGCATTTTAAGCGTTTTGGTGGACAAGTCAATTTACCACCCGCTTCCATAGAATTGGTTTTGGCACTAAAAGCGAAGAAAAAAGAAGTTGAATCGGATTTGAAAAAGAAAAAAAATGCTTTAGAAATTCAAAAAGAGACCCCTCAGTATGAGGACTTGAAAAAAGATGTTAAGAAATTGGAAAACCAATGGGCTGCTTTGACAGATACAGCTCATTTGCAGCGTTTTATCTATTTTTTTACCAAAACCAATGAATTAATTGCTCAAAAATACACCTCTGGACACCAACTGGGGCAATGGAGCGATGTGCGCAAGCAATTTTTGCCCAAGGACTTTGACCGTTTGCAAGAGATTTTTATCAACCACATCAACGCTTTTCATCCACAGACTGAAATGAAAAAAGAGGATTTTGCACCTATCATTTACAGCATCGAAAATGAAGGTAAAATTCCTAATTCGAGTCCTATTTGGCGCGCCACAGACAAATTAGCAGACTTAGGCTTTGCATCTGAATTGGGTGTGGCGGGGTCTTTTGCCTTGATTTCGGGCGTTTTTGGGTGGTGGTATTTTCGCCGTCGGCATCAATACATCAAAGAATTTACGGGCAAAGTCTATGCTTTGATGTCTGATTTTCATCAAAACACAAAACCTTATGACCAACTTGTTTTGGAAATCAATGATTTGAAAAAGACATTCGATGATTTGGTGCTGAGTCAAAAAGTGAACTACAACGAAGCCTCGTTTTTCTATGGTTTTTTGGAAGATAAAGTGCGAACTGTCGAAATTGCTCGAACAACAAACGAGGCTTTTTTGAAACTAATGGATGCTTTTTTGGAAGACAATGTATTGACAGAGTCAGAATACGCTAAGTTGAATCAATTTTTGGAAAGTATCCGATTCAAAATTACGACCCCTCAGTATCAAGCTTATAAAAATCAAATCGAAGAGACTTATCAACGGTTTGGTGCTTAAAATGGTCTTATTTTACTTTTGAATCACCACTTTTTTGACAATATTCTGATTGTTCACTTGAATGGACAGCCAATAAAAACCATTGGGACAATCGTTTAAAGATAGGTTAAACACCCCGTCTCTTGAAGGGATTCCTTGAACAGTATAATTGCGTTTTTCGAGGACAATGCGCCCAAAACAGTCCAAAAGCTGAATCGTTTTAGACTCAGAAGCTATTTGATTTTTAAATATAACAGTCAATTCCGTTTGTGCTGGATTAGGAAAAACCTCGAAAATAGGCTTATTAACCGTTTGCACGCTGACAGGGTCGCAAACATTGCTTGATATTAAATTGGCACGGAAACCCGTCAAAGTAGCCCACATACGTGCCTTTTGACCTGCGGTAAAGAATGACATACAATCATCATTCGTATAGTCCATATAGTTACGAAAATAATCAAGCGAATTGTTACAAGATTTGACTAAGTCAACAGGGCAACCTTCGTGAGGGCTGGCTTGTACAGGAGTATCAGTGACTTCGTCATCATCCACACAAGTCGAATCGCTGCCCCAAATGTGCAGCAAATTGAAATAATGCCCAATTTCATGTACAGTTAATCGCCCATTCTGACGACCCTCTCGCAAACTACCCGTTGTGCCAAACACACGATAATCCACCACTACCCCATCTTCTTCGGGTCGCTCCAAAGCTTTGGCTGGCGACGAAGCGAAACCATAAAGCACATTGATACTACAAACCCAAATATTGAGGTATTTCTGCGGATTCCAAGCCGTTGAACCACCTTTTGACGTGTAGTAGATGCGCTTGCGGCTTGACGTGTCAAAATATTCAGAGCCGATATTGGCATAATTGGTTTGTCGGCGCACGATACCTGTTGTAGGGTTGCCGTTTGTGTCTCTTTGTGCCAAGCAAAATTCTATTTCACAGTCAACAGCAAAACGAGAGAAGACTGGGTTGACCGTATTCCTTTTGCGAAAATCACGGTTTAGCGCCTCTATTTGCGATTGAATTTGAGCATCAGATATATTTTCAAAACCACTATTCCAAACCACATGCACCACAACAGGAATGCGGGCAATGGTTCTTTGTTGCACATTGCTTTGCAAAAAATGAGAAACATACCCCTCAGTATAACGCTCAATATCAGCATTTTTTACAGTCGAAAAACCACAAATCTGAGCCAAAAGAGGTGTTGGCGAGAGGTATAGAATCCAAAAAAAAATACGTAATAAATTCATGTTTATGAATTATTGTCGTGTTTACAAACTTTGATAGAAAGACAAAAGTAAGGATTTGAATTTTAGTTTACAAAGGAGAGGATGTGCAATTATTTGTATGGCAAAATAAAAGTTTTGATAAAAGTGAGCATATTTTTTTACATCTTAAAAATCAACTATATATTTGTCTCAGTTTTCTCATAGTATGTTTGTTTTTTTTTCCTGCACCAAGTACCCTCCTTTGGTGCAGGATTTTTTATGACCGTATTCTAAACGAAATGTACCGTTTAATAAAAAATAGTTTCCACAACCGAAAAACGTTAACATGGTAATGAAAAATGACATTACCTTTGAGGCATAAGTTTTCTCATAGTATGTTTACCTAGTCTTCCTGTACCTTCCTCCTTTGGTGCAGGATTTTTTTTTCCTTCTCATTGCATTATACAAATTAATCATGCAAAAATCTTGCCTATTTTTCTCGTTCTTTCATGAATAGAATCTTTTTTAAGTTAAAAAATGTATCAAAACAACCGTTTACTCTGTAGAACACGCCGTTTAGTAAAAAAAGTAAACCTTTTAGAAAAAGAGCTTGTATTTTTCAGAGAAAAATTACTTAATTTGCATTTAAGTTTTCTCATAGTATGTTACTTTGTTGAGTTCCTGCTGCTCGTTGTCCGAGCAGCAGGGATTTTTTTTTGCCCAACTCGCTATCATTTTTATTCCTAATAAAACCATGCCAAACATATTATTTTTTCAAATCTTAGTTTACTCTCCTCCATTCTCTATCACCTCAACAGTTTTATTTTTTAAATAATCTGACCTTTTCCTAAACTAAATACGCCGTTTACTTTTTTTTTTTACACAAACATTAAAAATTGCTTCATATATAAATAAAGTTCTTTAATTTTGCTCCGTGTAGTTTTCTCATAGTATGTTTATTTCTCCTACATCTTACCCCCTTTAGATGTAGGAGTTTTTTTTTTCATTTTCTCCTCTCACTAACTATTCTTCTTCAATATCGTGCATCATAATATTTTTCCTCTTTAATTTGTGAGCTAATACACTTTTTTCAAAATTTAAAAACGATTAGATGAAACAATTAATCAATCTTCTGCTATTTGCAGTTACTCTGACAACTATGTCGGCTTGTTTTGAAATCACCGAAGAAGTAACTATCAATAAAGATGGATCGGGTGGCTATACAAGTATTATTGATGCTTCCAAACTTTCAGAACAAATGCAAATGTTAGCAGCATTCGACACAACAGGCGAGATGATACCCAAACTCAAATATTCCTTAGACTCAACTTTCGCAGAATCATTCAAAAAATACAGCAAAGTAAAAGGTATTTCAAAACTGGTAGTGGATACATCTAAGACTTATATCTATAAAGTAAGTATGATTTTTAAAGACATAGCTACACTCAATGAAGTATTGAATATAGACAAAAAAGATGACTCCATGAAAAATCTTTACTCCTGGAAAAAAGGAAATCTGACACGAAAGGATATTGCTTTGAACCTCGACGAACTAAAAATGGAAGATGATTCGCAAAAAGAAATGGCAAAATCATTTTTGGAGGGAATGAAGTACACAATTATCTTAAACATGCCAGGCAAAGTAAAAAAAATGACCAATAAAGAAGCGAAACTAAGTGATGACAAAAAGAAAATCACTTTAGAGTGTAGTCTGTTAGATATTATTGACAAAAAAGCTCAGTTGGGCAATGAAATATCTTACAAATAAATTATTTGCGCATTAAATAAGACATCCGCTACTCGGTAATCAAGTAGCGGATTTTTTTTGTTAAAAAAAATAGAGGCATTAATTCTGTGAAAATTCGCTGTAAATTTTATACTTTTAGCCGTTTTTACTTCAATACTATGCATCATTAATCAACTCATTAAAACAAAATTCGTTTCACCGTATTTTTAAAATACATTGTCCGAGGAAACTAGAAAATAATGAAACTAACCAAATTTTTACTCTCTCTTATTGCCACTATTGGCTTAACATGGTTTCTCAACACATCTCAAAATGTCAAAGGTGCACCTATTCCAGCTTTAGGTAGTCTATTCAGCCCCTTCCAAGGTTATTGGCGCAACGGAAAATCACTGACAGACAAACCCAGTGACGAAATGGCACAAGGCATCAAGAACAATGTAAAAGTAGTGTATGATGACCGACAAGTGCCACACATCTTTGCCGAAAACGTGGAAGACGCTTTGTTTGTGCAAGGCTTTCTTCATGCTCAAAATCGGTTGTGGGAGATGGATTTTATAACGCGCGCAGCAGGTGGGCGATTGTCCGAGGTTTTAGGAGACAGACCTATTCGCTTGGGTTTATCAACGATTGATGTGGACAAAATCCAACGCCGACGTGGTTTGATTCCTGGTGCAGAAAAAACAGTGAAGGAATGGCAAGCAGACCCAGAAACATGGGCATTAGTCACTGCATATTGTATGGGAGCCAATGCTTATATTGCTAAACTTGACCCACGTGACTACCCATTGGAATACAAAATATTCGGCGTAAAACCCGAACAATGGACACCACTGCATATGTCACTACTTGCTACATACATGGCATTGGATTTAGCTTTGGGCGAAAGTGATGTACAAGCGACCAATGCGAAAGCACTATTTGGTAACGATTTTGACTTTATTTATCCTGAATATTTTCCAGAACAACAACCCGTTGTACCTGTTGGAACAAATTTCGGAACAGCCCCCGCAGAAAAAGATGCAACATCAACCATCATGAGCGATAAAATTACCCCCCTCAGTATGATTGACTTTCCAAGCATCCATGAAGATCTCCAACCTGATGCCAGCAATGGTTCTAACAATTGGGTTGTCGGACCTTCAAAAACTAAAAATAAAAACCCTATTTTGTGTGGTGACCCTCACCTATCACTCAAGATGCCTTCCATTTGGTACGAAATCCAAATTTCAACACCCGATATGAACGTGTACGGTGTTTCTTTGCCGGGTTTGCCCGCCGTCATTATTGGTTTCAACGACAATATCGCTTGGACTCAAACCAATGTCGGGCAAGACGTAGCAGATTGGTATTCAATGAAATGGTTAAATCCTAACCGCACTGAATATCAATACGATGGTACAACTCGAAAAGTAGATTTACGCGTCGAGGATATTCTTGTAAAAGGCGTTGGCATCATAAAAGACACTGTCAAATACACTGTGTGGGGACCTGTCGTATTCGACAACGACACAATGCCCAATGCCAATATGGCATTCCACTGGTTGGCAAACGATGTATCAAAATCCAGTATCAAAACCTTTGTTCAACTCAATAAAGCTAAAAATTACGACGAATATGCCAAAGCACTTGAAGGCTTCAATGTACCTGCTCAAAATTTTGCTTTCGCCTGCAAAAATGGTGATATAGCCTTACACCTAGGTGGCACATTTCCCAAAAAAGCCAAAGGACAAGGACGTTTTGTTCAAGATGGCTCAAATTCGGCTAACGCTTGGAAAGGTTTTATACCTAAAAGTATGAACCCTCACTACAAAAATCCAGCACGTGGTTTTGTGTCTTCTGCCAATCAGCACTCTACCGACCCATCGTACCCTTATTATTTCAATTCCGAAAACTTTGACACCTATCGTGGACGCATTGTCAACCAAAAATTGTCTAAAATGGACACCATTACCATTGAGGCAATGAAAAAAATGCAAAACGATAACTTTAGCCTCATGGCACAAGAAGCCTTACCCATCATGTTAAACCTATTGGATACAGCCGCTTTATCAACTGATATGAAGCAGATTGTGAGTGAGTTATCAAAATGGGATTATTATTACGAAGCCAACAAATCAGCACCTATCTATTTTGAAGAATGGTTCAAGTTTTTCTATGATGAAGTGTGGGATGAGATCTTGTCCAGAACAGATAAGAGCCGCATATTGAAGCCCACCACATGGCGGACAATCGCCATACTGAGGGGGGATGCGAACAATAAATTTTTCGATAAAATCGCTTCATCAGACAAAAAGGAAACGGCTAAAGACTTATTGATCACTAGCTTCAAGTCTATGATGGCTGAAATCCCTAAAATTCAAGCAGAAATCAGCAAAAATTATCCCAAAACGCCACAACTCATTTGGGCAAACTATAAAGATACAGAAATTCCACACATATCAAATATGCCTGGTTTAGGACGTTCACATATTGCCAATGGCGGCTATGGCAAAGCTATCAATGCCATCAAAAAAAACCATGGCCCATCATGGCGTATGATTGTCGAAATGACACCTGAGCGACCACGTGCATTTGTCGTTTATCCAGGAGGTCAATCGGGCAATCCTGGCAGTAAATATTACGACCAGTTTGTCGATTCATGGTCCAAAGGCAATTATTATGAAGCTATTTTTATGCGAAAAGCAGATGAAAAACTCCCGACTTTAACCCTGACTCAAGAGTTTAAAAAAGTACAGTAACAGCATTCTCAATCATTCAAAAAGTAGTCAAATGTCAGATAAATTAAAGAATAAATTAAAATTTACAGAAGTCCAAAATCAGATTGACAATCTAAAAAATATTGATCACGAATTTGGAAACATCAAAGACAAAGCTTTTGATATTGATGCACATAAAGCTAAAGTTCAAGCAGCGGGTGTAACCGTCAAAGACAAACTCTTGACCAACTTAAAAGGCTCACTTGCCATCGCCCTGTTAGGTATTTTGGCGCAAATACTATTTCCTTGGTGGACAATCGCTATCGTAGGTGCTTGGGTCGGATACTGGTTTGCAGACACACCAAGCCGCAGTTTTCTGTATGGCTTTATTTCCATGTTTTTAGTTTGGAGCATCTATGCAGGCTACCAAAGTGCTGCCAACGAAGGCATAGTAGCTAATGCCATTTCAGGATTATTAGGTGGAAAAGTGAGTGGAACACAATTAATTTATGTCACAGGATTAATCGGTGGTTTAGTTACAGGTTTAGCAACAATGACAGGCACACAGTTGAGAAGCGTTCTGAATAAATAAGACACATAAGTGAAATTTCTATTGTAAAATTATTAATTTTGCCCCTCCATCTAGTAGCAATAAAGTGAAATAAGCATTTGCGTGTTCTTAAACCATGCACAAAACAAGGCTTATTTCACTTTATTTATCAAAACTTACCCTTAATCACATAATTTATGAAACAAATTAACCTTATTTTCACACTAATAGCCATTTGCCAATCCTTATTATTGGCCCAACAAAACCGACCATTTGATACGACTTATTCTGTCGTCACTCTATCACCTGCTCAAAACTACTATCTCGATAGCCGTATTGTCGCACAGATAAATGGGCGTTCCCGCATTACATTGCCAGTACAACTACCTCCAGGAACGGTAAAATGGTATTACACGTTTGCAGCATTAGAATCAAAAAACGAGCCACTAGAATGGGTCAGTCTAGCCGCACAATTGACTAAAATCGTCGATAAAACTGGTATTTCTGCTACCCTTGTCGGTCAAATCGTAAAACCAACAGGTACAGCAGCCTGTGATATCTATGTCTTAGATACTGAAGGAGGAACACAATTTGAAGCAAAAAATGACGACAAATGGCAATTTGATAAAAATATCTCACGCCAAAACATGACAAGTGGTGTGGTCGAGTCATACTTATCGAAGTCCAACCTATTAATCGGTTTGTCAAACCCAAGCTTGAAATCAGGCATTAATGTCAAAATAGAAGTATCCGCCCTCGTCGCTCATTTGACACCGATTTACAACAATATGAAGCATATTAGAAATAATGATACAGAATCTGCATGGACTGGAGTTTTGCGCGAGCCATTTTTCAAGCGTTTTCAAGAAAGCTTTGAAGGCAAATTGACCCCCTCAGTATCAGAGGTATCTATGTGTATTTTGTCAAAAGTAACTAAAAATTTCACCCCTCAAGAATTCAACAACTTAGCTCAAGGCGAACAAGAAGTCGTTATTTCATGGATAAAAAAAGATTGTTACGCCGAAACTAAAAACGAAGCACTCGAAAAACGTATGATGGAATTGGAAGAAATGAAACTAAAAATCAACCAATTGGAGCAAAGTGGTGACTTCGGATCTATGGCATCTTTGGCAGAAAGAACGGCTTTAGAATTCCCATCCATCCCCATTCAAACCACACATATGCGCGCCCTTTTGCTATCTAATCAACTCGGCAAAGCACAAACCTTAGCCGAAACTTTAGCAAAGCACAACCCCAACAACTGGGACATTCAACTCAATTTGGCACATATCTATCTCCTCTCCAATCAATATAAAGAAGCCGAAAAAGCCTATTTAAAATTTCAAAAAAAGACAAATACTGAGGGGGTTACTTGGGAAAAAAAAGTTGCCGAAGATTTCGATTTTTTCATCAAAAATAAGATTTTTACTTCTTCTTATGACAATATCAAAAAGAAATTGAAAATCAAATAACTGCTTTTTGACCGTACTGAATTCTTTTTTAAGCCAAAAGCAAACCAATAAGCAGCAAAGGAATGACAAAAACCGTTTTACCGACAACAATTAAAAAATAGAATGTATGAATCTGAGATTGACACCAATACTTACCCTTTTTGTAGCTTACTTACTCTTTGCGACAAGTTGCAAGAGTGACTTGGGCGACAAAGAAACCATCATTGCCATCGACAAGGAGTTTGAAATTCTCCCTTGGGAACGTTTGGACGAGTATGGTGGTGCATTGCAACTCCGAATTGCAACCATCAAAAATCAGGAATGTGGCGGCACTCGCATCAATTATTCAACCAATAGTCTCAACAATCAACTATCTGTTTCGCTCAATAGCCTATCATATCCTTCGATTTGCAACGGTTTTGCTGAGCCTGCACGTGACACAATTGACCTATCGAACATCAAAAAAGGCGATTTCCCTTTCCGTTTGACACTTAAAGATGCCATCATCAACGATGGTGTGCTTCATATAGAAGAAGGTCGTTATTACTTCGAAATGAAGAAAGAAAACGGCATTTCGATGCCCAAAAAAGAACTTTTGCGCATTCCACAAGGTGCAATATGGGGTTTTATATCCACTGACAATGGTCAAGATGCACGTTATACACAAATGATTGATAGCCTCCGTACCGTCGCAACACCCCTCAGTATACCCACAGGTGACTATGGTTATTTCAACTACTCTGGCTCTGATATTGGCATTGCTGCCAAATTTTCGACTCAAAAACCTAATATTCGCCGTTTTATTTTACGACAAACAGGTACAAAAGAACAGTTGAACAACATCGTAAAATACTTTAAAACAGTTGCTGGTATAGACTTTTTGTTGTTCACATCCGATGGCAAATCTTATCCAAAATAAACGACTAAACAACAAGGAAAGGTTGGCATGTTTTGCACATGTCAACCTTTTTTATTTTCCAAAATCTTTGTTAATTTGCTAAAATTTCACTGCTCATGCAAAAAACAATCCTCATTTTCGTTGTTTGGTCTTTTATACTGAGGGGGAGCATTGGGGCGCAAAAAACGAGTAAATCCTATGTTTTGCCCGATAGTTTGCCCACGAATCCGATAGACATAAAAGGTTGGCATTTACTCTGCCATGATGAATTTGATACCGATTCGATTGACTACCATGTGTGGTGGCCTCAAAGCAATGAAACGCCTAATACACTGACGATTTTCACACCTCGACCCGATAATGTGCTCAAAAAACAAGGTTTTCTTCACCTAATCAATAGAAAAGACACAGTAAAAGGTTATCCATTTTCTGGCGGTATGGTTTTTTCGGCGCAAAAAGTGGAAGTCAACTCCAGAGTTGAAGCAAAATTTAAGATACCCAAAGGAAAAAGTCTCTGGCCTTGCTTTTGGCTATTGGGTGGCAAAGATTCCATCTATCAAGAAGTAGATATTGCCGAATTCGGTTGCAGCAAACCGTTTCAGTTCAATATCAGCAACCACTTTTATAATGAAAAAAAGAAAAAGGTCGCACAAGAGTTTCGCACCATTTATGCTAAAACAGGTAATAAAAAGCGATTAGATTTATCCAAAGACTTTCATATCTATGCCATAGAATGGACAACCGACCAGTTGCGTTTTTTTCTGGACAATATTTTAGTGTATGAACTCAATCGTAATGTTCCGAAATATCCGATGCACCTTATTTTAAGCATGGGTGTGGGCGGCTTGGACGGCAATCCCGATACCCAAACCCTGTTTCCTGCTTATTTTTCGTTCGACTATGTGCGTATTTACAAAAAAGCCAGCAACTCAAAATGATACAACAAGGCATACTTTTATTGTCAATCACGTCCTGCCTTTTCGGATTAGCTTTTTATTTTTTCAATAAAAACCAACTGTATAAAGCACTATTTGCCAATGGTTTAGGCGGCTTTTTATTAAAGGGATGGTGTGCCAGTGACTCATTCTTGCACAGTTGGGACGAACGGTATCACGCTTTGGTGGCTAAAAACTTGATGAAACACCCATTGCGCCCCACTCTTTATGACACGCCCTTGTTTCCGTACGATTTCACAGCATGGGGCGACAATCATATTTGGCTCAGTAAACAACCTTTGCCTCTGTGGGCAATAGCAGCCAGTATGAAAGTATTAGGTGTCAACGAGTGGGCTGTGCGTTTGCCCTCATTGGTGGTGGGTACGCTCGCCATAGGTTTGACGTTTCTCATTGCTCACCAATTGTTTGGTGAAAAAATAGCGTTTATTGCCTCTTTCCTTCATGCCATCCACGGCTTGACCATAGAAGCGAATGCAGGACGCGACTCAGGCGACCATATTTTCACATTTTTCGCTTTTTTCATCGAGTTGGGCGTTTATTTTGCCCTATTGTCGGACAAATCAGAGCAAAAACGCTCATTCTCTATACTCACAGGCGTTTCTATGGGTTGTGCTTTTTTATGCAAATGGCAACCTGCACTTTTGATTTTACCTTTTTGGCTTGCCAGTCAGTCGAATATCCAACAAATATTTAAAAATATTCTCCCCCTCAGTATTGCTGCGTTTTTAGTGGCTGCGCCTTGGCAATTCTATATCTTCCAACACTTCCCAACAGAAGCGCAATGGATATTCAAAGCCATTTTTCAGCCTATGACGCAGCCCACACAAGGTCACAGTGGCGCATGGTGGTACTACATAGAGCAAACGCGCATTACTTTTGGCGAAATCATATACTTACCGATGTTGTGGCTTCTGTATGTGTTTTATCGCACGCCCAAACAAACGCATATCAGGCTGTTAACTGTTTGGCTTTTCGTGCCTTTGATTCTGTTGTCGGCAATGGCAACCAAACGTCAATATTATTTGAATGAATACGCTCCAGCTTATTTCATTTTAACAGCCTTTTTTCTTGATTTTCTCAAAAACAATAAAGAAAAAACCGTTTTTTCGCCTATTATTGCTAAAATATTGATGGTTCTACTCATTCTATTGCCTATCCGATACAGTATTGAACGTGTAAAACCTTTTGATATGAAAATAGCAGAGGTCGAAAAAGCTCGTAAGATAAAAGAATGGAAAACAAAACTAACAAATGCCAAAATAACAGTGGTTTTCAATACCAAACAGCCTATCGAAACCATGTTTTATCACAATATTGTGGCAGCTTATATGTTTTTGCCCTCACAGCAGCAAGTTGATAGCCTTTTACTGAGGGGGTACATCGTAGCTGTCGGCAACGATGAAAGTATCCCTGCCGAACTCAATCAACGGACGGATATTCAATTTTTAGAAAACCACCAATAACATCGTACACAACTCAATAAAATGACGAAAAACCTAAAACAATACCTACTTTCCACATTCATTGCCCTTGCGCTTTTGGTAGCGGGGCTTTGGAATGGTTTTCCGTTTTTGTATCCTGACGATGGCACATATTTGCACTCTGGTTTTATGCCCGAAATGCCGTTGGATAGACCCATTACGTATGGGCTTTTTATTTACGTTACGAGTTTGGGCGGTTGGAGTTTGTGGCTGACGATTTTTGCCCAAGCTCTGATGACAGGTTGGGTTATTCGGATGGTTTTAAAATCCTTTTTTACGACTCAAAATACTGACTATCAATTTATTGTTATGGTGGGTGCGTTGATTTTATCCAGTAGTATTTCTTTTCTCAGTAGTCAGTTGATGCCCGATTTTGCGACACCTATTTTATTGCTGTCGCAACTCGTTTTGCTTGCCGATACCCCCCTCAGTAAACAGGAGCGAAGGGGACTTTTTGCTCTTTTTTTTCTGACAACGGCGATGCACATTAGTCACTTGGCTTATAATATTTTGCTGATTGCGGTTTATTTTGCTCTCTATGCCATAGCCAAACAGCGTTTCCCTTTTCTAAAATTCAAAACCATCACCACACTTTTAGGTTTGACCGTTTTGAGCTACGGTACGATGTCTGTACCAATGGCAAAGTCAGGGCATGCCTTCCGAATCGGTGCTATGGCACATAAAGGCATTCTCGACAAAGTATTAGCGGCAAAATGTGGGGAGAAAAATTGGCAACTCTGCGCTTATCGCGACTCCATGCCACATTCATTAGAGGATTTTTTATGGTCTGCCAACAGTCCTTTGCATAAAATAGGCTTGGTGGAATCGAAAAAAGAGCTGAACGATATTTTTTGGACATCTTTGACCACGCCCGATTTGCTCAAGCTTCATTTTGACGCTTCCTTAAAAGCGACCGCTGCCCAATTGGGCTATTTTGGCGTAGGAGAAGGCAATGCACCGTTTCTAAAAGGCTCAAATGCCTTTGACGCTTTGGAAAAAGAATGTCCAAACGCCACCCCTCAGTATCTGAATTCCCGACAAGCCCATGACCAACTTGTCGTTTTTTTCAATTCATTTACTCATTTTCAAAAAAAATGCGTCATTTTACTCTTAATTGGTTGCTTTATTTTGTTGCTTTACAAGCCTTTTTGGTCAAAGTCTAATCAAAAAATGCGTTTTTTTCTGTTGTTTATCTTTTTAGGCTTATGGCTCAACATCTGGCTCAATGCAACACTGGTGTATCCAACCAATCGCTATGGTGCAAAAATGATTTGGCTGGTGCATTTGGCTTTTTTCATGCTTTTGTTGTTTTTCTATGATAAAAAAAGAACTTATAAAGAACGGACTCAACCATAGTATCTGCCACATATTTGCCCTTTTGACGCTTCTTTTGGGTATTTTACTGAGGGGGAACGTTTGGCTACAACAACGTTCGATCTTCCTAGACGAAGCTAACCTGATTCAAAACTATCTCGAAAAAAGTTATGCCGAACTGTTCGGACATTTGGATTATCAACAATACGCACCACCGCTTTTTTCGGTCATTATGAAATTTGTTTTTCAAACCTTTGGGGTAAATGAGTTATCTGCCAAAGCTTTTCCTCTATTGTGCGGTATTGGTTTATTGTTTGCGTTTTATTCCTTAGCGCAACGCCTCTTATCCCGTTTTGCGGCGGCTTTCGCCTTATTATTTGTCTGTTTCGATAAGATTTTTATTGACTATGCCACAGAATGTAAGCAATATGCGACCGATGCATTGATAACTGTGACCTTGCTGTTACTATCGCAAACCATTGATTTTAAGTCTTTTAACCGTCAAAAAGCTATTCTGTGGGCTTTGATAGGGAGTTTGGCGATTGGGTTTTCGATGCCTTCGATTTTTGTATTGGCAAGTGTGGGTGCGTATTACATTTATCAGTTTTGGCACACTAAAAATAAGGCTGCTTTGTGGCAAATAGGGTCAGTCGGTGGGTTTTGGCTCGTTCAATTTGCCGTTTATTTCCTTTTTGTGCTGAAAACCGATGCCCAATCCGATAATTTGCAAAATTATCATTTGCAATATTTTTTTGCTTTCCCCCCCCTCAGTATGTCCGACTTGTCGCTATTGAAAACCCAAGTGTTGGGCATTATTGACCGCGCTATTGGCATCACGGTTTTAGCGGCGGTTCTGGCTATTTTATCTTTTTTGATAGGTGTTATTCATCTGTGGCGCACACAAAAAGGTAGATTTCTGTTGCTGCTGCTGCCAATAGTTCTGACTTTAACGGCTTCTGCCCTGCATTACTATTCGTTGATAGCTCGATTGATTTTATTTCTTTTACCTATTTTTATTCTATTGATTTTCATTGGATTCGATACTATTTTGAAGAAAGCTCCACTACCCTTTTCGGTAATCATCACCATCGGTTTTGTGGCAACCATCATCGTGCAGATTCAAGTGTTAAAACCTTTTGAGTATTTTAGAAACGATTATTCTGAACTGCGCGACGGATTGGATTTTATCAAAAAAGAAAAACGTTCTGATGAAGTTTTTTTTACATCTTTTGGTGTCACTCCTGTTGTTAGGTTTTATACACAATTTCACGACCATCCCTATGAATTGGACAAATTGGTGCTTCAAGACTATGTCTGTTGCGACCCTCATTTGATGGAAAATGCTTTGATAGCTCTACATCAAAAGGGAGAAAGGCGCATTTGGCTGCTTGGCGACCAACCTACGTATGAAAGTTTCACAAAATTCATAGAGAGCCAACATGGAATGGTCGTGAAAAAATTAGAGTTTTATCGAGGCGTAGCATTGTTGTACGAAATCCCTCTCAGTAATGCTAAATATTAGGCAAAATAGGTCTTGATTTCAAACCTTTTTCAATGATAGCCACTACTGTTTCGCGTTCCTTACCCACTAAGGGCAAACGTGGTGCACGCACTTGTTCTGTACCAATGCCCGTGTATTGCTCTGCTAATTTGATGTATTGTACCAATTTTGGATGAATATCCAACTCTAAAAGCGGCAAAAACCACCGATAGAGCGACACAGCTTCGGCAATTCGCCCTTGTTTGACCAAATGATATAAAACCACTGTTTCCCTTGGAAAAGCACAAACCAAGCCCGCAACCAAGCCGTCTGCGCCCATGACAAGTGATTCCATAGTCAAAGTATCCACACCGCCCATGATTTTGAGGCGATCGCCAAAAGCATTGCGCAGTCGTGTAACATTGGTCACATCACGAGTTGAATCCTTCACAGCTTCGATATTTTGATGCTCTTTGAGCAATTGCTCGAACATCGGAATCGTAACCTCAATTTTGTAGTCAACAGGATTGTTATAAATCATGATAGGTTTGCTCGTTGCATCAGCAATGGCTTTAAAAAAGTGTATTGTTTCGCGGTCGTCACTTTTGTAGCGCATCGGAGGCAATGCCATAAAACCATCTACACCCATTTGCTCCGCTTTTTTAACATACGAAACCGCACGACGAGTTGCTCCCTCAGTAATATTAAGGACAATTGGAATTTGACCTTTAATAAAATCGAGAGAAAAGCGTAAAAGTTCAAATTTTTCGTCATCATCGAGCGTACTTGCTTCACCCAATGAGCCGCCAAGAATCAAAGCATGAACGCCTGCATCTATTTGTGCTTGAAAATTAAGTGCAATCGCATCGAAATCAAGCGCATCGTCTGTTGTGAATTTAGTTGTTACGGCTGGATATACGCCTTCCCAGTTTACAGTCATTGTCTTGTGATTTTGGTAAATGATGAATAAAGCACGAAATTACCAATTTTGCAGGTTCAGTCAAGCCCCTACGCTAAGATTTAGGCACTTTTATTAAATTTCCTAAATTCTAAGCTATCGGATTATCGTGACATCCCCTTGATATTGAATGACTTTGCCATCTACAAACTCCAAATCAACGAAATATATATACGTTTCAGAAGGCAACGCGACATTTCGAATTGTTCCGTCCCAACCTTGATTTTCATCATTTGGGAGAAAGTCATTTTGTTGAAACACCAAGCCACCCCAGCGATTGAAAACCTTCATAGTCCGTATTTTGCGCACTTTTGAGTCAGAAAAAACGGTAAAATGCTCGTTCACACCATCTCCATTGGGTGAGAAACTGGTTGGAATAAATACATTGCGGGTTTTGTCCACAAAAACAATCAATTCATCAGCCACTTTACAGCCTAATGTATCCGTTACAGTCAATTTATAAGTCGTTGTTTGTGAAGGCTTTACGATTGTTGGTACACATGTATCGCATTGGATTTGCCCTTCTTTAGCAGTCCACTTGAAACGCCCATTTCTAAAATTGAGGAAAGCACCAATCTGAGTTGAATCACCTAAATTTATAGTAATATCGCCACCAACGTCAATTTTTCGTTCAGCTGCGGGTGGAACGACAAGCACAGAATCTAATATGCAACCTGCAGCATCGGTTAGTTTAAAAGTGTGATTGCCAATTTTGGCACCACCGATAGTAATGGGAAAATTAGTCAAGTTTTGCCCTAATGCGCCCCAAGTCAGACGATAAGGAATAGTGCCACCTCCAACAGATAATACCTGAATAGCACCTATTTCGTCACCATAACAACGAGGTGCTATCCCTATAATATCAATACTGAGGGGTGGTGGATTTTTCAAATGGAAGGAATCTATTATCTGGCATCCTTCTTTATCCGTTATTGTCACTTTATGGATGCCTGCTGAAAGATTGCGTACTGAGTTGCCAACAAAGCCGTTTCCCCATGAATAGTTGAAAGGAGAAGTCCCTCCCGAATTGATTTTAATAGTCAATGAGCCATCTGAACGACCATTACAACTAATTGATTGTAAATTAGTAATCTCACTAACCATGTTGCTTGGCACATAGCGAGTCTGGGTAATAACCATAGAATCACAACCTCTATATCCCTTCAATATTCTAACAGAATCACCGACAAGACGTGGATTACAAGTCGTTTTTTGAATAATTATAGTATCTTTTTTCCAAAAATCTAAATTCAGAACTAAAACCGAATCACAGCCTTCCAGATTGATACGAGTCTCAAAGTAAATGCCTCTCGTTTTTATCCATCGTCCACTAAATCCAATGCTGTCGCCTGCGCAAATAAAACGATTGAACTGAGTAGAATCTCGCCGTTTCAGGGTTGTCAAAATAAAAACAATAGAATCGCAACCCAGTCTATTCTGTAATCGCAACTGTCGCCTACCTGTATCTGATGGATTACAAGTCTTTAAAAACGAGTACGTTGTATCTGGTGCTCTTAATGTATATGTATAAATCACAATCGAGTCGCAGCCTAATCTATTTCGATAAGTATGCACATCGTTACCCACTTGTGAAGGATTGCAAGTGGTCAAGAAAAAACGAGTTGTGTCCTTAGTTGAAAGAGTTGTTCGGGTCACAATGAGCGAGTCGCATCCAAAACGATTAGTCATCCGAACAGTATCAAGTCCCACACGCATAGAATCGCAGCTCGTTGCACTTCGATATGTCGTATCAAGCCGCGTGAAAGTAATATTAGCAATCACAATAGAATCGCACCCCTCAGTATTTTGTAAATTAAAACGTGTTTCACCTGCCGTTTTGAGCCATGTGTTGTTCACAAAAACACTATCACCCGAGCAAATTACATAGGTATAACGCGTTGTATCGTGTCGCCCAAAGGTTTTGGTTGTAATGAGCAATGAATCGCATCCATATTGATTTCTAAGTACCTGCCATGTTGTACCAACTTGCGAAGGGTTACAAGTTTTTATAAAAACACGTGTTGTATCTAATTTATGTACAGTCAAATTCAGAACAACTATTGAATCACAACCATCTGCTCTGCTGAATGTATCCTGATAGATGCCAGTTGCTTTGTAGTAGGTGGTTTTCAACCTAAAGCTATCCCCTGCACAGATATTTTTACTAAGAGGGACTGTTATAGAAGTCGTACATCGACAACTTTTGACCAATACGTGAATACTAGGTCCGTTACGACAACCTGATTCATTGATGACTTCGTAGGTGACTAAAAAGTCGCCCGCTCCAGACCTCTCGGGATGAAAAGTGTTATTTTCAATACAGTTTAAACAGGGAATAGCGGCTGTTTGTGTAATTTTATAAACGATAAATGTTCCACCCGACACAGGGGAAACAGTCAAGGGGCGGGGAGCATCATTGTCACATAACGTATCCAAAACGGGAGTAATATTTACTTTGGGCAAAGGGATAATAGTCATAACCGTTTGTCCTGTATTTGTGCATCCTTCGGCACTCATCCCTGTTGCTGTAAAAATATAAAAAGGGGCAGGTAAAAATAGAGAAAATAAGCGTGCTGAATCACCGCGAGCATCTAAGGCAGCTGCTCCAATGGGAGGAAAACTCGACCATGTGTAGGATTGCGCTCCTCTTGCTCTCAAAATAGGAACAGCATCATTACATACTGTGTCATTTGGAACTGCGGTAATATGAATAATGGGCAAAGAATGAACTTTTACTTGAACCGTATCTGTCTTATAGCATCCTACTCCATCTGTCACTCTTAGCACATAACTGGTTGTTTTTGAGACCGTTGTCGAAAAATTATAGCTGGTTGACAATACTGTCGGACTGGTTGTTGTCAACCATTCCACATTCAACGGACCAATACCGCCGCTTGCTGTACCCCTCAGTAAGGCAATACCATTGGGACAGAAAATTGTATCGCCCAAAGTATTAACAACAATATTATTTGTTTGTGGAACAAGTATCTGAGCAGTGTCAACACATCCAACGACATCTGTAACACGCATTTGATATAAACCTCCAGCTAAGTTTGTTGCAGCTATACTCCCATTAGTAATAGGTGTAACACCTGTCCATGTAATATTGTAGGGAGGCAAACCACCTGAAACAATAGTTGTAATACTTCCTAAGGAAGATCCACCGCAAGCTACAGGTGTTGTTGCCACAACATTAATTTTTACTGAGGGGGGTGTTGATTTTTTTTGAAATAAATAATGAAGGTTAAAACTACCAGCTTTATCATAACCATAAATCTCTATTTTAGACTGTGGACTCAAAAACCCTTGCCAAATTATTGAACCACACCCCATACTACATGCACTACCACTGTATGATTGGTCAAAATCCCAAGTTCCATTGCCATCATTGTCAATACGCATTCGAGTAAATTCATCGTAAAAGTTCAAACCAACCTCATAATAACCACAGTCAAAACCTTTCCTTTTCGCTAAAATAGAAAAAGAATCTGCACGAACATTGCAACCATTATAAGTGGTCAAAGCTCCTAAAATTGAATGGGCTTCAGACGGTGCTTGAGTACCACCCCAACCGTCGCGAACGGTATTAAATTCAAAATTATCAGCCGTGGCTGTACCAATACTAACTGTATGATTGCCTTTTGCTTGATAGTAACCTCTAAAACTAGTTGTTGAAAAGTCATTGAAATTATCAAAACTTAAAACATTCCAAAAACCATTGCCATAATCGGGGATAGCTGGAATCGAACACATTAGTTTCTCGGTTGGCATACAAACTACGCCAGTTCCTGTCAAATTCCCCCCTCCATAAGTTAAAACACCATTAGCCGCAGGGCGAATATAAGAGCCTTCATTAAAGCCCACAGGGGGATTCGAAGTATTTAGATTAGGCAGTTTCTTAATATCATAAGTAAATTGAGTGCAGTAGGTTGAATTAGCCCCTCCGAATCGAAACTGAATTTGTCTCAAACAACCTGTCGTTCCACAAGAGCCGTTTTGAGGGTAATTCCTAAAAAGGTTAACCCCTGGTGATTGGGAATTGATTGTACCAAACACAACAAAAACCTTCGAACCACACAAACGAGATAATTCGCCTACTGAAAGATATGAGACATCAGTAGAATCTTTGTTATTAAACACTAAAATTGTTGAATTCGGTGGAACAACAGCATCATAAGGTGTATGGAAAGCATCTCTAAACACTGTACCGTATCCACATGTAGCTAAGGCGGCTTCGTTCAAACGACGTAAAGCATCCGCATTAAGGTTATTATTCTGAACAGACACAGAACCTACATAAGCGTTATTAGATGGGTTTATAACATTCAGACTAAAATTGCGAACGTCGAAAGGTGCATTTCTCGTCTTCAAAATAATATACTCACTTCTAAATTCATTGCTACAAGCATCAATCATAATCTCTGCTACTGAGGGGTCATTGATTGAGCATGTTGAAGTCCATCCTTCTGTTTGTGCCAAAGAGAAAGTATTGCCCAATATAGAGAAAGTGAATAATAAAATAATGAGACGGTGCATGGGTTGTTATCGTGTTTGTCGAATACAAATGCTACAATAAATCAATTTATGCACAAAGGTAGGCGGTTAATGTGTCAAAAGAAATACCCTTGAAAGCATATTTTATCAAGAAATATAAATACTATGTTTAATTAACAAAACAAAAGCCGTATCAAGGCTTGCTTGATGCGGCTTTTATATATTAGAATAGTATTAACTTATTCTTCTGTTGAATTTTCTGTTGAATTTTCCGTAGTTTCTTCACCAGTTTTTGCCTTAGCACCACGACTACGACGTGTTTTCTTCTTAGCTGGTGTTGCTGATTTGGTTTCTAAAACAAGTTCATTGAAGTCAACTAATTCGATCAGAGCTGTTTCAGCACCATCACCAAGACGAAATCCTGTTTTGATGATACGGCAATAACCACCTGGGCGATCCATTACTTTTGGACCAACAACATCAAATAACTCTTTAATGGCTTCTTTATCTTGAAGGAGACCGAAAGCCACACGGCGTGAGTGCGTTGTGTTGTCTTTTGCCTTTGTGATAAGTGGCTCAATATGAACACGCAAAGCTTTTGCTTTAGCCAATGTTGTGTTAATCCGTTTGTGTTGAATCAACGCTTTAGACAGATTTTTCAAGAGCGCATGACGATGACCTTTGGCTCTACCAAGATTATTTACTTTATCTCCGTGTCTCATTTTTGAGAAATGTTAAACTTTACAACATCGGAGCAGACAATGACTGATGATTATTGATAATCAAAATTTTGCAGCTCATAACGATTTTTGTAAAGCAGTTTAAAAAATATGATTAATAAGAACTTTCTAAACAGAAAAATACTGAGGTGCGTACTTTGAATGCCCCCTCAGTATTGATATGTGTTTCTGAAAAATTACTCTTCGTCCAGTTTATATTTTGATAAATCCATGCCAAATGACAGACCTTTATCTTGCAATAACTCTTCGATTTCAACAAGTGATTTTTTACCAAAGTTTCGGAACTTTAACAACTCATGTGTATCGTAGCGCACCATTTCGCCCAATGAATTGATTTTCGCTGCTTTCAAACAGTTGTAAGCACGGACTGATAAATCCAAGTCTTCCAAGGAAGTTTTGAGTAATTTGCGCATGTGCAGGATGTGTTCATCCACGACATTTTCTTCACGACTCTTTTCATCATCAAATGTGATATTCTCATCCGTAATCAACATTAAGTGTTGGATAAGAATACGCGAAGATTCTTTGACTGCATCTTCTGGATGAATAGTTCCGTCAGTTTTTACTTCCATAACGAGTTTTTCATAGTCTGTGCGTTGACCCACACGGAAAGGCTCGATACGGTAAGATACGTTTTTGATTGGTGTATAAATTGCGTCAATTGGAATAACACCAATTGGAGCATCTTTAGGCAGGTTGTCATCAGCTGGAACATAGCCACGACCTTTGGTAATGGTCAATTCCATTTCAAGAGAAACGCTTGGCTCCATATGACAGATAACGAGTTGAGGGTTCATAATTTTGAACATATTGGTCGCTTCTTCAATATCGCCAGCTGTAAATTTGTCCTGCCCACTAACAGTCAAGTAAAGTTTCTCTTCTCTGATGTCATCACCAGATATTAGTTGTTTCAAACGAACTTGTTTCAAGTTCAAAATGATATCCACAACGTCTTCAACAACGCCGCGAATAGTTGCGAATTCGTGGTCAACACCAGCTATGCGTACCGCCGAAATAGCAAAACCCTCCAACGACGACAACAATACGCGGCGCAGAGAGTTACCCACAGTTTGACCAAAACCCGGTTCCAAAGGTTTGAACTCAAAGAGACCTTCGAATTCGGTGGCTTTATTGAGAACGATTTTGTCGGGTTTCTGGAAATTTAATATTGCCATGCTTGATTAGTTCTATAAAGAATGAGACGGGGAATTTTTATTATTATAATGTCAATAGCCATTAAGACATTAATCATTGTTTTATTTTTTACAATGATTAATGTCTTAATGACTTTTGATTTATTATTTAGAATACAACTCGACAATCAACTGTTCGTTGATTTTCTCTGGTATTTGCTCACGTTCTGGATAAGCCAAGAATTTACCCTCCAATTTGTCTGCATTCCAATCGAGCCAAGGAGACTTTTTGATATCAGGATTGATACCTACACCTTCCAAATTGCCATTATTACGTGATTTACCCCGAACAGCAACAACGTCACCGGGGCGAACCAATGTTGAAGGTACATTATTCACAACACCATTGATCGTTACATGTTTATGTGAAACTAATTGACGAGCTCCACGACGTGTTGGCGAAATGCCTAAACGGAAAACTACATTATCTAAACGAGACTCCAACAATTGAAGCAATACAGTGCCTGTCACACCATGACGCTTTGTCGCTTCGTGGAATGTTTTACGGAACTGGCGCTCTAATACACCATATGTGTATTTTGCTTTTTGTTTTTCCATCAACTGCGTACCATAATCAGATTTCTGCTTACGTTTACGTGATTGACCATGCTGTCCCGGAGGATATTTCTTTTTGTCAAAAGCTTTATCGTTTCCATAAATAGCCTCGCCAAAAGAACGTGCTTTTTTTGAGATAGGACCAGTATATCTTGCCATTGTTTATTGACTATTGATAGTTGTCTATTGAATATTTTTAATTCGTAGTTAGTTGGTAGAAAGTCAGCTTTTATACGATACTGAGGGGGATATTAGACCCTTACATTTCTAACGACTGTCTTATATTATACACGTCTTTTCTTAGGTGGACGGCATCCATTGTGAGGCATGGGGGTCATATCACGAATGAATGTAACTTTAATACCAGCTGCGTCAATTGCACGAATAGCACCTTCACGACCAGAACCTGGTCCTTTTACGAAAACTTCGCAAAAACGCATACCCGCATCATAAGCTACTTTTGCTGCGTCTGTTGCTGCTACTTGTGCCGCATAAGGTGTATTCTTTTTTGAACCACGGAAACCGCCTTTACCTGCTGTTCCCCAAGAGATGACTTGACCTTGTTTGTTAGTCATCGAGACGATAATGTTGTTGAAACTGGCGTGAATGTGAGCGCAACCTTCTGAGGCTACCTGCACTACTCTTTTTTTGACTTTTTTGGCTGCTTTGCCTTTAGCCCCGCCTTTTGCTGCTTTTGCCATTTTGCCTTTTCAGCTTTTGGTTCTGGTTTTTGTCCCTAAATACTGAGGGATCAATCCTCGAACGTTTTTGAAATGTGAGTTAATCGTTTGACGTTCAAAATTACAAAACAGTAAATATTGATGAAATTTAGAACGAAAAACCTAAGATTACTTACCAACTTTTTTCTTGTTAGCAACGGTTTTACGACGCCCCTTACGAGTACGAGCGTTTGTACGTGTACGTTGACCGCGAACGGGTAAGCCTTTACGATGACGAAGACCACGATAACAAGCAATATCCATCAAACGTTTGATACTAAGTTGTACTTCAGAACGAAGCTCACCTTCGACTTTATACTCATCGTTCACGATACGAGAGATGGTTTTGATGTTCTCGTCAGTCCATTCGTTCACTTTAGTATCTTCACTGACACCAGCTTTAGCTAAAACCTCTTGAGCTGATGAGCGACCAATGCCGTAAATGTACGTCAAACCGATTACGCCGCGTTTATTTCTTGGTAAGTCTATACCTGCAATACGAGCCATGTTTAAAATACGAGATTAATGATAAATTATCCTTGACGTTGTTTGTACTTCGGATTTTTCTTATTGATGACATACAATTTGCCTTTACGACGGACAATTTTGCAGTCAGCAGAACGCTTTTTTACAGAAGGTCTGACTTTCATGATAGAACAATTGATTATTTTAATTGACTATAAATTCTCATTATTTGTAGCGATAACAGATACGACCTCGCGTCAAATCATAGGGAGACATTTCGACAGCTACCTTATCACCTGGTAAAATACGGATATAATTCATACGCATTTTACCTGAAATAGTCGCTAAGATAACATGATCATTCTCAAGACGAACGCGAAAGTTAGCATTTGACAATGCTTCATCAACAATGCCGTCTAATTTTATTAAGTCGTTTTTTGCCATCAAAAAATATTTTATTTACGAAATTTGAAATGATTTTTTATAAACTATTGAGAAACAAAAATTTACAATATTCGTAAAAACAATGTTTTATTTATAAAAATAATCATTCCTGTTTTGGCGTGCAAATATCGGATTTTATATTGTGACTGCCAAAATATTTTCGTTTTTCTTTTCAGCTTCTTCGATGAAAGAGTGATCAGACAAAATTTCAGCTTTGTTTGGACGGACAGCTATAGTATGTTCATAATGTGCCGAAGGTTTTCTATCTTTTGTTATGATTGTCCAACCATCACCTGTACTATAAACATCTTTTGTTCCCATATTAATCATAGGTTCAATAGCAATGACTAAGTTTTTTCTTAAAACAACACCGTTTCCTCGTTTACCGTGATTGGGAACATCTGGGTCTTCATGTAGATTTTTTCCTAGACCATGACCTATTAAATCTCTAACAACACCAAATTTGTTTTGTTTTTCACACAATTCAAAAATCGCGAAGCCAATGTCTCCAATTCGTTTTCCGACTATTGCTTGTTCAATGCCTTTGTAAAGCGAAAGCTTAGTAACTTGTAACAGTTTCATTACTGAAGACGAAATATTTGGCATAGCATAAGTGTATGCGGCATCTCCAAAGTAGCCATTTAACATCACACCACAATCAACAGATACAATATCAGTATCTAAGAACTCTCTATTGCTTGGAATACCATGAACAACTTGTTCATTAACTGATATTGTCAAGGTATTTGGAAAAGGATTTGCTCCATAGCCTTTGAAAGCAGGAACTGCATTATGATCTCGTATGAACTCTTCTGCTTTTTCATCCAAAAACTTTCCAGTTAAGCCTGGTTTTATCAAAGAACCGACATAGGCAATAGTTTGGCAATTAAGAATACAAGCTTCTCGAATGAGTTCAACCTCTTCGTCTGTTTTATAATAGATTTCTTTCTTATCTGATGATTGGAACATGTCTGTTTTTTTTAGATACCGCCTTCGCCTACTGTCACTAACCCACCACGACCTTCGATTTTACCACCTTTGATGAGACCATCATATTTACTTAATAATAAGTACGACTGAATCTGGGTCAAAGTATCGAGAATAACGCCAATCATAATAAGTACTGAGGTGCCTCCAAAAAAACGTGCGAAACCCGAATTAATTCCAAAAAAAGCTGCAATCCCAGGTAAAATAGAAATTAGACCTAAAATAATCGCGCCTGGCAAAGTGATACGAGTAGTTACAGAATCAATAAATTCTGCTGTATTTTCACCTGGTTTTACACCAGGAATAAAAGCATTTTGACGCTTTAAGTACTCTGCATATTGACGTGGATTAACAATCAAAGCAGTGTAAACGTATGTAAAAACAACAACTAAAACAAAATAAAGCAAATTGTGAGGCAAAGATGTATAATCATTCAACTGTGCCAGAAAGCCAGTTGGATTACCTTGACCAGACATGAATTGAGCGATAGTTGAAGGAATAAACATCATCGCTTGCGCAAAAATGATAGGCATTACTCCCGCTGCATTCAACTTAATAGGCAAATAATCACGGTTGCCAGCAGCAGGCACTTGTGTACCTGTACGACCCACCATACGTTTTGCAAACTGAAGCGGAATACGACGAACAGCTTGAATTACAACTATAATACCTAAAACAATAGCACACCAAATTGCCATCTCTATGACAAAGCTAAAACCACTTTGTAATTGAAACTCTGCTGCAATAGACTGCGGAAACTGGTCAATAATGCCTGACATAATGATAAATGACGTGCCGTTCCCTAAGCCTTTCTCTGTAATTCGTTCACCCAACCACATAGCAAAAACAGTACCCGCAGTCAAAATAACAATACCAGAAAACCAAAAAAGAGCAGCACTCAAACCAGGGGCAATCGCATTTTGGGTAGTCAAATAAGTCAAATACCCAGAACCTTGAACCATAGTAACACCAATCGTCAAAAAACGGGTCATTTGGTTAAGTTTCTTACGTCCTGATTCACCTTCATGCTGTTGCAAGCGTTGAAAGTAAGGAACTGCAAACGTTAACAACTGAATAATAATTGAAGCTGTGATATAAGGCATCACACCCAATGCAAAAATTGCACCTTTGGCAAATGCCCCACCAGTAAATGTATTGAGCAAACCTAAAAGGTCTGTTCTGCCAGCACTTTGTGCAGCCATATTAGCCAACACTTGTGCATTGACACCTGGCAAAAGAATGAACGTACCAACACGGAAAACGAACAACAAAGCCAATGTATAAAGTAATCGTTGTTTGAGTTCTGGTATGCTCCAAATGTTTTTGAACGTCTGAATAAGCCTATTCATCGGATATTTATTTTTTAAAGTGAAAAATCATTGAACGGTTAGTTCAACGACTTTCGCACCTAAAAGTTACACAACTGTGATACTTCCTCCAGCAGCTTCTATAGCTGCTTTGGCTGCTTCTGAACAACCATGAGCTGAAACAGTCAAAGCAGAATTAATTTGACCATTACCTAAAATCTTAACTAATTCGTCGCGTTGGATATAACCTTTTTCGTACAAAAAGGCTGGTGTAATTTCAGTTACACCATACTTTTCAGCACAAGCTTGTAGTTGTGCTAAATTGAAAGGAATGTACTCAACACGGAATGGATTTTTGAAGCCGCGTTTTGGCAAACGACGCTGCATAGGTGTTTGACCACCTTCAAAACCACGTTTATTTTTATGACCTGAACGTGCTTTGTCACCTTTGTGACCACGAGTAGATGTGCCACCGTGACCAGAACCTTGACCACGACCAATACGCTTTTCACTATGCGTCGAACCTTTTGCAGGTCTAAGATTATTCAATTCCATCGTTAATAGATATTTACGATTGTGGATTTTACAATTTTATTGATACAGAGTTTTCGGATTTTACTGATTTGAAATACACCCTCTCAGTATAATACCTAAAACGACCCAAAGATAGATTATCCGATTGACAACCTGCTTAGGCTTCCTCAACTTTAACGAGGTGAGCAATTTTTTTCACCATACCCAAAATCTGAGGTGTAGATTCTTTTTCGACTGAGTGATTCATTTTGCGAATTCCCAAAGCCTTTACCGTATCCTTTTGGTCTTGAGGACGGTGAATGGTGCTTTTTACAAGCGTAATTTTAATCTTTCCCATTGTTTCGATTGACGATTTGGGATTTACGATAATTTGTTTTTCTCATTTTGTAATCCCATACTGAGGGGTCACAAAATGAGAAAAACAAATTATCGTAAATCGGTTATTAGCCGTTGTAAACTTTTGAAACATCAATGCGGCGTGTTTTAGCCACTTGTTGCGGTGTACGCAATTTTGACAAACCATCCAATGTTGCTTTTACAACATTGTGCGGATTAGAAGAACCTTGTGATTTTGCCAAAACGTTGTGGATACCAGCCATATCTAATACAGCACGCATTGCACCACCTGCGATGACACCTGTACCATCAGAAGCAGGTTTCAACAAAATACGACCCGCACCGAATTTACCCAGCACTTCGTGAGGAATCGTGCCTTTCACAACTGGTACTTTGATGAGGTTTTTCTTTGCATCTTCAACTGCTTTTTGAATCGCGTCAGATACCTCACGAGCTTTACCCAGACCTTGACCGACTGTACCTTTACCGTCACCGACAACAACAATGGCAGCAAAGCTGAATGTACGACCACCTTTTGTTACTTTTGCAACGCGGTTGAGGGCAACCATTTTTTCTTTAAATTCACTTGCGTTTTCGCCGCCTGCAGCAGCTTTTTGATTATCTCTTGCCATTTTTGGACTTCTTTATTAATTTTAAGTACCAGAGATTTTTAGAATTCTAAACCACCTTCGCGTGCCCCATCGGCTAAAGCTTTGACACGACCATGATATAAATAACCGCCACGGTCAAAAACCACTTTTGTGACACCTGCTGCTTTTGCTTTTTCAGCAAGTAAAAGACCAACTGCTTTTGACATTTCTGTTTTAGGTGCTTTAGTCGTTTCTTTTGAAGAAGCTGAAGCTAAAGTATGTCCAACAGTATCATCAATAACTTGACAGAAAATTCCTTTGTTTGAACGGAAAACTGCCAAACGTGGACGCTCTGCTGTGCCGCTTACACGACCACGAATTCTTCTGTGAATGCGAGCTTGACGCTCTTTGACTGTCATTTTCATTGTTGAAAACGCCTTATTTTATTGGTTAAATTTCAATGCTCCTATCCCAATTTGATTCGGAAAGCCCTGAACGCGAAGCGAATGAAATGAATAAATATCGGAATTAAGTTGTTTTTACTTAGAGGATCGTTTGAACAGACCATCTGTACAATAAAAATGCAACTATTATTTTTTACCGCTTGTTTTACCCGCTTTGCGGCGAATAACTTCACCTTGGAAGCGAATACCTTTACCTTTGTAAGGTTCTGGTGTACGGAATGAGCGAATTTTAGCGCAAACAGAACCCAACAATTGCTTATCAAAACTATTTAAAATAAGCATTGGTGGCGAACCTTTTTCCATTTTAGTTTCAAATTTCACCTCAGCAGGTAATGCCATTTCGATTGGATGAGAATAACCCAATGTGAAAAGTACATTACCATCTTTTGGCTCTAGCTTATAACCTACACCAACCAACTCTAACTTAGCTGTATAACCTTCGCTGACACCTTGTACCATGTTAGCTAACAATGAGCGGTACAAACCGTGTAGAGCACGGTGACGCTTTTGGTCAGTTGGACGAGAGACGTTGATTTGACCATCTTCGACAGCGACCGTGATGTCTGGGTCAATTTGTTGTTTGAGTGTTCCTTTCGGACCTTTTACCGTGACCAAGTTGCTTTTGCTGACTTCAAGTTCTACTTTTGCAGGCAAAGCAATAGGCATTTTACCAATTCTTGACATCTTTTATATCAGTTTAAAAGATTCTAACTTTTTTATTTGGAATGTATCAAAGCAACGTTTTCAGCAATTTTGATGCCGAAACTGCTGATAGCATTAATAAATGTAGCACAATAATTCACCGCCTACATTGAGCTGACGCGCTTCTTTGTCAGTCATAACACCGCGAGAAGTTGATACGATAGCGATACCTAAACCGCTGATAACACGTGGCACTTCTTTGGCTTTGCGGTATTGACGCAAACCTGGTCTTGACACACGTTGCAAAGAACGTATGACAGGCTCTTTAGTTTGTGGGTCATATTTCAGAGCGATTTTGATAATACCCGCTTGACCAGCTACGTCCTCGAATTTATATTTCAAGATATAACCTTGGTCGTAAAGGATTTCAGTCAAACGTTTTTTCATGTTTGACGCAGGAATCTCAACGATGCTGTGACCAGCCATCTGTGCATTACGGATGCGCGTCAAGAAGTCAGCTATTGGATCTGTTACTGCCATTTTATAGCAATTTTTGATTATTTTTTATGTTGATACTGAGGGGGTATCCATTAAAGGTGTGCAACAGACCTGCCTCAGTACAATTTTTTATTTCTATGATGAATGATTCGGATGTATCATTCACAGTTTCATCATTTCTACCAAGATGATTTGGTTACTCCTGGCAATTTTCCTTCGAGAGCCATCATGCGGAACATGTAACGGTTGATACCAAATTTACGCATGTAACCTTTCGGACGACCTGTCAACAAACAGCGATTGTGTTGTCTCACTTTTGACCCATTACGTGGTAATTTGTCAAGTGCATCCCAGTCACCTTCCGCTTTGAGTTTAGCGCGAACTTCGGCGTATTGCTCTACCATTTTAGCGCGCTTTTTTTCTCTTGCAATGATTGATTTTTTAGCCATTTTTTTTGAAAAGATTAATTTTTAGTGCAAGGAATTTAGCAACAAAGCACTAAAAACAAACTAAATACTACTTTTTAAACGGCATACCCATCCCTTTCAACAATGCTAATGCCTCAGCATCAGTTGGAGCAGTTGTCACAAAGGTGATGTCCATACCTTGAATTTTGTTGATTTTATCAATATCAATCTCAGGGAAAATGATTTGCTCAGTAACACCAAGCGTATAGTTTCCACGACCGTCGAAACTTTTGTCATTGACACCTTTGAAGTCACGTACACGTGGTAGCGCAACAGTAATTAATCTGTCCAAGAACTCATACATTTGTGTACCACGTAGTGTTACACGAACACCTACTGGCATACCTTCCCGTAATTTGAAGTTAGAAACAGATTTGCGAGCTTTGGCAGATACTGCTTTTTGACCTGCAATGGCTGAGATTTCGTTAATAGAAACCTCAATCAATTTTTTGTCTTGAGTAGCGCCATTTACGCCTTGATTGATGCAAATCTTAGTAATTTTCGGCACTTGCATCACTGTTTTGTATTGAAATTGGTCCATTAATGCGGGAGCAACTTCTTTTTGGTATTTAGTCCGAAGTCTAGGAACGTAACTCATTATTTAATCGTTTGACCTGATTTTTTAGAATAGCGAACCAATTTGCCGTTTTCTGAACGGCGACCGATGCGTGACGGAGTACCTTTGCCGTCAACGACCATTAAGTTCGAGATGTGAATGCGTGCTTCCATTTGTTCGATACCACCTGGGCTATCTTGCGTAGGTTTACGATGTTTAGTAACCATACGAATACCTTCGACAACTGCTTTATTGTCTGTTGGAAACACTTTTAGCACCGTACCTGTTTTACCTTTATCTTCGCCTGAGATAACCATTACTTGGTCACCTGTTTTGACGTGGCGTTTGGGTGCGAATCTTTTAGTTGCCATTTTATTTCAAAAAATTTGAATGTCTAAAATTTAGAGTACCTCTGGCGCAAGTGAAACAATACGCATATAGTCACGGTCACGCAATTCACGAGCAACAGGTCCGAAGATACGTGTGCCACGAGGCTCGTCGGCATTGTTCAACAAAACACATGCGTTGTCGTCGAAACGGATATAAGAGCCATCTTTACGGCGAATTTCTTTACGTGTACGAACAATAACCGCTTTAGATACTGAACCTTTTTTGACACCTCCTGGAGATGCGTCCTTGACGGTTACAACAATTTTGTCACCAATGGAAGCATAACGACGCTTTGAACCACCTAGAACACGGATACAAAGAACTTCTTTTGCACCACTATTGTCTGCTACTCTTAATCGAGATTCTGCCTGTATCATTTTATTTTACAGTTGAATAGTATTAGTTAATGTTACGATTAGCGGAATTATGGAGAACTTTTGAAGAAAGTTCAATACTCATAATTCATAATTCATAACTAAAAAATTATTTTGCTTTTTCGACGACTTCAACAAGTCTCCAGCGCTTTAGCTTACTGAGAGGGCGTGTCTCCATGATAAGAACAGTATCACCAACACCCGCGGTATTTGTTTCGTCGTGTGCATGGAACTTTGAGGTTTTTTTCATGAATTTACCATACATTGGGTGCATGATTTTACGCTCAACTTTAACCGTTATTGTTTTCTCGCGTGCGCTACTTGACACGACACCAATACGAGTTTTTCTAAGATTTCTTTCGGCACTCATTATCTTGACTAAGATTTTAAGATTGAAGATTTTAAGATGACAGACATCGAACACTCTTTTCTCTTTAATGTCTAAAATCCTAAAACCTATGATTTTACGCTTTTTTCAAACGGGCACGACGAGCACGGATGCGTGACCGCATTTCTAAGTCTTCTGTCGTGTATTCAGCCAATTCACGTTTGCGCAATTCAGTCAAAGCGCGTGCAATATTTTGGCGTGATTTTTTGAACTGGCTGCTGTCAGCAACACCACGAACTGCCTTTTCAAACTTCATTTTTTGAAGTTCAGTTTGCAACACTGAAACTTCTGTTTCGAGTTGCTCTTCTGACATTTCGTGCCAATTAGTTTTTTCGCTTGCCATTTTAAATACTATTTAAAACGTTGATTGTCAAATAATTAATTAACCAACATAGTCGGTACGAGTAACTGTTCTCGTTAAGCAAGGTAATTTCTGTGCACCAAGACGTAAGGCTTCACGAGCTACTTCATCTGTTACGCCATCAATTTCGAATATAATTCTACCTGGTTGCACTTGTGCAACCCAATGGTCGAGTGCACCTTTACCTTTACCCATACGTACTTCAGCTGGCTTTGATGTGATAGGTTTATCAGGAAAAACCAAACACCAAACTTTACCTTCACGTTTCATATAACGTGTAATCGCAATACGTGCCGCTTCAATTTGGCGGCTTGTCAACCTGACGTGCATCGTAGATTTGAGGGCGAAAGTACCAAATGATACGGTACTACCACGCCATGCCAAACCTTCGTTTTTCATCTTGTGCTGCTTGCGAAATCTTGTCCTTTTCGGCTGTAACATTGTTCAAACGTTTTTATTGCGATGAGAAAATCGCTTTATTTAGCGTTTAAAATCTATTTTTTACATACTTTTTGCAAAGCGGCTGCAAAAATACAGATTTTTGTTTGAAATCTATTTAATTTATAAAAAACTTTTGGCTAAAAAGATAGCTCAAAATACAAAGGGGTATGAACTATCGTTTGCCACCGCCTTGATTTCCTCCGCCACGATTGTTGCCACCTTGTCCGCCACGGTTGTTACCTCCGCCACGATTGTTGCCACCTTGTCCGCCACGGTTGTTACCTCCGCCACGGTTGTTGCCACCGTCACGACGATCACCACCTCTGCGATCACCACGCCCACCGTCACGACGATCACCTCTATCACCGCCATCACGACGATCGTTACCACCTCTGCGATCTTGATTACCAGTGCCTTTGGATTCTTCTTGGAAAGGTGATAAATCGCGTTTACCAAATACCTCTCCTTTGCAAATCCAAATTTTCAAACCGATTTTACCATAAACAGTTTGCGCTTCGACATTAGCATAATCAATGTCTGCACGGAAAGTATGAAGTGGTGTACGACCTTCTTTATACTCCTCTGTTCGAGCCATATCTGCACCACCTACACGACCACTAATACGTATTTTAATGCCTTCTGCACCTACACGCATAGTTTGTTGAATTGCCATTTTGATAGCACGACGGTGATTAATACGACCCTCAATTTGTTTCGCCACAGTTTCGCCAACGATAACAGCATCAAGTTCAGGTTTACGAATCTCATTGATATTGATTTGGACTTCTTTTGAAGTCAATTTTTTCAACTCTTCGCGAATTCGGTCAACTTCTTGACCACCTTTACCAATGATGATACCAGGGCGAGATGTCTGGATTGACACTGTTACTCTTTTCAAAGTACGCTCAATGATGATACGTGCGATACCGCCTTTTTGGATACGTGCACGAAGATATTGGCGAATTTGCTCGTCTTCGACGACTTTTGCAGCCATATCACGACCGCCGAACCAGTTGGATTCCCAACCTTTGATGATACCTAAACGGTTTCCTATCGGATTTGTCTTCTGACCCATTTTAATCTTTTGTCGAGCAGCCCGAAGCAACTCAGATTATTTTGGAAAATATTATTTTCTGATTGATTACCCTCATTTTACTGAGGGGTTGTTTTTTGTGACTAACTAAGCCACGTTGCTTTCTGCAGGTGTTGGTACACGATTCGCTACAACAATAGTAATATGGTTTGTACGTTTGCGAATGCGATGTGCACGACCATGAGGAGCTGGTTGGAAACGCTTCAAAATCGTCGCAGCATCACTATATGCAGCTTTGATATAAAGGTCATATTCAGCAGGGTCTTGCTCTGTTTTTACTTCCCAGTTAGCGTAAGCTGAACGCACCACTTTCGTTAACCACAAAGAAGCCTCCTTGTTAGTGTATTGCAGAATATTTAACGCATCGCTGACTTTTTTGCCGCGAATATTGTCAATAACGAGCCGCATTTTACGTGCCGACATTGGGCAACTTGTGAGTCTTGCTACTGCTTCCATTACTTAAAAGAGTATTTTGAATTTTGCACAAAATCTTGGTAATCAATATCTATGCAAAATTATCTGACTTAAATATTTGATTGAAAGGCTCGGAATACTGAGGGGGTCGAAAATCTCTACCCTCTGCCCAAAATCCCTCGACCAAAAATTATTTTTTACGGTTGCCTGAGTGACCTTTGAAGTTTCGTGTTGGCGAAAACTCTCCCAGTTTGTGACCTACCATATTTTCAGTTACGAATACAGGCACAAATGTTTTACCGTTGTGAACAGCAATTGTCAAACCGACCATATCGGGAATAATCATCGAAGAACGCGACCAAGTTTTGATAACCGACTTACGGCTTGCTTCCTTCATTTTCTCAACTTTCTCAAGCAATTTGTGGAAAATGTATGGTCCTTTTTTAAGCGAACGTGGCATGATTTATTATTGATTGTTTTTATTAATTACTGATTATTAATGACTTGTTGAAAGGATCATCAAAAAACAATAATCAACTAATTTACTTATTCGTTGTTTTACGTCTCGAAATAATGAGGCGATTCGACGACTTGCTTTTGTCACGTGTCTTAGCACCTTTGGCAGGGAAACCTTTGCGTGAACGTGGATGTCCACCTGATGCACGACCTTCACCGCCACCCATCGGGTGATCCACAGGATTCATTACAACTGGACGTACACGTGGGCGACGACCTTTCCAACGGTTTGCCCCCGCTTTACCCATTACTTGAAGACTGTGGTCAGGGTTTGACACAACGCCAATAGTCACACGACAAGTCAAAAGTATGCGCCGAACCTCACCAGAAGGCATTTTCAAAGAAGCATATTTACCTTCTTTGCCACTTAAAGTAGCGTAAGTACCAGCAGAACGAGCGATGGCTGCACCTTTGCCTGGCTGCATTTCGATACAACACACTTGAACACCAAGTGGGACATCTTTCAAAAGCATTGTATTGCCAATTTCTGGTGTTGCTCCTTCGCCACTAATAATTGAATCCCCAACTTTCAAGCCATTGGGAGCAATGATGTAACGTTTTTCGCCATCAGCATAACTAACAAGTGCGATGAAAGCTGAGCGATTTGGGTCGTATTCAATCGTCTTGACTGTCGCAGGAATGCCGTCTTTGTTGCGCTTGAAGTCAATAATACGGTATTGACCTTTATTGCCGCCACCGATTTGGCGCATCGTCATTTTACCCGCATGGTTACGCCCACCTGAATGAGAGAGTTTTTCAACCAAAGTCTTCTCTGGCACATTTGTCGTAATTTCCTTGTAACTATTTGTTACACGAGTACGAAGCGCGGGTGTTATCGGATTATATTTTTTAACTGGCATTTTAATTTAGTTATTTGTCATTTATTATGCGCTATTTTATCATTATAAAACAATGGATTATATAACTACATAATCAATGACTTCTTGACTATTGACTTGTTTTATTCTTCTGTTCCTGCATCGCCGAAGATGTCAATTGTCTCACCTTCTTGAAGCAATACGAATGCTTTTTTGTAAGCAGGTTTCATCCCTTTCACCATACCAGATCTTGTCGAACGTGCCTTCATTTTACCTGGAATGACTGCTGTGTTGACGCTCTCAACTGAAACATTGAACATGGCTTCGACAGCTTTAGCGACTTCCAATTTATTAGCCTTACGATTAACCACAAATGTGTAAACCGTTTTTGCCATCTGCTTGTCAGATTTTTCAGTAATAACTGGGCGAATTAAAATATTCTTTGCCATTTTTATTTGACTTTAAGATTTTAGATTTTAAGACTTTTGACCCCTCAGTATTTTGAGGTTTTGTTCGAGATTTTAAGTATCTTGACTCTGTCGTTGCCTTAAAATCTTGTATCTAAATTTTATGCAAACGTTTCTTGAATTTTTGCGACTGCGCTTTCTGTTAATACAAGAGATTGTGTATTAACAATTTGATATGTATTCAAATCATTTGCTCTCGCTACACTTGTGCGCTCTACGTTACGGCTCGATTTCAAAACATTTTCATTCAATTCAGGCAAAACAATCAATGATTTTGTGCCTTTGACACCTAAGTTAGTCAACACACCAACGAACTCTTTCGTTTTAGGTGCTTCAAATGAAAAATCTTCAACAACAGTAATCGAACCCGCAGCAGCTTTAGCAGACAAAACCGATTTACGTGCCAATTGACGCACTTTTTTGTTCAATTTCACAACATAGTCGTGCGGTTTTGGACCAAAAGTGCGGCTACCACCCAAAACAACTGAGTTGATGTCACCTTTACGTGAGCCACCTGTCCCTTTTTGTTTATGCAATTTGCGTGTAGAACCAGAAGCTTCGCTACGCTCTTTTGTCTTATGCGTACCTTGACGTTGATGCGCCAAGTATTGCTTAACGGCAAGATAAACAGCATGCTCATTCGGCTCAATCCCGAAAATGTCTGCTGGCAATTCAATGCTTCTGCCTGTGTTTTCGCCTTTTATATTTTTTACTTCGACTTGCATTTTTAGAAAATTATTTTGCCGCAACCCTTCAGTATTATCAGTAAAATCTGACGACTGATGACTGACGACTGACGACTAAACTATTTTTCGATAATAACATACGCACCATTATGTCCTGGCAGCGCACCTTTCAAAAGTATCAAGTTTTGGTCAGGAAAAATCTTAACAACTTTCAAACCTTTTACAGTCTTTGTGTCATTACCCATACGACCCGCCATACGCATACCTTTGAATACTTTTGAAGGGAAAGATGATGCACCTATCGAACCTGGCGCACGAAGACGGTTGTGCTGACCATGTGTTGCTTGACCAACGCCACCAAAACCGTGACGGCGCATAACACCTTGAAAGCCTTTACCTTTTGAAGTACCCATTACTTGTACTTTATCGCCTTCATTAAAAATATCAGCTACACTAATCGTGTCACCCTTTGTTTTACCGATTGTCATATCGCGGAACTCTGCCACTTGACTCATCGCTCCGTCAACACCAGCCGCCGCGAAGTGACCAAGCATTGCTTTCGATGTTTTTTTTACTTTTGCTTCGCCGAAAGCCAACTGCATTGCGTTGTAACCATCTGTTTCCACAGTTTTAACTTGTGTAACTACATTCGGTCCCAACTCAACAACCGTAACGCCTACGGCATTGCCCTTCTCATCGAAGACAGAGGTCATACCGACCTTCTTGCCAATTAAACCGTTCACTGTTGAATTATTTTTAAAATTTAAGAAAATTTAGATAGGCAGGAAACTGAGAAGTATTACCGTGTATCGGACAATCTGAGAACTAATTAATAGAACAATAATGCTGTTAATTTGATATGATTCTAAAAATTAGCCTCGAATCGGGCTTGATACTGAGGGGTATATTTCAGAATATACACACTCACTCGGCAAGACCTGAAGAGTTTCTTTTTAGATTGATTGTTTTTTGTTGATAATTGATTATGTAAGAATAATCAACAGACAACATTTTAATTATCAATCCTAAAAGACTTGTTCAGTATAGCCACTAAAATATCTTAAAGTATTGTTGATGAAATAGGTTTCGTCAATAAGAACTCAATTTGCCTTTGTCAATCCACTTCTCGGATTACATCAACTTAACTTGAATATCTACACCACTCGGCAATTCCAATTTTGATAGAGCGTCCACCGTTTTTGCATTAGGTGAGTAGATTTCGATGAGTCGCTTGTGCGTGCGGAGTTGGAACTGCTCCCGAGCTTTCTTATTGACATGCGGAGACCGCAGGACAGTATAGATTTGTTTCTCGGTGGGCAGCGGAATCGGACCAACTACTGCCGCATTCGTTGCGCGGACTGTTTTTACGATTTTTTCGGTTGATTTATCAACCAAGTTATGGTCGTAAGACTGAAGTTTGATTCTGATTTTCTGATTCATGACCCTTTTTAATCTTTTGTCAAATAGAAGCGCAACTACCTTTTGTAATTGGCGGTGCAAAGATAGGAGTCTTTTTCTTTTCACCAAATAGTTTTTCAAAAAAATTCTAAAAAAAACACTTAACTGGGTAAGGTTATCCGAAATGTCGTTCCTTTAGGTTTGTTATCTAAAATCTGGATTGTTCCGTTGTGTAATTTCACAATTTGTTCTACAATATAAAGTCCTAAACCGGTCCCTTTGGTCTTGCGGGTCATCTCACTCCCAACCCGATAAAATTTTTCAAAAACTTTTTTACGCTCATTCGGTGATATGCCTACACCGTTGTCGGACACATCGAACACAAAGTATTGATTTTCAAATTTTTGTGAAATATTTATTTTAGCATCCGTACCTGAATACTTTACAGCATTTTCAATGAGGTTAGAAAAAACTGAAATCATACCTTGTTTGTCCCCTCTCAGTATGGGTATATCTTCTCCTTTATTGTAATGAAATTGAGCTTGGGGAAATTTTAAGCGAAATTTTTCTATCAAATCATCAACCATAGTAGTTGCTTTTATTTCCTCGAAATACGGTTCGTAAGCGGCATCTAGCTTAGCCGAAAGTAAAAGATTTGTCACTAATTCGTTCAATCGATCAGTCTCAACTGATGCGGAATGAAGCAATTTAGCCTGTTGAGTTTCATCTAATTTGCGTTTTTGAAAGGTTTGAAGAACCAACTGAATGGATGCAATGGGTGATTTGAGTTCGTGTGTGATGGACAAAAGAAAATTGCGCCGTTGGTTGGCAAGAGCAATTTCGAGCAAAAAGCTGCGATTGATGAGCCAAACACCCAGCAACAAACCCACAAACAACACACTCCCCTCGCCCCAAACCATAAATCGTTGCCTTCTGTATTTGTATTCGAGGTCAAAATATTGAGGGGTCGCTTTGAATTGTACTTCATCTATGAACAAGCCCTTAGATTTCATTTCATAACGTAAAACCTCGATACTGGCACGTTCAGCATCTGTATTTTTTTTCATCAAAAGCATCGTCCACCAAGCAAAAGCAATCAAAATATACAAGGACGACAAAATGACTGCAATATGTAGGTTTTTAGAATTACCCATTATTCCTATATTTTGAAACGAATGTATTTAATCGTACTTCTGGCAATATTGGCTTTTTCATAATAGGTTTTAACAGCTAACTCACTCATAATCAACGATTTTGCATGAATATCGCTATCCGAAAATAACAACTCGACCCCCTCAGTATTTTGACAAGTTTCTAAGGTAAATTCATACAAATCAGGGGAATCCGTTTTTAAATGGATAAGTCCTCCCGATTGCAAGAACTGCCGATAGCGTTGCAAAAAAGGTTCAGAGGTCAGTCGGCGATTGGCTTTACTCTCTCTCAAAAATGGGTCTGGAAAGGTTATCCAAATTTCAGCTACTTCGTCTTTATCGAAAAAATGTTCTATTTGCTCAATGCGTGTTCGCAAAAATGCCACATTCGTTAGCTCTTTTTCCAAGGCAGCACGTGCGCCTTGATGAATACGCGCACCTTTGATGTCAATACCTATAAAATTACGCTCAGGAAACATCTCACCCAAAGCAACAGCATATTCACCACGTCCACACGCCAACTCAAGTGTAATCGGGTTGTTATTTTTAAAAAACTTGTGCCATTGCCCTTTAGTCTCTACAATTTCGCCGTTCCAAACTGTATTCTTGGGATCGTGTGCATCTAAATTATCAAAAACGTTGGGAAAAGTCCGCAGTTCTGCAAATTTTTTTAATTTCTGACGACTCATATCTCGTTATTCGTAAATGGTTAATTCGGTTTTACATTCTATTTTGAAAACTGAACGCCAAACTTACCTTCAAGCGTTGCTTTTGGCGTTAATAACACCAAACCATCTTGATTGTTGAAAGCATCAATATTGCAAGTCATGGGTTCAACAGCGATACTTTGACGATGTGGTGGCGTGAAAATCTGAACAAAATTCCATTTTGCAGCACCGATTTCTTGCCAGTAATGCAAGTGTCCACGTTCCGATTGAAGAATGACTGATGCTTTTTCCCCTTTTTCGGTAATAAAAAAACCATTATCGAGGCTGGTTGAGCCGATTTTTGTCAAATTTTTGAATGCTGAATAGTCTTGTTTTTCGCCTGTTGGCAACATGCGTTCATCAATAACTATCAATTGAGAGTCAGGCATTTGTAAAGACGTATCATCTACTTTTTCGGACATGATAAAATACGGATGCCAACCCAAACCAACAGGAATTGCCTGCTCGTCATCGTTCTTGAATCTTAGTTCTATCTCGAAATCACTATTTTTTAAGGTCATAATGACGCTGAATGTGAAACGAAAAGGATAAGCAGGATGCGAACCATCGTGTTGCCAAGTACAATGGATTTTAGCCATTTGGTCATTGGTTTCCACTTTTTTGACCGTCATGGGCACATTTTTTCCAAAACCATGAATTGAGTTTTGTGTATCCGCATTGTTAATCTCGAATTGGTAAGTTTTACCGCCAAAAACATATTGCCCATCGCGCAAACGATTGGGATAAGGTAAGAGAAAAACATTTTTTGCCCAAGCGTTTGCGACCAAGTCATCGGGCGTTTTGTAGCCATCGAGAACAGACTGCCCCGCAAACCGAAGGTCTAAAAGACAGGAGCCATACTGAGAGGTCATCTCGAAAGCATCACCTTGCTCGTTTTCAAAAATGTGTTTTTCAAAATTTCCAAAAGGTTGTACTATATGTTGAAAAGCCATAAGTCAAAACTTTGTTTTTGTTAATAATAAAGCCGTTGTTCTCATCCAAATGTGGAACAACGGCTCAAAAGTAAAGCGAAATATGAAAGATTAACGACTGATAACCAGTTTTTTATTTACCTGCGTTGCACCGTTCGATAATTCGACAAAGTAAATACCTGCATTGAGTTGACTGACATCGAGGTTTGTCCCCCCCCTCAGTATCTGCGGCACTTTTTTAGTTTGTACGACTTGACCTATATTGTTTCTGATGCGAATCGTTAAATCCGTTGCTTTTTCAAAATTTATATCCAAGTTCAGAACATCTTGCGCTGGATTGGGCGACATAGCCACGCTTTGCGCCAAGCGGTCTTCTTCAACACCATTAGCCGCGTCAAATGTCAAAAGAAACTGGAATGGAGCATTTTCCCACGTATCATCCCATTCAAAATAGTAGGTCGTTCCCGCTGTCACCACTTGGTTTGTAATCGCCACTGCAATGGTGTCACCTGATGGTGATGTACAGTCATCATCGCTGTCATTCACCAAAACAAGATTGCTACAAATGCCACGATACATCCAAACTCGTGTGTCTGTGCCTTGTCCGCAGGTTGTGAGGGAGATTTTTCCATTTTTAGTTGGGGTATATTTGTACCAATTTGCACGACTTGCATCACCACGAGAAGCGTAGCCGAAAAGCGAATCAACCGATGTCACCCCAACAGCCACTGTTGTTGCTGTTTCGCATGTTTGATTGGCTCTCAAAGTGAGGGTTGAAAAAGACAAGGTGAAAGAAAACAGCGTTTCATCCCAAGCATTGTCCCACTCCAAATAATATGTTTTGTTCGCCTTCACGGGTTTAGTGATGCTCGCAGCGTATTCGTCACCACTTGTACCATCCACATAACAAAAATCGTCGTTATAACCCGCTTGAATCAAGGTGTCACACGTACCCGAGTAGATAAAAAGGCGGGTATCTGACCCACCATTACAACTCGAAATAGTCATCAAACCATCGGCAGTTGGTGTATATTTATACCATTTTGCTTTGTCTGGAAATGGGAAGATATTGGCATAAGTTGCAACGTCTGTCACAAAGGAATCCAAAATATATGTACCTGTCGTAATGGTAATGGCTTTGCGGCAACCACCACCATTGTTTTGAGTGAAGGCAACACCCAGCCAAAGAAAGGAGAAAATGGTTAAAAGTTTGAGTTTTTTCATTGTTTTATAGTTTGATAATGAGTCTTTAATAACCTGTACGTTTTTCACTCAGTAGTTTCAACAAAACACCATTTGTCCAGCCATAACCATCTTGATAAGGATACGAACCACCACCCGTTTCGTCATTAAGGTCTCTGACATTGTATTTTTCAAGCATTTTGCCCGTACTTTTATAGACTTTGGTATTGAGTGCTATCCATCTATTTTTTATGTCTTCTGCCAATTCTTCATGCCCATAGTTGCGCAAACCTTTAATGGTAATCCATTGCAAAGGTGCAAACCCGAAGGGCGCATCCCACGATTGTCCAGACTCAAAATTAGTCGCTGCAATGCCACCATCAAAAAGCAAATTCTGTTGGATATTCAGCACCAACCTATCCGCATCTCGTTTGGAAAGCATTTTGAAAAACAAAGGAAATGCAATTGCTGCCGATACAACACCCGTTTGTTTATACTTCTGAATATTGAAATCAAAAAACATGCCCTTACTTTGCGCCCAACAATAGCGCATCAAGGCCTCACGTCTCCGAGATGCTTTCTTTTCCCATTCTGTTGCCTCGTCGTATTTTTTTTCAATAATTTTTGCTTTTGCAATGGTCATTTCAAGATTGTACAATAGGGCGTTGAGGTCTATCGGAATAATTTCAGATGTATTTATGGTGTTGACTGTCTGTCCGTCGTCGAACCAACGACTCGAAAAATTCCAGTTGGATTCAGCTGCTGCTCGAATGTGTTTGTATGTTTCCGAAGGTGGCCGAATACTTGTACGGACTATATTTTTATCTAATTGATAGCTCTCTGGACGTGGTTTTTCTTGACTTGAATAGTACCTATTGAGTGTATTGCGGTCAACTTGCACGACATGGTGATGGATAAAAAGGTCTTTAGGCGCAGGTGTTTGCGCACCAGCCATCCAAAACTCATGTTCTTTGAGCATTTGAGGCAGATATTTAGCCAATACCTCCTTGCCTTTTTCCTCTGCCAAGAGCTGAACCATACACGCGAAATAAGGCGGATTGGAACGGTGTGCCATATATGTTCGATTACCGTTGGGTATATACCCCTCAGTATTAATCATATAAGCAAAGTTTTCAACCATATTTTCAATCATATCCACCTTCCCTGCCGCTTGCAAACCCAACATGATAAAGTACGCATCGCCATAAGTCAACTCTCTATTGCGCCCTGCGGCGATATATGGTTTGGGAATAGGTAGAATTGACCCCAAAGTAGCAGAGTCAGCGGGACGTTCCAATACCGACCACAACGAATTAATATGGTCTTCAATGGAGAGTTCTGGATTCGATTGAAAAGTTCTGCCTTTATCTTTAGGTACTATAAATGCTTGATTTATAAAGGTTTGCCAATTGAAATCCGTTTTTTTTCGAGCATCTTTGAAATATGCAATGACTTGGTCAGTTGGCGTGGCGGGAATCAAATCAAGAAACGTCTTCGAGTCTTCAAAAACATTATTAACCATCACAGAATCAAATAATTCCCCAAAACGGTCATCTGGACTCAAAGTGACTTTGGGGTCTTGACTACTGAGGGGGTTCATGGCAACAATTCTTTCGTTTTGAGCATCGTCTTTATGACGGCAATCGCTGAATATTACTATCAAAAAAGAAAAAAGCAGTGTTTTCCTCATAATTATCTGATTGTCAATAATTTAAATTTTATATTTCACATTGAAATTGTAAAATTACGAAAATTTCAGAAGCTGCCAAGGAGACATTTTTTTGTTCAGGTATTTGCAAACACAAGCTTAAATGCCTGCAACCACGCTATTCATTTGTCTAAAAAGTGAGATTTTTTTTCAAAAGCTCAAATTTTTTTTTCCCAAATTAAAATTGGTCGTGCCAAAAGATTTCAAAAACTTTTGAGATGATAGACGATTCTTTGCAAAAAAATGAATGGATTTTAATCGTAGCAACCATTTCACTCCAACTTTTAGTGACATAAAATATAAAAACCAAGGTGTGTCCAAACAACACTAAGTCCGTCTCTATGTCGTTATTTATAAAATTCGACTAATAAGTGAAGGTCTAAAATCCTTTATTTTTAGGAAACACACCCGATTGTTTAACATTTAAAATTTGACAAAAATGAATGCAAACCATATTTTTTTGACCGAGCTGATTTCTCAATGGATTCTGTACAAAGACCGAGAAATGGCTCAACCAAAAACCGATAAGGCTGCCAAAATTGAGCAGCACACAGCCGTTCTGGGCTAAAACAGGATTTTTTTTTATTGTCATTCTTAAAAATTCGGCGATTGGTAGCTTATCAATCGCCGTTTTTTGTGCTTTATACTGAGGGGGTCATTTTATAAAAATATCATAACCATAACGCAGTATCATCAAAAGAATAACGCCTAAAAAAAAGACACGTATGAATTCGTTGCCTTTCAGCATAGCTAATTTTGAACCCAAATAACTCCCAGATAAATTGCAAAACGCCATAGGCAAAGCTATCGCCCACAGCACATTGTTGGAGGCAATAAAATAAATCACAGCCCCAATATTGGTTGCCAAATTCACCACTTTGGCGTGTGCTGACGCTAAAAGGAAATCAAAACCAATAGCCGAAACGAAAAAAAGTATCAAAAAACTACCCGTCCCAGGCCCTAAAAAGCCATCGTAAACACCAACGCTGAACCCAAACAAACTACTATAAAGCACCGCTTTCGACTCCGCGATAGGGGTTTTAAGACTTTGCCCAAAATCTTTTTTGAGCAGCATATAGACAAAAACGAGAATTAGAAGAAAGAAAATACTCGGTTTCACAACCGTAGGCTGCAAATAATTGATGAGTCGTGCGCCTAAAAATGCGCCTATTATAGCTGCCACAATCGTAATAGTCAGCGTTTTTTTCTGAAAAGTCACTTGTCGAGCGTACTGAATCGAGGACATTGTCGAACCTGCGATTGAAGAAATTTTAGCTGTTCCCATCAGCATTGGTACAGCCATCTGTGGCATCGTAATGAGTAAGGCAGGTGTTTGAATCAAACCGCCACCGCCAACGATAGAATCAATAAATCCTGCTAAAAAAGCAAACAGACACAATATCAATAAGTCATTCATTATCAAACTCTTAAAGAGTACTCAAGCAGTAGAATACCCCCTCAGTATCTGAAGGGATTATCGTACCTTATTTTTTCACAAATTACGTAGATTTCATAAAAATGAATAAATAAATATCCTACTATTCGTCCAAATTATGAAATCTACGCTCTTTGCTGTGGTCAAAAATCACCATAATTCACTTGAAAACAAGTCAATCCCAAATCATTACGCCACAAATCCACCACCTGATTTCGGTCATCCAACACAAATTCGACATAATATTTCCCCAAAATATGCGCCTCGAATAATTCTTTTTTTACCACAGCATCCATACGGTTATCCGTTGTTTGTCGCATTTCGAGCATATCGTATGTGATACTATTTTTAGCTAACCAATTGATTGTCTGAGTTTTATGTTCATCTTTTCGACCCGACAACAATAGGATTTTATGACCCAAAGCCTGAAAAGTTTTCAACACATTTGCCACTGGTACATTCAGCAAGTCGTCTTCGCATTTAGCCGCGTCGAATGGATTACGTCCATTCAACAAAGCCAAAGTACCGTCCAAATCACAAATAATCGCTTTTGGCAACGATGTATCTTGCTCAACTACGGTTTTGGATGCACAAAATTGACGGTGCATTTCGCGTATGCGCTTTGCGCCTACGGGTTTCGGGCGTTTGGCATCACGAGCGATGCACTCTTCCAACGACACATTCATTTCCACGATTTCGACTTGCACCGTATCATTGTGCATTTTGTTGAACTCCTGCACCAATTGACGAATCCGAGTTTCATTTGTTCCCGATAAGTTTGTATCGTCCACAATCACATGCTTTCCTTCTTCTAAAGCCTTGATTATCAACACATCGCGCACTTGCTTCACAAATTTTTCATTGCCTTTGCTGTAATGACTGTTATCGAACATCGCCCGCAAATCGTCGCGATTGATACGTTTATAGGTGTTAGGGGCTTCCGCTACCAATTGTTTCGCATAAGTAGATTTGCCGCTTCCGGGCAAACCACGCATCATAATTACTTTTTTCATTTTGATTTTTATTAATTTGGTTAAACTTAAATCAGATTTCTTCTTTCATTTTTTGAGAAAATGGCTTTTGAAACGACGGACGAATCAAACGCCATATGACCTCTTTATAGGATTTTCCATCCAACATTTTGAACAATACTGAGGGGTATGCACAAGTTTGAAAATAAAATGCCGCTTCTTTTCGAGTATCAAAAACCTTAAAATCCGCTTGACATTGGGCTTCAATAGCTGCAAATTGAGCTTGTAAATCGGCACTTGTCGCTTTCACCCAATCATAAAACTCATCGGGAACACGGTCTAAAATCTCATCAAATGGCATTTCAGTCATCAAATATTCCCAAATATTGATATTTGAAACCTGTGTGACAATACGGTGAATGCGCAAATATTCTTCAAATTTGACCTTATAGCGCAAGCCATTTTTGTATTTTATGACAAAACCCTCCCGATTTGCCTCTTCCAAAGTTTTTAAAGTCGAAATATCCTTGATGCCATCAAATCGTGTCACCATCGGAAAACCCATGCTTTCCAAAGGCAAATCTGCCCCTGTCTCGTTATCAATGATGGCAATCAAAATCAAGTCTTCCAAGCCGCCATAGTCCACGACAATTCGGTTTTCAGGGTAAATAATTTCGAACAAATAGGTCTTCGATTTATCCAATCCCCCCCTCAGTATATCGGCGTATTTTGATTGCAAAATACGATTCGCCACCACAGCTTGATCACTCACGAATGAACCACGAGTCGCTATAAATGCTTCATTTTCAAGCCAATATAAAATACCCAACGAACCATCTAATTTATCAAAAACTTCAAAAGGCTCGTTCGGTATGACTTGATTTTCCATTTCGCCCAGATTAAAAAACTTAGCAAACGGACGTGCTACGATGTTATTTTGACCATCAAGAATTAAACCCCTACACATCAAAGTCACTTCATTCCAAACTCGGTCATATTGCGCTTTGGGTGTATAATTGTAAATAAACAAATCGTGCGTCGGGTGTTTATTGACATTTACATAGTCATTCTCTATCATTTCTTGAAGCAAAGTTTTATTTATCATTTTACCCCCCTCAGTATTTTATGGTTAATCTTCAATTTTTATTACATCACAAATTTGAATACCCAACTACGCAAACGAATTGCGTAATTGAAAATATTTTTTATTTTTGTGAAATTCTTTACAACTTATTGATAATCAATTTTAAACTTTTAAAAAAAGTTTTTGAAATTTTTTATTTACGCAAATAGATTGCGTAGTAAAAATACTTACTGAGTATAGAAACATAAAATCGAAAACCATGTCAAAAAATAAATTAGCCTTAATCCGCTACAAAACCATTGACCAATGCCTTAGAAATCGCCAACGCAAATGGACATTGGAAAACTTAGTAGATGCAGTCTCCGATGCTTTATACGAGTATGAAGGCATAGACTCGGGTGTAGGTGTACGCACGATTCAGTTAGATATTCAAAATATGCGAAGCGACAAATTGGGCTATAACGCGCCTATTGTCGTGTTAGATAAGAAATATTACGCCTATGAAGATAAAAATTTTAGCATCACCAACAGCAATATCAGCCCACAAGATTTAGAAAAAATTGGCGATGTGGTGAAAGTTTTGAATCAGTTTAAAGGTTTTTCAGACTTTGAAGATGTGAGCGAAATCGTCACTAAATTGGAAAATAAAATCATCCATAAACGGAATAAACAACAAACATTTATTCAATTTGAGAAAAATGACTTGCTAACAGGCTTAGAATGGCTTGATATTTTACTAAACGCTGTAAAAAATAAAAAGGTTTTAGACATTGATTATCAGTCGTTTAAAGCAAAATCTGCTTCAAAAGAAACTGTTTATCCTTATTTACTGAAAGAATATCGCAATCGGTGGTTTCTGTTGTGTCGCAATCGCAAACGAAAGGCTATCAATATTTTAGCATTGGATAGAATTGTAAATATCACTGAAAATACAACTGAAAAATTCGTAGAAGCAGATGATTTCGATCCAACGACATTTTTCGACGATACTTTGGGTGTTACAAAAACGCTGCATCAAAAGACCCAAAAAATCATATTGAAAGCCAATCATCGAATTGCCCCTTATATCTTGACTAAACCTCTCCATGCGTCTCAAAACATTTTGAAAAATACGGAAACTGAACTCATTTTTTCTATTGATGTGGTTGTCAATTTTGAATTGGAGCGCGAAGTTTTGGGTTATGGTGAGTCGTTGACGGTTTTAGCACCTAAAACATTCCGACAGCGCATTATTGATAGGATTAGTTTGATGGGAAAAATGTATGAAGCCACCCCTCAGTATAAATAAGCGAAAATTGAGTATGTGTTGATAGATACGCAAAAGAAAAACCCTACTTCGATTGACTCGAAGCAGGGTTTTTTCTGTCTCATACTATTTGAAAAATTCAAAATTAGTTACAAGGCAAGCCCAAAGATTTCAAAGTTTCGCAGTTCAAGTTACCAACTGGCAAACCTTTGTCTGTTTGATATTTTGTCAAAGCAGCTTTAGTACGTGCGCCCATAATGTCATCTTCTGGACCAGGGTCATAACCACGGTCTTTCAATGCTTTTTGGATTGAACGAACAGTTGCACCAGTAATTTTATCGCCACAAAGAACTTCTCTCCACTCAGAGAAACCACCCGCTTTCACCAAACGACGTTTAGTAACAGTTGCATACTCAGCAGGAACAGCTGTTTCACGTACTTGAGGCCCTGCAGTTGCAGCTCTCTTAGTTACTGTAGAGTATTGAGCAGGAATTTCTTCTTCTTTGTAAGAAGCAGGTGTTTTAACGACTTGCTTAGTTACTGTTGCATACTCAGCAGGAACAACTTCTTCCTTAGTTGTTGCAGGTGTTTTGATTACTTGCTTAGTTACTGTTGCATACTCAGCAGGAATAACTTCCTCTTTAACAGTAGCAGGTGTTTTGACGACTTGCTTAGTCACTGTTTTGTATTCAGCAGGAATAACTTCTTCTTTAACACTTGCAGGCGTTTTAATTACTTGCTTAGTCACTGTCTTGTATTCAGCAGGAATAACTTCTTCTTTAACAGTGGCAGGCGTTTTGACTTTTGTCATAGTACGTGTAGCGAATTTAGCAGGGATAGGTGTTTTTTTAACACAACCACTATTAGCTACACCTGAGTTGTCACAGCCTTTGTTAACTTGTTTAGTTACTGTTTTGTATTCAGCAGGAACTTCTACCAAACACCAAACTAAACAATCGTTAGGGTCAGCTGACAAACATTCTTTCGTTGCTTGTTTTTTCACCCATTTTGTAGTTGCAGGAGAAACCATCATTTTCTCTGTAACAGTTTCAAATTTAGGTGTCAAAATTTCAACTTTTTCGCCTACTGGCTCAGACTCATACTGTTCAGTAACAGTTTCGTAAGTTGCTGGAACTTCAACCAAACGCTTGCTTTCTGGTTTAGACATGATTTTCTCTGTAACAGTTTCATAAGTTGCTGGAACAGGGACAAGACGTTTAGTTTCTGGTTTGACCATCAATTGCTCTGTAACAGTTTCGTAAGTTGCTGGGACAGGAACCATACGTTTTGTTTCAGGCTTTACCATCATTTTTTCTGTAACAGTTTCGTAAGTTGCTGGAACAGTGATGATACGTTTGCTCTCTGGTTTTACCATCATTTTTTCTGTAACAGTTTCGTAAGTTGCTGGAACAGCAATGATGCGTTTAGAAGCAGCTTTTGACAAAACTTGCTCTGTTTTTGCTGCATATTGTGCAGGAACTTGGTCATACTTAACAGACGCAGGTTTCACTTCGATGCGCTCAGTAACAGTCTCGTACTGGTCAGGAATCATACACTTTGCATAGCATTTGCCAGGCTGTGCATTAGGAGGCGTATCGCCCGGTTGAGCCATAACCGCTACTGTACATAAGCAAAGAGCTGCAGACAGGATCAGGTTGAATCTTCTCATAACTCTGAGTTTGGTTTAAATAATTTAATTAGACAATTTTTAATATTTATATTGCAATCTTTATTGCCAAAGTTGGTTTGGTTGTATTCATTTTTTGTTTTGAGTATTTTTTGTCATACTCATGTCAAATAATGAGCAAAATTAAAAATTTTTTGGAAAGCAAAGGTAATGTTTCGTCACAATTTTAGAATGTAATTCATAATCCATACTATCACTAATAGGTTTAACTTCACCATTTTTAAATAAAATTTTTATCTCATCTTTGGTCTTATTGTACGTCAAATTACTCTCCTCACCTGTAAAAACCAAATAACTTAAATCTGTTTCTTCTGGGACTTTTGCCGCTACTTGTCTAACAATGCTTTCGACAACATTCGATTCGTGCGGGGTGTTTTTTAGTTCCAACTTAAACAATCTTCTATTTAATATGCTATTAGACAGGTATGATAGTATGAAGTCACTGCAATTAGTCCAATTTTTTAATGATGCGATAATATCAAAATCATCCAATAGGGCAAAATGTCTTGTCAATTCTTTGATATTTTTTTTGCGTTCATCTAATGGTGAAAACTGTAAAAATCCATTCAATTGACCAAAACTCTCTAATGATACCCCCTCAGTATTTACTAAATATTTTGCTCTTTGTAAAGTTTTAGTTAGCATTCTTTCGGCAGAAAGTACTGTTTTATGTAGGTAAACTTGCCAATACATCAACCTACGAGCTATCAAAAATTTCTCTATGGAATAAATACCTTTTTCTTCAACTACAAGCTCACCATGAGAAACGTTTAACATTTTAATGATACGATCATAACCAATAACCCCTTCTGAAACACCTGTAAAAAACGAATCTCGATTCAAATAGTCCATTCTATCCATATCTAACTGTCCACTGACCAGTTGATGCAAGAACCTTTTTGGATGTTCATCTTGAAATATATCCAGTGCCACTTTCAAACGATTATCAAATTCCTCATTGAGTTCTTCCATAAAAGCCAGTGACAATTCTTCGTGGTGTACATCAATTATCGTGTGTTCCAGAGTATGAGAGAAAGGGCCATGCCCAATGTCGTGTAATAATATTGCTATGCTCACGCCTTCTGATTCTTCATCTGTAATCTCAACACCTTTTTGTCTCAGAACATCCACCGCTTGTGTCATTAAATGATAAGCACCTAAAGCATGGTGAAATCGCGTATGATGTGCGCCTGGATATACGTAATGCGTTAATGCCGTTTGAGCAATCCGACGTAGGCGTTGAAAATATGGGTGATCTATCAAGTCCAAGAGGATACTTGGGTTTGGTACACTTATGAACCCATACACAGGGTCATTGAAGATTTTAACTTTGCTTGCCATAGCCGTTTTTAACGTCGAACAAAAGTAAGATACACATTTGAGAAAACAGGTAGAAAAACCGTAATTTTTTCAAAAATATACATAAAAATGGTAAATTTAATAAAATTATATTATTAATAATTTCATAAATCTTCTTATTTCTTTAAAACTGTACTTTATTTTATTTAAATAATTATTATAAATAAAAAATATCGTGTAGGTTATTTTACTAATAAAAAAGCTATCAGCCAGATGTTTATAAGTTACCAATCTTAAATATAAAACAAAAGGGCAATTACTTAGCTATAACAATTTTATTACACTGTTGTATGTTTTTATTATATACTTGAATCCAATAAGAACCTTGAGGCAAATGTGAAAGATCAATGTTTTCTGAGCCACTAACCAGTTGTTTCGCAAAAACGGATTGACCAAATAAGTTATACACCTCTACTTTCTCACCATTCTCAACCATAAAGTTTCCTGAACTTACTGAAGGAGTAACTTTTACAGATAGATTGTTGGGCAAAAGAACGCTTACTGTTTTAGAATAAACCGTTTTCGTGGCATCTATGGATGCGTCATTTATTTTTAAACGATAGTATAAACGTTGTCCTTGAGGTTGGTCGTCTTCAAACGTGTAAATAGAAGCTCTACCTGCGGCTTTCAATTCACCGATTTTCTCAAATACTGAGGGGGCCCAATCTGTACTTCTTTCAATATCAAAACTGTTGATATTCGTTTCCAATGCTGTTGTCCAATTTAATTGTACTGCTTTATTCGTATACTTTGCTGACAAATCAGTCAATTCAACAGGGATGCTAACAGGATCTAAAGCAACATCTTGTATTGCCACTGATCCATTGACAAGCGCTACACTCACAGTTTTTGATACGTAACCCGTTTTTGAATACGTCACAGAAAAAGTGCCAGAGGAGACTTGTCCTGTATAGTAATTGCCTGTAATATTCGATGTGGCTTGTTTATCCATATCAGTTGAGTTGATTTTTACCAATACACCTGACAAAGGTCCTCCCGTCACCCTGTTGGTCACTACACCTTCTAAATAACAAGCGCGCACATACTGAGGGGTCAAAACATATAAACCATTTTCTATGTTCGATACAATCAAGTTGCCCGAGGGTAAGTAAGGATAAACTCCCCATGCCCCATTAAAAGTTGCACCTGCCCCATTGTAGGTATCATATTGACCAACTTGCACAAGGTTTTGAGGGCGATGTGCGTCCACAATTGTTACCCCCTCAGTGTACCACGATGTAATCAGGAAATCATTCAACACATGGGTATTGTGAACTATCGCATTTGCGCCAGAAGGTGTACGAATTTTATCCAATAAAACAGGGTTAGAGGTATTCGATACATTGTAAGATGTCAAGTAAGAGCCATTATTTTCATCTGTTGTGAACAACGATTTCCCATCATCTGATCGCCAAGTGTTATGTGTAAAAGCAGTAGGTGTTGTCTTTGTCGATAACACTACAGGGGCAGTCTTATTTCGAAAGTCAATTATCGAAAAATAACCCGCATAAACATGTGCACCGTAAAGCGTGTCGTTTATGACGAAGCCATCGTGGATATAGTTGGTTGAATATTTTCCGACATATTTTGGATTCCAAGGGTCAGTTTTTATATCTAATACGACAGCACCGTTGACCGATGTATTCACACCATTCACTTTTATCGTGCTACTACCACCAAAAGCATACAGAAAGCCTTTGTCCACATCAATGTGCAGAGAGTGAATTTTGCTAATACTCACCAAATCGCCATCTGGTCCTTTAAAACTTTTGACATCTACATCAGGTGTTGATAAACTCAATTTAGTCAAATCTATGATTTGTAGTCCTTGCCCCGCCGCTTCTGTAGTCACATAGGCATAATGGCTATATACTTTAATTTCACGCCAAATACTTGTTAGAGCCGGCACTTGTTTTAACAGTATAGGTGCACTGGGGTTGGTCACATCCACAATTCCAACGCCTGTTTCATTACCTACTAGGGCGTATTCTTTACCGTTGGCGGCATAGCCACAGATATTGGCACAATCTTGCCCTGCGAAAGGTAAATTGGAGCGCAATGTAATATTGACAGCTGGACTTATCTGAGCTTGGGTATCAGTTACTGAAAACAGAACAAAAAAAGCAAAAGTGAAAAGAGAAACAATTCGATTCATGGTCAAAGTTTTAAAAATATTTATCAACTATATTATATTCATTATCATACAATTTAGGCATTTCCAAAGAAAAAATGCCCCCTCAGTATCAAGATACAAAAGTAGGCATTTTTTCAACTATCTCAGTACAAGAATTTTAATCGCTCAGTTTTAGAACTTGTATAAATGCTGTTTGCGGCACTTCTACTTTGCCAAACTGGCGCATTTTTTTCTTACCTTCTTTTTGTTTTTCCAATAATTTCCGCTTACGAGTGATGTCACCACCATAACACTTAGCAGTTACATCTTTACGCATCGCAGAAATGGTTTCACGGGCTATGATTTTTGCTCCAATTGCTGCCTGAACGGGAATCATAAATTGATGGCGTGGTATCAAGTCTTTCAATTTCTCACACATCCGACGACCCACATATTCAGCTTTTGAACGATGTACCAAAGCAGAAAAAGCATCCACGTTTTCACTGTTCAATTTAATATCCATCTTTACCAAATCTGTTTCACGATAACCTATCGGATGATAGTCAAACGACGCATAACCTCTTGAAATAGACTTCAATTTATCATAAAAGTCAAAAACAATCTCTGCTAAAGGCATTTCAAAAACCAGCTCAACTCGTTGAGGTGTCAAATAGTTTTGTTTCAACAAAATGCCACGCTTGTCCATGCACAAGCCCATGATAGAGCCAATATAATCGGGTTTTGTGATGATTTGAGCATTAATATACGGCTCTTTCGCATATTCTAAGGTAGAAGGGTCAGGAAGTTCGGCTGGTTGGCGCACCATAAACTCTTCTGCATCCCGACGTGTTGACTTGGCATAATAAGACACGTTCGGAATGGTCACAATGATGTCTTGGTCAAATTCACGGCGCAAACGCTCTGTTACGATTTCTAAGTGCAACATGCCCAAAAAGCCACAACGGAAACCAAAACCTAAAGCCGCTGATGACTCTGGTTCGAATACCAATGACGCATCATTGAGTTGCAACTTCTCTAAAGAATCGCGTAAATCTTCAAAATCATCGTTATCAATCGGATATACGCCTGCATAAACCATCGGTTTCACTTCTTCAAAGCCTTTTACCGCCTCCATACAAGGTTTTGTAGCATGTGTGATCGTGTCACCTACTTTAATCTCCTTCGCCGCTTTGATACCCGTGATGATATAGCCTACATCCCCTGCCTTCAATTCATCTTTAGGCATCAAATTCATTTGCAAAATGCCAATTTCATCAGCATTATAGTCTTTGCCTGTATAAAAGAAACGTACTTTCTCGCCCTTGCGAATCGAGCCATTCATAATGCGGAAATAGGCGATGATACCTCTAAAAGAATTGAAAACAGAGTCAAAAACCAAACATTGAAGTGGTGCTTCTGGGTCGCCTTTCGGTGCAGGAATACGTTCGACTACCGCCGTCATAATATCTTGAATACCAATACCTGTTTTACCGCTTGCTAAAACAATATCCTCCTTTCGGCAGCCAATCAAGTCAATAATTTGGTCGCTCACTTCTTCAATCATCGCAGCTTCCATATCAATTTTGTTCAGCACTGGGATGATTTCTAACTCATGTTCTAAAGCCAAAAATAGATTAGAAATTGTCTGCGCTTGAATACCTTGCGTCGCATCCACCAATAACAATGCACCTTCGCAAGCGGCGATAGAACGAGACACCTCATAACTAAAATCCACGTGACCAGGTGTATCAATCAAGTTAAAAACATACCTTTCACCATTGGTATGGTCATAATACATCTGAATCGCATGACTCTTGATGGTAATGCCCCTTTCGCGCTCCAAATCCATATCGTCGAGAGCTTGCGCTTGCATATCGCGCTCCGAAATAGTTTTGGTAAACTCCAAAAGGCGGTCTGAAAGAGTACTCTTGCCGTGGTCAATATGGGCAATGACACAAAAGTTGCGAATATTTTTCTGATTACTCATTTATCAATTTTCATTATACTTGCCAAAAAGCGCGCAAAGATAGGAAGATTTATTGAAATACTGAGGGGATATGTTATTGAACGTAGAATTATGAATAAGGATTTATCGTTCTTGAAGTATTTTGAGATAAAAACCCTCTCTGAGAACAAAAAGCCCTCTGAATAAAGACATAGCCAAACAAGCACCCTAATACTGAGGGGGACTATTTCGATTTGACTTTTGAAAGGAATAGAAAAACCCTCACTCTTGTTTTTCAACAACACGTGGACGTTTGAAAATCGGCACAGTCGAACAAGGTTCACCATACATAATGCTTTGAACAAAAGGCTGCAATTTATGCGTCAAATTCACATAGGCGGCAGGTGGCACAGGCTTGTCGGAGCAGCCTTTGATGACAACACGCTTACCTTCGTACTGAGTGGCATCGAAATCAGCAAGTTTCTGAGCATAGTATGTTTTATAGAAACTCTCGGTGTTGCCTTGAAAAATTTCCTTTGCAAATGGTGCAGCTTGCACTGTCACAAGCATATATGCCCACACAGGTATGATGGCATCAGCCGTACAATCAATGACCAAATGTTTGCCTCCATATTGCGCCCAATCGTGATTTTTGCACGCTTCGCGAAAGTCTTTTTCCTTCAAAATCAGACCCATAAACAAGTAGTCTTTGATGTCAAAAACAGCAACTTCTTCTTTTGGAAAAAAATCTTCTAAGTTCAATGTTATTAAGCCGCTTTCTGCAACCCGATTGACAAGTGGTTTATCTAAAATATCCATTTTTGATTTTGGATTTATGATTTTAAACTATTGATGAATTGAATTAACAAAAACCATCAATTTAATAACAAAATACTGAGGGAGTGGTTTAGAATTCAGAATTGAAATCATCACTTCTTTGAGACTCCAAACTATAATCAACTGATAATCAATATAAAGCCCAACAAAATGACCAATGACTCAATGACCAAACAACTACCCCACTTCCTCCCCAATGGTATTTTCAACTTCTTTAAAATCCTTAGGCTTTGGTAAATCTTTGAGGCTTTTGATGCCAAAATAGTTCATAAACTTCTCACTAGTGCCATACACTAGCGGTCTGCCAGGAGCTTCGCTCCGACCTTGAATGGCTATGAGTTCTTTTTCCAACAGCTTCTGCACCGCATAGTCGCAACTCACACCCCTGATTTGTTCAATTTCAGTTTTTGAAATCGGCTGTTTGTAAGCGATAATCGAAAGCGTTTCCAATGCTGCTTGCGACAAGCGTTTTCTAGTTGTTTGCTTCAAGAAAGTGCCCACAGAGCTATGGTAAGCCCCTTTGGTCAAAAACTGATAGCCGCCTGAAATTTCGACAATATTGAAAGAAAAAGCAGATTCTGCATAGCGATTTTTCAATTCTTCGACACCCCTCAGTATATCGCCTTCGGCAAAATCGGTGTCGAATGTCGCATCCAACACACTTTTTATTTCAGTCAAAGTGATAGGGTGTTCTGTCGTAAAAATCAAAGCTTCGATGTGTTGAGTTAGAAATTCCATGCAGCAAAGTTAAAGTTTTTTGGACACATAAATCAAAAAGCCTTGTAAATGGTGATCTACAAGGCTTTTTGAAAAGAAAATAATAAGAAATTTTGTCTTTATCTAATTCTAAACTCGCCATAAGTCATCCAAGCGCGAATCGTGCTTTTAGGGTTGGCACTATTGCCGACAACTCCCATTACTTCGCGGCGTGATGGTTCTCGATTGTCAATTTTAGTCTTGATGGCTGCGGGCTGACTCATATTTGTATATGTACCATTCACATCTAAAATGTAACTTGCCATAGGATCAACTACCAAAATACAATCCGTATTTGAGCCTTTAATATTGATATTTCCAAAATTCGGTTTGATGCCACCAATACGTATCACATCATATTTGCTGTCGTAAAAATCGGCATTATTGCCCAATGCAACTACTTTAAAGCCCGACCTATATCCTTCTGCGCTGATATTTTCGACCCTTTTGGCATTGACAGAACTGTATTTACAAGTTGCTCTCAGATTGAAAATCGTATTAAAATCGTAGCTGTCATAGGCTGATTCTATTTCCAAATCGCCAATTTCATCGAATCGGAACTGCGAATAAATGGACTTAATACGTCCTTTTTTCACGTTAGGTGAAGTCAAACGCCCATAATTCACTGAGCCATTCAGTTGATTCAATGAACACAATTCACCACCACCATATGCTAAAAAAACTGTTGCAGAAGAGGCTCCATCAAGGCGAAAATCGCCGTATCGTTGGTCAATTTTGACCGCCGTTTTCAAAGCGGCAATAGTCGTATTACCATGCCTATTGGTAATGTCGAGGCGATTGCCAGCAGGCATTGTCACATCGTAGTCAATACGGAAGTCGCAATCTTTTATGTCGTTATTGCCTGTCCAGATGATGCTATTTTTGCTGGGTGCTTCGATTTGAGTCTCTGTTTTCACAAATTCAGGACCTTCCAAAAAAGCAATATTGATGCGGTCAAATACCCTATCAGCTTGCGATTGAGAGGTTGATGTCACTGTGATTTTCACCTTAACAATGACTTGCGATTGGTTGCCTGTATGTACATCTATCGTCCCATATTTATTGGACAAAACGACATTTGTATTTCTGTCCACATTGAAAACTTTGTTCCGATAGATTGTAAAGTCTTGATAACCACCTTTTATAGAGTCCGTTTGTTCGCAAGTACAAGGGTCTTCTGGATTGACCGTATTAGAGTAAGCTACAAAATGTGTGGCAATCAGAAGCAGGCATAAATAAAAGTTTTTTCTCAAATTAAATACTATCATTTTGCTGTTTCGATTTTTGTTGATTGTTCAAGTTATTTGATGGATTTTCTTCAATATGTTCTAAAACGCGCTCTAATATACCGATTTTAATTTTATAATTATCAATCATACGGCGTACAATTTCTTCTCTTGCTGAACTGGGTGCACTTTCCAACTCCGCTTTCAATTCTTCTTGTACTTCGTCTATTTGCTGCAAATCAGCCAATACTGAGGGGTCGTTGCTGTTGTAACTCGCCAACTTTGTCAGTTTGGCTTCCACCTGTTGGTTATAGTATTTTTCAGTGGCTTTAAAATTAGGTAACACCTGCTCGACTTGTTTCTCAGCCATGGCATCTTTTCGACTGTCGTTCAATAAAATACCACTCGCAGCACCGACCACAAGCAAAGCTACGGCTGCTGCTGCACGTACAAACCACCCCCTCAGTATAAGACGCTTTTCAGCACCTTTATTGATGTTTTTATCAATTTGCGCCCAAATTTTGAGGTTCGGAATTTCTGTGTCAAAATCTGCTCTATTCTCAGCAACAAATTTTTCGATATCCAACTCTGGTGTTAGTTTCTTCTCAATGGCTGCCCAAACACTGAGGCTTGGGATTTCGGTGTCAAAGTTTTCTCTTTTGTCCGCAATAAACTTTTCGACATCCAATTCAGGCGTTAATTTCTGTTCAATCGCCGCCCAAATGCTGAGGCTTGGGGTTTCGGTATCGAAAGCCTCTCGATTTTCAGAAATAAACTGTTCTAAATTTCTCATCATTCTTATTTTATAACTAATTGATTATCAAACACAAGCTATCCCAATCGCACATGTCGTGGCGATTGCAAAATATCTCTCAGCTTTGCCTTAGCTCGGCTGTATTGCGATTTTGAGGTGGCTTCCGTAATGCCCAAAATTGAGCCAATTTCTTCGTGGTCGTAACCTTCCATCGCATACAAAGTAAACACAACACGATAGCCATCAGGCAATTGCTGAATGGCATTTTGAATTTTTGGCACATCTAAGTGGTTGTCACTCAGTGCCGAAAATGCTAACGACTGATCAAAAACTTCGTTCGACGCTCCTTCTGTCAGTTCAGCAAACTCAAGCCGCCTTTTTTTCAAGTAATTGATACAATTGTTGATGACAATTCGCTTAATCCAAGCCCCAATCGAGGACTCGAAGCGGAACGAATCGAGCTTTGAAAATACATCAATAAAAGAGTTTTGCAGAACGTCTTCTGCATTCTCGACTGACCCAAGCATCCGAAGACTGATGTTATACATCGCTTTTGAATACAGACGGTACAGTTCAAATTGTGCCTTGCGGTCGCCACGTTTGCACGCTTCGACAATCTCGTAATGTTGCTCCACCTTGATTGAGTTGTTTTTTTGTCCCGATGAGTGATATGCTTTTATTGACAGCCTCTCTACTGAGGGGTTGCAAATCAGAAGCATCTAATAGGTAAAAATATGTTTTTTTGACAAAAGGATGACGTTTTTAAAACAAAAAAACACACTTCCTGATGCAGGAAGTGTGTTTTCTATATTCCAAGATTAATAGTCTAAAATGCAAAACTCAAATTGACCTCATGTGTTGTGCCAACAAATGGACCATACGTTTGGGTTGAGTAATCGAAACCGTAGCCAAATTTGATATTGGTATCGTAGCCTAAGTTTTTACCCAAAATAAAACCCGCTTCGGCATGAATCATACCGCGAATAGAGCCGCCTGCGCCAACCCAAAAGTTATTGCCTGCTTGATAGCGCACATTCATGTCAATACTGAGGGGGGTGTTGGGCACATAACGCAACCAAACTGAAGGCTCAACAAACGAACCTTCGCCGAAAAAATGATACCAACCAGCTTGTGCATAGTAGTGTTGAACACGCTGCAAACGCACTTCTTGGTTGTTCACACCCGTTGGCACGCTCAAATCTAAACCCATGATTTGCGGCACGCTCACCCCTGCATACACGTAATCTTCATCTGCCAAACCATCGAGTCGTTGATACCAAAACGCACCAATGCTTAGGTCAGGGTACAATTGTGTGCGGTCTTGTGTGGCACGAATATCATCGAGGTCGCGCACCTTGATTTCAGATGTTTTCACGCGGTACTGCACACCACCTGCGGCTAAACCAAGACTCAAACCACTGTATTCAGCATCAGATGTGACAACACCTGCGATGCGACCGTATAAACCTGTGAAACCTGTGGGTCCCGTTTGGTCATTCATCAAATAACCGCCAGCGAGGATAGTCACGCCCGTGTAATTGCTCCAAAAATACTCCCCCCTCAGTATTTGAGTGGTTGGAGGGCCTTGCATATCAAGCCATTGACGGCGAAATGAAATGCCTACCGAACCATTGTGGCGGTCGGTAAAAAAGCCATAGTTGATGGAGGCTGGATTGATTGCACCTTGCATTTCACGATATTGTGTGAAAAGTGGCATTTGTTGCGCTTGCGCAAAGGCAACGCTTATGAGCATGAATGCGAAAGCCGAGAAGATTTTGTTCATGGGTAGATGAATCGGTTTCGGAAATTGAGATGTAAGATTGAGTTTTTTTAGTTCTTTCAAAAAAGCGACCAAAGTTACGTATTTCGTACAGAATCAAAAAATTTTAACAAAAACTTACCCTTTTATCGTTACAAATGAAAAAATGTAACGATACATTAACGTTTTGTCTCTGTTTTTAAGCCTATTTTTGCCGCAAAATTGGATATATGAAAAAAACTATCATCACTCTTGTTTGTCTTTTTCTTTTGCATACCTTGTCTGCACAGTTAACCCTCAGCTCTTGGTCTGAAAAAAACAAGACACCTCCCCCTCTCAGTCAATTATCAACTAATGACAATACTTCTTTCTCATTCGTGAATACAGAAAAAAAGTATGTCTCAAACACAGAAACAAAGAAATTGAGTGACATCCTCGTACCTTCTGATACTTTCAACCCACGCCGATTTTGGTTTTTAGTCGGCACGGGTAGCAGTTCCTATGTCGGCTCAATTCTTTTACTCAACAATCTTTGGTACGCACAATATCCCCGTAGCAGCTTCCACCTATTCAACGATGAAGGTGAATGGATGCAAGTAGATAAAGCAGGTCATTTTATTTCGGCTTATCAAGCGAGCAAATGGGTTTATGGGGCGATGCGTTGGTCGGGCATGAAAAACAAAAATGCGGCTTGGTTTGGTATGGCTGTTGGCACCACTTTTCAAGCAACGATTGAGGTTTTGGATGGTTTTTCGGAAGGTTGGGGTTTTTCGTGGGCTGATATTACCGCGAATACGGCGGGTTGTGCGCTATTTGGCTTACAGCAAGCGGCTTGGAATGAGCAACGCATGGTCATCAAAGTGTCGAATACGCCCCGCAAATATCCGCTAACACCCGTTCGTTCGATAGATGGGTCGAAAACAACCACTATTCGCACGCGAACCAATGACCTTTATGGCGATAATTATACGCAAACGTTCTTTAAAGACTACAACGCACTTATTTTTTGGTTGTCTGTCAATCCTCGAAGTTTTCATCCCAACAGTCGCTTGCCTGAGTGGTTGAATGTGGCAATCGGCTATGGTGCAGACAATATGTATGGTGGTTACAAAAACGAGTGGCCTGCCGAAGCTCCTGAGTTCCGATTGTCCGATGTGGACTATCCGCGCTATCGTCAGTTTTATTTGTCATTGGATATTGATTTGAGCCGCATCAAAACCAAGTCAAAATTCATAAAAACATTGGCTCGTACGTTCAATTTTGTGAAAATTCCATCACCTACGGTTGAATTCAGTACACTTGGAAAAGTTAAATTTCACCCTCTTTTGTTCTGATATACTGAGGGGGTATCCTTTTTAAACCATTTATTTTTTCACATCAAAAACCATTAAAATGAAAAAACAATATTTCATTATTTTCCTGTTCTTCTGCGCAACCAAAGCGATTTGTCAAGACCTTTTGCCGCCACTTGAGCATTTTTCGAGCAAAAAACAAGCGTATTTGATTAAAAAAGACAGTACGCGTATTGATTTCTTTTTGACCGACCTCGACCGCAAAAAAGGATTGATTGTCAATGTCGAAGGTAAAACGACTGAGGGTAAAAAGTTTGAAATCAAAGCCGACCAAATCTTGACATTAGCTGTCCCGCCTTCTGATTTGTCGAAGTTCATCGGTATATCAGAGTCAACACGTTCGGTGGCTAAATTGGGTCGCACCAATACCAACAAACTCAATCGCGATTTGGTGTATTTTTTCCAAGAGTATGCCGAAGACCGCAAAGTAACAGCTTTGTTGCAACTTTTAAATCCTGATTTTTCGGACAAAATTGCCATCTATCACGATCCTTGGGCCACTGAAACAATGGGATTTGGTGTTGCAGGCATACCCATCACGGGTGGCATTGACAAGTCTTACTATTTGAAAGTGAACGGCAAAACCAAACGCTATTTCAAAAAAGACTATGACGATGAGTTTGAAAAACTGTTCAAATCTTGCCCTGAGCTGTTGAAAAAATATAAAAACTTTGCTTGGCGCGACTTGCCTCGTCATGTCTATTTTTTCGACACGGAGTGTGAATAATTGAAATAACGGACGGACTCCGATAGTTTTTGATTTCCAATTTTGATACCGACCTTGAAAAGTGCTAATACTCACTGTTCAAGGTCGGTATCAAATTCTTAATTCGCACAACAAATATCCCTATATTTTAAGTACCTTTTTTGTAACCAAAGTTTAGTAAAATGACAAAACATCTTTCCTTCATTTTTTTATTTTTATTCGCAACGAAAGCAATTTGTCAAGAGCTTTTGCCTCCAATTGAAGATTTTTCAAAGAAAAAACAAGCTTATTTAGTCAAAACAGACAGCACACGTATTGATTTTTTCCTATCTAAACTCTATCACAAGAAAGGGTTAATAGTTTATATCGAAGGAGAAACGACCAAAGGAGAAAAATTTGAAATGGAGGCAGATTCAGTTTTGATATTAGCTCTGCCACCAACTAATTCAGCAAAATTTACTTCTATGATAGAGTCATCACGGTCATTGGATAAAATAAGTCAAACTAATACGGATAGACTCAATCCCAATTTGGTGTATTTTTTTCAAGAATACGTCGAAGACCGAAAAGTCACTGCCCTGCTACAACTTCTAAACCCTGATTTTTCGGATAAAATTACTATTTATCATGACCCTTGGGCAGCCGAGACAATGGGCGGAGGTTTTGGTGGTTTACCAATCGCAGGAGGTATCGACAAATCTTATTACCTAAAGGTGGCTGGTAAAACCAAACGTTTTTTCAAAAAAAATTATGACCTCGAGTTTGAAAAATTATTCGAGTCTTGTCCTTCATTAATAAATAGATATAAAAAATATAAAACCATATACTGGAACGACCTTCCTCGCAATGTGTATTTTTTTGATACTAAATGCGAATAAACTCGCCATAAGCAACAGCTAAATACGATGTAAATGGCTCAAAAAGTTAAAATTCAGCTTTTTGAGCCATTGGTTTTTTAAAATGACATTCACCCAACTTATTTTTTTCACTAATTTAGCGGCTTGAAAGGCTATAATTTACAGAAAATTTCTCAAAACAGTCGAAAAAAGTGGCAGAACAAAGACCATATCGCATCAATCGGCGCAAATTAGGCGGTGTCACCGTCGGTTTTATATTAGTGATACTCATCTTACTGTTTATCTTCCGCAAAAAAAGCAGTGAGGTGAAAGACATTGTTGTCACTATCACACACCTCTCCGATGGGGATAATGATTTTATCAAAGATAAAGACATTAAAGAGATTGTCAAACGCGCTTTTGAAGCCGATTTGTCGTTTGCTAAAGTGGGACAAGTGGATGTCAAACGCGTTGAGAGCATTTTGGAACAAGACCCTTTTGTTGAAAATGCCGAAACTTTTATTGATGCCGCGAGTAATTTGAATATCAAAATCACACAGCGTGAACCCATTTTGAGAGTCATTGACAATAATGGACTCAACTACTACCTCGATAAATATGGCGCACGAATGCCTATGTCAAAATACTTCTCAGCACGTGTACCAATTGTGACAGGGGCTGTTGCGCCCTATGTGACTGATTTTTTGGAGCGCAAAAAATATGGTTTAAAAGATGTGTTTCTGCTCGTTCAACGGCTCAATTCTGATGATTTTTTCGCACCCATGATACAACAAATCGTCGTTGATGCCGCTGGAGAGTTCACTTTGATACCCATTTTGGGCGATCAAAAAATCCGCATAGGTACACTCGACGACCTTGATGAGAAATTGGATAGACTTAAAGTTTTCTACAAAGAAGCAATGCCCTACGAGGGTTGGAAAACCTATCGCACGATTTCCGTCAAATACAAAAACCAAATCGTTTGCAAGAAAAAATGACCCCTCAGTATGTGAGCAATAATATTATTCATAACTCATCATTCATAAAATGGCTTCAGCACTCAAAAACTTGTCGCACTACGACGACACCAATATTCCTTCGGCACAAGACATGACGTTTGGCATCGTTGTTTCGGATTGGAATCAACACATCACCCATGCGCTGTATGAAGGTTGCTTAGACACCCTATCTAAACACGGCGCAAAAGAAGACAATATTTTCGTTGTACAAGTGCCAGGCACATTTGAGTTGCCCGCAGCTGCTCGACTGTTGGCAGGTCAACACCCCTCAGTAGATGCGGTCATTTGCATCGGTTGTGTCATCAAAGGTGAAACCAAACACGATGAGTACATCAATTTGTCCGTTGCCAATGCGCTCCAAAACTTGGCAATAGCCATGAGCAAACCATTTATTTTTGGCGTTTTGACACCCAATACCGAAGAACAAGCTCTTGACCGAGCAGGTGGCAAGCATGGCAATAAAGGTGTGGAGGCAGCAGTGACAGCCATTCGCATGGCGGCACTGAAACAAGACTTGACAGGTCGGAAGAAGGGCAAGATAGGCTTTTAGATAGCCCAAACAAACGAAAAAAAATAAAGCTTTTTTTCAAATATAATTTTGAAAAAAAGCCTTCAGCTTATCAAAAAATGGTTAACTCAAAATTAAGAAAAAGTTTGTGTATAAAATGGAACTAAAAGCCCAATTTTGTGGTCTAATATTTGCGTATGAGTTTAGTTTTCATACATTCTTGTTGTTTAGTTGATGTCCGCTACCTATCATCATAGGAGCGGATTTTTTTTGTCCCTATGTCCTTTCGGGTATAAAAACCCAGCCTTTGCTCAGTAGGCGCGCCGTCCGCATCACACCCGATTTCTTTATTTTGATTCCATCCTCCACTTTTTCTTTTTCCAAATAAACGGTCATTTCACCTGTTGGATGTTCCACCGATAGTGAAGGTTCTCCAGTCATTGTGGCTATGCCCTCGGCAATTGTTTTTGGAAACACACAAGCCGTTGCCACCGAAACTGCCGCCAAAACCCCAATCGCATCGTGACAAACATGCGGAATGAACATACGCGTTGCAACCACGCCGCCATACTGAGGGGGTGCTATCAGACACATTTTGGGAACGGATTGAGTCGAGACATCGCCCAGATTCATTTTAAATCCCATTTTGAGGCGTATGTTTTCGAGTTGTTGTTTCAGTACAGCGTTATTGTCCAACGCCTCTTTTGTTTCATAACCTGTTATGTTGAAATCACTGGCACGCACCAGAATAACGGGCATCCCGTTGTCAATGCAGGTTATTTCTTTTCCATCAACGACATCCACCGTATTCCCTGTTGGAAACAGTGCGCCACACGTGGCCCCCTCAGTATCGAGATAGTTGCAGAAGATAGGAGCAGCTGTTCCCAACACACCATCCACTTTGGCATGACCCGCATAATTGACCTGTCCATTGGGCGTTTCGACCACCACTTCACACTGTCCACCTGTGTTTACGATATTGATAACCGCCCTTGTGGTCGGATGTGCCGCTGTTAACATACCTGATTCGATGGCAAAAGGCAAAACCCCTGCGAGTATATTGCCGCAAGTCTGATTGGTTGAAACTTTGCCTTTGCCTATCATCACTTGCACGAAATAATAGTCCAAATCCACCCCCTCAGTATCGGAAGGCGAAACAATGGCGACTTTACTCGACAGCGAACTGCCACCGCCCAAACCATCTATTTGTCGCGGGTCTCCCTTATCAGAACCTTCTAAAGCAGCTAAAATGTATTGATTGCGCACAGTTTCGTCAGTCGGTAAGTCTTTAGCGTTGAAAAACAAACCTTTGGAGCTACCGCCTCTAAAGTGCATATAAGGGATTGCTATTTGCATGGTTTTCTTACTTTTTCGCTTGTGCTGCCATCCATTCCATAACGGTTACAGGTCGGCCATTTAATTTTACAGGCTTACCGTCATAATCCAATTTTGCATGATTGGCGTGTGAATAAATCCACGACCAATGTCCATTGAAGTAATAATTGTCACCCCCATAAAAACCTGAAAGATCGGTCACATGGTCGTAATAAGAGAAATAGACATTTTTCGCACCTGCTTTTTTCAAGCGTTCATAAACAGGTACAACCGTAATATTGGGCAAAGTAACAGGGTCGTCTTTTGCCTGAATAAACCAAATCGGAATGTTTTTTATGCTATTCATTTGCGCATCCGTTATATATTGCGATTGATACGCCAAAGCACTGATATAAGCTGCCGCAAAGTATTTTGGGTCTTTTAAAAGCAATTTTAGAGACATATAACCCCCATTTGAACACCCGCCAATATAAATGCGGTTTTTATCAATATCAGGGTGCTTATTCACAAAATCTTTTATCAAAGCCAATAAGCCGATGTTGTAAACATCTTCGCCGCTGCCGGGTTGCATTTTGCCATCTTTATCGTGCATCCATGCGCCTGGACACTGAGGGGCCAATACGTACGCCCCGCCGAAATACGCTTGAATGTCATCCGTAGCATAATTAATCACTTTGTTGCCGATAATAGCAATGGAAGGGTCTGTGCCGCCTTCGCCACCACCATGCAACCAAATAATCAGCGGTGCTTTCGGGTTTTTATTTTTAGGCTTAAAAAAGCCGTATGACATGAATTTGCCTGACTCGTATTCGTATTTTCCAGACAAATCAAACTCATCTAAAATGGGTCTAATTCGCGCGGCTTCTTTATTCCAAAACGCATTGGTTTTGATATTTGTAACCGTTACTTTGTAGTCAATCCAGTTATTGCCCCTGCATTTTCCACTGGGTGTATATTGGATGGGCAAGGCCAAAGGCATATTTGGCGCAACTGCCAACACCAACGTTGCATAGTTGCCTGATTTCACTCTATTGCCTTTTGCATCCGAGATGTAGGCATAAATCACCGTGCGGCTACCACTTTTTTGCGCATCAGGAACAACCGAGCAATCAGAACTTCTTTCAACTGCGACCGTGAAGTTTTTAAAATCCACCAATGTATCCGCTGCATCTAAATGCAAAATGACTTTACTGACATTAGGCCCCCAATCGTAGCCATCAATAACGAGCGTGTATTCATTGGAAGCTGAAACCCATAAAAACGTGTTCAAAAACACGAACGTGAGTAGTTTTTTTAAAATTGATATTTTCATTTTTGTTGTTTGTTTTAAAATACTTGAAAATCTGTTTTATACTGAGGGGGTGACTTTCACTTAGATTTCCAAACTACAATAAACACGTTCTTCATCAAAGTGTGTTTTGTAGTTTTTATAAAACTTGATAGCCGCTTCATTCCATCTCATCACTTGCCAATTGATCGCCACCATTTTTTGATTTTTAGCTTCCACAATCAAAGCATCAAACAGTAATTTCCCTAAGCCCTTGCCTCGCATTTCACCTTGAATGAAGAAATCTTCGAGGTAAAGTGTCCTCCCACGCCATGTCGCAAAACGGACATAATATAGAGCAAAACCCACTATTCTACCATTATACTCTACAATATACGACCACCAAGCAGGGTTTTCACCAAAACCATTTTCTTTAAAATTTTCATATTCTATGGTGCAATAGTGTTCCATTTCATGGTGTCGAGCAAGCTCGTGTGAAAGCTCAAAAATACTTCTGCAATCCTGTTCTTCCGCTTTTCTGATACTAATAGTTTCCGTCATCTTTCTTTCAAAATTTTAATACCCAAACTTTTTATCCCAACCATAAATCTGTAAGGAAGTCAAACCTTTATTCAATTCTGCTCGTGTATTGACTTCTTTTTCTTCTCGCGCCCGTGCTTTTTCGATAGCCTCAAGCACCCTATCTTTTGGAATCACGACAACGCCATCTCTATCGCCCACGATGTAATCACCCGCGTTGATGGTCACTTCACCGATGGTAATCGGCTCGTTAAAACTGCCTTCTGGGTCTTTACCAGTGCCTTTTATGCATAAACCGCGACAAAAGACGGGAAAACCCAACGCTTCAATTTCATCCGCATCTCGCACGCAGCCATCAATAACCAAGCCTGCAATGCCTTGTTTCATCGCGCCGAGGGTCAATAAATCGCCCCAATAACCCGCCTCATAGCCGCCTGAACAATCGGCGACAATCACATCACCTGCCTTTGCATACGCATAGGCGCGATGCAAATTGATATTCATATAAGCCTTTGCCTTGACCGTATAAGCTGGGCCGCATACTTTCATGTTTTTACTGAGGGGTTTGATTTGATAGGGCAAATTGCCGATTTGACCCAATGCCTCATGCAATGTGGGTGTTGAAAATTGACTCAGTTCTTTGATAATATCCATAGTTTTAACTGTAAACTGATGTTACGCAAGCGATGGTTTACGCACTGTTTTTTGCTGCACAAAAAAAGCGTACAAAAAAAGAATCTATCAAGACCGAAGTTGATTTTTCAATCGCAAGCGATTGGAAAATCAACTTCGGTCTAAAAAAAATAATTCCTTAGCACGCCTTTTTTGCAAAGCAAAAAACAGTGCGTGAACTGTCGCTTGCGTAACATCAGCTGTAAATTGAGTAAAAATACTGAGGGGTATGTTCAGGAAACCTTTAAGTTTCTTGAACATCGGTCGTTTTATTTTGCGTTGGGATTTGCCTTATTAAACTCGCCTGTCACGCGTATTTGAATTTCATCGCTGACAAAAGCAGTGGTAAGTTTTGACCCCAAACTGAAATCACTGCGCTTAATTTTACCCACAGCCTTGATGCCTACTTGGAAATTTTTGGCTTGTTTATTCGGATTTTCAACAGGGCCATTCATCGTTACGTCGAGAGTAATTGGTTTTGTTACCCCCCTCAGTGTCAGGTTGCCCATCATCACGTATTGATTCCCTTTTTTCTTTTTCAAAGAAGTGCTTTTAAAAGTCATGGTCGGGAATTTCTCAACGTTGAAAATGTCTTCACTGCGCAAATGGTTGTCGCGCATATCGAGGTCGGTGTTGATACTGGCTGTCTCAACGGTCATTTCAAAGGTTGCGTCGGACAAATCGGCTTTGGTGGCTGTCATGTTGGCTTCGTATTTCTTGAAGTTGCCATCCACTTCGGAAATGCCGTGGTGTTGTACGATAAATGCGACTTTAGAATGACCTTTATCCACCTTCCAATCTTGGGCAAAAGTGGTTGTTGCGATAGTCAGTAAGGCGAATAGAGCGGTGATTTTTTTCATTTTTTAAAATTTTGATTGATAAATATTGGTGAATACTGAGGGGGTGCTTGGTTATCCCTTCTTTTTTAAAGTCAAAGCCAGCAATAACACGATAATAAAAGTTAAAACAGTGAACATCTTTTCAAAGGTGGTCTCGGCTAACACGTTGCCTATGGTGTTTAACGCAAAAATGACGAGGTACACCCACAAAACAACCCTCATGACTCTTTGAGAGAGTGTTATATTCACCCATTTTGCCTTTACAAGTAAAACAAAAAACAGTGGGAGTATCGTCAAAATGCTGATGGTTTCAAATATATACATCTCTGAATCGCTCTTCAATCGCCCGCCCCAAGTAATATCGTAAGGGATTAGCTTGAGGAGGATACAAACATGAAAAAGCAAAACCATTGAGAATAACCCAACGAGGGTTTTCTCCGCATTTTTTGAAATAATCTGTATCAAAGCGTTCATTTTATTACTTTTGTTATCTGTTACAGTATCTTCATAAACTCATCTATTGTGCATTCTGAACCATGTTGAAAAAACACCTTGTCGCGATTGGCTTATTACTTTCGTTGTGTTGCTTGATATTGGCGACTTTCTACTACCCTGGGGGGTCGCAAGCGGACAAAAATGCCATCGGTTTCGATTGGGCGAACAATTATCTCTGCAATTTATTCAACGAAAAAGCTGTGAACGGTGCTTATAACCCTGCACGGTTCATGGCTATCACTGGCATGTTCCTTCTTTGCGTCAGCATTGCCTTGTTTTTTATCAATTTTTCAAAGAAAATATCTATAAAAAGAGATGCAAACATTATCCGATACACAGGAATTGGCGCAATGTGCTGCACTTTTCTGCTTATTACCCCCTATCACGATGCTATGACCATTTTTGCCAGCACTTTTGGCTTACTAACTCTATTTTATATCTCTGTTTATACCTTTATGTCCAAACTGACCTTTTTAAAATATTTGAGTGCTCTTTGTTTAATTATCCTCTATCTGAACAACTACATCTACTACACGCAACAGGGTTTGGCTTGGCTACCTATTTTACAAAAAATCAGCCTTTTAACCTTAATCACTTGGCTTTTGAGTCTTGAATATGTCACCACAAAAGAAGACTTTTTGAAAAAAGCTTGAATACAGAGGGTAAAACCCATTTAAAATGGCATTTTACCCCATATTAAATAGATGATCTCGCAGCCTTTTATGCTTGCAGATACTTCAACGGCACTGAATGTAGGGCAATCCGATTGCCTTCAGTGTCAATAAAAACACCCATGAAACCGTATTCTTCGCTGATTTCTGTCTTCGGGACAATCACTTTACCACCTGCGGCTTCTACTTTATCCAAGACAATTTGCACATCGGGATTGGCATCTAAGTACAAAAGCGGCCCTTCGGTTGCGGATGGAATGTGAAAGCCGTCGGTTTGGACAATCGTTCCACCGACACCCTCCATGGGATTGTCAAGCGGGAAAGCACGCATCTTCAAGTTCGGCACATCCATGGGAATCATGGTGATACCGAAGATGGTTTCATAGAACTTTTGTGCGCGGTCAATGTCTGTTGTTGGAATTTCGAACCAACTAATGGCGTTTTTCATGACAATTTTAGTTTAATAGTGAAAAAATACTGAGGGGGTGTCTTTATTGTTTCGCAATGCCATTCCCTATTGTTCAGCACTACTCAACTCAGTGCTTTCCGCGCCTCACGGTCTGGGTCGTTCACCAAAGCACAAGCGTCGTCGAGTATCATTGTTTCGCCACTCTCTGGGCTATAAGCCTTCCAAGTGGGCAGACCGCCGCCGTTTGGATTGCCTGTTTTGACAAAATTTAGGAAAGACTTTGCCATTTTCTCAGACAAAGCTCTGGGTCGTTTGCCGCCGCCTGTGTGTGTGAGCATCAAATCGGTATTGTAGAACCAAAAACAGATGTCGCTGCAATGGAAAGCCCTCATGCGATTGTCGAAAAGAGGCGGTTGCCAACCGAACCATGCCACATAAACAGGGGCTTTTTTCTGTCCTGCTTTGGCATCGGCGATGGCGACAGCGTTTTTGCGATTGGACACTATCATAGACCACAACTCTATGGGCTTGGCTTTTGGAAAGTTTTTGGCATAGGCTTCCACAATCTCCCCTGATTTGTCGCCAAAGCGGGGTTTTATTTTCTCTTTTACTTCTGCTATGGTGATGTTTTCTAAAACGGCCTCGGTGCGACTCGGACTTTGTTCGTTGAAAGTCGAACAAATGATGACGGGAATATCGGCTGAGAAGTGGTTGGCTTCTTTAAAAAAGCTGTTGCCATTCAGAGAGTCGCCGTCCGCCACGGGCGAAAAGCCCCCCCTCAGTATATTGAGGCGTTTGGCTTCATCCGCCATCTTGTCAACGGCTCGATTAGCGATGTCAATGTACTCGCGCCATGGGATTTGTTGCAATTTTTCTATCTCACCTGCCTTCAGACCTGCTTCTTCCATCACTTTTTGACCCAATTTTTCGGCATATTCTTTATTCACACCTGCCAATGAGCCGCCACTCAGTACCACTGCTTTGTGGAACAAGCCTTTTGCCGAAGGCATATTCATCAAAGTTGTCACTTTCGAGCCACCACCCGACTGTCCCATGATGGTCACATTGCTCGGGTCGCCGCCGAAGTTGGCTATATTGCTCTTGACCCACTCCAAAGCGGCGACCATATCCAAGTTGCCGACATTGCCCGATGCGGGATGACCGCCTGCGGCTTTCAGATGCGTATAGCCTAACGCCCCCAAACGGTGGTTGATGGAGCAAAAAACCACATTGCCGAGGCGCGAGATGTTTTCGCCATTGTAGCCGTCTTGTTCTATCGCGTTGCCGTTGACAAAGCCGCCACCGTGAAGCCACACTATCACTGGACGCTTTTGGGTATCCGTCGCGGGTGTCCAAATATTGAGTTTCAAACAATCTTCTGAGACATCGTCGTAGTTCCAATGGTCAACGAAAGAGGCGTATGGGTTGGCGTATCGCTTGTCCATGATTTGCGGGGCGGTGTTTCCCCACCACACGGCAGGGCGTGTATCCGTCCAAGCTGCGGGTTTTTGAGGCGGCATGAAGCGGTTTTTGCCCGACGTATCCGCACCATAAGGGATGCCTAAGAAGGTAGTGATACCCCTCAGTATAAAACCCCGTACTTTGCCGTATTCTGTTTGTGCCACGGCAATGTTATCGCCGACGAAAAGGATTTGGTCGTCGCCAGTGGGCTTTTTACTCTGAGGCGTGGCGGGTGTACTTGCCACTCCTGTGTGAGCGAGACTCAATCCCGCTACGCTTACGCCTAACTTTTGGAGGAAATTACGTCTTGATGATGCCATGATTTGCTATTTTAAAGAATGAAGAACTTTGCTAAAACTGCTCTAATGTAGCATAAGTGTTCATACTAATAAAATCAAATTTGCCTTTGCCCGCTTTCAACCTACCTTTTGTCGGAAATACTCGACAATCGGCTACAAAACTCCTGCTTCGAGTTCTTCTAAATAGATAAAGTCGGGCGACTTCACGCCCGCTTCTCGCCGAATCTCGACCAATCGAGGGGATTCAAAGAAGCTCTTGGCGGCTTCGATGGAACGCCACACGGAAAAGTGGACAATTTTATTCGGCTCTTGCTCGTACTTTAGCACTTGGTAGGATATTTCGCCTGCCTCTTTTCGTATGGTCGAGGCTGCGTCGAATATTTTTTTCCAAGCTGCGTAGTCTTCTACTTCGTGTATGATTAAAACGTGGTTCATATGTATGGTTTTGATTTTGATGATGAGCTACGTGTCGGATGTTTTGAAAATATACGACGCGTGACTTTGATTCTGATACGAGCCACGTGTCGGATGTTTTGAAAACATCCGACACGTTTTGCCTCTAAAATACCCCCCCCTCAGTAAAATAGCCCTTTTTTTAAGTGGGCAACCTTAATTTTAAAATACCCGAGAGAAGGTTTTGACTGTTTGAATACCTTTAGAAAATCGTATTTGTCACCCTTGGCACTTGGCTTTGGTGCGCTTCGGCGTATTTTATCTCCTTTTTGCCCGAAATGCGGCGGGCATGATTGGCGCGGCGTGTGGCTAACTCAGTATAATAGTCTTTTAGATAGCTTTGCGCGCCCATAAACGCCATGGCAGCGACTTTTTTCTCAAACACAGAGGAAATATCTATGAATGTATCGGGTACAAAACCGCACAATTCGGGTTGATGCGGCTCAAAACTGTACCACACAGGCGGGTCTATGTTCTTAAAAGCACTCGGCACACCTGCACCTGACGACAATAAACGCGCCCGTTGGGTCGCTTGAAAGGCTAAAGGGTGGTCGGGATTAAAAGGGTCTTTCTCGCTGTGGGTCAGAATGACCGTTGGCTCGAAGTCCCCGATGATGTGGGTCAATTGTTCCACCCGTTCGTCGTTGATAATCATTGGGTAGTCACCCCAATCCAAGAACTGTATGGGTGTGCCGATGATGTCTGCGGCTTTTTGCGCTTGGGCGTGGCGAATGACTTTGACGCTTTCGACGCTGCGCTTGGGGTCTTCTTTCCACAGCTCGCCCGACTCTCCCCGTTCACCATAGGATAGGGCAATGACCAATGTTTCTGCGCCTTCTTCGAGGGCTTTGGCAATTGTTCCTGCACTGCGCCACACAAAATCGGCTGAGTGTGCGCCAATGACTAAGAGTTTCTTTTTCATTTTTTAATCATTATGATCATTAATGGTATCGCGGTTTATAAATCAATGGCACTGAATCTATTGAAAGTCCTGCTCTTTGTGCTATGAGTCTGAAAACGGAACTATTTTTTTCAATGTCAAAATCATTAGACTCCCAAGTCGTGCCATCCTTCATTTTTACTTCAATCAAAGGTGTGATTCTATCTTCATCATTGCTGTAATGCACCTTTTCTGCATGTGTAATGGAAGCAATTTGATTGAAAGAATATACCTCATCTTTTTGAATCAGTGTACTCATTACAAAACGGTCTTTATAGACCCGCAAATGAGTTGTTCCTCCCAAAAGAAAGATGATAAAAGAAAAAGCAAAGACCACTTTCTTTAATAAAGGCATTACCGCTTCTATATCGTAATTCGTCTTTAATTGTGTCCCATATTTGATTAAACTCAATGTCTGTTTATCTTTTAGTTTGATAATAAACCAATCAAAGAAGTTCGGGAAATGAATCATGGCAATAAAACCAACAATTAAGTACCATACCATAGCAAAATTTAGGACAATAGTATCACTATATACCCATTGAAGTATGTATTTGGTCACATCCGCCGCCACATTTCCTACGCCATAAGTCACACTAACAACCCAAACTACCATTAATAATCCAGTCGGTATCAACCATTTATTATACAAGCTAATAGATTGCGCCACATCTATTGGCTCACTAAATGGCTCTACCTTAGTTTTTTGACGTGGAAAATAACGTTCCAATAAATATAATACCCATTGAACTAGTCCGTGTTCCATTAATTGTATGATAGTTTTAAAAAATGAAACCCAATATACTGAGGGGGTGGATAAATAGTTTCATAGTTCGCTCCTTAACCTTCCTAGATTGCATCTCGACCTTCCTAGATCGCTCCTCAACCTTCCTAGATCGCATCTCAACCTTCCTAGATCGCATCTCGACCTTCCTAGATCGCATCTCAACCTTCCTAGATCGCTCCTCGACCTTCCTAGATCGCATCTCAACCTTCCTAGATCGCATCTCAACCTTCCTAGATCGCCCCTTGTACCTTCCTAGATCGCTCCTCAACCTTCCTAGATTGACCCTTATGACTCGTAAAAACGACCGCAATTTGTTCGATAAATATCTGTTCAATCTCTTAAACAAGGTCTTCTGGCATCGGTGTCCCTCGTGTGTGGAAACTTGGGACGGTCTGCAAACCCCATGCTTGACCTTTCAGACGTTCTTCTCTGCTCCAAACGATGGTTTCGTAGTCTGGGTCTAAAATCAGACGTGCTGTTGGGTTGGCGATTTCGATGCGGTTGCCGCCCGGTTCGTACAAGTAAAGGAAAAAAGTCTGCTGAATGGCGTGTTTGTGCGGGCCCGTCTCAATGAAAACGTCGTTTTCGAGGGCAATATCAGCAGCGATGAGGACTTCTTCGCGGCTGTTGACGGCATAAGTCATGTGGTGGAATCTTCCAGACATGCCTGCCACGTGGTCGCCCGTCACAGCTAAGTCGTAGGATTTGGAATTGACTGAAAACCATGCGCCTTTGACCTCATTTTCATCAAAAATAATGGTTTCGCTGAGTCGTCCGCCCAAATAGGTGAGTTGAAAATCACGGAAAGCCGCCACATCAGGAGCTAAAAGATTCAAATGGTCGAGCCGACGGACATTGATGCCCCGTGCTGGGAACTTCGAGGCGGTGTTTTTTAAAGCCGATTTGTCTTCTTGGGCTTTGTATTTCTCCGTTTCAAAATAAATCTCTGTCAAATGACCGCTGGGCATACGGAATTGGTAGGTTTTGCCATGTCCTAAGTCCCCCTCAGTATAACCAATGCCGAGACCCGTTTGGGCGATAGCTGCCGCCTTCTGTTCCAAGAGGTCGGCACTGCGCAAACGCCACGCATGATGCCCGATACCTGCGTGCTTGTGCGCTGTCAATTTGAGGGTGTGGTGTTCATAATCATCGTAGGCACGCAAATAGATGGAATCCCCTTGCGCAGCGGTGATGGACATACCCATAATATCGGTGAAGAAACGGACGCTTTTGTCCAATTTGGGTGTCAATAATTCGACGTGACCGAGGTGGGCAATGTCCCACATGACATTTTTCATAAGCGAATGATTGCGTTTTTAAAGCAACAAAGTTACGCGCTCGACCCCCTCAGTAGTTTGGACAAATGTAACTGTATTCGGTACTTTTCGGACAAGTGGTGTAAGTGTTTGGGGTTTTGTTTTATTCGGCACTTTAGAAAATTTATGTACATTAAAAGAAGCGTCGAAACCTTTCAATGACGGCAAAGTAACCATAAAAAAGCCCCAGAGGGGCGACATATTGGTAGTTATAGAGAACAAAATTTCCCATTAAGCCCCATCGGGTTCAAAGAACTCCTTTGGAGGCGGCACATTTTGTACCAATGGTGCGCCCCGATGGGGCTAAACGTTGTTTTTCTATCATTTAACCCTGCGTTTCACACAGGGCTACCACAATGTCGCCCCGATGGGGCTTTTTGATGGTTACTTTGTCACTTTCACTCGACTGATCGTCAAGGGGCTACTCCGACTTTGTTTCAGTCGCCTGTTTCCGCTTAATATTCACGCCAAACAAACCCAATCGCAAGCCCGCATGGATGTCATAGCCTTGCAAAGAGTTGGCAGGCAGGAGCGTCGTCGCATCATCCGTCAGGAACGACAGGCGATAACTCGCACCCACGTAGAGTTTGGCAAAGCGAATGAGGTTCATTTCCACGTTGATGCCAGGTTGAACGACCACAAAACGGCTCGAATTGGCGTTTCTGACATCATACCAATCGTCTCTCCTGCCCCATTTGTACGTCAATGAATCAGCTGAAGCCCGACCCATGCCGACCATCAACGGGAACGAGACGTGCATGAGCTTATCGGGTTTGAGGGTGTATTCGATTTTGCCGCCCATCCATGCCGCCCTCATATAATTGGGGCTGATGGCAGACGGGACAAAGTTGCGACTCGTGACCATCTGAGATGTTAAGCCGATAGCCCATTTTTTGTTCACTATCAGCATACCAGACATGCCGCCGATATTGGTCAGACTGCCCCGCACTTGTCCGTAACCCATTTCAGGCGCGATGTACAAGCCAAGGGTTTGTGGTTTTATCAATTTGAGCAGCGTTTGGGTGGTGTCTTGTGCTTGACTTTGACCGATTAAAGACACTATCAAGAGTGTCATCACAATAATTCTCTTTCTCATTGTCCTTTTAGAAAAGTTATTTGATTAAAAAAATAATAGTACAAAGCTGTTCGCGAAGGCTTTTGATACTATATACAAGACTGTGGGGAAAAACGTGGGTATAAGGAGAAAAAAAATGGGCAACTTCTTACGAAATTACCCATTTTGACAGGAATCAGAACCGATACAGCACGCTGCCCTTGAATTGCCCGATGGGTCGGGACGACATATCGCGTTCAAACGGGGCATCCATGCTGCCTTCTATCTGCAATTGCCAATGCTTCGACATAGGATAAGACAGACCGACGTTCATGCGGGTGTAAAGGTTGTTAAAGTCGCTCCTATGCCGTCTCGCCAGCACGACGGTGTTCTTATTGGTCAAACTATTGGTGAATAAAAACGCATACTTGCCATCCAATGCCCATTCACCAACCAAACTTAGACCCACAAACGGGCGCAGACGGCGGCGCATCACATCATATTGAACGCCCAAAGCCACTTGTCCGAACTTTTGGTCTGTTTCGAGGCCCGTCAACACGTCATTGAGCGTCGGCGGATTGACCGTTGGCACATCGAAATAGCGTGTCAGACTATCCAGTGAATAATTAAGGCTTAAAAACTGGGTTTCACCAATAATTTTAAACCGTTCTCCCAACAACCAATGCAGCTTAATGCCACTTGAAAAGCCCTTTTGCATCGAAACGTTCCGATGCGCCATAGATGCCACGCCCATAGACAAGCCCGTCTCCAATCGTCCCCATTTCAAAGGTTTTATGATGGGTTTGGGGGCGGTTTCTGTTGTCGTTTCAGCCTTTTTTTCCTCCATATTACTGAGGGGGGGTATCGTTTCAGCTTCCTTTACGGGCAAAGTCACCCTATTAGAATCCGCCGAGTGAGTCATTGCAACAGCCGAGCGGCTCAGACTGTCTGTTTTGTCGGATATACTGTCCGAAAGGACTCCTTTCCCAAAGGAACTCCTTCGGAGAGAGAGGGAGTCTGTATTTTTTGGTAGCGTCTCGTTGGTTAAAGGCTCATTAGCGGTTATTTTATGTAGACTCGTATCCACTTTGGTCGGTGCGACAGGCGTATGAGTGAATGGTACACGCTCTTTGTCGCTCGATATACTGAGGGGGGGCATTTGCACTTGACCATTGGCACTGTCCAGCGATGGTTTTTTATCGTTGGAACTGACATGAGGCACGGGCAACGCCTTTTGGGAAGACGGTATCGCCCCACTGACCACCGCGCTCTCTATTTTTGACGTTTGAAAAACTTTGTCCTCCTCCTTCGGTTTCAATTCAGCCTCCGACAAAGTCCGCTGCACCACCGTTTGGAAAATAGTATCGTACCGCTTGACGACAATATGCTGATAAACTGTATCCTTTTGAATCAAACGACCTGTGTGCAAGCTGTCCACCGTTGCCACATTGCCCATTTGGGAGCTTCGCGACAACTGCACCTCCTGTTTTAGCTCCAGCAAACTGTGCTGCGTCTCCCGCAGTTGCCCAATCACAAAGCCCAAAGCACCCAATAAGCCAAGCAAAGGCAAAACTGTGGCCCAAAGCAACCGATTGTATCGCTTTCGGGCATGGAACTCGTCCAGTTTTTGTTCCATTTTATCCCATTTCTCATCAGAAAAAGTAAACTCTCGTTCTCTTGCCATTTTCTGCCTCAAAATTTTATCGAAGTTCTGCTCATTCATTTTTCACTTTATTGGATTGTAAAACCATCATTTGCATTTTTTGTCGAGCTATCATCAAATTAGAGCGCGACGTACCTTCCGTAATACCCAACATCGCTGCAATTTCTGTATGCGAATACCCTTCTATGACCGCCAAGTTGAACACCGTGCGATAAGAGACTGCCAATTTCTGCACCAATTGAACGATATAGTCCGCCGACAAGCGTGCAAACACATCGCTCTCGCATCCTCTATCTTGCAGGATGATGAGGTCATCGGTGGCAGGTTGTAGGGAATACTTCTTCAGATAATTGATGGCAGACCTCACGCATATTGTGTGAAACCAAGCGACAAAAGATTGAGAAGGGTCGTACAAGTCTATCTTTGTGAACACTCTTAGAAAAGCATCGTTGAGTATCTCCTCCGCTTCTTCGTCAGAACGGGCATAGCGGGTGCAGACATTCATGCCATATCGGTAAAATTGCCGATACAGTTGCTTCTGACTCAATTTGTTGCCCTTCCGACAGCCTTTGAGTATGTCTTGTAAATCGTCTTTTGACATATTGTGTGGTGATATACGCCTTTATCTAACCATATACAAGCCTTTTGGGGCGTGCGTGGGTAGCCGTCTGTGCATTTTTTGAGAAAAAATCACAGACCGATTGCCTATAACGACTTTTCTCGGAACTCGGTTGGGGCAATACCCGTTTCTTTTCTAAAATAACGGGCAAAATAGGCGGAATCTTCAAACCCCAATGTGTCAGAGATTTGCTTGACGTTGAGGTTTGTGAAAGTTAAAAGGCGTTTGGCTTCCAAGACAATCCTGTGTTGTATGACTTCCGTGAGACTTTGATGGGTCATGGATTGCACAATCCGATTGAGGTGTCGCGGCGAGACATTGAGGGCGTTGGCATAGTCGCTGGCTGTCCATTTCTGAGCATAGTATTGTTCCAAACAAGTCACAAACTGCTTAAACACAAAGACATGCTTCTTATTGGTTTCTTGCGGTTGACCACAACGTTGTACCTCCGACAAGAGTAGGAATAAGAGGGACTGGAGGGCTTTTTCTGACCTATCCGACCTGTCATACTCCTTAAAAAGCAAGTCAAAATAGGTGAATATCAAGGCATTAGCCTCTGCATCCAAGGGCATAAAAGGGTTTTGATAAATATTGTCGAAGTGAATCAGCTCCAATAAAAAGCGGTTGTCGGTTTGGTGCATATGAAAGAAATCTTCCGTAAACATCAAACGGTATCCTTTGATGGTCTCGCGGTTGGTTTTAGCCCAAAAGTGCAACTGACCTTGCGAAATGAAGAAAAAAGTATCAGCCGAGAGCGTGTATTCTTGATAATCCACCTTGTGCTGGGCGATGCCTTCTCTCACTAAAAACAACTCGTAGAACTGATGTTTATGAGGCGTGATGACATGAGCTGGCAACGCCTGCATACCTTCCAAACGATTGATATGGAAATGAATGCTGTGCCAAGCAGGATGTTTTGGCGTGGTAAAGTTCAAAAAGTCCGCAATGGTGTACTTTGGGAACATTGTATAGATAAACGTCTTTAAGCATCATCAACTAAGAAAGCTCGCATTGTCGGCACGACTATACGTTGCGCTGACAATGGGCTTCAATTCGTTCATTTTACTGAGGGGGGTAGGTTTTTTTCTTTTATAAAACTTCAACTTCTTATCTATCTCTAAGGTATTTCGCTCGATTTGAGATACAAAGTAGCCACACCTGCCAATAGAGTTGGGATGGCAAAGATGATAAAGTTCCCCGTCATGGATAGTCCAGCACCAATCAAGAATCCACCCAAAAGAGGACCCACAATACCGCCCAAACGACCCGAACTCATGGCAAAACCGACACCTGTGGAACGTATTTCGGTGGGATACATACGTGCTGCGACGGCATACATGCCCACAAAACCGCCCTGTACGCCAAAGCCGATGAGGCCAAATAAAACCAAAACCAAGGCTGAGCCCTTAAAAAAACCAAAGATGACCATCAGAACGGATGTAGCAGCTAAGAAACCGAAAATCGTTTTTCTCAATCCAAACTGACTGGAGAGATAGCCTTGTGTCATAATACCCAACCAAGCCCCAAGATTGAAAACCGTTCCAGCATAAATAGCCAACTCCATCGAAAGACCTGCACTTGATGCGAGTTTAGGTATCCATGTTGTCAAAAAATACAAAGACGCGAACGCCATGAACAGTGCCGACCACAATTGAAGCGTTGATAAACGACGTTCAGGTATCAAGAGAGAGGAGACTGAAGGCTTTTCGACTGTCTCGATACTGAGGGGGGGCAAAGCTGCGAGCGTGTCGCGATTCATTTTAGACAAGATGGCATTGGCTTTCTCCAACGCGCCATTGGGTTGTTTTTTCAATAAAAAGTCGAGAGACTCAGCCAAAAAGAAATATATCAAAGGCAGTGTCACTAAAGTCGCCGTACCTGCCACTTGAAACATCGTTCGCCAGCCATAGGCGGGAATAATCTGAGCCGCTGCCAAGCCAGAAAGCACTGCGCCAATCGGATAACCACTCATGACAAAACTGACCCAGAAGTCTTTGGTTCTTTTGGGTGCATATTCAGAGGTCAAAGTGGCTGTACTCGCCAACATGCTGCCAATACCTAAGCCGCTGATAAACCTAAAAAATAGAAGCATCTCAACAGATTGCGCTAAATAAGTGGCAAAAACCAAACTGCCCATCCCCAAAGCTGAGAGTAAAATAATGGTTCGCCGCCCGACAACGTCTGCACGAGGCGCAATAAATAAAGTGCCAATCGTCATGCCCAGTAGCCCTGCACTGAATACACTGCCCAAGGCTTGCGGACTGATAGCCCACTCTTTGGCAATGGCAGGTGCGGCATACGAAACTACCATGACATCCATGCCATCGAGCATATTCATTAAGAAGCAGATAAAAATGGTGGTGATTTGTAAAACAGAAGTCTTGTTGTTATCAATGACATTGGTTGCGTTAGAATCCATGACTGTGGTTTTTCGTTTTTAGAAAGTTATTTCCAAGTAGGTCGCAATTTAGGAAAAAGCTACTCATACAAAAGCATGTCTTTTGTAAAAATAAAAACAGAAATCATAATACTGAGGGGGTGTTCCGAATCATCGAAACACCCCCTCAGTATAAGACACCCATTTAAAAACATCATTCAGCCACAACTTCTAAAACAGCTTCTACAATATCCTCAGCATTGGGTTTTGAGAAATAATCACCATCCGAACCATAAGGCGGACGATGTTCCTTCGATGTAATCGTTTTAGGCTTGGCATCTAAGTATTGATAACCGCCTTGATTTTCCAGCACCTCTCTCATCATATAAGCTGTTCCGCCACCTGCTACATCTTCATCGAGAAAGACAATTCGATTCGTTTTTTTCAACGATTCGACAATGAGATGTTCCAAATCAAATGGCAAAAGCGTTTGAACATCAATGATTTCAACAGAAACGCCCATTTGTTCCAACGTTTGAGCTGCTTCTTGCGCAATACGGACACATGAACCATAAGTCACGACCGTCACATCCGACCCCTCAGTAATAATCTCAGGTACGCCCAACGGCACAGTGTATTCGCCCATATTATCAGGCAAACGCTCCTTCAAACGATAACCATTGAGTGACTCAATCACCATAGCTGGGTCGTCGGATTGCAAAAGCGTGTTGTACATGCCAGCGGCTTGCACAAAGTTGCGTGGCACACACAAATACATACCCCTCAGTGCATTGACCAAAACACCCATCGGTGAACCAGAGTGCCAAATGCCTTCCAAACGGTGTCCACGCGAGCGAATGATGCAAGGCGCTTGTTGCAAGCCATCCGTCCGATAGCGCAGTGTCGTCAAATCATCCACAAGAGGCGTAAGACCGTAGTAGATATAGTCCAAATATTGGATTTCAGCAATGGCTCTCAAGCCGCGCATCGCCATACCGATGGCTTGCCCCATGATTGTCCACTCCCGAATACCTGTATCGAATATTCTATCCTCGCCATATTTGGCTTGTAGATTCATAAAACCCTGATTGACATCACCAATACTGCCTACATCTTCTCCAAAAGCAAAAACGTCATGTCGTTGCTCAAAAATCTTATCGAAATAAACGTTTATGATTTCGTAACCATTCTTAATAGGCGACTCATCCGAGTAAATAGGCGCAACGACAGGCACATTTAAGGCTGCATACTTTGACGAGCTGTACAAATAAGTGCTGTAACGTTGGTGGGTCAATTTCTTCTTTTCGTAAAGCCAATTATTTAACCCCTCAGTATTTATATTTTTTCCTTTCAACAAAAGGCTGAGTTGCCGCGCATTTTTAACTAATTCTGACAGAGACGGGTCACGCAACTGATTAAGTTCTGTAATAAAACTCGAATAATTTACACCATTCGCAGCAGGCAACTTAGGCAACAACTCCGAATAAATATCTGCCAGACGCTTTTTTTCTTCATTCAATGGATTCTGATAACGTGACCAAGCTTTGCTTCTGGCCTCCTTAGCCTTCGTTTTCGCTCTTTTTTCTATGGTCACAAGTTCTTCTTCTGTTGCAAATTGTGCATCTAAAATCCATTGACGCATTTGCACATTACAATCAAACGCCTTTTCCCACTCCAAACGCTCTTTCGATTTGTATCGCTCATGGCTACCCGAAGTCGAGTGACCTTGTGGCTGCGTCATATCTTGCACATGAAATACTGAGGGGATGTGCGTTCTACGCGTTTTTTCAATACCTTCTTCAAAAATCTCGCACATGGCAGCATAGTCCCATGCTTTACACGTATATATATGTATGCCATTGCCATTTTCATCCATTTCAAAACCTCTCAAAGCCTCAGATATACTTCCTTTCGCTGTCTGTAACTCTGTTGGTACGCTGATGCCATAGCCATCGTCCCATACAAAAACAGCTAAAGGCACACGCATAACTGCCACCGCATTGATGGTTTCAAAAAAAGCACCTTCCGACGTACTGGCATCGCCAATCGTACAAAAACATACCTCGTTGCCATTGTCCGAAAAGAGCGTCGAATCTCTCAACTCAGGAATTTGACGAAATTTTTTGGATGCCAATGCCAAACCCACAGCACGTGCCATCTGACCTCCTGTTGAAGAAATATCGGAAGACATATTATATTTGTCAAGCTGATTCGTCCACTCACCTGTGAATTTGTCCACATTAGGTGTTGCAAAATGCGAGACCATCTGACGACCACCACTAAAAGGGTCGTTTACAGCATCCGCATAGAGTTGTGAGAAATAATCTTCGGGTGTCGAAACGCCCAAAGCAAACATCAAAGTTTGGTCACGGTAGTAGCCCGAACGCCAGTCACCTTTCCGAAACGTGCGTGCCATAGCTACTTGCGCTACCTCCTTCCCATCGCCAAAAATACCGAATTTACCTTTGCCTGTCAAAACCTCGCGTCGCCCGATTAAGCTGATTTCGCGACTCAACACACAGAGTTCATAATCGCGCAATACTTCCTCTATGTAGTTTTTTACAGCCGAAGCAAAAGAGTCCGTTGAGTTTTCAGAAGGATGGGAATCAAGAGTGATATTGAGTTCGAGATTTTCAGTCATTAGTAAATGATTTCATATTTGGCCGAACATGTTTTTCAATTTTGCCGCAAAGGTAACAAAATTTCTTATCCAATTGTTTTGATGGATAAAAATATCGTGACCTTACAATCTCGGCTCTGCTTTCCAAATATAATTCTGAAATTCTGCATAGTTTCTGAAAAGCTACTAGGTTATTCTCCTCAAATCTGCCCCCTCAGTATTTTAGAGGTCAATAGAGTCATAAAATATCTTTTTATATACAAATACAAAAATATCTTTTTGATGAAAATGTATTTTATAAAAAATAGATTTTGAAAAATATAATAAATTTTATCAGAATTTTGAAAATAATTTATTTCATAATTAATTAATAATCAATTATTTAGAAAATGTCACAGAAACAATTTATAAAAATTTAAATACAAATAACACTTATTTACACTTCATTAACACAAGATATGATGGGCACTCCCTTACCTTTGTATCGTTCTTAATATTTATAATTAAATCTAAAATTTGAACAACATGAAAAAAGTAATTTCTACGTTTTTAGCATTGACTTTGATAATCAGTTTTGCAAAAGCGCAGAGTGGTCCCGTGATGACATTTGAAAAAACTGAAATTGATTATGGTACAGTTGCCCTTGGCGCGGACGGTGTCAGAATCTTTAAATTTAAAAACACAGGAACTGAACCCCTTGTCATCAAAAATGCTCGTGGTAGCTGTGGTTGCACAGTACCAAAATGGCCAAATGAACCCATTGGGGTTGGCAAAACAGGTGTCATTGAAGTTAAATATGACACAAATCGTTCAGGCGTATTTACAAAATCTGTTTATGTCGAAACGAATGAGTCTAATTCTCAACATACATTAACCATCAAAGGTAGTGTAACAGAAAAAAAAGGTGAAACAGCGGGTGCGAACAGCTCCGGCAGCAAACGATAATCCAATTTTTGAACATTTTCTTAGCTGTTACAAAACTTTGTTATTCAAACTTTTATAATACCACGTAATTTAAGATAATTAAGTTTTACCTTTAGATAACAGTTTTTAACAGCTTATTAACAGGCAAATTATTCGAGGGTCTGTAGCTTTGAATCAAAATTAAATTTTATTAAACTTATTTCAATTTAACAATAAAATCTCATTCAAAATGAAGAAATTCCTTGCAACGTTCTCAATGGTAGCTCTTTTGTTTGCTTTTGCAACAGCTCAAACAGCAACAAATGATGTGGCTAAATCGGTTTCTGGTCCCGTTATGACTTTTGAAAAAATTGAGGTTGACTATGGCACAATCAGCCAAGGAGGTGACCCACTTCGTAAATTCAACTTCAAAAACACAGGTACAGAACCTCTTATCATCAAAAATGCTCGTGGTAGCTGCGGTTGTACTGTCCCTGCTTACAAAAAAGAGCCTATCATGCCAGGTGAAACAAGCGAAATCGAAGTTCGCTACGACACTCAACGTGTTGGACCTTTCACAAAAACGGTAACTATCGAGACAAATGAAGGTGACCAACCTCGCGTTTTGACAATCCGTGGTACAGTAAATGAAAAAGCTCAAGACCCAGGTGTTCCTTCAAATGCACCAAGCATTCTAAGCACACCTAAGCAATAAGAAATTTCCTTATTTCCCTCGAACTTGTCTGAACACATTTTAACCGCATCTGGCTTGTACAGATGCGGTCTTTTTTTTATTTATTATTCCAATTTATTGTATAAATGACTGAGGGGATAGTTGCTTTATGAGCAACTATCCCCTCAGTATTATGTGATAATCAATTGTTTATAAATCTTTGACCGAATTTTTTTCAGAAATAACCTCTCTCAATTCTTTCAAAAAGGCGTATTGTTGTGGCAAAACTTTTTTAAACGCATCTTTTACAGCGAAATATGTACCATGCTTTTCCAATTCATTGAACACTTTGTCTGTCACCAAACGCACATCTTGTTTTATCAGCCCCTTGAGCGACGGAATATCATGCCAATCGCCTTCTACCGCTATCGCTTGAAATTTCTCACCATCTTTCTCAACTGGATCAAGTTCAATCACATCTGGGTTCATTTTACTGAGGGGGGCTTGTGGCAAATGCCAGTCCTCGCCCTCAAGGTCGTGATTGACAAGGAAAACCTCTAATCCACGTTGACGAATTCGATAGATGATGAGGTGGGCTTTTTTGATAATGTCTTGCATGTCAATTTTGATTTTCAGCGTAATTTGCTCGTTTAGAAAGACAAAGTTCTACAATATAATGCAAATACCCACCGAATTGTTGCAAAAACTTTACAAAGTTTTTAAAATTCAGATATTTTATGCACAACTTGAAACATCCCAAACTTTCTATCACAGAAAATTTGGGATGTTTCATCTTTTAAACTAACCACGAAATAAATTACTAAGTAATACGATTTTAATAAACTACACCATTACGGACTGTTTTTTTGCAAGCAAAAAAAAGCGTGCTTTGAGAATATTTCTTTCGGATTGAAGCTAAAAATTGAGGCTTTGCCTCAATTTTTAGCTTCAATCCATAAAAAAAATTTATTTTGTACGCCTTTCGTGCGTAGCACGAAACAGTGTGTAATGGTGTAATTTATTTCTGTCGCGTTACTAAAGTGATTCTGTCTTGTATTTGCCATTTTTTTTAGATTCTTCACCTTTGCGTTTTTTGTTATCAGGTTGTATGCGAGGCATATCGTCAGCATTTGGGGACATTGGAAACCCGCCTTGGAACATTTGGCTGAAACTTTTGAACATATCTTCCATGTTCATGTCAAACCCTTTTCCAAAATCGGGCATACGGTCGCGCAATTGACGGAATGATTCGTCAGTTGTTGAGTCGCCATTAGGCGATAAGCTGTGCCAGTTTTTGCCATCGAACATCATACCGAACGACTGTGTGAAAGACGTGTCAATCTGACCAAAGGGCATGTTTTTGAAAGAAAAATTAAACATTTGAGTCGAATCACCCTCTTCGTCATTGCCAAATAGCTTTTTCATTTGCTCCATCATTTGCTTTTGCATTTTTGCCATTTGCTGGCTGATGTCGTCAACATCTTCGTCTTTTTGGTTGTTTTGTGCATTGCTTGCACTCCAAGTCAATAGAAAAATCGTAAGAATAGGAAGCCACTTTTTCATTTTGTAATGAGAATTGTTGTTAAACCAGTTTAAGAATAAATATACAATGTCTGTTTTGTAACGTAAAACCTCTTGAAAAGACACTAAAATTTCAACTGTAAACCCAATCCAAAGACATTTCCAGAAGCAACAAGTGGCTCAAAAGAAGGTTTAACACGAAAACTTAAATTATCGTTAACATCAAAATGTGCCAAATGTGCCGATGTGAAGGCTTCAGCTGCACCCAATAAGTAAGTCACTCCTGTCAAAATATACATTTGTTGTGTCCTCTTGAAATAGGCATCTCTGATTTCGCGCAAACGTGTCGTATTTGAGTTATTAGGAATATCAGGATACCCCGATTGAGGATTGTTTGGGTCTGTCGGGTTACGCAGATTGTAATCGGCTGTTTTAAATTTTTTATATTCTTTTTGATTGAACGAAGTCAAATAAATAGTTGTTGCCAAAGCACCATAAACGATTGGTACTTTTATAAAAGCCCATTTTTTGTTATAAATTTGACCTCCTCCTGGGATAATGGACCACAAAGCTGCTTTTTTAGGCACTGGAAAACTGTCAATCGAGCCTTGAGTTTTAGTGTTCCGAGCCACTTTTACTGAGGGGGTCGAATCCGACTTGGCAGGTTGACTCTTAGCATTTTGTGAGAACCCCATCGAGATTAGAAAAAGCAAAAATGTATGAATCAAAAATATTTTTTTCATGTTGACCAAAACGATAAAAAATGAAAAATCGTTGCTTTACGCAATGTCCAGCAACGATTTTTAGGTGTAAATTAACCTTTTTTAACCTTTTTCTTCGATTAAATCCAAAATACGGTTGAGGTCTGTATCATTTTTGAAATTGACAACAATCTGACCCGCGCCTGTTGGTTTGCGCTTGAATTGGATTTTTGAGCCAAAAAAACCACTCAAATTGTCCACGACGAGTTTATATGCGTCTGGTACTGAGGGGGTCGTTTTTTTAGGCTTAGGCTTGCTTGCTGTCGAATAATTGGTGACAATGTCTTCTAACTCTCGCACACTTAGGCGGTCTTTCACAATTTGTTCGTGCAAGGCTAATTGCAAAGCAATGTCTTTAATACCCGCTAACACCTTAGCATGACCCGTCGAAATGCGTTTTTCTTTTATACTTTCTTGAACATTAGGCGGCAATTTCAACAAACGCAACATATTTGTCACCGTCGAACGGTTTTTATCAACGCGCTTGCTGAGTTGTTCATCCGTCAAGCCAAATTCGTCTTTCAAGCGTTGGTAGGTATTTGCCACTTCGATAGCGTTCAAATCTTCGCGAAGAAGGTTTTCGACCAAAGCCATTTCAGCCATAGCTTGGTCGTCGGCCAAACGAATATAAGCAGGCAATGCTTTCAAACCTGCTAATTTTGAGGCTTGAAAACGGCGTTCACCCGAAATCAATTGATACTGATCCACTGCCATACGGCGCAAAGTAATCGGCTGAATCAGACCATACAATTTGATGGAGTCACTCAGTTCTTGCAAAGCGGCTTCGTCAAAATCCTTGCGCGGTTGCCATGGGTTGACTTCTATTTGTTCTAAAGGAATCTCGATAACTGTGTGTGTCAGCTCACGTACAATTTCAATCACAGGCTCCGAACTGCCTAACAATTCGTCGAGACCTCTACTCTGCTCTTCTAATTTTTTAAGTTTTGCCATCGTTAGTTATTGGTTACTCGTGATTGGTTATTTGTGATTGGTTGCTCGTAATTGGGAATAACTAATTATGAGTAACCAATAAAAAATAACCATTACCGAATACGATCATTGTTTTTAATTAAAAATTCTTTACACAAGTTCAAAAAATTGATAGAACCTTTTGATGCAGCATCATAAGTGATGACTGGTTTGTGGGCATTGGGGGCTTCTGCCAAACGAGCTGAACGGTGGATGATGGTCTCAAAAACATAATCCTTAGCATGTTCGCGGACTTTGTCAACCACTAAATTTGCCAAACGAAGGCGTGAATCGTACATCGAAAGCAGCAAACCTTCTACTTCGAGTTTAGGATTGAAGTTCTTTTTGACCACATTGATGGTGTTTTTCAACTTTACCAAACCTTCTAAAGAAAAAACTTCGCACTGCACAGGAATCAAAACCGAGTCAGCCGCCACCAATGAATTGACCGTCACAAGACCCAACGA
>JAEUUP010000039.1 GCA_016787525.1 Saprospiraceae bacterium | reverse complement strand
TTTAAAATTTGTCAAAGCATTGAAATGTGGATAAGGCAGACCCAGCCACTAAAACATTGTTGGCTAACGTCTGTAAAATGTGGGAAATTTTATTTTTTAATATTTTTACTCCTTGACACACTTTTTTGAACATTCCCTTTTGACTATTCTAATATAAAACCAAAGCATGAAAGCCAAACTTTGCTAACGCACTAATCCCACGCTCAAAAGCTCGACAAGTGTGATTGGTATTCAGCAATTTTGTAGTTCTACAAAATTGAAAAATAATCAAAAAATATAAAAACAGTTATCAAAGTGAGTGAAATTTCAAAAAAACGTGGAGAGTTTGGAGAAAAGGTTACAGAAAACCTATTACAAATGATTGGTTGGGAAACACTCCTATCTAATAGAGAAATCGAATGTTATAAACCAAGCGACCATATAATTTCTAAGAAAGATCGAAAAGACCATGGTATTGACTTCGTTTATAAATATGATTGCCCTTTGTTTAGTGATACCGAAATGTTTGTTTTAATATCATCAAAAATAAATGACGAATATCCATTTAATCCAAGTAGTAAATTCAAATCTCATCTTAGAGATGTAGCATATGCTACTGAATGTTTTAAAAAATCAAATTTGCGAAGTAAAATAAAAAAACAAAATGCAAATTATCATTTTAAACATTCAAGTGTTGTTTTTTGGATAGATAATAAGAGTGAATATGATGATGTTATTGAGCGTTTAACAGATTTTAGAGTAGATGATGATTTAGAATTTGAAACGACATATTTAGTGGATAATAAACGTGCCGACTTTTTATTTGCAACAATTGATTTCGTAAAAAATAAGTTCATCGACTATGAAATGCACTTTTTCCACCCAAGTACGGGCTTTAATATTTCGGCAAGGCAACGTCTAAATAGTAGTAAAATTTTACCTGTTCAGTATATAAACAGCAGTGTCTTACCTATACGTATTTTTAAAAAAGACAAAGAGTGCTTAGTTTTATCTTGTATAGACAACTTTGAAAGCGAATACTTGCAAAAATTGATAAATCTTGCCCAAAAACTAACAAACAATTGGTCGCAAAAAGTTTATATACTTTTCCCTGAGTATAATTTAGATACTCATAAAGACAAAGTAGATGATGTAAAGTTAAGTTTTAAAGACCAAAATTTCGTAAGTAAAATAATCATTAGTTCATACAATCCAAATTTTAGAAACATTGAATTATAATGAAGAACATAATGACGATGACTTAAATTCGCTTCTTCCATTTGGAGAGAATATTCGACCATTAATTACAGCCAGTGGTTTAAGTGAGAACGATTTAAGATTTCTACTTCAAAAACGAGGCGTATTTGTAAAAAATCATCAAAGAAATAATACTGTTCCTTTGATAGCAAGTTTATTGCTAAGTCCAAAGGAATTTGAAATACTTAGAAATAGACAGCATAAGAAAGAAAGTAATATCAAACGTTCAACAGGAAGAAGTGAGTGGAATGGAAAGGAAGAAAAATTGGTAGATACTATTTCTCCTCAAATAGAAACGATTGTTAAAAATTTGGTAGAAAATAATTTATCTTATTCAATCAATAAATTCAATGTAACAAATGAAGGGCACGACAAAATAATAATTGAAGGTGAAATCAAACGTAATGATTGGACAAAAGATGTTTTTTCAATAGAAACATTTCATACATGGAAACTGACAATTGAGAAATTGCCAGATAATAACATGATTGAGTATGTTATTGAAAGCACAGTACCCGAAACAAAAGAACTTTTGAGTAAATTGCAAAACCAAGTTCAGAAAGAACTACAAGCAAAAAAAGTAGTTGCTCCAACTCAGAAAATACAAAAGGTATTAGCAACCCACTTCAAGAAAAATCAATTTATTTTTGAATATTTATTAGCTTTTACAAAGCGAAAATTTGAGACATTAACATTTCAACGAATTGTAGATATTGAAACAGGAATAGACAATAAATTAAACTTTCCTGACAATTTTAAATGGTTAAAGAACATTGGGGAAGTAAAATTGACAGCGATGCAAGGAAAAAAACTTGAAGAAACAGATGTTATTGAGATTGGAAAGTTAGGAATATTAATATTCGGAGAGATAGATGCTGAGTTTAATTTTTCAAGTAGCGAAGTTGCTGGAAGTTGTGTAATACAGTATGGTTTCCCAAAGTTTTATGATAAGAAAAACCATATTGAATTTGAAACAAAAATATTAAAAATAGACTTAAAAAATGAGTTCGCCCATATTTCAAAAGAAAACGTAAAGAAAAAATTATTAGCAGAGTTTCAAAAAGAAAAGCATAATATATTTGATGAATTTAAGACAGCAGATAAGGCAGATGCAAATGATAAAGACTTAGATAACAATTATCTAATTGCATTCCCAATAGACAAAGACTAATAATAAGACAAAAATCATAGAACAATTTACCCGCTGGCACACGTATCCGCTCGTAAGCCTTTTCAAAGGCGCAACATAATAACAATTACGTCTCTCTGACATGAGTATTCATCCCCCTCAGTAAAAGCAGCAAAAAAACGGATTTAGGCAAACAGCAACGCCCTAAATCCGTTTTGCTTTTCAAAAAAAGAGATAAAGGAACAAGAAAGGCGAGCAAGCATTGAAAAAAGGTATAAATTTGCTACGGACAATCGTTATGATAAAACTAAAACAAAATGTATGGCAAGGGACTTATTCCACGAAAATGTGAAAGAAGCGTTGATAAAAGAAGGTTGGATCATCACAAATGACCCACTTTCATTCAAAATTGGCAATGTTCAAGTACAAATTGATTTGGGAGCAGAGCGTTTGATAGCTGCAGAACGTGGAACGGATAAAATTGCGATAGAAATCAAAACGTTTGGTAGTTTGTCTTTTATTACGGCTTTGTATGAAGCTATTGGCAAATATATCATTTATCGAAACGTCTTGGCAATGAGAGAACCCGAACGTTTACTTTATTTAGCAGTGCCAGAAAATATTTACAAACGTTTTTTTGAAGGACCCGTTATTCAAAAAACAATGCAAGAAGAAAAGTTTAAACTCGTTATTTATAATCAAGAGAGTCAAATCATTTCACAATGGATAACAAGATAAAAAAATACGAAAAAGCAATACTCGATATACTCAACGAGTACGCTAAAATCACTTATGCCAACATAAAAGGTGGTAATCAGCTTATCGCAGATAAAGAAAATCACCGCTATCAAGTCGTCACAATCGGTTGGGACAACAATCAATTCGTGCATGATTGTCCAATGCACTTCGATATTATTGATGGCAAAATTTGGGTACAACAAAATATGACTGAATGGGAAGTAGGCGAGATGTTAGAAGAACGTGGTGTACCAAAATCTGATATTGTTGCGGGTTTTTTGTCACCTGATTTGCGGGCTTATACTAAATATGCAGTTGCTTAATTGGTTCTTTTTCCCTGCTGGCACAACGCACTCGCTCGTAAGCCTTTTCAAAGGCGCAACCTATTATTCGTATTCATCCCCCCTCAGTAAAAGCAGCAAAAAAAACGGATTTAGGCAAACAGCAAAGCCCTAAATCCGTTTTTTTATTTATCTGGCTAAAAAGAACAACCGAAACTGTTCCAATTCTGTCAATTCTTGTTGGACAAAACGGTTGAATAAACGCTCCCCCACTTGTTCACGCAAAGCAGAAATACCGACATCAATCAACCGCAAACCCGTAGGTGTTAGAAAGATATTGTCAAAAGTCAGTCCTGGCATATCAGAGGGACGGCGTAAGTCACGATGGACAAACCCGCTTTTGTGCAATTGGTGTAATTCCTCTTCAAAAACATCTAACCACAATTCACGGCGTTCATATTCGTAAGCCCGAAAATCCATAGGATAAAGCCTTTCCATGACCAACATTTCAGCTTCATCATTCAATTCATCCAACCGAATAAAACGCACGAGTAAACCATTCACTTTATTAGCAAATTGCAATTTGAGAGCCTCCGAACCAATATCAGAGCGTGTATCGCCTGTAAATATTTTACCGACTTCTGTTTCAGAAAGGGCTATGACTGTATTATTATCACCTGTGGAAAGTGTATGAGGATGACGTTTTTTCATAATCGAGTCGTCATTTAACGAATGAAGTCACAAAATTAAACATTTTTATTCAACATGGAAGATAGATTTGGACTGAATGACAACAGCCGCTGGTACAAAGTGTTCGGTCGTAAGCTTTTTCAAAGGTGCAACATAATATTCAGTACGTCTCTCTGACATGAGTAATCATCCCCCTCAGTAAAAGCAATAAAAAAACGGATTTAGGCAAACAGCAACGCCCTAAATCCGTTTTGCTTTTCAAAAAAAGAGATAAAGGAACGAGAAAGGCGAACAAGCATGGTAAATTGATGATTGAGGACGTTGCTGAAGTTTTCGATGTGAGTGTAGCGTTTGTAAAGCCAATCGGAAGTGATAATAAATCCAAATACTGAGGGGTGAGCATTTCGATTAACGAAAGCACAAACACCCAACTAAAGCTTTTCCCACCACAAAGAAAACCGACAATTCAATAAAAAAGGCTTGACTATCAATTTGATAATCAAGCCTTTATAAAACCCTATATATAACAACAAAAAACTTATGCTAAATCGAAGCGGTCGAGATTCATCACTTTGTTCCATGCTTTTACAAAGTCATTGACAAATTTCCCTTGTGAATCTTCACAGCCATAAACCTCAGCAATTGCTCTCAATTCGGTATTAGAACCAAAAATGAGGTCAGCGCGAGTGGCTGTCCACTTGACGTTGCCTGTCGCACGGTCACGACCTTCAAAAACAGCATTCATCTCGTCTGTTGCTTTCCAAGTTGTACCAAAATCGAGTAAATTCACGAAGAAATCATTGGTCAGAACTTCTGGACGCTTGGTGAAAACACCGTGATTAGAAAAGCCAAAATTGGTATTCAAAACCCGCATACCACCTACCAAAACCGTCATTTCGGGGGCAGTCAAAGTCATCAATTGTGCTTTATCAACCAATAATTCTTCTGCCATAGTCGAATGATGTCCTTTTGAATAGTTTCGGAATCCGTCGGCAATAGGCTCTAATACAGCAAAAGATTCTGCATCTGTTTGTTCTTGCGAAGCATCGGTACGCCCTGCGGTGAACGGTACTTTTACATCGTGGCCTGCATCTTTGGCGGCTTTTTCAATAGCTGCACAACCACCTAAAACGATAAGGTCGGCGATAGATACTTGTTTGCCATCAGTTTGGCTGCCGTTGAATGTCGCTTGAATGTGTTCGAGTGTACTCAATACTTTAGCCAACTGAGCGGGGTGATTCACTTCCCAGTTTTTTTGAGGTGCTAAACGAACCCGTGCGCCATTGGCACCGCCGCGTTTGTCAGAACCACGGAATGTCGAAGCCGAAGCCCAAGCAGCCGATACCAATTGTGAAACGCTCAACCCAGAAGCTAAAATTTGAGCTTTTAAAGCCTCAACATCGTCTGCATCTATCAATTTGTGCGTCACAGCAGGGATTGGATCTTGCCAAATCAAGTCTTCTTGCGGCACTTCTGGACCCAAGTAGCGAGATTTAGGACCCATGTCGCGGTGGGTCAATTTGAACCAAGCACGCGCGAAAGCATCGGCAAAAGCATCTGGATTTTCGTAGAAATGTCTCGAAACCTTCTCATAAGCAGGGTCAAAACGCAAAGCGAGGTCAGTTGTCAACATCGTTGGTGCGTGACTTACTGAGGGGTCGTGCGCATCGGGAACGGTGTTAGCACCAGCACCACCTTTGGGTTTCCATTGCTGCGCTCCTGCGGGGCTTTTTGTCAATTCCCATTCAAAACCGAATAAGTTTTCAAAGAAATTATGACTCCATTTTGTCGGTGTCGTTGTCCAAGCTCCTTCCAAACCACTTGTGATGGTGTGTTCTGCATTGCCCTTACCGAAAGTATTTTTCCAACCCAAACTTTGCTCTTCGATGCTGGCAGCTTCTGGTTCTCTGCCGACATATTGTCCTGGGTCTGCGGCACCGTGGGTCTTACCGAAAGTGTGACCACCTGCAATCAAAGCCACTGTTTCTTCATCGTTCATTGCCATGCGTGCGAAAGTCTCGCGAATATCATGTGCTGCGGCAATAGGGTCTGGATTGCCATTGGGTCCCTCTGGATTCACATAAATCAAACCCATTTGAACAGCACCTAACGGATTCTCCAAATTGCGGTCACCTGTGTAGCGTTTGTCACCCAACCACTCCGTTTCTGCACCCCAATAAACATCTTCTTCTGGTTCCCATACATCTTCGCGTCCGCCGCCAAAACCGAAAGTTTTGAAACCCATAGATTCTAAAGCACAATTGCCCGCTAAAATCATCAAGTCCGCCCAAGATAGTTTGCGACCATATTTCTTTTTCACAGGCCACAAAAGCAAACGGGCTTTGTCCAAATTGGCATTGTCGGGCCAGCTATTCAAAGGAGCGAATCGCTGTGTGCCTGAACCACCGCCTCCACGACCGTCAGTCGTGCGATAAGTGCCTGCGCTGTGCCATGCCATACGAATGAAGAAAGGGCCATAATGACCATAGTCTGCGGGCCACCAATCTTGTGAAGTCGTCATCAAATCGAATATATCTTGTTTAACCGCAGCTAAATCAAGAGATTTGAATTCTTCAGCATAGTTAAAGGATTCATCCATTGGATTTGACAAAGACGAGTGCTGGCGCAAAATATTCAATTTCAATTGATTGGGCCACCAATCGCGGTTTCTTGTACCGCCGCCTGCGCTTTTTTTGAAAGAGCCATTGGCAAAAGGGCATTTGGCTGCCCCATTTAATGGATTTGTTGACGAAGTATTAGTTTCCATTCTTAAAATTTTTTTTGTTTTAGAAAGGCAAATCTACAATTACTACGGTCATAAATTTTAATTATTTATCCTATTCAGTAATAGATTTTATCTATTAGAATAGCTGACTCCAATGTCATTTCAATCGTTTTTCAAAGGTTTATACTGAGGGGGTAGTTTGAGCCATTTTGAGTTCCATCCAAGCTAAAAAACAACTAAGCTTTGATACTGGTATTAAAAACAGGCGTTTAAAACAGTTTTTCAGATATAAATCGCAAAAAACAGAAGGGATAAAATTAATTATCCCTTCATCGTTACTAATTAAACTTCATTCAATAGTTTTTAAGTGTAAATAAAGCTGCCTAAGAAGCGTAGAAGGCTTTTCGGACGAGTATTAATAGCCTGGATTTTGCGGAAACGGAGGTCCTTCCACAGTCCTATCAATTTGTGATTGAGGAATCGGGCGCAGCATGTGAAAGTCTTTGACATAAGGTGCAGCTTCTTTATTCCAAGCCTGAACGCGTCTGACTAAAGAACGGGTACGCACCAAGTCATGCCAACGTTGCCATTCGCCAAAAAATTCACGGCTTCTTTCATCCAAAATAAAATCTAAAGTAACATCGGCAGCGGTGATTGTCATAGCTGTTGCAGCGTCGGTATTTTGAGCTGTGGTATTGGTTTTTCTGAAAGCGGCTCTTTTTCTGACGACATTTATCAATTCTGCGGCTTTAGCATTGTCACCTGCTTTGAAATAGGCTTCTGCACCTGTCATATAGACATCTGAAAAACGATACAACACACAAGGTCTTGTAGAAGGGTCATTGAAATTAGCCCCTCTACTGGGGTCCATAAATTTCTTCAAGGCTGGGAATATGCCGTTATTCCACATGCTTGGTGGCACGACAATACCTTTGAATGGTCTTGTACCAACCATTTGTGGTGCGCCTGGCACTTCAAAATCGGGTAGCCATATTGCCGTGTCTTGTCCGACAACTGTTGTGTAGCCTATGCCTCTTTTATTATTTGTCGCAGTAGCTGTATTGGTAACGGCAACATTTGAGATATAGATTTGGTAAAAACTATTAGCAAATCTCGAATCCACATCTCTCTTTGTAAATGCTTGGTCTAAAAAGTAGTTTTTACCTGAATTGGTGCCCGTCGTCCATTTGTCACTATTCGGACGCATACGGATATAAGGTCGTCCATATTGTGCATCTCTAACCATGAGTGATGTACCACTACTTGAAAAAGTACCACTTGAAGTGACGACAGAATTGATACCGCTATTATTTGGGTAATTCCAGTTGGTAAACCACGGTGATAGGTTTTGAGCAGCACCTCCACTCGCTGCACCACCGACAGAATAATAACCATATTTTGCATCTAAAACGTGGTCGCTGACAAACATGGTTTCTTTGCCATAATCATTGGCAGGCACAAAGGCATCGCCATAATCTGCCCATAAGTCAAGTCCATAAGTTGATTTATTGGCAATAATATCACTACAAATAGTGGCTGCTTGTGTGAAATCAGCTGCAGTATTATTAAGCCAACCGCGTGTTAACAATGCCTTTGCTAATAAAAGTTGAGCAACAGGTTTTGTAGCTGCCTTACCCAAAAAAGGTGCGGTTGGTGTATTCGGTAAATCGGCAGCAGCTTCTGTCAAGTCTTGGATAATTAATTTATAAACTTCTGCAACGGGGTCCCTTTTGGCTGCTTGCGATGCCACTGTAATAAATTCGGTATGTAAAGGCACATCTCCAAAAGTTTGGACGAGATAGAAATACCAAAATCCACGTAAAAATTTGGCTTGTGCTAAGTATTGCTTGCGCGTAGCCTCTGGTAAATCAATCGTTTTACCATACTGAAGAACCCCGTTGATTGTGTTAATATCTTGAAATGCGACACCCCAAGCAGAACCAAAATTACTACCATTCAGACCATTATACGTAAAAACTGCACCACTACCAGATGCCCCTAATAAGAACTCATCTGTACCTACTTGCATTTCATTGGTGAACCCCTCAGTACCCCATTGGCTTCTTATGTCATTATAGACACCAGCGATACCACCCAATACACCCGAAGGACTGTTGAAAAACGAAGGTACAACTTGCGATTGTGGGTGTTCTTCCAATATTTTATCACAGCCAGTTCCTAACGTGGCTATAAAAGCGATTATCAATAAGAATTTAATATTTTTCATTAATATTTTCATTTAAAAGATTAAAATTTAAGATTCATACCCAATGTCATTTGTCTGACAGGTGGGTTGTTCATGTTGACAGCAATTTGTCTGGCTTGTGCCGACACCTCACTGGCCCCCGTAGGCGTTACGGCATTCGCATAACCGTTGCCTTCAGGGTCAATAGCCAATCCAGACTTAACAAGTGGCGAGTAAACGATAAATGGATTTGTCAGGTTGACATAAATCCGTGCTGAGCTGATGCCCGCTTTTTTGAATACACCATTAGAAAGATTATAGCCCAAATTAATACTCCGACACTTGATAAAAGAACCATCGTAATAACCCAAACTTGAACCGAAATAAGCGACTGCACCACCTGCATCGGGTGCAGGGAAATCATTAGTCGGGTTGTCTTTAGTCCAATAATTGACCTTCATTTGGTTTGAGCGACTTTGGTTAAAGAAGTTGAACCCCGTTCCACCACCTGCATTACCTGTCAAATAAGGTACAAGCACTTTCATGCCCATACGCGCATACATGACAATCGAAGCATCAAAATTGCCATAACTGAATCGGTTTGTTAAGCCACCTTCCCATTTTGGTTGGAAATTGCCAATGATTTGACGGTCATCGGCTGTGATTTTACCATCACCATTTATATCTTCCACTCTGATTTGTCCAGCATATTGCACAGGTGAAGTTTGCTTAGCTATTGTACCATTATCTGCATCTGATTGCTGCCAAATACCCAGCTTTCTGTAATCATAAATAACACTGAGGGGTTGACCGACAAACCATCCGTTGCCTTTGTTGGACAATTCTTCTGGTTTGGTTAATTGTATAATTTTTTCTCTATTGAAAAAATAAGTTGCATCTATGCTCCAATTAAAACCTTTTGAGCTTTTCACAGCCTCAAAAGACATGGTCGCTTCAAAACCTTTTCCTTCAGTTTTGCCAAGATTTTTTAACGTTGAACCCGCGCCATTACTTTGAGGTAGATTGACGGACAATAGAATGTCTTTGGTTTGTTGATTGTAAATATCAAAAGAACCCGTAATTCTATCTTTAAACAAACCAATTTCAAGACCTATATCATACTGCGACGTTGATTGCCAACCCAAATCAGTGGCAGGGAGGCTCGTTACGGTGTAAGCCAATTGTTGTCCTGATGTCGTCGTACCGAAGTTATAATACCCTGCCGACAATGCACCCAATGTGGCATAAGCACCTACGTTTCTGTTACCAGAAATACCCCAGCCACCTCTCAGTTTTAAATTAGAAAATAGTGTCTGGTTTTTCATGAAAGCCTCTTCTGTGATATTCCAACCCAAACCTACTGAGGGGTAGTTAAAATACTGATTAGCAGGCGATAATGTTGATGAACCATCTCTACGCATCGTGAGTGTCAATAAATAACGGTTATCGTAGCCATAGTTGAATCTACCCATATAAGAAACCAATCCTGTTTCAGAGAAAAAGTTACCACCGTTTGTCGTTGCTGTTGGCTGTCCTGAAGCCAATGCAAAGTTTGACGTCAAAATATAGTCCGCAGGCACACCTTTTACGTTAAAAGAACTACCTTGCGAATGGTTTTTTGTAATTTCATAAAGTGCCGTAATGCCAATTTTATGTTTTTGGGCAAAAACCTTATCATAATATAATAGGTGTTGGAAATTGACATCCCAAAACTCTGTATTACTGATATCCGCATTAGATGAAGACTGAACAGTTGCGCTATTGACATAAGTCAAAGGACCTGAATAGCCATTAAAATTGGATTGACTAAAATTCAAACCCGCATTAAATCTATATCTCAATCCTTCTAAAATATTAACCTCTGCATAAGCGCTATTGAAAGTTCTGATGGATCTATTTTTTGATACTATAGCCGCCGCCTTCGTAATCAAAGTCAAAGGGCTGATTTGAGCTGCATCAATAGACCCAATTGCGGGTTGTAAATTGACCGTACCATCTGCATTATAAGGCGAAGCCAAAGGCGTTAATGATACTAAGCCCGTTGGAACACCGCCGCCACCAGGGTTGTTTGTATAAGTCAGCGTATTGAGTGTATTCAAGCCGATTTTCACCCGTTTACCAATTTTTTGGTCAATCGTGGCGCGCAAATTAAACCGTTGGAAATCTTGATTCGGGATAATACCTGTTTCATTCAGATACCCCGCGCCTAATCCAAATTGCGTCATTTCAGTACCCCCTTGTAAGCCCAATTGATGACTTGTCATAAAGCCTTTTTGGTACAACAGGTCTTGCCAATTGGTCGAAATACCTGCTGCCAAAGCATCTTTTTCAGCTTGTGTGAGTACATAACTGGACGTACCACCACTCGTCGCACTGTTGCGGTTGTAGGTTGCCGCATCTGTTTTGAATTGAGCATATTCTGCACCATTGAACACATTATACTTACCCATGACCGAAGTGACACCGTGGTAACCATCATAACTAAGTACAGGCTTTCCGAGTTTACCTCTTTTAGTCGTGACCAAAATAACGCCACCCGCACCCCTTGAACCAAAAATAGCCGTAGCAGACGCATCTTTCAAAATTTCGATATTCGTAATATCATCTGGATTGATGTCATTGAGGCCGCCGAATGGAATACCATCTACGACCACTAAGGGACCATCAAGAGCATCACTACCACCAGAACTTGTCGTTAATGTTCTGTTACCTCTAATCCTAATTTGCCCTTGCGAACCTGGGGTTGCCCCATTACTGACAATAGATACACCCGCAGCGCGACCTTTTAACTGGTTGAGCAGATTGGGCGCAGGCACTTCTTTTAAGGTGGCTTCACTGACCGAAGCAACAGAACCTGTTACATCTTTCTTATTCTGTGTGCCATAGCCGATTACGACGACCTCGCTCAAAGATTTGCCCGCATTGAGCTGAATACTGAGGGGAGTATTGTCATTGACAACGATTTCTTGATTGTCGTAACCGACATAAGAAATGACTAAAGTACCGCCTTTGGGTGCTTCAAGTGCAAAATTACCGTCTGTATCGGTTACTGTGCCTTTGGCAGTACCTTTCACGACAATAGATGCACCTGGCAAACCGCTGCCCGTTTCATCTTTAATCAAGCCTTTGACGGATACATTTTGAGCGTTTAGATTGGAAAATGCACAACTTAGCAGCAGTATAATGCTGCAACTAACGAAGTGTTTTCCAATGTCATACATGTAAGTGAAGTTTAGTTTCATCATAAAAAAGTTTTAAATTATTAAAAGTGTAGAAATGACAATTATAGAAACAGGCAAAAAAAAGTAAATGTCTAATTGGTCTTAAAAAAGCGTAAGCGTTTTATGATTGTAGTAAGTGTCGAAATGACAATTATTGAAAAAAGTAAAAAAAAACAGGCATATATTTTTATGCTTTTGAAACAGGTAAATGTTTTTAGATTTTATAATAGTGTCGAAACGACACATTATTGAACTGAAAAATAAGGAGTAAGTATTTTTTCTACGATATTTTAAAAATTCATTTTATAAATAAATGATAATAAGCGTATTATAGAACTAATAAGACTTGTAGAATACGAATTATTAGTTGTTAAATATTACCTTTGCCAAATAAAAGTTGAATTTAAGTTCAAAAATAGAAATTAATTTCAACTATGCAACCGATTACGTAAAAATTTATTAAAAATTGCATGATTAATTTATTAGGGCGTTCAAACGTACAAGATAGAAACATTTTAAATGGAAAAAGAAGTAACAATTTATGATATTGCCAAAGAACTGAACGTTTCTGCTGCTACGGTCAGTCGCGCTTTGAATGGGCATACTGGCATTAGTGAAAAAAAGAAAGTTTTGATTCAATCTAAAGCTGATGAATTGGGCTATCGTTCTAATAAGTTTGCAATCAACCTACGGCAACAAAAAACATACACCATTGGAGTTATTGTGCCTCGGCTCAATTCCTATTTTATGTCGGCGGTTTTAGCAGGTATGGAAAAAATAGCCAATGAAGCAGGTTATAACCTCCTAATTAGTCAATCTTTAGAATCCGAAAAAAAAGAAATAATAAATGCACAAACACTTTTCAATAGCCGCGTAGATGCACTTTTGGTGTCTATAGCATCTGATACTGAGGGGGTTGAACACTTCAAAAATTTTATAGATAAAGGCGTTCCCATTTTATTTTTCGACCGAATACCCCAACACCTCAACTGCACAACCATTGCCATTGACAACAAAAAAGCAGGTTACGAAGCTACGAAACACTTAATTGAACAAGATTGTACACGCATTCTACACGCCGCAGGCAGTCTCAAACGCAATGTCTATAGAGATCGATTGGAGGGTTACAAAATAGCCTTAGCCGAACAAGGAATACCTTTTAATGAAGATTTGATATTTGAATCTTATTTAACTCAAGATGCAGCAGCGCAGTTGGTCACCAAAATTCTCGATATGCCAATCCGTCCAAACGGTTTGTTTACATCCAACGATAATTTCGCAGTTCATACCATTAAATTATTGAAAAATAATGGATTACGTATTCCAGAAGATATTGCTATTGTAGGATTCAATGATGATCCAATAGCATCCGTTATAGAGCCAAATCTCACAACCATCCACTATGCTGGAAAAGAAATGGGCGAAATTGCGGCACAAAGCATTATCAATCATTTGAATGGTCTATTAAATATTACTCCTACAAATACCATTATTTTACATTCAAAACTAATCATAAGAGAGTCTTCATTAAAAAAAGGTACTACACACACACACCTCAGTATAGACGCACCATAAACTACAAATGAAATGTTAACAGCACTCAAATACAACATAGAAAAAACTTAAACGCCTATATTTGGCAATGAAATAACATAAAATCCTTTCTCTATTACAGACAGTACACCCTTCTTTGTTTATTGGTAAACATACATACATAATTTTATGAACATAAAACAGGGCAGTTTCTGCCTTTTTTGAAAGCAACTATAGTCCATTATGTCTGTTACCAATAAACCGTTTTCGCACAATCTGGCTTTTGTCATAGGCGTTTCCCACTACAACGACACCCAAATTGCCACTTTAAAAAATCCGTTAAACGATGTCCGATTGTTATCGGAAAAGCTTGCTGAACAAGATTTTGATGTCATTAGCCTACTCGACCCAACGGCGAATGAGATGCGGACTTTTCTTGAAAAAATGAAAGCTCAATGCCAATCACCTGACATGCGGGTTTTGGTCTATTATGCAGGTCATGGTTTGCAAGAAGATGGTGCAATGGGTTTGAAAGGCTATTTGGTGCCGAGCGATGCCCAATTGGGCAATACCGATACCTATATTGCCATGCAGTCTTTCTCCGAAACGCTCAATGAGCTGAAAGCACGCCACGTTTTGCTGGTTTTGGATTGTTGTTTTGCGGGCACTTTTCGTTTTTCAACCAAAAGAGACATCATGCGTTTGGGAGCAAAAAAACAAAAACTGACCCGTCAGTATTACGACATGTTCACCCAAGAGCCATCGCGTAAGGTTTTGACTTCCACTTCTTCGCGCCAAAAAGCTTTTGACCACATCGAATTGGGCGACGAAAACTCCCCTTTTGCAAAAATATTTGTCGAAGCTTTGCAAGGGGCATCTGACCAAGGGAATAATGACAAACTGATAACAGCCGTCGAAGTCCAATCTTACTTAAAAAATCAACTCACTCAAATTTCTAAAACCGCAGGCAACCAACAATCCGTTGAGTTGGGTTCGCTCGAAGGCGATGGCGATGGCGAATTTGTGTTTTTTTTAGATGGATTCGATGATAAAAAATTGACCGAAGGGCATTATCAAAACCCTTACAAAGGTCTCAAATCTTATGATTACAGCGATTCAGGTGTGTATTTTGGGCGACAACAAGCCGTCGAAGACTTGTTTGAGCGAGCCAGAAATAGCCATTTTGTGGTCTTAACAGGTGCATCGGGTACAGGCAAATCTTCGTTGGTAAAAGCGGGTTTGTTGCCAAAAATGTATAAAGCAGGCATGATTCAGCAACCCAGCGAACTAAAAATGCCGATTATTCGCCCAGGGAAGGCCCCCTCAGTATCGCTGCCTCAAAACGACGATTGGGACATTCTCATCATTGACCAATGGGAAGAAGTGGTGACACAAGCTCAAGATGCCGAAGATGTGGTATTGTTCAATCAAAAACTCAAAGATTGGTTGGACAAAGGCAAACGCATCATTGGCACCGTTCGTGCCGATTTTGAGGCTCAAGTACGCAATAATTTATTAGAAGATTATTGGGTAAAAGGGCGGTTTCTCGTTCCAGCTTTTTCGCCCAACGACTATCACGACATCATCGTACAACCTGCGCGTCGAGTCGGCTGCACTTTTGAAAGTGAAACATTGGTCGAAGACATCAAAAAAGAAGTCAATGGAGAACTCGGTCCTCTGCCGCTTTTGTCTTTTTTGTTGCAAGAATTGTTTGAAAAAGCCAAACAAACTTCTGCAAGCCGTTGGCAAATCAAACGGCAATATTATACGGATTTGGGTGGTTTGAGTGGGGCTTTGCAAGGCAGAGCCGAACAAGTATATGCCGATTTGCACAATACTGAGGGGGCGCAAGATGTGATGCGGCGTTTGATGTTGCGCATGGTATCTCTTTCTGCTGGTGAATTGGCAAGCAAACGTGTTTTTATGGAAGATTTGAATTTTGGTCAAGATGAGTTGGTCAAGCAGGTTATCAAAGCCTTAGACGAAGCCCGTTTGATACGCCTCAGTACACCCGAAGTTGAGAAAAAAACGCAAAATACCGTCCAAGGAGAGGCGGACAAAAAAGCAGAACAAACAACCAAAAACGATAAAAAAGCCTATCTTGAACCCGCGCACGACGCTCTTGTTCGCTCTTGGAAACGCTTGTGGGATTGGGTGAAAGAGATGAAAGAAGAAAATGTGCTGTTGTTCGACAAAGTGATGATTGCCACTTTGGACTACAAAAACAATGATTCATCAAAAAAATTCTTGTGGCAGTCCGATGCGCGACTCGATTTGGCTTTGGCACTACTGAAGAGCGACAGCCCGATGAATCAATCGGAACGGCATTTCATTGGGTTGAGTCAAAAAGTACGTCGCCAAAACAAATGGATACTGAGGGGGTCGGTTATTGGGGCATTTCTGATTTTGGGTATTTTAGCTTTGTGGGCAAACAACCAGCGTTTGATTGCTCAAAAACAAGCGAGAACAGCAGAGAACTTGGCAACTGCCATCACTTATTCTGAAACCAATCCCACTTTGGCAGTCCGAATGTTGGAATATATTTACAACAAACACCCCGATAACAGTGCTGCGAAGGTCAATTACTATAAAATCTTGAACGACACCATTCATGCGTTCTATCAAATGAACTATGCAGGGCATCAGAGTGAGATACAAAGCATCGCCATCAGTAAAAACAATAAAATTGCTTTAACGACAGGCACTGTTGATACACTCGCCATGGTTTGGGATTTTGAAACAGGTAAGATTTTACATAAGCTACGAGGACATTCCGACCTCATTGTAACGTCTGCTTTGAGTGCCAATGGCAAAATTGCTTTGACAGGCAGTCTCGACAGCACTGTTAAAGTGTGGAATACAGAAACAGGCGTTTTATTACACACTTTTTCGGGACACCGCAATACAATTAATAAGGTTGCTATCAACGCAGATGCTACGCAAGCCATTTCTGCCAGTAGCGACAGCACCATCATTCTGTGGAATGTACAAACTGGCGGTATAATAAAGCAGTTGCCCAAAAACCATGCTTATATCACGGGTTTGGATTGGAATGCAGATGTCCAAAAACTTTTGATAGGCACAGACAGTGTTGCCTATTTATGGGATACGCGCAAAGGTAAATTGCTCAAAACATTTAAATATACTGTACAGAGTGAAGGTGCGGGTATTTTAGCTGTTGCCATAAGTGCAGATGGCAAACGCATCGCAACAGGTGGTGGCGATAGTAAAGCAGTAATATGGGATGCTCAAACAGGTCGGTTTTTGCAAGAATGTGAAGGGCATGGGTCGTCTATTTCTTCCTTAGCCTTCAATGCCGATGGCAGTAAAATTCTGACGGGTAGCTACGACAATACGGCGAAGCTCTGGGACACGAGGTCAGGGAAAATTCTACGCGAATTTAATGGTCATACGGGTTTTGTCAATTCAGTAGCCCTCAGTGCCGATGGTACAAAAGCTTTTACTGCCAGTTCTGACAGCACAGTTAAAGTATGGGACATTGACACCGACCGAAAACTGGCGGATATTCAACAAGATTCATTGATTAACAGTTTGGCTCTCAATGCCAATGGAACTTTGGCTCTTACAAGCGGTTTTAACAACAGTGCTTGCTTGTGGGACGTTCTGACAGGTAAAAAATTACAAACATTTTCGGGTCATACCAACGAAATCACAGTTTTGGCTCTGAGTGCCGATGGCAAACGGGCTTTGACGGGCAGTCGAGACAATACAGCCAAATTGTGGGATACAGAAACAGGCAAATTACTCTACAATTTTGTGGAAGGAACTGACGACGCTGATGACGTTCTGTCCGTTGCACTCAATGCCACTGGCACAAAAGTCCTCATTGCCACGAGTAAACCCACCGTCAAATTGCGAGACGCGACCACAGGGCAAGTGTTAAGAGAATTTGTTGGACATCAAGCCGAAATCAGTTTTATTGCCCTAAGCAACGACGAAAAAATACTGCTGACAAATAGTAATGACGCGACTGGCAAAATTTGGGATGCTCAGACTGGCAAACTGCTGCATACCGTGAACCCAAATGAGCTTTCGGAAAACAGCATCAACGATGTCGCCCTCAGTTCCGATGGTAAACGCTTTGCCATAGCCCAAATGGATAGAGTCATAAGATTGTATGATACTCAAACGGGCAAATTGCTCCACAAATACATGCTCAAAGAAAACATTCGAGACATTGCTTTGAGTGACAACGGTAGTCGCCTTTTGGTTTGCATGGGAGGAGATTATGATATATCCAAAAACAGCGAAGTTGTACAACTTTTAGATGGTGAAACAGGCAAACTATTGCGCGAATTTTCTGCCAATCGTTCATCCATGTGGGGCGCGACCATCAGCGCAGATGGTAAACGATTGATTGCCAATGTCGAAAATAAATTCGCTCGGTTATGGGGTTCTGAACTCAACTGTGGTGAAATGACACCCTTTGCATTCCCTTTTTCTATCAAAGAATTGATGCAAAATGGCTTGAAAGTTGAGCCATCAGATGAAAAATGACCCCCTCAGTATATTGACACCACCTTTACTCAATTTTGCTAAATGTGGGTAAAAAAATATAGTTGTAGCAATTTTGCTCAGTCAATTTTGCTAAATCTCTATTTTTGACGATGGTGACAGCTTTTGGTTTGCAAAAAAATGAATACGCAAATGCTTATGTGCAGAACAGCCTAACCTCTGACGATTTGTTTACGTCTATCTAAAAGTAAGTCATTGGTCGTTTTGGGGCTTGGGTGTTTCGTTTTTAGAATCGCTATTTTTTATTTTAAAACAATTTAAAATCAATCCATTATGCCCAATAAATCGCTCTACGCCTTACTCATTGGCATCAACAATTATCCATCCAATATTGCCAGTACCCTCAAAGGTTGTGTGGCAGATATGCGTGCGTGGGAACAGTATCTGACCAAACAATGCAATCCTCAATCCTTTACTTTTAAGCCCATCGTTTTGGAAGATGCCGCAGCTTCTAAGTCGGCTGTCATTGCGAATTTCCGACATTTTCAATCAGCTACTGAGGGGGATGTTTGTGTGTTTGCTTTTTGTGGACACGGCACACGCGTCCCGACTACTGATTTTTGGGAACCCGTTGATGGTAAAAACGAAGCCATTGTCTGTTATGATAATTGTTTGACAGACAAAGAGTTGTCGTGCTTGATTTATGAAACAATGTCACATAAAAAAGGTGTACATTTCCTTTCCATCATGGACAGTTGTCACTCAGGTGGCAATACAAGGGATTTGACTGAGGGGGTCAGAACACGCCTGAGCGATGCCAAAATTTACCCTCAAACGATTAAAGATTATTATGGGTTTGACAAAAACTATTATATCTCCAACGGCAAAGGCCAATACAGCGCGCCCAAAGCGCAACACATCAATTTCGGTGCTTGCCGAAACCATCAGACTGCTAAAGAAACCATCATCAACTCAGAATTTCGGGGAGCGTTTACTTCAAGTTTGATTGAGGCTTTAGAAACAGCTCACTCGCCTCTGTCCTATTCAGATTTAGAACGGCGTGTGGCGCAAAAAATAGCCAATTGTGTGGGCGACCAATTGCCTTTGGTGGATGCCGTGCAAGGCGCAGACCCTCAAATGACCTTTTTAGGTGGTGCTGTTGCGCCCAAAAATCGCTTTTTTGTTTCTTGGAATAAAAAAATCAATGCTTGGGAACTCAACGCAGGAGCGTATCATGGCATCCACATCGGCAGTAGCCACCCCTCAGTCATTCGGTTGCCAAAGGAGAATATTCTGTTTGTTCTCAATTCTGTCTCGTCCAGCACATCGGTTGGCAAGTGGCAGTCAGATACATTTCAGCCCGATGCTACCGGACAATACGATGTTGACGTACAAATCGGTGGCGGACAAGCTCGAAAAATTGCCTTTGCACTTGATTGCGACCCCTCAGTTAAATCCTTAATAATCAATAACTTACCACAATCTAAAACAAATTATATCCAATTAACAGATAAACTTGAAGAAGGAGAGTTTTTCATTCATGCTGCCCAAAATAAAATATGGTTGCGTCGAAAAGGAGAAGATAAGCCTATTTTCAAACCTACTGAGGGGTATGCTTTGGTTCTTGATTTTTTGCAAAAAGTGAACAGTGTCCTCCAATGGTTTCACGTAAAAAACATTGAAAATCCTGCAACAACCATCAAAAGCAGAGATATAGAGATTACGCTTTTCCGAAAAGAAGGCGATTACGACCCTTCCAATTTGCATCCAGAAACGATGGAAAGCATCACAAATTGGTCAAATCCAACCACTTATACAAAAAAAGGTGAAAACTACCCCGTTTTTGCACTGTCTATCCAAAACAAAAGCGCGAGACGACTGTTTTTCTCAGCTTTATACATGACTGCTCGCTTCGGCATTGACAACAGCTATTTACCCATCCAAAAATTAGAACCCAACGAAACCGCTTGGTTGTCTCAGACTTACGATGATGGTGTGACAGAAACTGCGTTTTTGTTAGGCATGGACGATGCTTTAGTCGCTTTAGGTTTAAAAGAACAGATGGATTATGTCAAAATCATGGCTTCAACTGAGGAATTCGACACTTCTGTATTTCGACAAGAACCACTCAATTTAGAAGGCACAGGCACTGCCACTCGGGCATTGATGCGCCCAAGTAGTGCCATGAATAAGCCCGATTGGGTGAGTTTTTTATTGCCATTACACATTTTTAACGACAAATAAACCTATTTGTCGAAAAGTAACGATTGATAGTGCAACGTCAGTAGAAAAGTAAGACTTTGTTAGCATTCTTCACATTTAAAACATAAGTCATGAATAGAAAGCATTTTGTACAACTCATCACAGCAACTGCGACAGGCGTTATTTTTGTTAAAGAAACAAGCCTGTTGGGACAATCTCAGCCAACAACCGACAGTATAACCACACAAGTCAAACCTAAACCCAAACGTCCAGACCCTTTAAAACCTGAAATCGTGAAAGATTTTGTCGGCAAAGGTCACAGTAATCTCGATGGCGTTAAACTCCTATTAGCCGAACAACCCTCTTTATTGAATGCAACTTGGGACTGGGGCGGCGGTGATTTTGAATCCGCTATTGGTGGCGCAGGACACATGGGCAGAGCCGATATTGCTGAATATCTTATATCTCAAGGTGCACGGATGGATATTTTTGTTGCTGCGATGCTTGGCAAAACCGATATTGTAAAAGCCCTTGCAGCAGCCTTCCCTGCCATGCTTTTGTCAAAAGGGCCGCATGGTATCAGTTTGATGACTCATGCCATCAAAGGTGGTGAAGCAGCCAAAGAGGTAGTTGAGTTTTTAAAGTCAAAAGGTATCGAAAAATAGTGCTTATCAAAAAACTTAAAAAATCTTAAAAAAACATCTAAATACGTAGCTGAATAACACGTTTGAATCCAATTCGGCTACGTATTTTTTAAAAAACACCCCTCAGTATTTCTCAAAAAATTTTTACATTTACAAAAGTTTTTAACAGTAAAATCCTATTCCAATATGAAAAAACAATCACCTATAAAACGAGTCAAACTGGCACAATTCATCTCGTTTTCGCCCAAATTTACTCCTCAACGCTTCAACAGCTTGATTCATGCCCTTGACCTAATGGTGGCACAAACACACGAAATTGCAGAAATTTATACCGAATTAGATGAAAAAGGCTTAGACCTCGATGCGGCTGCCAACTTTTTGGACACATTAGGCAATCTGTTGGATGGTCGTTTTGCTGATATATCCGAGAGTTTACAGAAAAAACTGATTCAAGCACTCAAACTCCGACCTCATTTAGAAGCGACCGACCAAGTCAAAGTCTCTATTCCCATCTTAGCGCATCTTTTGCGCTACGAAAGCGAATCCGACGCTCAACCACTTGCCTCTCCGATGTGGTTAGATTTGCGCAATGGTTTGATTTTCATGCAAATAGCGACAAGAGGGGGCTGGACTGACGACATCAACGCCAGTGCCAAAACCGCTGTTCGCGTTGTCGCAGGTATTACAATTTACAAAACGCCTGCTGGTAACTTTCAATATACGAGTGGGGCAGCCATTTGTGTAGATGGTGCGCCCAATGCCTATGCGCCCAACGACGGTGGCTCAGATGCTACAGCCGCCGCAGGACACAATCAAGGCGATGTCAGAACCTATAAAAAAGGCAGCAACGGCAAGTTTTTATTGATGGGTGAAGAAAAAGTACCCGATACTTTCTACGAAGATACAGCTTGGTGGGGCGTTGTGACTGGGGCTGATGGCAAACCTTTGGTCAAAGCGGATGGTCCTTTCAAAGGTTATTATATTTCAACAACTTCTTACGTCTATTCAGGGCAACGCGACGATGTACAAGAACGCTATGTCAATGCCAATATCGTACCTTATTCTGTTCTTTCCGAAGTATCGCGTAAGGCCTTGGGCTTAAAATTAGGCGATTTGGTACATGTCAAAAACACCAAAAACGGCAAAGAAAAATGGACAGCTTATCTCGAAACCCGCTTTGCAGACGACAAAATCGGTGAAGTTTCAGGAGCTGCCGCCAATGCTTTGGGTATCAACAGCGACCCACGAGTAGGTGGCGTGGGCGGCGGTTTGGTGTTCACTTTTTATCCCAATACGGCCCCCCTCAGTAATTTTAAAAATGATGCAGAGGCTCGTCACTACATTCATCGTAATGGTAAAAACATTGAAGCAGGTTTACCCGTTGACCGAAATCCACGCATTCCAGAATGAGGATAAATTACTGATGTTACGCACGGTACAGTTTACGCACTGTTTTTTGCTGCGCAAAAAAAAAGCGTACAATAAAAAGAATCTATCCAGACCGAAGTTCATTTTTCAATCGCAAGCGATTGAAAAATGAACTTCGGTCTAAAAAAAATAATTTCTTAGCACGTCTTTTTTGCGCAGCAAAAAACAGTCTGTAATGGTATCGTGCGTAACATCAGTAAATTATTGTTAATAGCATATTGCAGACAACTTTTTCAGCGTTTAAGCAATAAGCTATCAACAATCACTTAGTTCAAAATGGCACTGTAAATGTTCAAGAAACTCGTTTTTCCTGCTCTTTTTATGGCTTTTTTAGGTCAAAATTGCGATTCAAAACCGCAAAATGCCGCCAATAGTGAACCTACAAGCCAAACCGACTCTTTGCCACCCTCAGATATACGACATACTGAGGGGGTGCAAAATGCACAACCTTGCGATGCCATTTTGACACCCAATAGCCCTGCTGATTTGCAAAAAATCTATTCCGATACTTTGGCGTTTGCTCAACAATCGCTGTTGTTTGTCACACGCGATTCCGCTCTGTCAGTTTTTAAAAAAGCAGAAAATCGTTGTTCGCTTTTGTTAAAAATACCGATTGATAACACCGATTTGTACGGTTATACAGATGGCAGTCCATTGTTTTTGAGCGATATTGATGGCGATAAGCAAAAAGAAGTGTTTGTAACAGTTGAAAAAAATGGTGGACATTCTAAATTCAGAATTTATCGACTAATGACTGAGGGGGGGGATATTCGTTTGAAAAAAATAGAAAAAATGGACGAACTTATCAATCCTGAATACGACATAGCAACGGGTATGATACGCTCGCATTGGTACGAAAGAGGTGATTTTGAGCAAGATGAGTATTATCGAATATCAAAAAATGATGTTTTGCAATTCGTCAAAGGCTTGGAACGGCGAGGTGACAAAGAAAAAACTTACACCACAAAACAGGGTTGGTAGTGGATGATGGAAATTATTTCCAACGAATAACGGATCAACAAATAACGAATCAACAAATAGTGAAAAATAGTTTTGATTATATCATTGTCGGTGGTGGCTCGATGGGGTCAGCGGCAGCTTATTTTCTTTCAAAAAAGGGTCAAAAAGTCTTAGTTTTAGAGCAATTTGACTTCATTCACGACTTTGGTGCGCATGGTGGGCAGTCTCGTCTGATTCGCAAAGCCTATTTTGAACACCCGAATTATGTACCTCTTTTATTGCGGGCTTACGAAAACTGGGCGACCTTGGAATCCGAAACACAGGAAAAAGTCTATTTTGAAACAGGCATTCTTTATTTTGGAGAACCCGATGACGCATTGTTGAATAACATTAGGCTTTCTGCTCAACTACACGATTTAAAATTAGAAGAATGGCAGCTATCAGATGCGAAACAACGGTATCCCATGTTCGACGGTATTCCCGACGATTGGGAAAGTCTGTTTGAACCAGAAGCAGGTTTTTTGTTAGTCGAAAAATGCGTGCGTTTGTATCTCAAACAAGCCATGCAACAAGGTGCAATACTAAAAGCTCAAGAGAAAGTGCTGTCGTGGTCAGAAAATACTGTTCAACGAACTCCTTTCGGAGAGGGGGTTGAAGTCACAACAGCAAAGGCACAATACACAGCTAAAAAAGTGATTTTTACCGCAGGAGCATGGACAAAGCCGCTTTTACAAGACTTAAATGTGCCTTTGACGGTCACACGGCAGGTTTTGGGTTGGGTGCGTCCGCAAAAATGGGTGGATTTTACACTGGGTCATTTTCCCTGTTGGGGTATCAGCGATAAAGAAAACGTACTCTATTATGGTATGCCTATTCTGAACGAAGAAGACACGAGCGGGGCATTGGGTTTGAAATTGGGTCGCCATTTGCACGGAGCAGCCGTTTACCCTGATAGCGTGGACAGAAATATTAACGCAGCAGATGAAGCAAGTTTTCGAGATTGTTTGGAGAAATATATGCCGCAAGCCAATGGCGATACTTTGTCCATAAAAACCTGCCTTTACACCAATACGCCTGATGAAAATTTCATCATTGACAAGCACCCCCTCAGTAAAAATGTGATTTTAGCCTGCGGGTTCAGTGGGCATGGTTTTAAATTCGCTTCTGTGGTGGGTGAGATTTTAGCCGACTTGGCTATGAAAGGCGAAACTGAGCAGCCAATTGAGTTTTTGAGTTTGAAACGATTTTTTTGATTGCTAATTGCCATTTTCAGAGCCACGGATTTTGCGAATAAACGGATTATACTAATATGAAACAGGCTGATTCGTAAAATTCATTTATTCGCAAAATTCGTAGTTCTGACAATATTATCAAGCCATAACGTGACCCAAAAGGCTCTCGAACAAACCCCGTCCATCGGTATTGCCCAACTCTAATTCTGCGGCACGTTCAGGATGTGGCATCATGCCAAAGACATTACGTCCTTCGTTGCAAATGCCCGCAATATCCAATAAAGAACCATTCGGATTAGACCCCTCAGTAAAATTGCCTTCTGAGTCGCAATATTTAAACAAAATTTGGTCGTTGGCAACCAATTTCTGCAAAGTGGCATCGTCTGCATAGTAACGACCTTCAGCATGAGCGATTGGAATTTTGAGGGCTTTCGATAAGTCCAAATCCGCTGTCAGAGCCGAGTCATTGGTCATAGGTTTCAAAAACACATTTTTGCAAATGAATTTTTGATTGGCATTGCGCAACAAAGCACCGGGCAACAGATGCGCTTCGCAGAGAATCTGAAAACCATTGCAAATACCATAAACGAAACCACCTTGATTGGCAAACTCAATCACTGATTGCATAATCGGTGAAAAACGAGCAATCGCACCACAGCGCAAATAGTCACCATAACTAAAGCCACCAGGGACAATGACACAATCCACATCAGGCAAGTTTTTTTCTTTATGCCATACTTTTACGACCTCTCGACCCATCACTTCACCCAACACGCGCACCGCATCGTCGTCGCAATTACTTCCTGGAAAAACAAGAACACCAAATTTCATTGTTTGATAATTAATTTATTGATAGTCAATTTTTTATTTCAAATTACTGAGGGGGTATTTTTTATAAATCGGGGGTAAATGCCGAACTATATTTTGTCTTTTCATGTTTTAAACATAATTTTGCATCAACTTCAAAACCGCAAGAAGGATCCGTGTAGGAACCACACACGCTGGCTACTCAACTATGTTGGGTAGCCTTCGGCGTTTTTATGCGTTTTATTCTTTGATGTCAAGATAAGGTTTAAGTTTTTTAAAATCTCGTTTTAGGATTTCACTTCTTGTCCAACGGACCAACTCTTTGTCAAATAATAAACCAACTGTTTGAATTTTTCTCGATTTATCCATATTTATTGACGAAATAATACCGCGTAAAATATCACCCAAAGGTCTTTCTTTAGGGAATGACAATAAGATCTTATCTGATTGCTCTTTTCCTTCTCGCAAGCGTGTTTGAACACTACTAACTGAGCCAGATGTTGTTTTGAACTCCCAAAATTCTTCGTCAATACAACTATCAACAGAAGTTTGAGGTGATACAGGCAATAGCTCGACCATAAAACCCAAAATAGCTAACCTTTGTGCTATTTGAAAGTTCCCACTTCTTTCACCTTTACCATGAAGATTATGAATGACCACAAAACCTTGTGTTTGTTCATCAAAATAGGCTTTTTCCCAGTCTGCTTCGTCATAAGCTTCATATTTTTGTTTGTTGGTTTTCTTCATAGTATTTGTATCAGCATAGAATCATCGGTATAGAAACGCGACATCCACTTTGATAGAATCCACTGCCCCCATGAGTTTTTGGACGGTTGAAATCGTATAGCCTCGGTGATTGTCGTAATTCAATTTCGTTTCAGAGCGTGTTGCAACGGTTTCTTCTGCATTCAGAATATCAATGTTCACATCAACCATTGACATTGGATTATTAACCACAATGCTTCGCGTCTTTAGGTGGTCTTTCAAAGCATAATACTCTGCTCTAAAACCGTGGTTGCCAATGGGTGTTTTTTTTACTAAGTAAAAGTCCGACCAAGCCGGGCGATTGATGTCAGAAGCCACAAAAGGAGCTAATTCTTCTTCAAAATTGATATTGTCTAAGGTTTTTTCCTCCGTTTTACCATTGACAGTCACCGTTTTTTTCACCGTTTTGACTTCTTTTTTCAAACGTTCTATTTCACTTTTGAAGTAGTTTTTTAAGTCAAAAAAGGACTCTTTCGGCTGATTATACTGAGGGGTATCATTTTGACATGCCGAAATGACAAACAATAAAATGATGACCACGAATGATTTGAGTTGCATTTTTTTATTTTTTTATCCTTCAATCAAAACCTCGCCTGTCATTTCTGACGAAGGCGAAACGCCCAAAAGGTGCAATAAAGTCGGCGCAACATCAGCCAAACGACCGTTTTTCAGTGTTTTACCTTTTGCATTTTTTGATACATAAATACACGGTACTGGGTTGACGGAATGTTGCGTATTGGGTGAACCGTCGTCGTTTATCATATAATCTGAATTACCGTGGTCAGCGATGATGAGACAATCGTAGTCGTGTTTCAAAGCTGTTTCGACAAGTCGTTCGCAGCAGCGAGAAACTGTTTCAGCGGCTTTCATAGCGGCTGTAAAAACGCCCGTGTGACCCACCATATCGGTATTGGCATAATTCAAACAGATGAAATTGGGCTGATTTTGCTCAATTTCTGCTGTAATTTTGTCTGTTATTTCATTAGCCGCCATTTCGGGTTTGAGGTCATAAGTAGCTACATCTTTGGGCGAATTGCACATAATACGTTTTTCGCCAACGAATTCGGCCTCACGTCCACCACTGAAAAAGAAAGTCACGTGTGGGTATTTTTCGGTTTCAGCAATGCGCACTTGGGTCAACCCCGCATTCGCAACAACCTCTCCCATTGTGTTGGTGAGGTTGTCCTTTTCAAAAAGAACCGAGACATTTTGATATTTCTCATCGTAACGAGTCATCGTCACATAGTTCAGATTCAGTTTTTTCATACCGAAATCTGGGAAATCTTTTTGTGTCAACACCTCGCTGATTTCGCGAGGACGGTCGGTGCGATAATTGAAACAAACGACAACATCACCCTCTTTTATCACCCCCTCAGTATTCAGTATCATAGGTTTCAAAAACTCGTCTGTAATATCTGAATCGTAGTTTTTCTGCATAGCTGCCGCGAGGTCTGACACAGGTTCGCCGACACCACCGACCAATAAATCATAGGCTAATTTGACACGCTCCCAGCGTTTGTCTCTGTCCATTGCGTAGTAACGACCAATGACAGAAGCCACGCTAAAGGGTTTATTACCAATGTGTTGTATCACGTTTTGAATATATCCCAAACCGCTTTTAGGGTCGCAATCACGTCCGTCCGTAAAAGCATGAATATAGCCACGACACCCCTCAGTAGCAGCCACATCTATCAAGGCTTTGAGGTGCGATGTATGACTGTGAACACCACCGTCGCTGACCAAGCCAATGAAGTGAACAGGTTTATCGTTCGCTTTGGCATAAGCCAATGCGTTGAGTAGGTTTTGATTGTGCGCCAATTCATTGAGGCGAATAGCACGATTGATACGTGTCAACTCTTGATAAACGACGCGACCTGCGCCAATATTCATGTGTCCAACCTCCGAGTTGCCCATCTGACCTTCGGGCAAACCAACATCTTCGCCAAAAGTGATGAGTTCAGAACTTGGATAGTTGACATAAAGAGAGTCAATAAACGGCGTATGAGCGAGTGAAATAGCATCGGCTTTGCGTTTCAAGCCATGTCCCCAGCCGTCGAGGATGATGAGAATTGCGCGTTGTGATTTCATGTCGCAAAGTTAGCAGACCGTTTTGAGTTCATCGTTTTGAAGTAAAGGTTTTTTATGAAAATTAAAAAAAATCCCTCGTTTTCAAGAAGATTTGAAAAATTATGGTCGCGTAACTGAAATTAATATTTAATCGTTTTAACTTTGCGGCACAATTTTTTCATTTCAAAAAACGCCCTCTTTTTAACAAATCAATTCGAAGTAAATCATTCGACTCGAAAACGACAATCATGGAGCTGAAGAAAATCTTTAACGAGAAAGGCGAGGCTTTAAGCCCGATTTTGCCACAAGGCATGAAAAATTATTTAATTGACATTGATGGAACAGTGTGCGATGATGTGCCTAATGAAGAGCCTGAACGCATGGGCACTGTTTTACCATATCCCGATGCACTCAAAATTTTGAATAAATGGTATGACGATGGTCATGTGATTTTCTTTTTTACATCGCGTACTGAAGAGCATCGCGAAGTCACTGAAGAGTGGCTGGCGCGTCATGGTTTCAAATATCATGGTATTTTGTTCGGCAAACCACGTGGCGGCAACTACCATTGGATTGATAACCACATCGTAAAAGCAACTCGTTTTAGAGGTAAATTTACAGATTTGGTGGTCAAACAGCATGAAATTGAAGTGTTTCACGACTAATTTTTGTTTCGATAAGTCAAAACGAAAAATATCGAGAGCCAAACGTTGTAGAGCGTTTGGCTCTTTTTATATGTCCAATACTGAGGGGGTCTATTTTTCAACTTTAGCATCAACGCTGATGCTGATACCGACAGGAAGCGTTGCCCAACTGGCTTGACTGGTCATGCGATAATAAGAACGCGTCCCCAATTTGGAACAAAAATGCAGCTTGCCCTTACCTAAATTTTTGATATGCTCTAATGTGACTAAAAAATCACCTTTGATTTGCAAATTATAGGGTTTTAAGTCAACAATGATGGTTTCAGACATAATTGATTTAGACAATTGCAAGTAAATAGGTTTCTGCAAAACGCTCTCGAATGTTTTTTTATCATCATATTTGTAAATATTGACCCTATAAAAAATACTATCAAAAGTACAGTCAGCGATGTTGATTTTGATGGTTTCGGGTATCGCTTCTTTTTTGACTTTCATCAATATACCCATTTCATAGCCTAATTCATTGTTCTCAAAACCTGCGGACACTGTTCGACTTTGGGTTTGAACACCCAATGTTTTTTGAATCCAATTTTTAGCTTTTACAACCAATTCAGGCATTTCATAAACTCGTTCTTTCAAGGCGATAGTGTATGATTTGAGTTGTCTAAACTGTGCCACTGAATGGGTAAAGCTTTGAAAACCAATACAAGAAATCATCAAAGTATCGGTTTCAGCTGCCTTGTCGAGATTGAGTAAGAAATCCCCATTTTCGTCTGAAACTGTTCCAATTCCTTTGTTCAGAACACCGATATTGGCAAAAATGACAGGCTCTTTTGTTAATGTATTGACTATTTTGCCCTTTATATTTTGGCCAACAACACACCATGAAGGCAGTGTCAAAAGGACAAATAGAGAAATCTTATAGCACATAACTGATGTGTTTTTGAACGTTAAAGATTTTATTTTCGCAAAAAACGCAAGTTACGGGAATCATCTGTGCAAGGGAGATTGTGTAGGTATATTTTTCACATTATTACTGAGGGGTAAGCGTCAAGTCAAAGTCAATAATTTTAAAAAAACAACATAAAACAAAACAATATTTTATAATTACAAAAAAATGCCACTTTTAAATAAAATAATAAAGGAATGAAAACGGTCTTCTATTTTCTGCGTATAAAATATGGTTACTTTGCTATTTCGAGCTTCTTTCGAGAGTTTTCTTAATTTTAAATCCTTTATTCGATTCGATATGCACTTATCACCACGAGAAACGGAAAAATTGCTGTTGTTTTTGGCGGGCGAATTGGCTGAGAAACGCAAGGCGCGCGGGCTGAAACTCAATTATCCAGAGGCTATCGCGCTCATCAGTTCGAGGTTGCAAGAAGCTGCGCGCGATGGTATGACGGTTGCACAACTGATGCAATATGGCGCAACGATTTTGACACGCGACGATGTGATGCAGGGCGTTCCAGAGATGATTCACGAAATCCAGATTGAGGCGACCTTTCCCGATGGGACTAAACTTGTGACGGTGCATGAACCGATAAGGTAATCTCGTGCCCATGTTTTGAGCTTTTTCAATTATAAATCAGTTGATTATGATACCTGGCGAATATATTTTGGCAAAAGGCGATATTGACATCAATGTCGGTAGAGAAACGGTGCAAGTTGCCGTTGTCAATACAGGGGATAGACCTGTGCAAATTGGCTCGCATTTTCATTTTTATGAAGTAAATAAACAATTGTCGTTTGAACGCGAAAAGGCTTTGGGTATGCGGCTGAATATTGCCGCAGGAACGGCTGTGCGTTTTGAACCGGGTGAAGAAAAAGAGGTGGAATTGGTGGCTTTCGGCGGCAATAAAATGATTTTTGGTTTTAATAATTTGACAAACAAAGCAGTCTGACATGAAAATCAATCGCATCAAATATGCCAATATGTACGGACCGACGACAGGTGACAGAGTCCGTTTGGGCGATACGGAATTGATTATTGAAATCGAGAAAGATTTTACTGAGGGGGCCTATGGCGACGAAGCCAAATTCGGTGGCGGCAAAACCATACGCGACGGCATGGCTCAATCGGCACGGGCAACTCGCCGAGAAGGTGTTTTGGATTTTGTGCTGACAAGTGTGATGATTATTGACCATTGGGGCATTGTCAAAGCCGATATTGGTATCAAAGATGGCAAAATCGTCGGCATTGGCAAGGCGGGCAATCCTGATACGATGGACGGTATTTCGCCCAATATGGTCATTGGGGCAAGCACCGAGGTGCATGGCGGTGCGGGTTTGATAGCCACAGCAGGCGGCATTGATACGCATATTCACTTCATTTGTCCACAACAAATTGACCATGCTTTGTACAGCGGCATTACGACCATGATTGGCGGTGGCACAGGCCCAGCCGATGGCACAAATGCAACGACTGTCACACCGGGTGCTTGGCATTTGCAAAAAATGCTCGAATCAGCCGACGCTTTTCCGATGAATTTGGGCTTTTTTGGCAAGGGCAATTGTGCCACTCTCGACCCTTTGGAAGAACAAATCGAGGCGGGTGCTTTGGGTCTGAAAATCCATGAAGATTGGGGCAGTACGGCGGCTGTCATTGATGCCGCTTTGACCATTGCTGACAAGCACGATGTGCAGGTGGCTATCCACACCGATACGCTCAATGAAGGTGGCTTTTTGGAAGATACGATAGCTGCTATCAACGGTCGGGTCATTCACACCTTTCATACTGAGGGGGCGGGCGGCGGTCATGCGCCTGACATCATCAAGGCAGCGATGTACCCGAATGTTTTGCCCTCTTCAACCAATCCGACGCGTCCTTTTACGGTCAATACCATTGATGAACACTTGGATATGCTCATGGTTTGTCACCATTTGGACAAATCTGTGCCAGAAGATGTGTCGTTTGCCGACTCACGTATCCGTCCAGAAACCATTGCGGCGGAAGATATTTTGCATGATATGGGTGTGTTCAGCATGATGAGTTCCGATTCGCAAGCGATGGGACGAGTGGCAGAAGTCATCACACGCACTTGGCAAACAGCGCACAAAATGAAAGTGCAACGCGGGGCATTACCCGAAGACGCAGGGACAGGCAACGACAATTTTAGAGCAAAAAGATATGTCTCGAAATACACCATCAATCCAGCTATTTCGCACGGCATTTCAGAATATGTGGGTTCATTGGAAGCGGGCAAAATGGCAGATATTGTGTTATGGAAACCTGCACTTTTTGGCGCAAAACCCGAAATGATAATCAAAGGCGGTATGATTATCGCCAGTCGCATGGGCGACCCCAATGCCTCGATTCCGACCCCACAGCCAGTGATTTATCGTCCGATGTTTGGGGCTTATGGCAAGGCTCTGCACAAAACGTGTGCAACTTTTGTTTCACAATTGTCACTCGATAAAAATATCGTACAGGGTTACGATTTGCAAAAAATGGTTTTGCCTGTGAAAAACTGTCGCAATATTTCTAAAAAAGACTTGATTCACAACGATGCCACGCCGCAAATTGATGTCAATCCAGAAAACTACGAAGTGCGTGTGGACGGTGAACACATCACTTGCGAGCCTTTGAAAGAGTTGCCTTTGGCACAACGATATTTTCTGTTCTAAGATATTATAAAGCTTTTTTGTTGATGCACATAAAAGCTACATCTCACAGCAATAAGTAGATAAAAGAAGGGGATTAAAAATGATCATTCAACAGAAAACGGGGCGGATACTAGTAGATGAACATCTCGACGGAAAGGTGATTGAAGTGGTATATTTTGAATGGTACGAAGCTCAAAAACGTATTTTACGCAAGAAAACCACTGCTGGAACAGATATTTCGTTGAAGTTTTTGGATGAAAATCCGCAATTTACTGAGGGGGATGTGTTGTTTGAAAATGAGGAAAAAATCATCGTCGTCCGCCTATTGCCTTGTGATTGTTTGGTCATAAAACCGCGAAATAGTTTTGAAATCGCCTCCATTTGTTACGAAATTGGCAACAAACACCTGCCTTTGTTCTATGAAAACGACGAACTGTTAGTGCCTTTCGAGCAGCCACTTTTTCGATTGCTGACAGCACAAGGTTATGAGTTGACACAAGAAAAACGGCAACTCATCCATCCCCTCAAAACCACCGTTGCACCGCATGGCAATGCCAACGAAAGCCTCTTTTCAAAAATAATGAAACTCACCACGCATGAATAACACCTTACTGTCTTTACTGCATCTGACTGACCCGACCCTGCCTATTGGCGGTTTTTCCCATTCGGCGGGTTTGGAAACGTATGTGCAAAAAGGCATTGTGCATGATGTGGCAACAGCCAGACAATTCATAGAAGCTATGCTGTCGCAAAATGTGCATTTCAACGATGCCGCTTTTGTATCGCTGGCTTTTGATGCTGATTTTGACACAATTCTCGCGCTCGATGCCGAATGTACGGCAGTCAAGTTGCCCAGAGAAATGCGCCAAGCCAGTCAAAAACTCGGTTTGCGTTTGCTCAAGATATTTGAACCTTTGACAAACGCCCCCCTCAGTAAAACCTACTTTGAAGCCATAAAAAAACAAGAAGCCGTTGGGCATTATTGCCTCATTTTTGCTTTAATGGCTCAATCTTTAGGCATTTCAAAACAAGACACCTTGACAGGCTTTTACTACAATGCCGCCGTTGGTATGGTGACAAATGCCGTAAAACTCGTGCCTTTGAGTCAACAAAAAGGGCAAGAAATTTTGTTCAGTCTGCACGATTTAATAACCGAATTAGCCGATAAAGTTGTCGAAAGAGATTGGGTGGGTTTGTGCTGCACGGGTTTTGATTTGCGGAGTATGCAGCATGAGCGTTTGTATTCGCGACTTTATATGTCCTAAACAACCTAAAAGAAATAAAATATGCGGAAATACATAAAAATAGGTGTAGCAGGTCCCGTAGGTTCGGGTAAAACAGCTTTGATTGAGCGATTGTCGCGGCGATTAGCCGATGAATACAGCTTAGGGGTCATCACCAACGACATTTATACAAAGGAAGATGCTGAGTTTTTGACTAAAAACAGCCTTTTGCCGCCCGAACGCATCATTGGCGTTGAAACGGGCGGCTGCCCTCACACAGCCATCCGCGAAGATGCCAGCATGAATTTGGAAGCGGTGGAAGAAATGGCTGTACGATTTCCAGATATAGAAATCATCTTCATCGAAAGCGGTGGTGATAATTTGTCAGCAACATTCAGCCCTGACTTGGCAGATGTCACCATTTTTGTCATTGACGTTGCCGAAGGCGATAAAATTCCGAGGAAAGGAGGGCCAGGCATCACCCGCAGCGATTTATTGCTCATCAATAAGATTGATTTAGCACCCTATGTTCATGCAGATTTGGACGTGATGGAACGTGATGCACGCAAAATGCGTCAAGGTAAACCCTTCATTTTCAGTAATTTAATGTCTGGTCAGGGTCTGGACGAGGTCATAGGTTGGATTCAAAAATACGCCCTCGTGGAAGACGTTGTAGAACCCAATTTGTACCGATGAAAGCCTCTTTAGTCATAGAAGTTGCAAAAAATGGGCATAAAACTGTCTTGAAAAACAGTTATGCCACGCCGCCTTTTAAGGTTGCCAATATAACGGAAGACAAGCAAAACCCGATGCTCCATCTGATGCTGATGAGTGCTTCGCCCGGTATTTTGGAGGGCGATGACTACGATTTGCGCATCGTTCTGCCCGAAAACTGTGCTTTACGCTTGCATACGCAGTCGTATCAACGGCTGTTCACGATGCAACAAGGTGCAAGTCAAACTATGACCGTCGAATTGGCAAAAAACAGCACGTTCATTTATGTACCACATCCTGTTGTGCCGCATGAAAAGTCGTCGTTTGTGGCAAAAAATAAAATTTACCTCTCGGAAGGTTGTACACTGATTTGGGCTGAGATATTAACGTGTGGGCGACAACTCAATAAAGAAGTTTTTCAGTTTACAAAACTCCACAATCACACCGAGATTTATTGGAACAACAAACTTATCATCAAAGAAAACCTGCTGATGCACCCCTCAGTAATTAACCCTTTTTCGATGGGTCAAATGGAAGGTTTCACGCACCAAGCGAGTTTCATTTTTCTAAAAAACAATACCAATATTAAAGAAACTATTGAGCAAATACACAGCTATCTAATTGATTGTCAACAAGTTGATTTTGGCATTTCAGAACTACCCCTCAGTGGTTTTGTACTACGCCTTTTAGGTTACAAAGCCGAGCAACTTTATGCTATTTTGCACAATGTTGCAGCCTTACTCACATCTTCATTCGTAGAAAACAATACTGGCTCATGTTCATAGAATTGCCTTTACTCATCGCCACATTAAGCATCGCCTTTCTGCACACACTGACGGGACCTGACCACTATTTGCCATTCATCGTTTTGGCAAAATCGCGTGGTTGGCACGTATCTCGCACTTTATTTTGGACGATGTTGTGTGGCGGTGGACACGTTTTGAGTTCGGTTGCTTTAGGTTTGGGCGGAGCAGCTTTGGGTTTAGGTTTGCAAAAAATCAGTTTTTTAGAAAACATAAGGGGCAGTTTAGCGGGTTGGAGTTTGTTGATTTTCGGGCTTATTTATGGTACTTGGGGACTGTTTCGGGCTTTTCAGAACAAACCGCACAAGCATTTCGACCAAGACGGGCAAGATTTATATGTCTATGAACATAAACACGGGCAAGCCGTTTTGAGCAAAGAAAGGCACAAAGTCACACCTTGGGTCATGTTCATCATCTTCGTTTTAGGTCCTTGCGAGCCGATGATTCCGCTTTTATTCGTCCCTGCTGTTCAAGATTCGTGGCTCAAATTGACATTTTTAGTGGTCATTTATACCATTGTGACACTTTTGACGATGGCATTGATGGTCATTTTAGGTTTTTACGGTTTTTCTTTCATCAAAATGGAGAAATTAGAACGGTTTACACACGCTTTGGGCGGTTTGGCTTTATTGATTTGTGGTTTAGGCATGGTGTTTTTGGAATGGTAAAAACCTATTGGCGTTTTATCAAAAAAAGAGGGGAGCTAAACGCCCCCCTCAGTATAATCCTAAAAAATGATTCAATTTTATTCAAAACGCACATCCAATGCCAAACCGCGCAACTCATGAATCAATACGTTGAATGATTCAGGGATATTTGGTTCAGGCAGGTTATCGCCTTTCACGATAGCTTCATAAGCTTTCGCACGACCTTGAATATCGTCCGATTTGATTGTCAACAACTCTTGCAAGATATTGGCTGCACCGAAGGCTTCCAATGCCCACACCTCCATCTCACCAAAACGTTGACCACCGAACTGAGCTTTACCACCCAATGGTTGTTGTGTGATGAGCGAGTATGGTCCGATTGAACGTGCATGGAGCTTGTCGTCAACCATGTGCGAGAGTTTCAACATGTAGATGATACCAACGGTTGCTTTTTGGTGGAAGCGGTCGCCCGTTTCACCGTCGAACAAGTGTGTTGACCCTAGTTCAGGTAAACCTGCACGTTTAATCCATTCGTCAATCTCATGCTTTTTCGCACCGTCGAAGATAGGTGTTGCGAATTTAACACCCATTTTTTCACCAGCCCAACCAAGAACTGTTTCAAAAATCTGACCCAAGTTCATCCGTGAAGGTACACCCAATGGATTCAAAACGATGTCAACAGGTGTGCCATCCTCCAAGAAAGGCATATCTTCAACACGAACGATACGCGACACGATACCTTTGTTACCATGACGACCAGCTAACTTATCACCTACTTTGAGTTTACGTTTTTTAGCCAAATAAACTTTAGCCAATTTCAAAACGCCTGCAGGCAATTCATCACCGATTGAGATATTGAATTTCTCACGTTTGTAACGCCCAACTTCTTCGTTGACTTTGATGCTGTAATTGTGTAACAGTCTCGAAATCAATGCATTGATGTGTGTATCGTCTGTCCAGTTCAAATAGTCAATCTCAGAGTAATCAATTTCTTTCAAAATTGTTGGCGAATATTTAGTGCCTTTGGCAATCTTCATTTCACCATAAATAGACTTCACACCCATTGCTGTTTTGTCTTTCACGAGTTGTTGCAATTTGTCAATCAAAATTGTTTTCAACTCATTCAAAGCAATAGCGTGTTGGCTATCGAGTTTATTGATATCGTCCTCTTCTTTTGCTTTTTGAACTTTATCTTTTTTCGCACGAGCGAACAATTGTTTGTCAATGATGATCCCCTCAGTACCTGGAGGCGCTTTCATCGAAGCATCTTTTACGTCACCAGCTTTGTCGCCGAAGATGGCACGCAAGAGTTTTTCCTCTGGAGTTGGGTCAGATTCACCTTTTGGTGTAATCTTACCAATCAAAATATCACCTTCTTTGACCCATGCACCGATGCGAATGATACCATTGTCGTCGAGGTCCTTAGTTGCGTCTTCCGAAACGTTCGGAATATCGTTTGTCAATTCCTCTTCGCCCAATTTTGTATCACGCACGTCCATTTCAAAATGCTCGATGTGCAATGAAGTGAAAATATCCTCTTGAACAACCCGTTCAGAAATCACAATCGCGTCCTCAAAGTTATAACCTTTCCAAGGCATGAAAGCTACTTTGAGGTTTTGCCCAAGTGCCAATTCGCCTTTTTCGGTTGCATAACCATCACATAATATCTGACCTTTCACAACACGGTCGCCTTTGCGCACAACAGGCTTGAGGTTGATACAAGTCTCTTGGTTGGTACGCAAGAACTTAGTCAAATTGTATGTTTTGCGGCTATCTTCAAACGAAACAAGTTGGTCTTCCTCAGTACGGTCGTAGCGGATAACGATTTGTGTTGCGTCAACGTATTCAACTACACCATCGCCTTCTGCATTGAACATCATACGAGAGTCGCGTGCAACTTTACCTTCCAAACCTGTACCAACGATTGGTGAACGTGGACGTAAAAGCGGAACAGCTTGACGTTGCATATTTGACCCCATCAAAGCACGGTTAGCGTCATCGTTTTCCAAGAAAGGAATCATCGAAGCGGATACACCCACAATTTGGTTAGGCGCAACGTCCATGTATTCCAATTCTTCAGGCGAGAACATTGGAAAGTCACCATGCTCACGACCTTTCATTTTGTCAGACAAAAACGCTCCTGATGCCTCATCCACAGGTGAGTTTGCTTGAGCCACGCGACGGTAGTCTTCTGCCTCTGCCGAAAGGTACTCAACGTTTGTGGTGGCGATGCTATCAACAACTTTACGGTATGGTGTTTCTAAGAAACCCATTTTATTGATCTTTGCGTGAACACAAAGAGTAGAAATCAAACCAATGTTCGGGCCTTCAGGCGTTTCAATCGTACACAGACGACCATAGTGCGAATAGTGAACGTCACGAACCTCAAAGCCTGCACGCTCACGACTCAGACCACCAGGTCCGAGTGCTGAAATACGGCGTTTGTGCGTGATTTCACTGAGAGGGTTCGTTTGGTCGAGGAATTGTGACAATTGAGAAGTGCCAAAGAATGAATTGATTACACTTGACAAAGTCCTTGCATTAATCAAATCAATCGGCGTGAACACTTCATTGTCACGCACATTCATACGCTCACGGATTGTACGAGCCATACGAGCCAAACCGACACCGAACTGTGCATATAACTGCTCACCTACCGAACGCACACGACGGTTAGCTAAGTGGTCAATATCATCAATCTCTGCTTTGTCATTAATCAACTGAACGATATATTTGACAATAAGAATGATGTCATCTTTAGTCAAAACCAAAGTATCGTTGCTCAAATCATGTCCAAGTTTACGGTTGATTTTGTAACGACCTACATCGCCTAAGTTGTACCGTTTGTCGGAGAAGAACAACTTATCAATGATACCACGAGCGGTCTCATCATCCGGTGGATCAGTGCCGCGCAACTGACGATAGATATAGTTCACCGCTTCAATTTCAGATGAAGACGGGTCTTTTTGCAACGTGTTATAGATGATTGAGTAGTCTTCAGAGACATCTTCTTTTTGCAAAATGACAACATCAATTTCGTTTTCAATTATTTCTTCGATATTGCCTTCATCCAAAACGACATCACGCTCTAAGATGATCTCGTTACGTTCGATCGAAACAACCTCACCTGTATCTTCATCTACAAAGTCTTCCGACCAAGAACGTAAAACCCTTGCACCCAACTTACGACCTACACAATTCATTAAGCTGTCACGATCACCCGGTACTTCTTCTGCCAAGCCGAACAAATCGAGAATCGTTTTGTCCGTGTCATAACCAATCGCACGTAGAAGGGTCGTTACAGGGAATTTTTTCTTTCGGTCAATGTACGCATACATCACATTATTAATGTCTGTCGCAAACTCCATCCACGCTCCTTTAAACGGAATAACCCTTGCAGAATAAATCTTCGTGCCATTTGGGTGGAAAGATTGACCAAAAAATACACCTGGAGAACGATGCAATTGAGACACAATAACACGCTCAGCTCCGTTGATAACGAAAGTGCCTTTAGGTGTCATATACGGAATATTACCGAGAAACACATCTTGCACAATCGTCTCAAAATCAACGTGCTCTTCATCGTTACAACTTAAACGTAATTTAGCTTTAAGTGGTACCGAATAGGTCAAACCACGATGAATACACTCAGGAATCGAGTAACGCGGCGGATCAACATAGTAGTCCAAAAACTCTAAGTTGAAGATTTGACGCGCATCAGTGATTGGAAAGTTCTCTTGAAAGCACTTGAACAGACCTTCATTGGTACGATTTTCAGGTGTCGTTTCCAATTGGAAAAACTCTTGGAAGGACTTAACCTGAATTTCCAACAAGTCAGGGCTGTTGTAAGCGATTTTGATCTTCCCGAAATTCACCCTATTGCGTTCGGGATACAAAATATTAGTTGCTGCTGCCATGTATGAACGGGTTATTTTATTTTCTAAAACGAACAATCAGGTTTCTATTTCTTGACTCTGATTGCCCCCTCAGTATTTTTTTACACCAAATAAAAATTTATGTACAAAAATAGAAAGTCACCTCGCTATAAAAACAGCGAAGTGTTTGCAAATAATACCTAAAAGTTAGAAAAAATCATCGGAAATGCTTGCAAATGTTTAATATTTTATCTACATTAAGGACGAGCTTGTCAAGAAACGTGCAAAGTTATACTCTTTTTTAGAATTTTGGTGAATTTTATAAAAAAAATCAAAAATAACTGAGCCAAAAAATAATTCTGACACAAAAAATTTAGCTTTATACGAAATCTTCAACCAACAAAATATTTTTTCTTTCATTTTGGTTTTTGTCAAGAGTTAAAAATAAGCGAAAATTTGCTAACTTTGCATCAAATTTACGCGGATTTCATCTTGTGATAGGATACAAATCGAATATTTCCCAAAAATGATCAGTTTGCATATCCTATCTAACCAGATTTCTTAACTGATGTTACGCAATGGAGAGGTTATGCACTGTTTTTTGCTACGCAAAAAAAGCGTACAATAAAAAGAATCTATCAGACCGAAGTTAATTTTTCAATCGCAAGCGATTGGAAAATTAACTTCGGTCTAAAAAAAATAGTTTCGTAGTACGCCTTTTTTGCGGAGCAAAAAACAGTCAGTAATTGTATCGTACGTAACATCAGTTCTTAATATTTTCTCAAATTATTTATTTACTAATTCGACATATTCACACAATAGAAGCCAATGACTCAGCCAATTAAAAAAGAAGGTAAGTTCAACTATATCGAAACAGGGAAAACAGGGAGCGAAACTATACTCCTTTTGCATGGACTGATGGGCGGACTCAGTAATTTTGGTGATGTGATAACCCATTTTTCTAAAAACTACAATGTGGTTATGCCTACTTTGCCCATCTACGAAATGCCGATGCTATCTGTTTCACTCGATGGTCTTTTGACTTTTCTCGAAGAATTTGTGGATTACAAAGGCTTTGAGCGTGTACACCTCATCGGTAACTCACTTGGAGGGCATATTGCGTTGCTTTACGTTCTGAAAAATCCTAATCGCGTCGCATCTATGACCCTTACAGGTAGTTCTGGCTTGTACGAAAGCGCCATGGGTAATACATTTCCTAAACGAGGTGACTATGAATTTATAAAACGTAAAACACAAGATACATTCTACTCGCCTGAATCGGCTAGCCAAGAATTGATAGACGAAATTTTCAATACTGTCAACGACCGTGGCAAAGCTTTACGCATCGTGATGATGTCTAAATCAGCTATTCGACACAATTTAGGTGATGAATTGCATCAAATTAAAGCACCAACACTTCTTATTTGGGGCAAGAATGATATTGTAACACCCCCAGAAGTAGGTGAGCGTTTCCATGAATTGATTGATACCTCAAAACTTGTTTGGATTGACGAGTGTGGTCATGCTCCAATGATGGAACACCCTCAAAAGTTCAACGAAATTTTGGAAGAGTTTCTCAACGAAGTGACTTCTGAAACGGTGGCTTGAAACGAATATAAAAGGTTTTCGCTCTTTTTACTGAGGGGTAAACTGCTATTAAACGCGACATCCCAACTTTTCAAGTTAGAAAAGTTGGGATGTCGCGTTTAAGTAGTCAAAAATAAGTTTTCGTGCATTTCAAACGCCGCCTTTGGCGGCGAAAAGGACTTTGAGGAGCGAGCGATTTTTTGATTAAAATTTTGGCTTTGCCAAAATTTTAATCAAAAAATCGCTCGCTCCAATAGAAA
>JAEUUP010000031.1 GCA_016787525.1 Saprospiraceae bacterium | reverse complement strand
TTTAAAATTTGTCAAAGCATTGAAATGTGGATAAGGCAGACCCAGCCACTAAAACATTGTTGGCTAACGTCTGTAAAATGTGGGAAATTTTATTTTTTAATATTTTTACTCCTTGACACACTTTTTTGAACATTCCCTTTTTATGAGGTGCAATATCTATATAATGTACGAGTCAAACTGAATGTAAAGGTTAATTTTTATTTAAAGTTGGAACGCCCGCTTTATCGCAGCCCATCAAATGTTCAATACACATGAATCAGCTTTACCCCTCAGTATTGCGTACACCACCATAAATAAATCAATGCATCAACAAGACAAAAGGTTTATTTTGCAACCCTGACTGGGTATCAGTTTGCGTCACACCGTCTCCTTATTCCCATTCTACATCCATCCAAATCCCGCCGCCGCTACGGTACAGAATCCAGCAAATTATGCTCAATTTCGCAACTATTTTCTCAGTCTTCATCTGATTTATCATTTTGTTACGAGTCAAACATTATCCAGATGACGATTTTGTCTTCTCATACTGTCATTTTTTGTACAAGGAAAAAGATTTCAGTTCTTCATGGGATTGGTAGTAGGTTTATATAGAATGAGTTACTTGTTCATATAGGATGAACTTAGGGTTCATATAGGACAGATTTTTGTTCATATAGGATGAACTTAGGGTTCATATAGGACAGATTTTTGTTCATATAAGATAAACTTAGGGTTCATATAGGATGAGTCACCTGTTCATATAGGACAAACTTAGGGTTCATATAGGACAAGTCACTTGTTCATATAAGATGGGTTTAGGGTTTATATAGGATGAGTCACTTGTTCATATAAGATGAGTTTAGGGTTCATATAGGATAAGTCACTTGTTCATATAAGATGAGTTTAGGGTTCATATAAGATGTTATTTCTTTAAATAAGGTGAACTTAAGGTTTATATAGGGTAGGTTTCTTGTGCATATAAGATGAACTTAGCGTTCATATAAAGTGAATGCCTCTTCATATATGATGGCAGGTTGCCCAATTATTTGCTCACTTGATGCTTTTATGAACTCTCACATCCTCTTAATTGAGAGTAAACTGGACTGTTTAGTAGGCCCCCTCAGTAATCAGTGCCTTGTGAACTTTATACTGTCTCATTTTTTTTTCCTACATTCGCACCCAAATGCAATGCGTCTATTACCATTGCTCACTTTTATATTCGATTTATGAAATTACAAGTTATTTACGAAGACAATCACCTCATCGCTGTCAATAAATCGGCGGGTGTATTGGTTCAAGGCGACGAAACAGGTGACCGTTCGTTAGACGATATGGTCAAAGAATACATTAAAATCAGATACCAAAAACCGGGCGATGTGTTTTTAGGTGTTTGTCATCGCATTGATAGACCCGTTTCAGGTGCAGTTATTTTTGCCAGAACGAGCAAAGCTTTGGAACGAATGAATAAACTGTTTGCCGATAGGTTGGTAGACAAGAAATACTGGGCAATTGTCAACGAAAGACCCGACCCCCTCAGTGGTAAGCTCATCAACTATCTCGACAAAGACCGCGAACGCAATATCACAAAGGTCTTGGAGGGCAAAAGCCGCCGTCACCCCGATGCCAAGTTGGCCGAGTTGGACTATGAACTCATCGCAAGTATGGGCAATCAACATTTGCTCGAAGTGCAACCGACCACAGGACGTTCGCATCAGATTCGTGCGCAATTGGCGAATATCGGTTGTCGTATCAGAGGCGACGTAAAATATGGCGCACCCAAAGCAAATAAGGATGGTTCTATCTGTTTGCATTGTCGTTCGATGACTTTTGTTCATCCTGTCAGCAAAACAGAGATTACAATTGCTGCAGATGTTCCAGAAGATCCTATTTGGCATATGTTTGCTCATATCACAAATTAAAACACTAAAGAATTAGACTTTTTTTGAAGTGTTTGTTTGTAAATAAAACTTTCATATTATTTTTGAGCCGCTATGGTTATTGTAAAATCTACACCCACCAAGTAACATAAGAACGCCGAATCATTCAGCATTTTGTCATTATTACAAACATACACTGATTAAATGACACACGTATCTATTAAAATAACACTCTTGTCTTTGATGATTTCAGCTCATGTAACGGCACAAAGCGTAAAAAATATTTCTCTAAATAGTGATTGGGTCTTTCAAGCCCCTTTGGAGTTAAGCCCACGACTCGAAGAGTTAGGGCATAATATCAAAAGTGATGAATGGTACAAAACGCAATTGCCCAATACAGCTCTCAACGCACTTTTGGAAAATAAACTGATTGAAGATCCTTTCTATCGCACCAATGAGGCACGTTTGCAATGGTTAGAAAAGAAAGATTGGGTTTTTCAAAAACGATTTACGGTTGACGGAGAAATGCTGAAAGCCAATCATGCAGAATTGATATTGACAGGACTCGATACCTATGCTGATGTGTATATCAATGATGCCTTAGTGATCAAAGCCGACAATATGTTCCGTACTTGGAAAGCCGATATTCGCAATTTTTTACGTCCCGAAGAGAATGTTTTGAAGATTTACTTTACATCGCCCATCACAAAAGAAAAAATTGCTGCCGACAATCACTACACCGATTTGCCTGCCATACCTGAAAATACAAGGGTTTTTACACGCAAAGCTGGGTTTCACTACGGTTGGGACTGGGGACCACGCTTAGTCACTTGTGGACTTCAAAATGCAGAGCTATCTTTCTGGAATGATATTAAAATTACCGATGTTTATCTGAAAAAAAACAGCTTAACGACCAACAATGCGTCCATCCAAGCTTTAGTGAATGTTGAGTCCACTAAAGAAACCAATGCAACGGTCAATATTCAATTTGGTACAGCCACATTCACACAAAAAGCAGCAGTTTCAATTGGTTCAAACACCATTTTTGTTGATGTCAATATTTCCAACCCACAACTCTGGTGGACGCATAATCTGGGAAAACCTTATCTGTACGATGTCAAAATCACTGCTAATACTGAGGGGGGAGGTCGTGATGAAAGGAATATGAAACATGGCTTACGCAACCTCGAATTGGTGCAAGAAAAAGATGCCATTGGCGAAAGTTTTTATTTCAGATTGAACGGTGTTCCCATTTTTGCAAAAGGTGCGAATATGATTCCGCTTAATTTTTTTCAAGAAAGGGTCAAAAAAGCAGATATGTCGAAAGTGATTGATGGAGCAATCGGAGCGAATATGAACATGTTACGCGTTTGGGGCGGAGGCATCTATCAACCCAATGAGTTTTATCAAGAGTGTGACGAAAAAGGTTTGTTGATTTGGCAAGATTTCATGTATGCCTGTGCTATGTATCCAGGTGATGATTCATTTTTAGAAAATGCACGTGCCGAAGCCATAGAGCAAGTTCAGAGATTACGCAATTTTAGTTGTATCGCTGTTTGGTGTGGCAACAACGAAATCAATGAAGCTTGGAATAATTGGGGTTGGCAACCCCGATTCAATCCTGACCAAAAGACATATATATGGAAAGCTTACCAAGACCTTTTTCAGAGAATATTGCCAAGAGTTGTCCGCGAAAATGCAACTGAAACGGCTTATTACGAGAGTTCGCCACGCTTCGGGCGTTATAATAATAAGAGTTATACTGAGGGGGACAGTCACGACTGGTTTGTGTGGCACGACGAAAAACCTTTTGAGCATTACGAAGAAAAAATACCTCGTTTTGCTTCCGAATATGGCTTTCAATCCTTTCCTGAATGGAAAACCATACAAAGCTTCTCTCAAGTCACAGACCAAAAATTGGAGTCAGATGTTATGTTAGCGCACCAAAAACATCCCAAAGGCAATGCCTTGATGAAAAAGTATATGGATAGAAGTTTTAGAACCCCCAAAACATTTGAAGACTTCACCTACGTCAGTCAACTCGTCCAAGCGGATGGTATCCGCAAGGCGATTGAGGCACAACGCCGTTCTCGTCCGACATGTATGGGCAGTTTGTATTGGCAATTGAACGATGTTTGGCAATGTGCTTCATGGTCGAGTATGGATAATTTTGGTCGTTGGAAAGCCTTACACTATTTTGCTCGCGATGCCTATGCTAACTTGCTTATATCGCCTACAATGACTAAAGATTCCTTTAAAATTTATATTGCTAATGACCAATTGGCATCTGTTGAAGGCGAATTGTTTATCCAAACTGTTGATTTTTCAGGTCGTACGTTCTTTATGGATGGTCGTTATATCACTGTTGAAGCTAATGCCTCGGGTGTCTATTATCTGAATGGGATGAAAAACGTTTTACAAGAACAAAACCCCAAAGCCAGTCTTGTTCTCATTGCATTCAGACCTAAAAATAAGCCAACCATCTACAAAACTGCTTATTTCGCACCGCCCAAAGACTTATTGTTGGAAAAAAACGTGCAGATGGTTAAAGAAGTCACTGCCGTTCAAGGTGGTTATAATATTCGTTTGACATCACCTTCGTTGCTCAAAAACGTTCAATTAGCCTTTGATACTGAGGGGGAGTTTTCGGATAACTTTTTTGATGTCATACCCAATCAAACGTACAATGTCTTTTTGAAAACAGACGTATCATTAGGTGAAGCGTACAAAGCATTGAAAGTCAAATCATTAGTCGAGACTTATTGATTACTTGATTTGTCAATAACCCAAACATGCAAAAGTTTCTACAAGTTATAAAAGATATTTTAGAGTGGTTGATTCAAGCCTTGTCTGCTGTGTTAGCGACACAACAAGGTCAACCCCCTCAGTCACCTAATGACATACCTATTCCGACTCGTTTGCCAAGAGAAAAACCGACTAAGACAGACGATGCGACAGAAGAATCTTCCGAAACGGATTCGGAAGAAACGCCAAGTGAAGAGACGGAAGAAGAACCCGAACCCCGTCCACGACGCTCGCGTAGAGGTGGTATCGAAATTGACCCCGACTATGGCAAAAGACGCGGATTCAATCGTCGTTTTCTCAGTATAGCTTTGCCTTTTCCACAACTTGCGCCACTTTGGGCCAGTTCTGTCGTCGAATTCGAGGAGTTCAATAACAGTAAACAAGTTGAATTGAAATATCATCATTTCAGCGTAGTGATGAATATTCAGCGTAAAATGCCCTTTTTTACAGCCGTGAATATTGATGGTGAAAGTTATGAAGCCCTAAAAGAGGAAGTCCCTACACGACGTGAGATTGGTGTTGACAAATGGTTTTTTGACCCAAGAATTGCCAAAACGCAACAATTGGGTGCAGATTTTTACAAAGGCAATGATTTTGATATTGGTCATATGGTCAGACGAGAAGATGCCCTGTGGGGTGAAACTCTTGAAGAAGCCATCAAAGCCAATAACGATACTTTTCACTTGACCAATGCTTGTCCGCAACACAAAGATTTCAATCGCAATGCCAAACGCTGGTTGGGTTTAGAAAACTATGCTTTACAAAATGCACGCAAATACGGTTTGAAAATTTCTGTTTATACAGGACCTATTTTTAGGCGTAATGATTTGATATACAATGGCATACGTATCCCTGCCAGTTTTTGGAAAGTCATAGTTATGATAAAAGACAATGGGTCGCCTTCGGCAACAGGCTACTTGGTACAACAAAAAGACTTGATTGAAGATATGGACAAACAAGAGTTTGTGTATTCTCAATTTTTGACCTACCAAGTGCCTATTGCCGAGATTGAGCGATTGACGAATATTTCTTTTTTCTTGAACAACTACGACCCTTTGCAAAAATCCAATCGCCGTAATCTGACGTTTCAACCAGAACCCATTGATGATTATGAGATGATTGAGTTTTGACGATGGCAAACTTGCGTTTTATGACATAAAGCTCAACACTTCTTCCCATATTGTTTTTAGTACAGGAATGCCGTCGCGTTCGTTGCGAGAGCGAGTCGCTCGCACGCGTTCGCTCGGATACACGATAGGTTTGTCGGGATCAACAGGCACGGAGCGTTTATAATCTTCGATGATACCTTTTATCATGTCTGGCATACGGGAATGATTGGGGAGTTTTTGCGTGTCAATAGCTATGAATATTTGTGACGACGACATTTCCGCAGGCTGTTGAGTGATTTCATAAGTGGCTAATCCGTTGGATAGCACAGCCGCTAATAAATCAAGTAGAAACGACAAACCTGCCCCTTTCCAATAACCAACAGGTAACGACCGCCACGATTCTAAAATAAGTGCAGGAGAATCTGTCAAATTACCATCCACATCATAGCCTCCAGGCACTGATAGGTTTTGCTTTTTCAAAACCGCTAATTCCATAGCGCCGAATGAAAATTGAGACATTGCCATATCCAAAACAATTGGTTCAGTATCATTGGGAAGTGCAAAAACCAGAGGATTATTGCCCAATTTGGGGTTAGTTGCGCCCCATGCAGGCATATTAGCAGTTGTATTAGTCCAACCAATGAATATAAAGCCTTGCTTAGCTGCTTGCCAAGCGTAAGCCCCGCCTCGCATCCAGTGATTGGTATGCGACAGGGCAACACAGCCCATACCGTATCGGTTGGCTATTTTCATAGCACGATTGGTCGCAAAAATGGCATTTGAAGGGCCGGGACCAAGATTGCCTTGCCATTGCTCGATGCTGCCCGACCGATGTTTGAGTGTTGGAACAGCTTCGGGTTTGACGTATCCTGCGCGAATGTATTGGATGAATCGTGGAAAGCGATTGATACCATGTGTGTAAATGCCATCCACACTGTTGTTAGTAAAAATTTCGGCACATTCTTTAGCCCGTTTTAAAGGAAACTCTTCTTTGAGCAATATTTTCTTTAAAGTATTGCTCATTTTTTTTGATGAAATCTGAATGAAATCCGTATTGCTGCTCATAAAAAACTGATTTTTGATAAATACTGAAAATACTGAGGGGGTAGTTACGGAGCGTTAAATGTTATCAGTTATCGCTTCTGAATTGTTATGAAATAAACACTATTGCTAAGTTCACAATTTCTCAACTGCTTTTTTGACTGATGTGTTGAACAATTGTCTCAGCATGTATGCGTGAGTTTTCAATAAACCAAACGTGTGTATCCATGCCACCGCAGACAACGCCCGCCAAATAGATATGGGGCATATTGGAGAGTTGAGTCGTTTTATCGTAGTCAGGATACAGTTTTTCGTCGTCAGACAAATAAATGCCAATGCGTCGTAAAAAATCAAAATTAGGTTGATAACCCGTAGCCGCGATAACAAAGTCATTGTTTATCGAAACCAAACCTTCGGGTGTCTGGATGTCCACCGAATCAGGTCGAATCGCCACCAAATGTGACGAAAAATAAGCTTTGATGGACCCCTCAGTAATGCGGTTCACAATATCGGGTCGCACCCAATATTTGACGCGATGCCCAATCTCAGTTTCTCTAATGACCATCGTCACTTCTGCCCCTTTGCGATAAGTTTCCAAAGCTGCATCCACAGCCGAATTGTTCGCGCCCACGACGACGACTTTTTGGTTGTAATAAAAATGCGGCTCTTTATAATAATGTGTCACTTTTGGTAATTCTTCACCTTCGATATGGAGTTTGTTGGGTAAGTCGTAGAATCCAGTCGCTAATATGATATGTTGAGCCGAATAACTTGTTTTGGATGTTTTTACCGTATAAAGTGTATCCTTAGTTGTCTCGGGTTGTACATCCAGTACTTCTTCAAAAAGATGAATGTTCAAATGATGAGAGTCCGCTACACGTCTGTAATATTCTAATGATTCGCTACGTGTCGGTTTCACATTGGATGAAACAAAAGGCACACCACCGATTTCGAGACGGTCGGAGGTCGAAAAGAAAGTCATATTGGCGGGATAATTGTAAAGTGAATTAACAAGCGTTCCTTTTTCGACAATAATATAAGATAATCCAGCTTTTTTTGCCGCTAAACCGCACGCCAGACCAATTGGTCCACCACCGATGATTAAAATGTCGTATCTTTGCATCTTTGATTCCTATTTTTTCGTAAAGGTATAAAGAGTTCGGGTTACAGAGTTAGATAGAACCCATAATCCATGCCTTAGAATTTAAATCATTAGAAAAGCTGCTACAAGCGACCCTATTGTTTTGAGGGGCTTTACTATTAACATCTTTGAATGTCTTTTTCAAAATTAAACATCATCGAGCCTATCTTGAAGGCTCTGCGTACTGAGGGGTACGAAAAACCCACGCCAATTCAAGAACAAGCTATTCCAATTATATTGAATAAAAAAGATTTACTCGGCTGCGCTCAGACAGGTACGGGTAAAACAGCTGCTTTTGCCATTCCAACTTTGCAACTTTTAGCGGCTGAAAAAAATCCAGACCCACGTGCGCCACGTAAAGTTAAAGCCTTAGTGTTAACTCCGACGCGCGAATTGGCGATACAGATTCACGAAAGTTTTACAGCTTATGGCAAGCACACAGGATTGCGTCATGTAGTCATTTTTGGCGGTGTCAGTCAAAGTGGGCAAGTGGAGCAGTTGCGTCGAGGCACTGACATTGTGATTGCAACGCCTGGGCGGTTGATGGATTTGTTCAACCAACGGTTGATTAGTTTTCAGGATATTTCCCTATTGATACTCGATGAAGCAGACAGAATGCTTGATATGGGGTTCATTATGGATGTTCGTCGCATTGTTGCCAAGTTGCCAACGCAACGTCAGACATTGTTTTTTTCAGCGACTATGCCACCTGAAATTATGAAATTGGCAAATACCATTTTACAAAATCCTGAAAAAGTTGAAGTGACACCCCCTTCAACCACCGTCGAAAAAATCGAACAATCTGTTTTTTTCGTTGAGAAAGTAGATAAACAGGCACTTTTGAGGCATTTACTCCGCAATTCAGAAGCGGAAACTGCTTTGGTATTCACACGCACCAAACATGGTGCTGACCGAGTAGCTAAGTTTCTCAATCAGTCACGCATTACTGCCGAAGCCATACATGGCAATAAATCACAAAATGCTCGCCAAAGGGCTTTGAACAATTTCAAGGCTAAACAAACGCGGGTTTTAGTCGCAACGGATATTGCAGCCAGAGGCATTGATGTGGACGATTTGACATTGGTTATTAATTTTGAACTGCCTAATATACCCGAAACTTATGTGCATCGCATCGGGCGAACAGGTAGGGCAGGAGCCAGCGGCGTGGCTCTCTCTTTCTGCGACATCGAAGAAAAGGATTACCTCCGCGACATCAACAGGCTGATAGTCAAACCAATTCCAGTCAACGAAGAACACCCTTATGCAGTCAAGCAAGCACCCGTTGTAGAACGCGTTTGGGTTCAAAATCGTCGTCGCAGATAATTATACTGAGGGGGGGGCGAGATATAAAGGACAAATCAATTTTATTGTTTTTATTTTTAAAAACTTTGAAAAATTCCAGAATATCTTTTACATTTGCGCCGTTAAAAAAATTCGTAAATCAAAAAAATAAAAGAAGAGGTATTTCACCATGCTCATTATTGATGTAAGAGAAAGCGAAAGCATCGACAAAGCGTTAAAAAAGTACAAACGCAAATTTGAACGTTCAGGCACATTGAAAGAGTTACGCCGTCGTAAAAACTTTACTAAGCCAAGCGTAGAACGCCGTACTGAAGTTTTAAAAGCCATCTATAAAGAAGAAAAATACGGTAATCACAACGATTAATTATTTTGTGTTGATTTTGTAGTTTTTTCAAATATTCTGTTTATATTTGCATAATTACTTTATCAATCAAAATAATCGCAACGTGAGTTTACATACCGAACTTTTTTTTCAGTATATAACTTCTGAAAAGCGTCTTTCCAAAAATACAATAACAGGTTATCAAATTGATATGAACCAATTTGTAACCTTTATCAATAAGTATAGCCTCACTTCTGTAGCAGAAGTGAGGCATACTCATATTAGGGCATGGGTCGTGGACATGATGCAAAACGACGTGACAGCCCGCAGTGTCAACCGCAAGCTTTCTTGTCTGAAAACTTATTTCAACTTTCTGCAAAAGCGACAATTTATCACCGTCAACCCTATGGCGAAAGTTGTTGCACCTAAAATTTCCAAACGTTTACCGACAACTGTTCCAGAGCGTAATTTAGAATTGCTATTCGACCAAATGGAGTGGGGGAGCGACTTTATCGGCGTACGCGACCGAGCCATTTTGGAACTGTTGTACAGCACGGGTATGAGGCGGTCTGAATTAGCGAATATGAAAATATCTGATATTGATTTTGGCTCATACCGTATCAAAGTTTTGGGCAAAGGAAATAAAGAACGATTGATACCTTTCGGGAAAAATTTGGGCGAAATACTGAGGGGGTATCTCGAAATGCGCACGCAGACTTTTCCGTTGGCGAATAAACATGACTTATTTTTGACAAAAAAAGGAGAATTATTATCCGACGCAGGCGTTTATCAAGTAGTCAAGAAGCAATTAGGGTTTGTGACTTCACAAGAGAAACGCAGCCCACATGTGCTTAGGCATTCTTTCGCTACGCATCTGTCTGAAAATGGAGCAGATTTGAATGCTATTAAAGAACTTTTGGGTCATGCAAATTTATCTGCGACACAGATTTATACGCATAATTCGGTTGAAAAATTGAAAAAAGTTTATGAACAAGCGCATCCCAAAAGTGGTAAAGACACGTGATGATTGAAAAAAATTTCTTTTTGACTCATTGATACATAAAAAAGGCACTCAAAACGAAACATTTTTTCAAAATATTGAAAATCATTTGGTTAGGATTGTTGGCTAAACGGATATTTCAAAAAATATTATTTTGTTTTTTTTGTATGATAAAGTATGTTTGTTTTGATGAAGTGAAATATTTCAAATTTTATTTGTTCGTTTAAATAAAGTTGCTAAATTGCAACGAAATTACCCGATTGGGTTATCAAACTGGTTCTTACACAATTAAATAATTTTCTTTAACCACTTAAACCGAGGCGCGACATGAGAGTTCAGACTGAAGCTATTCATTTTTCTGCCGATGTACGATTATTGGCTGCGATTGAATCAAAAATCCAAAAACTGGAGCATTTTTTCGACCGAATCATTGAAGCAAAAGTGATTCTTAAACTCGAAAACTCTGGTCAGATTAAAGATAAAATCACAGAAATCAAACTGAGTTTACCCAACGGGGTAATTTTTATCAAAGAAACGAGTAAAACCTTTGAAGCCGCTCTTGACAAGGCAATTGTGACACTGAAAAGGCAGCTCGTAAAATACAAAGAGCGCAAAACTGACAAACGTACCACCGACTAAGTAAATTAGAAGAGACTCAATTTTTAAAGAATAATCAAAATCAAACACCCTGTCGTAGTATGCGACAGGGTGTTTCTTTTTTACATTTGCCCTTATTTTCATTTAATGATTGTTTAAAAATGTTTTCACACGATACACATGTACGCGTCCGCTATGGCGAAACCGACCAAATGGGCTACCTTTATTATGGCAACTATGCACAATATTTTGAAGTAGGTCGCGTCGAATTGATTCGTTCACTGGGCTTGTCGTACAAAGAAATGGAGGCTGAATACGGCATTATGATGCCTGTGATGAGCTTGCAAATGCGCTTTGTTAGACCCGCTTTGTACGACGAATTGTTAACCATTCGCACGACTTTGCGCCAGTTACCAGAGTCCACAATCACATTTCATTGCGAGATTTTCAACGAAAAAAAGAAGCTTGTCAATGGTGGTTCGGTGAAGTTGTGCTTTGTAGATATGAAATCAGGTCGTACTGTACCCCCCCCTCAGTATTTGATAGATAAATTGAGACCTTATTTCACCAATTAGGACAATGTAAAGGCAAATGTTTTTTTGCGCCAGTGAAAATAGCTGGGTTTCGTACTTTTAGGTGCATCCAAATGGTATTCGACCATCGAAATCCAAGCGAGTTTTATCATTTCGTCCTCGCTGGTGGGATATTTTTGTTGCTTCCACAAAATTTCACAATTCGTTCGATAGATAGCATCGTGTGCGCGGAGTCGCATGAAGTATTGCAACGCTTGTTGTTTGTTGAATGGTACTAAAACCAGAGCGATTTTTTTATTTTCTTTGAGAAAAGTAGGCAAGTATATCATAGTAGCTGAAAGACGTTTATACCTTTTTTTTGATACAACAACAGTTTCAAGCTCACAAATGATGGCTAAACCGTCGGACAATTCGACGATGAGTTTTCCTTGATAATAATAGCATTTCATGTGCAAAAGTATTTTTAAGTAGTCAAAAATAAGTTTTCGTGCATCTCAAACGCCGCCTTTGGCGGCGAAAAGGACTTTGAGGAGCGAGCGATTTTTTGATTAAAATTTTGGCAAAGCCAAAATTTTAATCAAAAAATCGCTTGCTCCAATAGAAAAACTTTCAAAGTACGTCTTTTGCGCGTAGCGCAAAACAGTGAGTATCAAACACGCGAAAACTTATTTCTGATTATTTAAATCAAAATGTTTTGTAAAATTAAAACAAATTTGTTGTTTTATAGGAATTTTATGTTTTTTTTCAAAAAAGAAAGGTCGTCAAATTTGAGAATTGACGACCTTTAATTATTTGATTTTGATTTACTTACCTAAAAAATTAGCCTTTCTTTTCTCAACAAAAGCAGCCGCACCTTCCTTAAAGTCTGCTGTTTTAGAGCATTTACCAAATTCAACAACTTCTGTGAAAAAACCAGCGTCGCCACCTGGGTCGAAAAAGGCATTGACCGATTCAATAACTTTTGCAATGGCAAATGGTGCTTTAGTTGCAATTTTTGTGATGATTTCTTTAGCTTTTCCCACAGTTTCGCCTTCTTCAACAACATGATTCACTAAGCCAATACGATACCCCTCAGTAGCGTCAATCATATCCGCAGTCATCATCAACTCTAAAGCGCGTCCTTTGCCGACGAGTTGTACCAAGCGTTGTGTGCCACCATAGCCTGGAATGATGCCCAAATTGACTTCAGGTTGTCCAAATTTGGCATTAGGTGAAGCAATACGGATGTGGCAAGCCATAGCTAACTCGCAACCGCCGCCCAAAGCAAAACCATTCACTGCTGCAATGACTGGTCTGTGGAAACGTTCGATACTTTGAAAAATATCTTGACCCCGTTGTGCCAATTGTTCGCCGTTGCCCGATAAGCCCAAAAATTCGGAAATATCTGCCCCCGCAACAAAGGCTTTAGGTCCCGAACCAGTGATAATAACACCTTTTAAATCCGCAATTTGTTCAAAATCGCGGTCGAAAAAACTTTTCAACTCAGCCATCGTTTGTTGATTCAAAGCGTTCATAGCTTTCTCACGGCTGATGGTCAATGTGACGATGCCGTTGTCATTTTCTACGGCAATATTCTGATAATTCATTTTAAATTTATATTATTGGTTTATTAGACAATTTTTACAGATGCACCAAAATTTATCGAGTAATCTGTTGATAGTCAATTAGATATTATTTTTTACTTCCATAGTTTTCGTAACCAATCTTTGCCAAATGCTCATATTTATCTTTGACTTCATTCGCCAAACTTTGTTTGTAGGCCACCATTTTATCGAGTATCGCAGCATCGTGACTGCCCAAAATCTGTGCTGCTAATATGGCAGCATTTTTTGCAGCATTGAGCGCAACGGTCGCAACAGGCACACCATTAGGCATCTGTAAAATGGATAAAACAGAATCCCAGCCATCAATCGAATTGGACGATTTTATCGGTACGCCGATGACAGGAAGTGGCGTTAGAGAGGCTACCATACCCGGCAAATGCGCTGCGCCGCCAGCTCCTGCGATGATGACTTTTATGCCACGTGTATGGGCTTCTTGGGCAAAACTGAACAGACGGTCAGGCGTGCGATGAGCTGAAATGAAAGTAATTTCGAACGGAATATCGAAGCTTTTGAGTAAATCGGCAGCTTGTTTCATAATGGGTAAGTCTGAATCTGAACCCATGATGACGCTAACTTGAGTTGTTTTCATTTTTTTGCAATAAATAAACGGTAAATAGACAAACTGATAAGGCCTGAACCCACTAAAATCATAAAATAATCCCACCAATCACGTTCTGCTTGTGTGAGTTTCATAATAATGATGAGGGCAGCAATTGCCATGTACATATATTCCATATTTTTGTTTTGCATGATGCTCGTTTTTATAAAACTTGAATAAAAAATAGGGTTTTGTATTGATATTAAAGCCCTTTCAGTGGCTGATAATTCTCAATGTGTCTTTTAGATTTAAAGCTTTTTCGACAGCTTTTTCGACGTTTCTGTCCAAAATTGTCACATGACCCATTTTTCGGAATGGTTTAGTTATACGTTTGCCATACAGATGTACATGCACCCCCTCAGTATTCAAGGCTTTCTCAAATCCGTCAACAACCGCCTCACCTGTATAGCCTTCAGCACCGACTAAATTGAGCAAAACAGAGGGTTTTCTCATCAAAGTTGAACCCAAAGGCAAGTTTAAAATAGCACGGAGATGCTGTTCAAACTGAGATGTTTCGATGGCTTCGATGGTGTGATGTCCTGAGTTGTGTGGACGTGGTGCGACTTCATTTATCAACAATTCGCCATTCTTTGTCAAGAACATTTCTACTGCTAACAGACCACAAAGTTTGAATTTTTTTATCAATTGTTTGGCTAAATTTTGGGCTTTGCGCTCGACAGTTTTAGAGATGTTGGAGGGACACAATTGGTAGTCTAAAAGATTGGCTTTAGGGTCAAACACCATTTCTACTGAGGGGTAGGCGATGACTTGACCTGCTTCATTTCGGGCAACTATGACTGCAATTTCTTTCTCAATTGCGACTAATTCTTCAATCAAACAGGGTTCTTGCGGCAATTTCTTGAGATCATCCGCGGTTTTCAAGACCGAAACACCTTTGCCATCGTAGCCGCCACTTCTTGATTTCCAAACGCAAGGCAACGAAACAGCCCCCTCAGTAATTGTCTCTAATAATTGAAATTTAGAGGTCGGTAATTTGTGCTTTTGATAGAATAACTTTTGCAAACCTTTGTCTTTGATGGTTTCTAAAGCATTGGGATTGGGGTGAACGGCGATGCCTTGTTTTTCTAAATATTTTAAGGCTTTCACATTAACATGTTCAATCTCAATGGTTAAAATATCTACTAAAAAACCAAATGAGACTACATCTTCATAATTATTGAAATCTCCAGCGATAAAATGTTTACAATACGATTGTGCAGGAGACCCCTCAGTATCTAACACATAAATTTCTAAATCCCAATCGGCGGCAGCTAAACAGAGCATTTTGCCTAATTGTCCACCACCCAGAATACCTATTTTTTTCATAATTTATACTTTCTTCAAACCCAGTTTTTTACCTTCTTCCAACATCATTTGAAATGCTTTGTCGTATTCGTTCGTAATCACACCATCTAAAATGGCTTCACGAATGGCTGTTTTGATGATACCGACTTCTCTTGATGGAGGAATATTGAAAGTTTCCATAATGATTTCACCTGTAATGGGCGGCTGCCAATTGCGGATATTATCCTTTTCTTCAACCTCAACACACCGTTTTTTGACCAATTCATAGCCTTCCAAATAACGTGCAACTCGGGCTGGTTGTTTAGACGTTATATCGGATTCACATAAAATAAAAAGGTCTTCTAAATCTTCGCCTGCATCGAAAAGCAAACGACGGACGGCCGAATCGGTGATATTCTCTTTGGTCAAAGACACAGGACGATGGTGCAAGCGCACGATTTTTTGGACATATTTCATACGGTCGTCGAGTGGCAAACCCAAATTGCGGAACAAACGAGGAATCATCGCTGCGCCCACTTCTTGATGTCCATGAAAAGTCCAACCTTCTTCTTTGTCGAATCGTTTGGTGGCGGGCTTGCCTATGTCGTGCATGACAGCAGCCCAACGCAAATAGAGGTTATTTGTCCGTTTGGCGGTATTGTCTAAGACTTGGAGTGTATGCCAAAAATTGTCTTTATGCCCGATACCTTCTTTGGTTTCTGCACCTTTTAGTGCGACTAATTCTGGAAAAATGATGTTCAAAAGCCCCGTTTGCATCAATAATGCCCAACCTACTGAGGGGGTCGGTGTCACCATTATTTTTTCGATTTCGGAAATGATACGTTCTTTTGAAATGATTTTAAGGCGTTCTTTATACCCAGAAAGGGCTTTAAATGTCTCATTTTCAATGCGAAACCCCAATTGTGTCGAAAAACGAATAGCGCGCATCATACGCAAGGGATCGTCAGAAAATGTTTTGCTGGCTTCGAGGGGCGTTTGTATCACTTTTTCCTCCAAATGACGAATGCCTCCGAAAGGGTCAATGATTTCGCCAAAATTGTCCTCATTCAGACTAACAGCAAGGGCATTTATGGTAAAATCGCGGCGATTTTGATCATCTTCTAATGAACCTTCTTCGACAGTAGGTTTGCGTGAATCGCTGCGATAAGACTCTTTGCGCGCGCCAACGAACTCGATTTCGATGTCTTTGCAACGAAACATCGCCGTTCCAAATCGTGCATAAGTCACAACCCGAGGAGCTGGACGCAGTTTGGCAGCTACTGCTTCAGCCAATTGGATGCCCGAACCGATACACACGATGTCCATATCCTTTGAAGGACGTGCCAAAAGTCTGTCGCGGACATAACCACCGACAACGTAAGCAGGGAAGCCTAATTCAGAAGCTGTTTCGCTGATGGTGCGGAATATTTCTCGCTCGTGAGGTTGGATTTGGAATATCATAGCTTTAATTGGGCGCACAGTTCCCTTTGCGCTTTTTATTTTGCGGGGCAAAAATAGGGTATTGTCAATAAAAAAGCACTATTCAAATCTAATTTCCCCAAAATACTGAGGGGTATGAAAATCGGGCGTAGGCGTTTTGATATTGCTCCATGCCAGATAGTGTGGTTTGCTTAAACCATCGCCACATTTATAGAAATTGGCTTTGCTATTTTTTCCCTTCAAAGTTTCAATTTTATGTTGGAAAAAACACGAAATAGGGATAATAGCTGTCAAAGTCCAATCAAAATACCCTGTTTTTTCATCAAATGGCTCTTTGCCAAGTGTCGAATTGAGGATTACTTGATTGATAATTGCATCGGACGCTGGTGTGCGTTCCTGACGATTTTTTCCTGCATAAAGTAATTTTGCACCAATACAATTGAATTCAAAATTGTAGAAAATACCATCATTTTCGGGCATAATAAAAAACTCAACACAGCTATCTTGCCAAACTGGACCATTATTAGTCGTAGTTTTTGCCACAACAGCACTTTCCTGTACCGAATATATCAGAAAAATATTTTGTCCATCATGTCCAATGCCAAAATGAACAGTAGGGTTCTCTTTTTCAGACGACCACGGAGCGATGTCAATGGCATAAATAGGCGATATCGCCTCAAATGGAGATAGGTGAGCTGCAATATTGATGTAAGGAATATTTAATTTTTTCATTTTTACTGAGGGGGGGATTTTTGAGTTTCTTGTTTATAAATTTCTAACAGAATTAGAAACAATGACAATAAAATAGGTCCGAAAACCAAGCCAATGAATCCAAAAAGATTGAGTCCAACAATGACACCAAAAATAGTAATGAGTGGGTGTGTATCACCTATTTTATTTTGTAGCCAAAATCGGAATAAATTGTCCACAGAGCCGACAATGATAAAGCCATAAAGAAATAGAATTATCGCCTGTGTGGTCATGCCATTGGCAAAAAGCAAAATAGAAAGCGGCACATAGACCAAAGCTGCACCTAAAACAGGAATAACCGCCGCTACACATGTCGCAATGAACCAAATGAATGGCTCTTGCACACCTGTTAGCCAATAACCAATGAGTGCCACGATACCTTGCAGCAAAGCAACCAAAGGAATGCCTATGGCATTGGAAAAAACTAAGCTATTGAGATGTTTTTTCAAATAAGTGATACTTTGCTCGCGGAAAGGCAGCCATTGGTAAAAAGATTTCTCCATTTTACGTCCTTCAGTGAGCATAAAAAACAGAATGAAATACATAACAAAGACAATAAGTAAACTATGAAAAGTCGCCCCCACCACTTTCTGCATTTCGCTGACACCCCATTCGCCCAGATTGCGTAGATTCTCTTGGGTCAGAATGTGGATATTGTATTTTTCTTCGAGGTTTTGAATAACTGTTTCTAATGAATGCCAAATGTCACTTGAGCGTTTTATGGTTGGAATAATACGAGATGTTAAGATGCCAATCAATCCGTTTAATGGTACTAAAATGACTAAAAAAGAGCCTAACATGAGTAAAAAAGCAGCCAAAGTAGTGCGCCCTTTTAATTTGGTTGTTAGTTTAAACATCCATTTTCGTAATAAAATGTAGAATGTATAAGCACCTAAAAAAGCAGGAACAAAAGTCTTCAGTTGCCAATAGATGATGCCACCCAATGAGACAATGAGAACAATCAGAAAAATTTGCCGAATAGTTTGACTGGGAATTTGATTTGGTTGTTGCATTTCTAATGGCTTTGAAATTACAAAAGCCTTGCAAAATTAAGAGTGCAAGGCTTTTGTATTATTCATTGATAATCAGATAGTTAATTAGGTTTTAATTTCAATTTAACCTGAGCTTATTTAGTATGTTTATCAATAATTGATTGAATATAGGAAACTGATAAATCTGTCATATTTGATATTTGTAGGGCGTTGAAACCCATTTTATTGTAAATATTCATTATGAGTTCTTCTCTTCCCCTTTCTATACCTTTTTCCATACCTTTTTCCATGCCTTTCTCTAATGCTTCTTTGGCATAATCCTGTTTGATTTCTTCAAGTATTTCACTGATGCCAAGTACGTTAGCATAAGTTTCTATATATGCTCTACTGAATTTCATTTTTTCTTGAATTATTGGTTTAAAAGTTGAAGTCGTATATTCTAATTCCAAATCTCTGGGTAGTGTGACCAAGTACCCAACAAAGTTAATCAATCTAAACAATTTTGCAAAGTCAAAATCTTTCTTGCGTGCAATTTCTATGAGTTTCTTCTTATACGATAACCTTAAAAGTACATCTTTTCCCGCTTTAATGAGATAAAGGCTTGCTAAAACAGCTATTGCAAAGGGATTATCGGATTTCATTAATACCTGTTCATCTTGCTCTCTAACAGTGTAAGTATTAAATTCATAATGCAATTGAGTTCCGAACATAGACACTTTGAAAGCGTTGTAGTCTTTCGGTCGCGAAAAACCAGTGTATAATGCTAAAGCTGTTATCTCAATTGTTCCATATTTGAGGTAGATGTAAACAAAATATCGAAACATTCGTTCTGAAAAATTCTTTTCAGACTTTCCTTGAAACTCTATATGGACGATCAAAAAACGGTATTGTCCATTTTTGAGTTTGTAACGCACGATTTTATCTGTTATCTTCTTTTGAGGCTCATTGGCTGCAAATGTTTCATTGAGTTCTTGTTCTAAAAACTCTGGTTTTACAGAAAAGTCAATGGAACTGTGTAACTTTTTACCTAAAAAGAAATGAATGAACTCGGCGTTAAATTCCGTGAATAAGTCTTTCCATAGAAGGTCGGGTTTACTTTCAGATTTTTTCATTTTCAAATAATATGCCTTTTAAAATATTGATTAACAGAATGTTGCAAGGTAATGATAGCTTTGATTACACCTCACTTTTTCAATCAATTTTTAACATTTTTATTAAACAAATAAAAATTGCATATTAATTGTTAGACTATCAACCAAACTCAATTGATGGCATTTCCTGCTACTCATTCAAACGCCAATCATATTCTTGAAAACTTATTTTAGCTGTTTTACCGATTTTTACTTTTGAGTATTTATTGAAATAAGTGATTAAATCACCAAAGTCTTTGCCATACCAATCGAATATTTTTGAAACTTTTATTTCGTTAGTTTTCAGTGTGTTAGCTTCTGAGTTGATAAAAGATTTTGTTCTTGAATCCAGCAGATTATTTAGATTGTTGATAGTGAAAGCTTGATTGTGTAAGGGCGGGCAACTCTTAGCAGCGCAATTGATGGCAAAATGAATGCGCGCATCGCTCATAGGGCGTAGTATCGTATTTTCGATGTCGTTGAGCGATAGTTTTTTGTTACCAAAGGTATAACGTTTTACATCCCACGTTTTGCCGCCGTCCAAATCGGTGATTTTACTGAGGGGGTAGTTTTGTATTATCAAATTGATTGTCAACGCATTATAAGCGTTTATCCAATAAGTCATTTTGTCATTTTTTGACCAATTCTCTTGCGGTACATTCGCTATGAGTGTTTTGATGTAATTCTCTAATGCTGTTTTATCGGTTTTAAAGTTTTTATAATTGACCTTACCATCAGAACTGACGTGTTTTTTCAACAAAATATCAAATGCTTCGTGGGAAGGCTGGGCTTGAAGACTTAAATTCATTAAGCCGAAAAGGAATAAAAGACAAAACTGTTTCATCGTTTTTGAAATTTTTTGATAAAAGAAACGTTTGACAATGCGATTTTTAGGCGCAATATACCCCTCAGTATATCACTAAATCATCACAAACCAGAGAGTTTAACGAAACATTAAATCGCTTTTGGAAATAGGCTATGCTTTTTTCATAAATTTGCCGATTCATAAAATATTACGTGACTTATTACCCAATACTTATTATTGAATTATTAGATGTCTGTAAAAGTTCAAAATCTTACGAAAATCTACGGTACGCAGCGCGCACTTGACGATGTCAGCTTTGAAGCAAAAGCAGGTGAAATTCTTGGTTTTTTAGGACCCAATGGTGCTGGAAAAACCACGACAATGAAGATTCTGACCTGTTTTGTGCCTCAAACGGATGGAAAAGCGGAAGTTTGTGGCTTCGATGTGACGACACAACCGCTCGAAGTGCGTCAAAAGATTGGTTATTTGCCCGAACATAATCCATTGTACAAAGATATGTATGTACGTGAGTATTTGGAGTTTGTAGCAGGTTTGCACAAATTACCAAATAAAAAACAACGCGTGGCAGACATGATTGAGCGAGTAGGGCTGGGCGTAGAGCAAAATAAACCCATAAATGCGCTCTCCAAAGGTTATCGGCAACGTGTGGGGCTGGCTCAGGCGATGATGCACGACCCCTCAGTATTGATTCTCGATGAACCGACTTCTGGGCTTGACCCCAATCAGTTGGTCGAAATTCGTAAGCTGATTAAAGATTTGGGCAAGGAAAAAACGGTCATTTTCTCAACTCATATCATGCAAGAAGTGCAAGCTTTGTGCGATAGGGTGATGATTATCAACAAAGGGAAAATAGTAGCAAATGACTCAATTGATACCTTACAAAACCGAATTACAGGTGAAAACGTCGTGACAGTAGAGTTTTTGCAAGCAGTTGATAAAGTTTTGTTGTCAAAAATTAAAAACTTATCAAAAGTGACCCCCCTCAGTAAAAATGCGTTCATTTTGACATCTTCATTGAAAAATGATATTCGAGCAGATGTTTTTAATTTTGCAGTTGAACATAAATTGACAATTTTGGAAATGCGAAAGGAAGTATTTAGTGTTGAAGATGTGTTCCAACAGTTGACAAATAATTAAAAAAAATACGAAATGAAAATCCAACTGATTGGTCTATTGGTTTGTATGGCTTTACTGAGGGGTATCGCACAAAAACCAACGATAGTTACAAAAAACTTCAAGTTCAAAGATGGCGTTTATACTACATTTACAGATTGGCAAAAGAACAAACCCAGTATGGCTTTGGACAGTTTAGAGACCAATTTGGCAGTGAACCCGAAGACTATGCTGATGCAGGTGGAGTTTGCAAGGCATAAAAAAACGCATCAAAACGTCGTGATGGACTCTGTTTGGGGTATTGTGGTGGATGGGATTCCGTATATCAAAGTGTCAAAAAGCGAGTTGAACAAAAAGGCTTATTGTTTTGCAGGCTTGGTACTGAGGGGGCGTTTGTGCTATTTCAACTACGAAGCCATCAAGCAAACAAAAGTGCCAATTACGGCATATATTCCTCAAACTGGTGAGCCTTATGTCACTAAAAAAGTGCCAAAAGAAGAAATAATCATGCGTGAAAAACTGATGACTTTTGAAACAGGTGAAGTTTTTGACCTCAGTTTGTCCACTTTCAAACACCTTATTGAGGATGATAAAGAACTCGTGGCAACGGTTAATGATTTGAAAGCCAATGAGTTGAAAGAGAAATTGTTTAAATGTGTTTTGATTTACAACGATAGAAATCCAGTTTATTTAAAATAGCCATTAGTTATTGAGTCATTGGTTGTTGAGTCGTTTTAATAAATGACTCAACGACCAATGACTCAACAGCTAATGACCAATGACTCATCAAATATGCTTTCCATTTTCAAAAAAGAAATCAATACTTTTTTTTCATCACTGATAGGTTATGTCGTGATAGCCATTTTTTTGCTGTTGACGGGCTTGTTGTTGTGGGTTTTCCCTGATACAAGTCTTTTGAATCAAAATGTAGCTTCACTCGACCAACTGTTCGATTTAGCACCTATGATTTTTACTTTTTTGATTCCAGCTGTCACAATGCGTTTGTTTGCAGAGGAAAATCAAACGGGTACAATTGAGTTTTTGACGACAAAACCTTTGCGCGATTGGGAAATAATCGGTGGAAAATACCTCGCAGGTGTGGCTTTGGTTGTCGCAGCCTTATTGCCAACATTGATTTATTGGGTAACGATGCACCAATTGGGTTCGCCCAAAGGCAATTTGGACAATGGAGCAACGATGGGCAGTTATATCGGTTTGTTGTTGTTGGGCAGTGTTTTCGTGGCGATTGGTTTATTCGCATCGAGTTTGACTAATAATCAAATTGTTTCTTTTTTAGTAGCGGCTTTTTTGTGCTTTTTTGTGCATTGGGGTTTTGATTTTGTTTCTCGTTTGCCATTTTTTGTTGGTAAAGGCGACGATATTGTGCAAATGTTTGGAGTGGCCTATCACTATTCGTCTATTTCGAGAGGCGTTGTGGTTTTGGGCGATGTTGTGTACTATGTATCAGTTATTGGCTTTTTTCTTTTGTTGTGTAAAACAGCTTTGGAGCGTCGAAAATGGTAATTATACTGAGGGGGTAGTTTTTGATATGAAAACAACATTTTTACTACTTATTTTTTGCTGTTTTACTTTTTGTCAAACACCTAAACTGTTGACAAAAAAGACAACTTTGGAAAAAACGATTACTGGCTCAAGCTTTTACAAACAAGTTGCAAAATATAAGCTCGGAGAGCGAGAAAACTTGGCGGATTCATTGATTTTATCAGGAAATATACCTCAGTTCTTGAAAAAAATGAAACGTATCAATGTCTCAATCTTTGATTCATTGAATCAAAAAACTATTCGTGCGCATTATTTTGTCACGCCTGACTATCTGTCAATCGGTACGAATGAAGATTTTGCTCGATTGCCACTCTCACCTATGCTGGCACAGCGTATCGCTGATAGTTTCCATTGTTTTTTGCCAACTCGAAAAATAGTTAATGATATTTATGCTCAAGCCAAGGTTAAGTTAGAGCCACAGCCGCTTTTTGCTTTTCGAGACAGTGCACCCACATTTTATTATCATCACCTCATCATCGAAGGGCAACGGCAGTTGAAAAAAGGCTTGATTGCAGGCATTAAAAAAGATGTAGTCATTTCGAGTAAAATAATGCATGATGCTCGCCCCAATCGCGTAGTTATTTATGGTTGGCACAAATTGGACGGACAACCCATTCAACCTTTATATACAGGGCATGTGAATTGGTATGTTGATTACAGTCACGGTATTCGATTGGTTGATAGGACAATTTGGGTTGGAAGGAAAAAAATGGATTACACCGATGTGCTGATGCATCCGATTTTGAGGAGATTAATATGTGATGAAGATGAGTGTAATTTTTATCACTATTGACCCCTCAGTAAACCGTTAAATAAACATGAATGACTCTGCAATTAAGAGTCATTCATGTTTTTATTTTGATAAAGTTGCAAAAACTAAGTGTTCTAAGAAGTTTTTGACTGTAAAGTCGTTTTCATCTTTTTTGACTTCTGTTAAACGCGGCAGATGTTGTGCAAAAAAATATTGAAAATGAGCGGCTTCAACAACGGTGCTTGCTAATGAATGTGGATAGTCGTAGGTAGGGTTGAAATCATTGAACAATAGTGCAATACGGTCACATAAGTCTTTGTAAGGTTTGAACAATTGAATACTATTGTGTTCATCTACATCTTTTGACAAATAGGCTTTGCTACTTTCACTGATGACGATATTATAAAGAGCTCTTTTATCAAAATCCAATGTACCCAATGAATCATCTAACTCACGGGTTAAAAGGTCAATGACTCGTTTGATTTTAGCCTCAGAATCTGTCAAATTATTGATACTAAACACAACTTGATATTCCAAATAACTCCAATACCAAGTAATGATATAGAGCAGCAATCGGTGTTTGTTCTCAAAATAACGATAGATGCTTGCCTCGGTCGTATGAATTTCCTCTCCTAATTTTTTGAAAGTAAAAGCCTCAAAGCCGAGTTTGTGTATCAAACTGATACCATTTTTTAGGATACGGCGACCCAAATCACTGGTTTCAGGGTCTCGAAGGAAGAGATTCTCGTTTAATCGAATACTAAGTTTTAAGTCCATTTTGTCCTATTATTCAGTCATTAAGTTATGGCTCAAAGATAGTATAGTTTTACAAATGCTAAAAAAAATTGTATTTTTAAAAGTAAAACTACCTGTGTCGTATAGAAATTTTTAGTTGCTAAAAATTACGCAAAAAAAAATAATTAAAAATGAACATTACAAAAGTGGAATTGTTTAAAATAATAGTTTTACTTTTATGCGGAAGTTGCATACTTTTGATGACCGACCTCACAAGAAATATACAATCAAAAAGATTAAGATGGAGCATAATAAATAAAGGAATGTTTGAGTAGCAGCCCTCCCAAGGCTTTTCACTTGGAAGGGCTTGTTTTTTACACGAATTTATGTGGATTTAAAATACCTTTTGGGTCAAATACTTTTTTAATACCCCTCAGTATTTCTCGATGTGTATTATTGAAAAATACATCTAAAAAAGGTGTTTGCGTGATACCAACGCCATGTTCAGCTGAAAGCATACCATTGAGCGATTTTGTGAGTTCAAAAATGGCACGTTTAGCTTGTTTAGCTCTTGTGTACCATTCTTCGGTTGGTTCTTCATCTGCTAAAATATTAATGTGCATATTACCATCACCCAAATGACCCAAACTGGCGATTTTGACACCGTATTTTTGAGCAATCTCGCGTACACCCTTGAGCTGAGCAGGTAAAGCTGCACGCGGGACAACAGTATCTTCGCCCAAACGTTCCTTCGACAAGTTTATCATGGCATTGCCAGCATTGCGGCGGAGTTTCCAAAGTTCATTTTTTTGTGTTTCATTGTCGGCGAAAAGAATATCTCCAACCTTGAAATCTTGCAAAACAGTGGCAATTTTTTCACAATCTTGGTGTAAAATATCTAAATTGTTGCCATCAACTTCAATCAACAGAAAGGCATCATGCTCTCTACTGAGGGGTTCAACACCGAGATAGCGCGCCGAGTAGTTCACCATTTCCCACTCCATATATTCCAAACCTGAAGGTACAACGCCTGCTTGGAAAATGGCTGCCACTGCTGTACAAGCATCTTCTGCCTCAGGAAATGACGCTAATAGAAGCAAATTGACTGTTGGCAAAGGCAGTAATTTCAGAACGGCTTTTGTGACAACCGCCAATGTGCCTTCCGAACCCACAATAAGATGGGTGAGATTGTAGCAAGTAGAAAACTTCAAAGTGTTTGAGCTTGTCCACATCACTTCACCTGATGGCAACACAATTTCGAGATTCAATACATAATCTCTTGTTACACCATATTTGACACATTTGGGTCCACCGGCGTTTGTGTTGATATTACCACCAATGAATGACCATCCCTTGCCTTGAGGGTCAGGCGGATAGAATAAATCATTGTTTTTCAGCACATTATATAGATGCTCAGTGATGACACCTGCTTCGACAGTGACTTGGAAGTTGGCTTTATCAATGTCTAAAATCTTATCGAATCGTTCCATGGAGAGGGCTATACCACCCGTAGCAGTCAGAGCTGCCCCTGTCAAACCCGATAAACCACCCTGTATAGTGACTGGAATACCATGTGTGTTACAAATTTTAAAGAGTCGAGAGAGCCCCTCAGTATCGTGTGGTTTTACAACCATATCGGGGCGCAGAGTGAGGTTCTTAGATTGGTCGCGACTGTGTTTTTCCAAAGTTTCATTGTCAGTGAATACACAATCTTGTCCCAAAGCTTCTACAATTTGTTGCTCTACTGAGGGGGGGATTTTTGAATTATTCATTCGCGCATTTCAAATTTTAAAGGTAAGGAGTAAATAGCTCTCACATCTTTCCCATTCAGTTTTGCAGGTTTCCAAGCCCCAGTCATAGATTCTATGAGGCGTTTAGCTTCAGTGTCAATGTCCTCGCGCAGACCTTTTTTGATATGAATATCTGTCAATTTGCCATCTAATTCAACCACAAAAGCCACATTTACAGTGCCACTGACCCCAGCTTTCCGCGCTTCTTCGGGGTAGTGAATATTAGAACTGATGTATCTTGACAACCCAGCTATACCATCTTTGTATTCAGGATATTGGTCAACCGACGTAAAAATACTGTCACGGGCGTAGGTACTATCAATGTTTGGTTTTTTCTCTATTTTTTCTATATTGGCAGTAGGTGCTAATGTATCATTCGTCGCAATGACCTCTTTCTGAACGTTCACGGTAGTAGGCGTTACGGTGGTCATTACTTTGATTGGGGGTTCAAATTTTGCATTATTGGGTAATTGAATTTTCACAGGCACATCGTATTCCAAAATACTTTTTACTGTTTGCGTCAAACGCTCAGTTGTCACATCGTATTCGTGTTTGTACACCAAGCTATCGGTCGGACAAAACCACGTTTTGACCTTCATCTCCATCAAAAAAGAATCAACGCCGCTACGTTTGGGCATGTTTTTTTGAATAGAATAACTCAAGATTTGGCACAATTTATTTTTTATTTTTTGTTCACCAATTAATTGACAATCAATGCTTTGAGCCTCTAAAACCTGAGCTTCAAAACTTTTTGACCTGGAGGAGTCACTGCTATTGATTTCCTGGTAAGTCCATTCATCGTCTTGAATAAACGGGCTTTGTATTTTTGAGTAACGTTTGCCATCAGCAAAATAAGACTCAATGCGCAAACTACCCACATTGCCCCAAAAATGGACTCTGCCTTCGACATCTGACTCTGTATAATTTATATTTTTATCGCCATTAATTTGAGATGAAATTTTGAAAGAACGTTTAAGAGTTTTGTTTTGAGTCGTTTTTTTTAAAGCTTCAAAATAATGATCGCACACAGATTGACCGTATGCTCTGTTAGGCATAGAAAAAAGAAGCGACAAGTAGCTGAGTGTGAAAATGCGAAGTGAAAAAACGCTTAGGAATTTAAGAATAATGAATAATAATTGTTTGTTTTTGATGTGTTGGGCAATCTGTAATGTACAACCAAGGAGGATGTTATTGATTTTTTTTGATTTGCTTACATTGTTGATTTTCAAGAATTTGATGCTACCAAATGGATGTCTCAACAATTGATATTCACAAAAAATTATTTGGGCGGCTCTCATATTTTTCTCAAATTAATTATGTTTTTAACTCATTGGTTTGGGTTTGTAAGGCTACTGTTGTCTCGATTACATCAAAAATAAACCACCGTTATTCCTCAATCGAAGTAGTATCTTTCACAAACTTGCCATACGCCATAAATCAATGTCAACCACAGCCAAGCAGCTGTCCATTTTTCAGTCGTAAAAAAACGATATTTTTTTAAATCAAAGGTGGGTAAACAAATAAAAAACAACGGAAAAATAGGAATAAAATACTTTCCGCTAAGGTTTTCGATAAAAGAACTACCAACAGGACACCAAATGAGATACATCACTGTCGCTAAACAGATGCACATGAGCAAGCCAATAGTCATTATCAATCCTTTTTGCTTTGTAGAAAAACGAAAATAAGGAATTTGGGTTTCACTTATACCCCTCAGTATCAAGACCAAAAATAATGGCAAAATCATTGTTAAAGGCAAATAATTTTTTTCCCAACCAAATTTTCCGATGTAGTGGATGAATGTGTGAGGCAACGTTTGTATAAATGAAAAAAACAGTATTTTACTAAAAGTCAATGGATTGTGTATGATGAATGATAGTTGTGCCGAGGGGTCAACACCTTCATTCAGTTGTTGCCCAATGCGAAATGCGGAATGGTATTCTTCAAAACGAATGTAAAGCGGTTGAATGACTTTTGACCACCCAATAATGACAAATACATGGCAAAATAGAAGTAAAAATCCATAAAAATGCTTTTCAAGAGGCAACGAAAACTGTTTTTTGGGTATCAAAAAAAAGAGAAATAATAGTGGGAAATAAGCCATTTTGTTGAGCGAAATAAGAGATGTGCAGAAGATAAAAGCACTTATTTCTAATTTTAATATTTTATCTTTTTCAAAAAACATTTTCAAAAATAGAGAAATAGAAAGAAACGAAAAAGCGTTAGTAATTACATCGGCATTTAGGCTGGTGTTGATAAACAGAGAAGAGGGTAGAAGTGCTAAAAATACTAGAAGCCACTTTTGAATAGGTGCGATTTTAATGGATGTATAAATAATTATAAGCCAAACTAAAAACGTGAAAAGCCGAGATAGATAAAAAATACTGAGGGGATGCAATTCGAAATGTTTACACACAGAGATTGATAGAGATTGAGGTAGATAAGCCGGAGGTGCGTAAACAGCAGTATTTGTAAAATCAATAAAAGTCTTATCCGAAGCTTTGGTCGGGACAGACAGATATGAAAAAATGGTACTGGTTTTGATACGTTCCTCGAAGTGGAAAGGCAGTGCTGCAAAAGGTTTTGAAACGATTAATAAACTTATCGGTAGTGAATCGCCTAAACGATTGTCTGAAGTTTTTTTTCCTACCCATCCACCGTCGGCTATTTGCCAACTACGATAGAAATGATTGAACTCGTCGGGCGCTTGAAAAGGCGGTACGATGCATACATAAGTAAGACCAAATATTAGTGCTGTTGCTATGAAAAAACGATGTGGCTGCATCAGGCAAAGATAATTATGAAATAGAAAGCATGGATGCGAACAACGAGATACCCCTCAGTATTTTCTTTGAAAAAGTTGTATGACTTGTTTGGGCTAACCTTTTTAGTCTATATTTTTTGAATATGTTTGTGAAATTCTATAAATCTACTAATTTTGCGCACACTCATTTCCCAATTTCCAATAAATTTTCCAAGACTTAGATTTCCCATGAATCGGTTTAAAAAACACTTGATGTTGTTGGTGGGCTTACTATTTTCACTTTTTTTAAGTCTTCCAAACTTTGCAACGAACACACTAAAGCCTACTACTGCCTTTGCGGACAGTGTTCGCCTGTATGCTACTCGCACGACGGCAACTGCGCCAGACTTAATTACGATTAATATCACAGCGCGGAATTTTGTCAATATCAATGAATTCGTATTCTCAATTCAGTGGGATGCGACCAAATTGCAGTACCAAAGCCACTCTTCGCCTGTGAGCGAGCTATCGAGTACAATGGTCGATATTAGTAGTATTGCATCTGGCAAAATGAATTTTTCGTGGGCTGCAGCCGCTTTGAGTGTGGCTGATGATAGAGTCATCTACTCCATACAGTTCAAAGTGCCGAGTTATTCTGCTACACCAGCTCTTATCAATTTTATAAACGACATACCAGTCTATCCCACAATTTTCAAGAATGCAGCCAATGAAGTATTGCCTTTAGCCTCAAGTTATGGTCAAGTGACCATATTGCCCCCTATCAATTGTACTTCGCGTGCACCAGGTTTGAACTGTCAGTCAGCAACACTGTTGTGTCCAAGTGATTTTCCTTATTGTAGTAGAAACAATACTTTTACGGTTCAGACAAGCCCTGGGAGTGCTGTTTGTTTTCCAAATGATGTAAATAATAATGTTTGGTTGTCATTTGTCGCAGGAAGCGATATAATAGACTTTAAGTTTAAAGTTGCGAATTGTGCGGGGCAGGGTATCCAAGCAGCCATCATTACTACAGATGATTGTGTCAATTTTTCAGCCTTAAACCCTGTCGCATGCAATCGAGATATGCCTGTTGGAGACATATCTGTTTTACAGTGCCGAAATTTAGTAGTTGGCAAAACTTACTACATCATGGTGGATGGGTACGCAGGAGGGATTTGTGACTTTTCCATTTTCATAGAAAAAGGTAGCGTGCAAGGGACATCTTTGAGTAGTGCCTCTATCAGCGGGGTGTCAACAGTGTGTAACAATCAATCAAATTTGAGTTTTTCTGTACCCGAGCAAGTAGGTGCGTTGAATTATCAATGGAAAATTCAAGGTAATTCTGGTACGATAACAGGAGGACAAAACACGAGAAACATTTCCGTGAATTGGGGCACTGTGGCCGATAGTATTTGTGTGCAAGTATCAGGTCGTTGCGAGATAACACCATGGATTTGCAAGGGTGTAGGCATTGGTTCTCAAATAGTCAGAGATGTTACAGTTGAAAAATGTACTGAAGCTATTTATACTTTCAAGAATCAAAACCTTGTAAGCCCTGGTAGTTATACAGCGACATTTACAACGGCTTCGGGTTGTGATTCTGTTGTGAATCTGACATTGGTCAACTATCCACAACCTATCAAAACGATAGATTCGACGGTTTGTATTGGTTCGTCAGTTCAGATTGGTTCTAACAATTATTCGGTTGCTGGTACGTACCGAGATACTATTCGCAATGGGTCATTCAGAGGCTGCGATTCTATCGTTATATTGAATTTGACGGTGATTTCATCAAATGTTAGTTTAACGCCTGCTAATCCTGCGCTTTCTTGTCAGGTGCAAAGTGTTACTTTGACAGGGTTTTACACTAATCCATCCAATGCTCAACCAACTTTTGAGTGGACAAATATAGGCTCAGGACAAGTCGTCAGTACAGCCTCAACAGCTACAGTCACACAAGCTGGTTCATATAAATTTAAGCTCACATTATCCCTAAACGGTATCAGTTGTTCGCAAGAACGAACAATTTCGGTGACACGAAGTGGCTCTGTGCCGACCAAACCTGACCTCGTCGGGGCTTTTCAGGCTTGTTCTGCTACGCCAGCTTTGTATCGTATCAATAATCCCACTGGAGGCCTCACCTATAATTGGGTAGTGACAGGCGGAACTTTTTCGGGCGCGGGTAGCAGTCAAATCAATATCAATTGGAATGCGAATGTTAGCTCCGCTACGGTCTGTGTAGATGCCGAAAATGGCTGCGGTAAGAGCGATACAATATGTAGAACAGTGGATATTGCGAAAATTCCAGACCCCCTCAGTATTGCAGGTGAATCTTCGGTTTGTCTCAATTCGACAGCAAATTATAGTGTCACATCCAATTCAAATATTTCTGATTATCAATGGATTGTCACAAATGGCACAATTGTATCGGGACAAGGAACGCCTAATATTTCAGTCTCTTGGGGCTCGACAGCAACAGGACGCGTTTGTCTCACACCATCAAGTCGTTGTGGTGCAGGACAACAAACTTGTTTCGACGTTCAATTAAAGAATGCAGCTCCTGACTCATTGCCAATTATTGGTAACGTTTCAGTTTGTTCAAACGACACAACAGTTTACTCAGTCAATACATCAGCCGCTTTTATTTACACATGGCAAGTGCCCACAGGAGCTTCTATACTGAGGGGTCAAGGTACTAATACGATTTTGGTTACTTGGGGAACGGCATTAGGCAATGGTACTGTTAGATTGACCATGACGAACAATTGTGGTTTGACAAGAACCGTGAATACAAATGTACAAATCAAAGACGCTACACTTGTGACCCCTATTATGTCAGGTCCAGCAACGGTTTGCCCTATGAGTCGGGCCACTTATTCGATACCAACTAACGCGGGGATAACGGCTTATAAATGGACAGTGCCTTTGGGTGCAAGTATCATCGGCAGTGGCACAACCAGCAGCGTTACGGTTGATTGGGGGTCGATATCGGGTGGTAATGTTTGTATCGAGATTCAAAACAGCTGTAATGTCAAAAAATCAGCTTGTATTGCCGTCGAAGTGAAAAACACATTGGATTCATTGCCACTGACAGGTTCAAATATTGTTTGTAAAGATTCAATAGCTGTTTTTGAGGTTCAAAATGACCCTAATGCCGCAGGTTATACATGGATTACGCCATCAGGAGCATCTATTGTCAATGGCTTGAATACAAATCGTGTAACGATTCGATTTGGTTCATCAAGTGGTTATGTACGTGTTGTCCCTTTGGGAGGCTGTGCCGATGGGATGCCAAGCCGCATTTATGTCAATGTTAAAACACCACCTTCTGCGCCTTCTGCAATCATCGGCACTACGACTTTGTGTGAAGGATCAATCGAAACATTCAGTATTGCAACCGTAACTGATGCCATATCTTATCAATGGCAAGTGCCAAATGGTGCACACATCATCGGTGATTCAATGGGGACACGAATTACAGTTAACTTGGGTACAAGCCGCGGTGGTCAGGTCTGTGCGAGAGGTGTAAATGCTTGTGGTAATGGCTTTTGGACTTGTGTTAACATTACAATTGTTACGAAACCTACGGTCAATGCAGGAAAAGATACTATTGTCTGTGGTAACCGTGCGATACTGAGGGGGCAAACGACGACAACAGTTCAAACATGGAGTGTCGTCAGCAAACCGATAGGTACAACAGTCTTATTCAGCAACTCTTTTGATGTGCAAACGGATGTCACTGTTTCAAAAGCAGGCATTTATATTTTTAAATTTGAATCATCGAATACCATTGGTTGTGGGAGCGTAGATTCGGTTCAAATCGAATTTAAGGAATTACCAGTTTTGACTCTTGCATCTGAAAATTGTAATCTGGAAGCAACAGAGTATCGTGTTCAACTCAGCATTAGCGGTATTTCACCACCTTTCACCATGACTGGCTCAGTGGGAGGCATATTATCATCTCAAGGTGTTTTATTCAATTCAAACGCTATCGTCAACAATACCACATATAAATTTCAAGCCAAAGATGCATTTGGATGTTTGTCCAATGAAATCACTGGCATAAAAAATTGCCCTTGTTATACATCAGCGGGTAGTTTGCGCAATGATTCTATTGTTGTTTGTTATGGATTGACAGGGCGTGCAACGACACAAAATGATGCCCGATTGGATGGAACAGATGCATATGAATACATTTTACATGATGGCAGTGCTATACTGAGGGGGAGTATTTTGAAAAGAAATAAAACAGGTATATTCGATGCGACAGGTTTACAATTAGATAAAGTTTATTACATCGCCTATATCGTTGGCGATTCATTAGCCAATGGGTCGGTAGATTTGACCAAACCTTGTGCTTCTGTAAGTGTAGGAAAGCCTATTATTTTTAAAAGTAAACTGACTGCTGGTATCATAGGTGATACAACAGTATGCCGCAATAGCCCTGCTACATTAAAATTGAACATTAATCAAAGTGGAATTTTTGATTTGACTTTACGCAATGATGTCGGTATTCGTTTCTTAGACAATGTTTTCAATGGTCAGCAACTCACCGTCAACCCATTATTGTCAACAACTTATACAGTGATTGAATTGAAAGATAAAAATGGCTGTAAAGCTGATATTACAGATTCTGCAAGGGTAAATTTGAAACCATTGCCCATTGCTAATGCAGGTGTTGACAAAAGCGTGTGTCAAACCAGTGTCGCTTTGGATGCGGCTGAGAATCTACAATACATCGGCAAATGGTCTAGTTTAACCACTGGTGTGAATATTTCTACGCCTACGGACCCCAAATCAGCAGCGACAAACCTACAAAATGGGCGCAATGTATTCGTTTGGTCGGTTTCTGATACATCTTGCCCCAATTATACGGTACGTGATACGGTTCAAATTTTCTTACCATTGCTACCAAAAGCCAATACTCTTTCATTAGTAACAACCGTCGGACAAGCCGTTTCTGGGAATGTTAATGAAAGTGCCCCAACAGGTACATATTCGATTACACGGTTAACCAATCCCGCATCTGGCACATTTGAATTGTTCACCAATGGTGGCTTTGTTTATAAACCAGATACGTCATTTGTTGGAATAGTTAAGTTCAAATTTGCTGTGTGCAGCGATTTATGCACCCGACTTTGTGATACAGGGGAAGTACGGATTTTAATCAATCCTAAACCCAAGGATACAATAAAAGTCGAGTTGGACATTCCAAATGCCATCACTCCGAATGGCGATGGTAAAAACGATGTTCTAATTATTGATGGTATTGACCAATATCCAAACAACGAATTGGTTATTTTCAGTCGCTGGGGCGATATATTGTACAAAGCTCGACCTTATCGCAACGACTGGCAAGGTGTCAACCAAAGCGGTGCAGAATTACCCGAAGGAACATACTATTATGTCCTGCGTTTGAATGTCAATGATGGCAAGATACTGAGGGGTAATATGACGGTTTTACGATAATTCAAGTGAATTGTGAATAGCTTTTTATTATTTTGAAGTAATTGACTATCAATTGTTTTATGGCTTTAAACGGTGTGACTTAATTCTATCTTTTTATAAGGAACAGTTTATAAACTATAACGGACTGTTTTGTGCTGCACACAAAACAGTCCGTTATAGTTTATAAACTGTTCCTCAGACTATTGTTTCTCATAAAGACTTTTGATTAAATCAGGTAAATTGTCAACACGAATACGATTAGCAACAATATTTTTGTTTTTATCCAATAAATACATCACTGGCAAATTCCAAGTGGCGTACTTTTTTTGAATATCGGAGTCTTGTTTTGTATCCAGCACATTCTTCCAATTCTGCATTTTCATTTCATTGATAAATGCCAGCCACGGCTCTTTTTGTCCATCAGTACAAACTGTGAAAATGGTTAATTTTGAACTGTCTATGTATTGCAAAATACTTTGAAGTTGAGGCAGAGTCGTGCGGCAATGAGAACACAAACTGCTGTAAAAGATAATCAACGTATTGTCTGTTTTAATGTCGTAGAGAGATTGTTTGACCCCCTCAGTATCAGGTAGTTCTATGGCAGGAGCAGCATTTCCGATAAGGACATTTTTAAAGGCGTTTACCTTGTACTCCAATCGTTCCATCACATATTTATCTGTACCACTATCCAAATTGCGGTGATATTTTTCAACCAAATGAATCAAATAGGCATCGGCATTGTACATTTTCTCCAGATTATTGTCAAAAACAGCCGTCAGCCAATTGAGCGTGTAGCGATAATAGTCGGGATTGGGTCGTGTTTTTTCCAAAATAAAATCCAATTCCGATTTCACAGAATCTGGATTTGTGGACATATAACCTAAAAACTGCTCGATGCGTTTGGTATAAAATGGAGAACGCAGCAGTCTTTTATCTGTGAAATCCACACAATCGAAAAAGTGTTTCCTAAAAGAATACCAATACGCAGGATTTGGTTTTCGATTGTCAAGTACGGGCGACACATCGGCAGGAACGGGTGGCGATGTTATCAAATTCAAAAACCTCGATGCCAAAAGCGATGGATTTTGTTGGATAAGCTGGCGTGTAAAAACTTCTAAAGCTTCATACCTTTCTCTAATTTTTTGTTGCTGTTCAGCTAAGACGGACTTATCCGCTTTAGCGCGGCGTAGCATATCGGTCATGGCTTGTATCTGACGCACTTCATTTTGACTGGCATCCGATTTTTTTTTGTAGGCAAAATAGGTCTGATTCTCTTTTGAGTGTGTGATTTGTGCGCTGTCGTAGGGCGATTGTATGTCAGTAACGATGCTAAAGTCCGCTTCGTTTGCCAAAATCAAATCAAAAAGTATCCCCTCAGTATGCGCAATAAAATATAGGCCTTCTGCAAGCGGGCGATTGGGTTTGAATCGCAGCGAACTCGTCTTGAGGTCAACAACTGTTGAATCCACAATAAATGTTTGCTCGCCGAGATAAAAACCGAGGTAGAGCTTATCATTCTTGATGCCTTTCAGTGTCAATTGTATGTCGTAAAACGTGCTGTCAATGGGTTTTGCATGGATATTGGCAAATAATGGAAAAACAAAAATGAGAGCAACTATGAGCGATTTCATAGGTTTAAAATATTCTATTAACATAGCTTTTAAGTTTTATTAGATTTTTTCTGCGAAATAATTGTGAACCTTTGCGTGTACGGATATATGCTAATTTTTGATACAAAAAATATTAGATATTATTAAGTCGAGACAATTTTCTAAAATCACCTATTTCTTGCTTGACGCATATTATATTTGCCGAAATTTTCGGACAGGCTTTCAGTCGTTTAGAGACTGTTTAAATATCTTTTTATGGAAAAAACAATTGAGCAGTACAATGCTGTTTTACACCTTTGCAGACAACTTTTTGAGAAAAAAACAGTGGATTATGGCACGGCGTGGCGTATTTTACGCCCTTCGAGTTTGACTGACCAATTGCTCATAAAGGCGCGACGGATTCGCCAAATTGAAGAAACGGGTCGGCAAGCTGTGGCTGACAAAGTGGAAGATGAGTATATGGGTTTGGTCAATTATTGTCTCATGGCGTTGATGCAATTGAATTTGCCCAAAGACACAACACTCGAACTACCCCCTCAGTATGCGCTCGACCTGTACGACAAATATGCCCACGAAACGCGCGAACTGATGGTCAAAAAAAATACTGACTACGGCGAAGTCTGGCGTGATATGCGCATTTCGAGTTTGACCGATTTGATTTTGATGAAACTCTTGCGGGTCAAACAAATTGAAGACAATCAAGGACAGACTTTGGTTTCGGAAGGTTTGGAAGCCAATTATCAAGATATTATCAACTATGCCATTTTTGCACTTATTAAATTAAAGTTCGGGTGATGGTGACTCTTAGATTCTTTATTCGTGAGTTTTTAGTAGAATGCTTCCGAATAATGAATCTACGAATCACTAATCCGCAAATAATGAATCACCAATAACGGATAACTAATCAACCAATAAAAAAAATGACTCTTTTAACACTTCTCATCTATTTTGCTATTGCTGGAGCGGTTTTGACTGCTTTGACTTGGAAAATCCAAAAAAATCGGTTGCTCGCCTTTTTGCAATATTTCTCAGGCGTTTGGTTTGTTTTCTCAGGCGTTGTGAAAGCTGTGGACCCGTGGGGAACGGCATTCAAAATGCAACAATATTTTAGTGAATTCAAATCCACTTTTAGTGCCACGCCTCTCAAACCGATTGTGCCGCTTTTGACTTGGATGTCGGACAATGCGCTCGGATTCTCCATCTTTATGATTGTTTTGGAAATCCTTATCGGTGTTTTGCTCATTCTTGGTCACAGAACGGCGTTCACAACTTGGACAATGCTCTTGATTATGGTGTTTTTCACCGCCTTAACGGGTTATACGCATTTGACAGGTTATGTACCCGATGGTGTCAACTTTTTTGAGTTCGGCAAATGGGGCGAATGGGTCGAAACCAATATGAAAGTGACCGATTGCGGTTGTTTTGGCGACTTCTTGAAGCTGCAACCGACCACCTCGTTCTACAAAGACTTGTTGATTTTGATGCCTATCAATATCTTTTTCGTTTTCAAACACAAGAGTTTTGTTCCTCTCTTTTCCTCTTTGGTGCGTAAGGTGACAGCTTGGGTAACTGTCATTTTAGCAACTGTTTTTTGTTTCCGCAATGCCTTTTTTGACGAACCCGTTGTGGATTTTCGTCCGTTCAAAAATGGCGTGAACATTCGTTTGCAAAAAGAAGCGGAGGAAAAAGCGCAAGCTGAAATCAAGATTTTGACTTGGAAAGTCAAGAATGAGAAAACAGGTGAAGTGTTAGAGTTGACCGACGAGGTGTATATGAAAAACTTCGAGTCAACTTACAGTAAAGAAAATGGTTGGGCTATCGTCGGTCAGACAAAAACAGAACCGAAAGTGCCTCACTCAAAAATCAGCGACTTTGCGTTGAATGACAAAGACGGTGCGGAGATTCAAGATTCGCTTTTGCGCGAACCGAATTATCTGTTTTTGGTAGCGAGTTGGAAAATGTTGAGTACCGAAACACGTAAGACGATTCAAGTGCCTGATTCTATTTTTACAGTGGATTCTGTCAAAGGAACGCGCACGCTCGAACGCGTAGATATGAAAGAAGAAGTGTTTAAGTCATTCACTTTCGACCCAGAGTATCGCTGGTCTTTCACATCCAAAATCAATCCTTTCTTTGAGAAAGCAGAAAAAGCGGGATACAAAATCGCTGGTTTAGTACCGTTCAGCGACCCGAAAAAGATTCAGGACTTCCGCCACGATGTGCAAGCCGCTTATCCATTCTACACAGCCGATGAATTGGTGATAAAAACCATGATTCGCTCCAATCCTGGGGTTTATCTCTTGAAGAATGGGCTTATCGTGCATAAATGGCACATCAATCAATTACCTGAATTTGAGAAAGTACAAGCGGAATACATGAAATAATACTGAGGGGTGATAAAAAAAAGGTCTTTGAGGTTGCAACCTCAAAGACCTTTGTTGTGTTAGTTAGTCATTCTTTTCACTAACTGACTTTATTCATTGAAAAAACAACTGCTACGCTATCTCATTCCTCTCCTCAGCCTTGCGGCTATTATCTGGCACAGTGCGACACATGCCGTCAAGACCAACAACTTGCTCTACGATGTCAACGAACTTGGACGTGTTTCAGTTTTTGAAACCCGTGGCTTGTATTTTTTTCTACATTTGATTCCTTTGATTCCGATTTTGACGTTCAGTTTATTCGATAAGAAAATTCAGTTTCCTAAAACGTGGCGGGCTTTGTTTCCAGCGTTGTTTGTGGTTGCTGTGGTCTTTTGGATTTGGGATGCGTGGAAAACAGCGATAGGGGTGTGGGGTTTCAACGACCGTTATTTCACAATCAAAATAGGGAATTTGCCCATCGAAGAATGGGGGTTCTTTTTCACTTTTCCGTGGGCGATTTTGTTTTTTTATCACTCCTTGCACTATTATGTGCCGCAGAATCGCTTTTTTAGAGCCATCGAGTACCCCCTCAGTATTGGCTTGATTCTTTTCTTTTTTGGCATCGCTGTTTTCAATTGGGGCAAAACTTATACAGCTACCACCTCGATTGCCGCTGGTGCGGTCTTGTTGTGGCAATTCCTTTTCGATACAGAAACTGACTTTCGAGCCGATTTTTATCGCGTTTACATAGTCGGGCTTGCGCCGTTCTTATTGGTAAATGGTATTCTCACGGGTATCGCCACGGAGCAACCCGTTGTCGTCTATAACCCAGAAGAATATCTCGGCATCCGTTTTTTCACGATTCCTTTGGATGATTTTATTTACAATTTTGCTTTGTTGTTTTCTGTCACCATGTTCTACGAATGGTTCAAAGCAAAACAGGCTTTGGCAAACAACAAACGGTCGGAGGCTGTGTGAAGCTCTCCGACCGTTTAGGCTTATCTTAAAACCTGCAAAGACTGTTGCCTATTGGCGTTTGAATTTATAAACATCCGTTCGCGTTGGTCTGGAATCGTGGTAGTCACTCACCAATTTGACCGTCATATACGTGTCTGTGCAATCCAAATCAATATAAAGGTAGCGTTTTGCCGCCGCATCGTTGTAAGTTGAGCAATATTCGTAGGGATAGCTCGACGGAAGCGCAACCGCTACGGCATTACCCCAATCGCAATCTGACGGAGAACATTTGCCATACGCATGAATGACAGGATAAGCGATGGTTTGTGTCACGTTCATTTTGGTGATACCGCCTGTGTTTGCGTCAATGTTTTTCCAATTGCCAGCAAACTTCACACAGATTTTTTTTGCTCTCACCCAAGCTGCGCGACGACCCACGTTATTGCTGTTGTACTTAATCCACATATAACCATCTTCGCCCCAATCTGTTCCCCATGAATTCTTTAACAACCAAGCTCCTTTTGTATCGTCCCAACCGACTAAGACAATCGCATGATTGGTTTCTGGGTTGTTGTAATTGCTTGCCGTTCCGAAATAAGTGCCGCCAGCATAATTCTGAAAAGAAGACGTTACGTTCACACTCGCACTCACTGCGCCATATTCGCAAATGGCTTTTTTGATTTCTGCCACCGATGCGATTTTGTTGATGTCGCCTGATGGGTCAACCACGCCCCATTCTGTTGCACCATAATTGGTTGCTGAGGTAGTTGTGCAAGAAGCATTGGCAGCTGTGTATGGATAAGTGCTTTCCGTAGCGAGTGATTTATTGTTGTCCACCATCCAATCGAATACTTTGTAGGCAAAACCACCACTACAACTGCCTCCACCCGAACAGCAAAGGGCTTGTTGCTCTGACAAATTCAAACTCGCCGCATTGCCGCCGTTTGTTTTCAAATAGTTGGCTTCATACGTGCCAACTGCGCCGAATGACCAGCAACTGCCGCAGCTTTTTTGGTCACGGATGGGCGTAATGTAACCAGCTGAGCGGGCATCGTATTTACTCAACGACGCACAACTTGTACTGGCAGAGGCTACGATCGTACCTTCGGGCAATGGTAAAGTTCTGAGGCTTTGATTCAATTTGACGTTTTTGCTTTGGATTTTTTGCACATCGTTCGAGACGGGAAGCTCGCCCGCAATTTCTGAAATACTGCGACCAGATACGGACGTGATACCCACAACATAACTTAGCTTTTGGTCTGTGATAAGTTTTCTTTGCTGTGCCAATTCTGACTTCAATGCGGCAGATGCATTCAATTCTTTTACTTGAAATTGTTGTTTCAAAACAACGGGTTGAGCCATGATGCAGCCGCTTAGAAGGATGCCGAATAGGAACAATACGTAAGCTTTCATTTGTAAAATCATTTAAAAGTTTTAAAATAGAATGAATGAATATTAGTTTGTTTTCAAATGGTCGTGGGGATTTGTTGTCATCGGCTTTTTGATTGCTTTTCTGTGATTTGATGATACAAAGATAGACTGCAATATACGCTTAGAAAATTAGAAAAAAAATACCTTTTTCCGACAAAAAAGGACCCCTCAGTATTTGATCTCTTTAAAAGACTGTTGACAATCAGTGGTTTATATAAAAAGGAAATTAGAAAATATATGGGCGAGCGTTCCAAAAATACTTTACAGCTTTTGAAACCTTCATTTTTTTTAGAAAATCTTAACAGTTTCAACCATTTGCTAAACAGGTCTGAGGATTCAACGACGCATTTTTATAGAGCCAATACGTCTGCGCTAATAAAAAAATAGGCTCAATGATGGTTTCAAATGGCTGATGTTCTTTAAACACGGAGAGTTGATAATTGGGTAGCAATAAAGCATCCTATTTATTTTCAATGCCATAGGTATGGAATTTTGTAAAGAAAAGGGGTTATTAACTGATATTACGCACGAGATACTGTTACTGACTGTTTTTTGCTTTGTAACGAGTTATAGGTATCCGGTACAGAAATTTGAATCGTTTTCTACTTTTTTTTGAAAAAAAAAGTAGAAAACGATTCAAATTTCTGTATCGGATACCTGCGCTCGAAAAGACAGTTCGACCAAGTTATTATTTACTGGTTGCTTTGCAAAAAAGACTTACTCCGAAATTACTTTTTTAGACCGAAGTTCATTTTTCAATCGCTTGCGATTGAAAAATGAACTTCGGTCTGATAGATTCTTTTTATTGTACGCTTTTTTTGCGTAGCAAAAAACAGCTATTTTCTACCCAATTGCCAACCCTCCGTGTTTAAAGAACATCAGCCATTTGAAACCATCATTGCGCTTTCAATTTTTTAATAATAAATTGATAAACAATCAATTGTCGTAAATCTTTCTGCTTAAAATCTTTTTTCTTCGTGCTTATCTGAAATTAATATAAAAAATAGTTGCATTTGTAAAATGGATTCCATTATATTTGTTTTCAATACGAATCTTACTGAGGGGGGTAATTTTTTACGTCCCAAACAACAACATTTGAATCATCTTATTAACAATTTAAAATCATGACAACATGATCGAAAACGAAACATTGGCTGCGATGAGCATCCAAGAAATCTCGCAAGCCATCGAGGAACGCCACAAAGAAATGGGTCTTTTTTATGAATCCATGGCCAGTAAAATTACCAGCAAAACAACAGGCGTAAAACCGATGAGCGATGACAAAGTATCCCAAGCCGAGTATTGGCTCAAAGTCGCCAAAGACCAGCGCAGAATCCTATCCATGGACTTTGATTTAGTCAGTTTTGAAGAAGCGGTGACTGTTTTCAAACTCATCGTCAATTGGACAACTGAAAACGGCAACCTCACGGTCAAACTAAAAACAGCCCGCGAAATAGCTGCCAGAGATTGCTTCGCTTTCTGCTCGATTGTCCGAAGAGCTGTTCAAGAAAAAAAGAAAGAGCCTGTCTATGCTTTAATCTTGGAGAAAGAACCCAGTCCTCGTCAGCCCAATTCAAAAAACAACAATTCGAATGGTGCCGAAGCCAAATCGGATAAAAAGAATGAATAAAACATCTTGAATTAATAAACTATCTTCATGACCGTTAGAAGCTGAAATACGCTTTTAGCGGTTTTTTTTATGGACTTTCGGCAACCGTAAAAGCACATTGCAAAACATTACCGCTTTTACCTACCATAAAGCAACATGTACGAAATTTATTGAAGCGCAGGTATCCGATACAGAAGTTTTAAATTTCATTTACTTTTTTTTCAAAAAAAGTTAAAGACAATTAAAAAGTCTGTATCGGATAACAATAGCT
>JAEUUP010000027.1 GCA_016787525.1 Saprospiraceae bacterium | reverse complement strand
TTTAAAATTTGTCAAAGCATTGAAATGTGGATAAGGCAGACCCAGCCACTAAAACATTGTTGGCTAACGTCTGTAAAATGTGGGAAATTTTATTTTTTAATATTTTTACTCCTTGACACACTTTTTTGAACATTCCCCTTTGAAAGGTCTTCTAAGACCTTATAAGAGGTCTTCTAAGTCCTTTAAGAGGTCTTGTCAGTCCTTCAAAAGGACTGACAAGAAGGACAAATGAACACACATTTCGACACTTCCCACACCATCTTAGTTTCTTTTAAAGCTGACGACAATCATTGACGGATTGGTCAGGAATTTGTATGTTTGAAGGTCAAAGAGAGGCAGTGCAGACAGTAGGCGTGAAGCTATGGCTTAGGTATTTCTCTGTATGCAGCGCAATTAAACAAGCATTATCTGACTTTTTAAAAGCAAACAAGATGAAAAAAGCACTGATTTCGTGGAAACACATACCCCTCAGTATTTTCCTATTGGTGGGTACTTTTTCTCAGGCACAAACGTATTGCACCGCAAAAGCCACAGCCCCGTGGGAGGCGTGGTTGGGACGTGTGCATGTGTCTAATGCTTTGGGCAGCACCTCGTTTCCCGCCACACAAAAAGAAGGATACGGAAACTTCACCAACCTCGCACCTGCGCCCATGCTCCGCAACAATGGCAATTTGGTGACAATCGAACCTCAAGCAAGCTGGATGGGCGACCCTCGGCACGCGTCTCTGTTTTGGCGTGTGTGGATTGATTTCAACAAGGACGGTGACTTTGCGGATGCCGACGAGCAAGTCATCAATCGCCAAGTAGTCTATCAAAACCAACTGTTTTTTGACAACGAAAATGCTTTTACAGTGCCTGCGACAGCCGCTTTGGGCAATACACGAATGCGTATCGCGATGAAATACAACGCATATCCGACAGCCTGCGAAACGTTTGACCGAGGCGAAGTGGAAGACTACACCGTCCAAATTACTGAGGGGGGGCAAACGGCTGCACCAGACTTGGTATTGGAAAACATATCGGCTGCCAGCGTCTTTGAAGTAGGTGTTGGACATAATTTGGGTTATTATATTCGTAATGCGAGCAATGTGGCGACGGCATCGGCTATTTTCAGTTATGTTTATTTGTCTTCAGACAATCAATATTCAAGCGACGATATACTGGTGAGTTCCGATTATACTGCTTCGTTGGCGACAAATGAGAGTGTTTTGAAAAATCATCAAATCGAAATCCCGCCCACATGGACTCACACGAATCCCTATTTCATCATCCGAGTCGCCCCCCTCAGTAACGAGACCAACACGGCGAATAATAACGGCTCGATTGCCATCAACGTCACCCTGCCGACGATTCCGACGTGCAGCAACAGCTTAGGCAACACCCAATTGTTGTGCTATTCGCCCAACACAGACGGTTCGACGACCTTGATTGTGAGTGATGGCAACAATCTGATTCAAAAACAGGTAGATAAAAACGGTCAACCCATCAGCAGTTCGACGCTCGGCACGGCTCAAAAAGACAGTATTTTGGTTAGAAACAATCAAGTTATCAAAAAATTAGTCAATGGCACACTTGCTTACACCAAAAACATCGCCCCCTCAGTATTGAGCCGCCTACCAAAGATTGATGCCGCCCTCGAAATGGGCGATGGCACATTTGTTTTAGCAGGTTTTCAAAAATTTTACGACCCAACCTATCCGCCTAACAACCGAGACTCTTTGGTTTTAGTCACCACCGATGCCCAACTCAACTACCTCGACCACACCGTCGAAGCACGCAACCAAGGCCCTTACAATGTGCCCTTTGACACCTGCTATCAACTGTTTTTACTGCCCAATAATCAGTTTTTGTTGAGCTATGGCTATGGTGTTGTGGGCTTATTGACGGTGAGCAACCACAATTTAGTGAAATATCAGAAAACAAACAACAACCTACAACGCCTCAAAGCAAGCAATTTAGGTATTGGTGCACCACAAACGCCAATGATTGTAGCTGCTTGCGGCAACCACTTAATTTTTTCCATTAATGGCAGTCGTTACGGACAAAAAGGCAGTTTTTCAGGTACTCTGACCACTCTTTTCAACACAGACAGCCTTATTCCATTGACTCTGCGCGAAGTAGGGCAGGGTAGTACGGACTACTACGGGCAATATCGGACATACAGTTACTACTATCGTCCGTCGTTGCGTGACACAGCTTACCGCCTGAGTGCCAATTTCGCAGGCGACCCGCGTGTCGGTTACAATAATTTCACAAGGTTAGAAGTCCGTTTTTTGGACAATGCGCTTACTGTACCCACGCACGTCAAGAACATTCTGTTCGTGCCATACGACCATATTGTGCGTACAGGCGACACCACATGTCTGGTTTTAGGTTCAAGAAATGGTATTTTATGGGCTTGGAATCCCGATTGTGGCAATACTCCTATGCCACAACCCGATTTGACTCTTGCGACTTTGACTCTACCGACCCCCTCAGTACAACGGGGTCAGATTTTGAATTGGAAGGTAGATATTAAAAACATCGGCACTGCCAACGCTCCTGGCAACTTTGCTGTTAAAGCCTATGTGTCAACTGACAGTGTATTGAGTGCTGATGACGTACAAGATGGTATTATCCCAACTGGTAATTTCAATTCTGGGTTTTCTGTATCACAAGTTAATGGTGCTTCGACCCTCCCTGCGACTTTAGCAATAGGTCGTTATTATTTGATTTTGAAAGTGGATGCCGACAATCAAGTAGTGGAAAGCAATGAAAACAATAATATTTTAGTGTCAGCAACCCAATTTTCAGTCATCAGTAATGAAAGCAGTGCAGATATGGCAATGAGTATGACCGTCAACCCTTCCGTCTTTACCAAATTTAGCCCTTTGAATGTCATCATCACAGCTAAAAACACAGGCAATCAAGCCTTTACGAATGTTATAGTCGAGTTTAAATTCCCAATAGGCACAACAAATGGCGGTGCAGCAGTCGCCTCAGTAGGGATATGGCGAGAATGGTGTGCAGGCAGCGTTCAATGTTTTCAATGGGCGATTCCAAATTTAGCCGTTGACGCAACAGCTACCTTGCAAGTGCCTTTATACGTGCTGAATCCGACTTCGCCAATTATGGCAACGGCAAAGCTATTGAGTTCTACGCCCACCGATGCCAATCTTTCGAACAACATCGCCACGCTGTCCATCAACTCAGCCGCACCGTTGCAAGCCTCGATACGCCAAAAGCCTACGCAACTCGTGCCTGTCGTCATTCAATCCATCCATCCAACCGTTACTGAGGGGGAGGTTGTGGTCGAATTGGAGAGTTTGATAGACCAAACAGTGCAGTTTGGTTTTTATAACATCAACGGAAAAGAGCTGCAATCGGCAACAAGAGTCCTTCAAAAAGGCTCAAATCACTTGAACTTCGACCTGTTTGACTTACCACAAGGCATCTATTTTATTCAAACTGATGCAGGCAAAGGGCTGAATGTGCCGACGAAATTTCTTAAGTTTTAGGCTTTTCTAAAAGGAGTGGGTTTATGTGTGTAAGACTATAAATCCACTCTTTTTTACCCTAATTCTTATCGCAGCACGTTTTTGGCGGATTCTGAGCTTGGAGTTCTCGAATGCGTAATTCATCTTTTCTGACTACCTCATTGTGTTGACGGTTACGTTCTTCGTCTGCATCGCGCTTGGTTTTGAGTTCGATATTTTCAATTTGATATTGTACCATCAATTTGTAGTGAATCTGAATCGGAGGCTCTATAAAATCGGGATTGATGACAGTATCGAACTGGTCATAAGGCAAGCGAGAGTAGAACACTGTGCGGTCTTTATTGGCATATTTCACAGCTATTTTGCCTACTTTGAACTGTTGTTGGCTTTGGACTTGACTATAATCATATGCCGCCGCAACATATGATTCGTAGTTTTCGCTTGGATAGTAAGTCTCAAAATTATCCCCAATACTGAGGGGTGTCGTTTTGATACCCAAATCTGCGAACACTTTTGTTTTTTCTTTTATGATTTTCATTGCTTCTTCGCGGCACTCAGCTAAGGCTTTTTTCGAGTCACTCATACTCACTTCTACTTTTGCCAAATCATAGATTTCCGCTGCCGTAGCTGCCGAAATGATTTTGTCCAAAACCTTACCATCAGTGAACGAGATATGAATGTTCTTCTTCAACTGAAAACCAATCGGCACTTCATTTGCTGTTTTTGAAAAACGCTTTTTCTCAACTTGCATTTCGTATTTGGGCATCAGACTGATAAAATCCACAAAAACCTGACTCGATGAAATACCTGCTTCCGTCAAACCCCGCTTGAAAGTTTCGATGCGTTGATTCATGTTTCTATCCACATCTTCGGCTTTTTCACCCTCTTGTGTAGTCGCAAAAATGGCTAAATAGGTCGAAGGTTTAGCATTGTACAGTATTTCCGCTTGCAGATTGACGTTGCTGTGATAGAGATTGATGGGCAGCTCCACTCTTTTATTGTTATTCGTATTATTGCTAACTGGGTTCTGATTGTGGACATTTGCCGCAGTGGACGTATTGTAAACTTGCTGGTTGGCATTACCCATTGTTTGGGACAAGGCTGTAAAACTGAGAACGAGCATAACGAGCAGTGGTAAGATTCGCATTGTCATGATTTGATTTTTTAGTAAAAAAACAAAAGTAAGAAAATATCACAGCATTATATTCTGGGGTTACATTTTCCTGTTTTTTCGTCATACAAACAAGTCGGAATTTTATAATTTTGCGCCACTATTAGAAATAGAATCAACGACAGACAGACTTTTATCACATTTTTAGTACAAACAAAAAACTCATTTTATTGATGCAAACATTTGATAAACAGTAGCTTATCAAGTGTTTTGATTTTTTGTATTAAAACAAACCGATTAGCATTCACTTTTAAAACGAACGAAATGAGTCTCTCACGTTTAGTCTATTTCAGAGTACCCCTCAGTATGCTCGCCATTTTTCCTTTCTTTTTGTATGCTCAGAACACAGGTATTTTTAAAACCTATAATTTTCCCGCCCAAACTTCGGCGATGGGTGAGTTCAATAACGGAGCAAATTTTCTTATCAATACTTGCACAAGTGCCAACAGCCAAGCCACCTATGTGTGGACAGATGCACAAGGCAATTTTCTCAATGCAGAAACCGATTTTGTGGGCAGTTGCGGGCGTTATCGCTACGATTCAATTTACTATGCCATCACCAGTGCCACAGGTTCAGAACCCAACCGCGATATTACTTTGAGTAAAATAAGCCGTACCAACACCACTATTTGGTCAAAAACATACCCCCTCAGTATGGACAATGTTGGGAATTATGTTTTGCCTACTCGCGACAAAGGTTTTATGATTGTCGGCGAAACGCAGGTCGCTAATGACACGACTTACAAAGTGCAATTGATAAAAACGGACTCGTTGGGCAATTTACAATGGCAAAAAGTAGTCAGCCAAGGCATGATTTACAGCAAAATCAGACGCTCAAATAGCTCCGATTGTAGCGATTTTGTCATCAATAAACGTATCCCAGTCAATAAAATATGGCAAACAACCGATGGCGGCTACTATTTTGAATACACAACGAAAGAACCCGCAACAAACTGCGGTATGGGCAATGGAGACGGCGCGGTGGTGGTACGTTTGGATACAAATGGTAATTATCTGTGGCACAAAGCCAGCCTATCGAGTGCGACAGAAGGCCAATACCACAATGTTTACCCCGCCGAAAATGGCAATTTATTGGTGCTGTTGACGTATGTTTCAAAAACAGCTGCGTGTGAGGAAGCCAGTTATAAAGTATTTAAATTCAATGCTTTTGGTGATACTTTGTGGACTTTTGAGCGCAAAGGGCAACTATGCAATGGGACTAAATTGCAGTATGCAGGCGCAATAACGATGCAACGCGACGGCAATGTTTTGGTCGAAACTCAAAAAGGGACGATTGTACGCAAATTGAGTGGTCGCACAGGCGCGCAATTGGACAGTATCGTTGTGCCAGAACAAACAGGTTTGACGCAAGCGACCAATATGATGGAAACCCTCAATGGCGGTTTTGCGATGGTGGGTGGCTCAGGCAATACCATTTATTTTTATAGGAACAAATTTCCGACCTTGACCGAAAAATATTGCCCCTCTAAAAGCAATACGCCTTGGGAATTGTGGATTGCAAACGTGCGTTTTGACAGCATCAACAATTCGAGCGACAAGTTTAAAGACTTTGCTACGCTGGGTTATTCGGACTATACCAACCTTTCGACGACGATTGCGACCAATCGGACTTACCCCCTCAGTATCACGCCTGCTTTGAGTTGGATAGGCAATTTGCCCAACGCTTACTGTCGAGTATGGATTGATTTTAATCAAAACCGAATTTTTGAAGACAGCGAAAAAGTATTGGAACAAAACAATGCTAATCCATTGACAACCAATGTATTTATACCCAATACAGCTGGACTTGGCACAACTCTAATGCGTGTCAGTTTGAAAAATGGCAGCTATCCCACAGCCTGCGAGACCTTCGATAAGGGCGAAGTGGAAGATTATGCCATCAACATCATCGCAGGAGTTGACCCTTGCGAAAATGACACGACCAAGCCCAGGATCACCTGCCCCGCCAACTTGATTGTGACAATACCAACCAGTCAAGACTCTGCTTTGGTCACGTTGCCGACCCCCTCAGTCAGCGATGCTTGTGAACACATCACACTTATTTATGCTTTGCCAAATGGGGAAAATGTTTTGCCCGACATAAAATTGCCTGTGGGCGCAACGGATGTGACGGTGACAGCCTATGACTTGGCACGCAATGCTTCGACGTGTGGGTTTACGGTGCGGGTGTTGCAAGACCCGAATTTTGATGCGCCTGACATTGTTTTGAGTATAGCGACAACGCCATCGCACTATCAACCGTATAAAAATATTGACTTTATCATTACCGCAAAAAATGCAGGAAATCAGCCTTTTAGCGATGTGAGAATAATGTTTAAATACCCCGAATTTACGGCAAACGGTGGCACAGCGACCCCCTCAGTAGGAACGTGGAGCGAATGGTGTGCTGGTGGTGTACCTTGTTTTACGTGGAGTATTCCGACTTTGGCAGCCCGTGGGACGGCGACTCTGACAGTGCCTATTTTTGTACTCAATTTGACACCGCCGCTTGTAGGTACGACCAAATTGTTGGCTTCAACGCCAGCAGATTTGATTGAATCGAACAATAGTGCGACAGTTTCGGTCTATCCTGTATCTTTTTCGCCGCAACGTTTGACACCTAATCCCAGTACAGATTTTGTTCAAATGGAGGTGGAAAGTGTCGTCGCGCAAAATACGCTTTTCACCATTACCGACTCTTTTGGCAAAGCTGTTTACTCCGAAAATCGCAGATTGGAAATGGGGAAAAATCAACTGTTTTTTGACGTGAGGCAATTGCCCAAAGGCATTTATTTCATTGTTCAGAAAGAGAAAATGCCTTTGAAATTGGTGAAAATGTAGAAAAATAAACGGTATTTCACCTCGAATAAATGAATATGAGCCATCTCACGGCGATGTGGGATGGCGCTCATATTCGTTTTCAGCGGTTTTTACTGAGGGGGTAGGGTTGCACTGTTGAGTCGCATGAAATAATAATAAGTTTCAATTTGCGCTCGTACAGCGATTTCACTTTCGTCTTTGCGATAAGAATTGTCTTGTTCTTCATTGAGGATGCGGGCTTTTACATTATCATTGAGTTGATAATCAATGACTTGTCTGATGATTTGCCGCAATTTTGCATCATAAATCGGAAAAGACGTTTCAACGCGATGCGACAAATTTCGAGTCATCCAATCGGCACTGGATAGGTAAATTTCTTCTTTGCCACCGTTATTGAAAATGAAAACGCGGGCATGTTCCAAAAATCTATCTACAATACTGATGATTTCTATGTTTTCGCTAAAACCTTTGACGTTCGGTACAAGCGAGCAAATACCACGCGTGATGATTTTGATTTTAACGCCTGCCTGAGAAGCTTCGTAGAGTTTTGTAATCATATCCGTATCGGATAAACTGTTCATTTTCAATATCATCGAAGCGGGCTTTCCTGCTTTGGCAAAGGCGATTTCGCGGTCAATTTTTGCAACCAAACCTTCCCGCAGATTGAATTGTCCGACTAAAAGATGTTTGAAAGGTTGTATGCCTTCTTTGTTGGCCGTTTCTAAATAGCGGAAAACGCGGGCAATTTCCTTAGTCAAACGTTCGTCGGTGGTGAAAATGCACAAATCGGAATAAACCTTAGCGGTATCTTCATTGAAGTTGCCCGTGCCGAGGTAGGCGTAGAGTTTTTCTTTTCGACCTTCTTTGCGACTCACCAAAGCCAATTTTGAGTGAACTTTGATGCCTGGCATCGAATAATAGACCGCAACACCCGCTTTTTGCAGAGCTTCGCCCCATTTTATATTGGCTTCTTCGTCAAATCGCGCTTTTACTTCAATGAAAACGGAGACTTGTTTGCCATTTTCAACTGCTTTCATCAAAGCACGCATGATGCGACTTTTTTTGGCAACCCGATATTGCACAATTTTGATGTGCGATACTGAGGGGTCCTCTGCGGCGGCTTCAAAGAAACGGATGACGGACTCATAACTTTGGTAAGGGAAATGCAACAAGTGGTCGCGTTCCGAAAAGACGTTGAAAAAGTCTTCTGCATCTTCCAAAGCAGGGTATTTCTGCGGTGGCAGGGATTTGTATTTGAGTTGCGATAAACCGAAATCGGGAAATTTGAAAAAGTCGAAATTGTTGTGGTAGCGACCTTCGGGCAACATATCGGTCTTTTCGAGGTCAAAAGTATTGCTCAAAAAATCGAGAAATTGTTGCGGAATGGTGCGGTCATAAACGAATCGAGAGGCGGGACCGACATTCCGTTTTTGGAGACTCGATTTCACTTTTTGAATCAAGTTACCTGTAAATTCATCGTCAATATAGAGTTCTGCATCGCGTGTCAACTTGATGGAATAGGTGTCAATGATGTCGTAGCCAGGAAATAACCAAGCAACAGAATGACGCACGATGTCGTCGAGCATCATCACCTCATGTCGCCCACTTTTCGAGGGCAATTCGATGAATCGCGGTAAAAAATCGCTTGGGATTTTGACAATAGCGTATTCCGTTTTGGATGTATAACTGTCTTTTGAAACCAAAGCAACGGCCAAATACAAAGCCGCATTGTTCAAAAAAAAGCGAATTTTGTCTTTGACAAGTATAACGGGCTGAACAAACGGCAGTAGATTCTCTTGAAAATAAGACTCGACGAAGGCATTTTGTTCTTTGCTCAAATCGAGCCGACGCATCAGGAAAATATTGTGTTCGCGCAAGCCGGGGATGATTTCTTCCATAAAAATACGGCTGAACTCCATTTGTTGTTCGTTCACAATACGCAGAAGTGACTTGAGTGTTTTTTTAGGATTGTAGTCCAATTCCTTTTTCGTTTTTTTAGAAAGACGAATCAAACTGCGGTGTTGAGCCACTCTGACGCGGAAAAACTCATCGAGATTGGATGAGTATATCGCCAAAAACTTGATTTTTTCCATCAATGGCACAATCGGGTCTTTGGCTTCTTGCAAAACACGATGATTGAAGCTCAACCAACTTCTATCTCTTTGGATAAAAGGTATTGTGTGAATTTCTTCTATTTCGTTGATAGCTAATTGTTCTTCTGTTTCCTTTTGCATAAAATTTAGTTGTGCTGTCTTTATCTCTTTTATGAATTTGCAATAATAAAAAAATTATCTTTCAAGCAAGAATATCGTGCCGCAAAATCAAAAAACTCAGACTTTTTTTACATTTAAAGAGCAGAATGGTCGTTTGTTTCTGGATGGTTCGTTTATTTTGTCCATTCATTATACATTCATTGCATAATTCAATCGTATGAAAAATCTAATCTTACTGTTTTTGTCCACGCTTTTTATTTCCGCTTGCGGTCAAAATAAAAGTCAAACAGCGTCATCTAAGTCTTCGGTAGCAACGGCTCAACGCGATACGCTTGTGGGCATAAAAGGTTGCGAATCAGCTAAATGCGAAGAAACAACGACGGGGCGAAATTATAGTTATGCCAAACATAAAATAAAAACAGTGCTTTCAGAAGAAGGTGTTGGCGAGGAAATTTATGTTTTTACTGAGGGGGTGAAAGATACCTTTTGGATTGAGAATATTGATGCACACCATTTTTATGGCATCAAAGACAATTTGATGTTTGTGGACAATGGCACTGGACCGAATGGTCGTTCGCTGCTTATTTATGACCTGAAAAATCGAAAACCCGTCCACGAAGCGAGGTACGAAACGGAGATGCGTTTTGAACAGAATAAGCTGATTTATATGACTCCTTTAGATACACGGAACTTGAGATTGGCGGCTTCGGTGTGTCCTGATAGGGAAAAATGGGAAAAACAAGGTTTGAGTTTTGGCTATGGTCAGTACATCTCATTTGACCTTTCTTCACACGAAGCCGAAGAACGAGGGGAATATACGTGTTATCCGATTCAGTGATTTTGATATACTGAGGGGTAGATTAATCCACCCCTCAGTAAAAGCACTATTCTATTTGCCTTGTGCCCCTTGTACGCGACGCACAAACATCTCGCCTTTGCCAGCATCTTCCCATTGAAGTTCGATTGTGCCAGTTTCTGTTTTGGCAATGCGCTCTTTGGGTTTGATTTTGTTGAACTCTTCTTCCATTTTCGGGTTGGTCGAAGCCATGCCTAATACGCCTTTTTGATAGCCAAAGAAGTAGAAAAAGTCGTTGGCTGTTTTGATATAGACATAGACGCGGTCGTCGTTGTTGGATGGCTGTTTGAATTCAACCCAAGCTGTTACTTTTTTGTTGATAGGAATACCTAAAACGCTGTTCAAGTCTGCTTTTGAACCGTAGCTGACAAAACTTTGTAGTTCGGAGTTCCAACGCATGGACATGCGACTGAAGAAAAAGCTGTTTTTATTGTATTTGTCGGGCAAATCCAATGTTTTTTCTTTCATTTCGGTCACGATTTTTTTATAATCCTTTTCGTCAGTAATAAACTCTGCCAACGCTTTTTCGGCAAAATCATCTTTTTTGTAATCGGTGTCAGGTGCATCGAATGTACCTGCTTGTATGTCAGCAGCCATGATTTTCAAGAGTTTGTCGGGGATGTACATTTGGAGTGCTGCCATCACTTCTATACTGAGGGGGCTGCCTTTGATGCCGTTTGAGTCTCTTTGTTCTTCGCTGGGCGATAGGAATTTGGTGCGAGCGGTTCCTGCAGCAGTGACTTTGATGTGTTGCAGACCTGCGCCGATTGAAAACTTGCCTTCACAGTTGACAACGCCTGTGCGGTTGTCATAAATCATTTTGTTGCCTTGCAACGACGAACCTCGCACTTTGAGTGAGTCGCCAAATGTGATTTGATCTGTACCTGCGTTGTACTTAAAGATACCTTTCACCTCTATCACAGGGCGGTCTTTGGCAAAAGACAAAGACATCATGGCGCGTGGATAAGCTTGCGCGTTCTCTTTGCTGATGTAGATGCCTGTGTAGAGCGGTGTCCCTTCTTCGTTTTTCGGTACATTGTAGCGCAAAGCCAAGTCAGATTTGTCGGCATAGGAGTTGATACTGAACCACTGGCGGTTTGGCAAGTTTTCATGCTCGAACCGCGCAAAACCCTCGAACCGCAGATTCTTTGAACCCGATGACAGAGCGATTGTCCCTTTAAACGTCGTTTTGTTGTCTATCAAAAAATCATCTTCAGCTTTGACTGTACCTGTGGCAGAGGTTTCAGTCCGCTTTTGGTAGCGATAACCTGTGCCAACTGGCTGACCAATAATATTGTCGAACTTGATTTCTTGATTTTTGCCAGCCACGTTGTATTCATAAAAGCCGTTGGCGGTGTAGTCTTTGCGTCCTTTTATATTGACTGTGGCGCGGTTGATGACGTGATGCTTCGTCAAGGTATCGCAAACGATGCGGGCATTCATCAGAGTGGACATCTTGCCGCCCAATTCGACTTGGGTCTTGTTGGAGTCGGGATAGACAAATGCATCGCAGGTTTTGATATGGTCAACGCCACGCACTTTCAAAATATTAGATTTCAAGTCGTAAGAGGCTTTCAATCCGAAGAAATACAGTGAGTCTTGCTCTTTGTCCACACTCAAAAAGTAAGCAGGTTTGCCGTCGGAGTGGAAATCAATATTCTCGGTCTGCAAATCCCAATCGAACTCGTTGATGGTTGTTTTGTATTTGATACCTGGCATATAGGTCATCACATCCTCCGAATTGGATTTGAAATTACCGATTTGCTTGTCAAAATCAATTTTGCCTCTGACATTACGTGTGTCCAACGCCAACTGGTCCGATACATTCGATAAAGCTCGGATACTGAGCGACATCGTATCGGCTGCAACCGAGTGCGCGCCAAAAGAGAACAGCTTCGACTTCAAATAGCCCTTTTCCCATTCAAAAGTGCCTATGCCTTTCACACCACTTGGCGTTAAGATAATGGTGTTGCGCATCGAATAATTGCCTTCGGGGTATATCTTAAACGCGGAATCCTTTGAAGTCAGATACATCGAGTCACGACTGGGTCGCCAGTCAATTTCAACACCTGGAGCCACCACTTGAGGTGTGTTTTTGGGGCGGTTCTCTGCTAAGAAAAAGCTTTTCGCACTGGCACCCATCTGTTTGGGTCTGAAAACAACGTCTTGTGACTCAATAGTGGCATCGAGGTATTTGACAGAGCCTTTGCCAAAAAAACCTTTATTGTTCAACATTATGTCACCTTTGAAATTACCTTTTGCACTGTACAAAGGATACCCCTCAGTAGGCGAAGGCGTTATGAAACCCAGCGATGAATCGGGTTGCAACATCAGTGTCTCTCTAAAATCAGGAAAGATATTCGTCGAAACCATCGTCCCCTTAAAATTCAATTGCTTTCTGTCCAAGCTGTCCAAACCGTCGAGATTGAATTTGTCCAACTTGAAATAAAATGAATCTCTTTTGTAAACCCCATCTTGGTTTTCAGGTGCATCGTAGAAGACATAACTGTGGTTTTTGGACTGAAACGAAGGCATAATTTTCACATCTTCTCGTCCCGATTTGTTGTTCGGCGCATCTATCAACAGCACACCACTGAGATGCTCCAAGCGGGAATTGATGGCCGACGCTATCGGTCGTTTGTACTGGTCTTCACCTGTTTTAAGATACAAGTCGAGATACCGCACTGAGTCTATCGTCACATCGAAATGGTCGTAGTTGAAATGGAATTTCTTGCCGTAAAAAATTGAAAAGCCTGCGTGCATCCGACCATCGAAGTCGAAGTCGCGATTGCGTTTCAAGATCACTTCTTCGTTGCGTGGGACAACTCTGATTTTCTGTTTGTTACTCAATTCGACTCCTTTGACACCGTTGATGCGGATTGTGGTGTCCAACAAAAAGAAATTGGAATTTTCTTTGATGGTTTCGGATGAAACCCTAAGTACATCGTAATCTACTTTTTTCTGATTGGCTAACGAATAGTGGAAAACCTTGTCTTTGAGTTCCAAAATGTTCTTTTCAGCATCGTAATTCACAAAACCATTGGATACTAACTCGTATAAAAGACTTTGAACCATGCCCGCGTCCATCTTCGGGTTGATTTGGCGAACAGCATCGTCGGCATTCAGAATGCGCTTCTGCACTTGGTCGCTGTACATCTTCAAGACTGAAACGGGATTGCGTGTCGAAATATTCTGAAACTTGCGGAAGTCGGGTTCGCTGAAAAACTTTAGAGATTCAAACAAAGCATTATTGCTGTTGATGCCATAACCCGGTTGTTTGTCGCCCAAAATGATGGAGTCCTTGTCAATATACCATTTTATCTTGCTCATCACCATATTCACTTGGTGATACGAATTGAAGAACGGGTTGCGTTGGCTCGCTCGCTCGCCTCTGTCGAGCATCAAAATGTTCTCAGCCACATTCATCTTCAAATTTACTGAGGGGTGGTAAATTGAATCCGAACCAAAGTAGATGACCGCTTCGGAGCTTTCGGACAAAATGCTTTCGCCTTTGCGAATCACATAAAGCTCTGAGGTCGAGCGGAATGCGCGATGACCTTTCTTGCTGTCGTTAATCATCAAATTCGCTTTTTCGTCCTTTGTACCGTAGCCAAAAACCGTCATGCCATAGAGTCGAAAGCCCCCTTGATATTGGATGTTTTTACCAATACTGCTCAATTTCAAACGCTTTTCATACGATTCGAATCGCGGATAGGTGTTTTCAACTGTCGCATTGCCGAAGTTCACTTTGTCTTCAAACACGCCTTCTATATCTTTGTCGGGAAACAAAGCAGGATACTTCAACAACGCTTTTTCCGCCCTGTAAAAACCTTTCGACACATCTATCGAATAATCGCCCAGCTTGCATTCAATTTCATTGTTCTTGAATCGCTCCCAATTCACTATCGCGCCACTTCCTTCCCATTGGTTCGACACTGGGAAAAACGTCCCTTTTGTATTTTTTATCTCTATCGAATCCTTTTTATAGACCGCCTTGATTGTCAATTTGTCCCACGATACTGAGGGGATACCCTTGTTCGATTTCCAAACATAGTCGCGATTGTCCACATACCAGTTGATGCTATTCGTGCCGTAGAACAAGGCATTGTGGTCGAAGAAATCAGTCGAAAACTCCAAAAAGCGTCTTATCGGCTCGAACTTCCGTATCTGCATCGCATCGGCTATCATGGGTTCTAACACCGTCAACCATTTCTCGAAACGCGATTCCTTACCGCCTGACTCCACCGCCGTTGCACTGTGCAAGAAGTCCGTAAAATAAGGTGTTGAGTTCAATTTCAAAGTCAGCATATCATTACAAATCGTCATCAGTCGAGTCTGCTCTTCGTCCGTAAAAGCACCACCTTTGAACTTCGTCTCAAAGGCTTTGAAGGTCGAAATAGATTGTTGCTGCTGGCTGTATGTCACGTAAGTCTCCAACTTTTTCAAAAACTCCGCGGGTGTTTCCGTCAAAGCGGGCTTTGTAACCGCCGCCGCCGCAGGCTTTGTCGTTGACGATTGGGACAAAGATTTTGAGAAAGAAAATGCCAAAAAAAGAGAGAATAATATAAACTTCTTCATGCTGTCAGACATTAAATATTGAGTAAATGGACGATGAGTTAAACAGTCAATCAAACAAATATGCGTAAGATTCAATGAATAGTCAATCTTTGAAGGTTAAAAAACGATAAATGCTCTTGTGAAATTATTTGTTGATACGAATATTAACAGGCTTTCTCGGTTTTTACTGAGGGGGGGCTTAAAGTAGGAGGCTTACGAAATATTAGGATTTCGTAAGCCTCATTTTTTATAGATGCACACTCAACAACCTTGAAATGATACAAGATTCTTGACCTTATAATTTATACTTCATACTAATCCAGTTGCCCCGCTGTTTGGTCTCCAAATGACTGAAACCTTCCTTGCGGGTTGCTTCGAGTAGGATGTTTTCATCTTGTTTCAAAAAGCCCGAAAACAGAATGATGCCGCCCTTTTTTAAACGATTTTTCAAATCATTTAGAGAATATAAAATCACATTGCGGTTGATATTGGCTAAAATAATGTCAAAATCGGACGACGGCACAGCATCCAACGTGCCGCAAAAAGTCGCGACGTTCTCGACACCATTGATGGCGCAATTTTCGATGGTGTTGTCGTAACTCGCCACTTCGATGTCCACCGCTTCGAGTACCGTTGCACCCAATTTTGAAGCCAAAATCGCCAAAACACCTGTGCCACACCCATAGTCCAGCACCTTTTGACCCTCAAAATCGAGGTCGCGCATCAACTGCATCATCATATAAGTCGTCTCGTGATGCCCCGTCCCAAAAGCCATCTTCGGATTGATAACCAAATCAAAGACGACCCCCTCAGTATCAGGGTGAAAATCCGCTCGCAAACCCACAAAATCATCCACTTTGATGGGCTGAAAATTAGATTCCCACACTTCATTCCAGTTTTGATACGGCACATGCGTTGTTTTATAAGAAAAATGAAACGCCAAGCTCAATTCATCGAGTTGTTCGACCACCGACTCATTCCAATCCTCCTCACGCATAAACGCTTTGAGGCTTGTTGTCATTTCCTCGAACGTATCGAAAGGCAAATCGCTCAAAACCGCAATCAAAATCTCGATTTTCTCCTCCACATACTGCCCCATTGACTCGCCATCGAGCATCGGCGTTATTTCTACTTCGTAATAATTCATTTTTTTATATTGAAAAGTTGTTGACACGTTTAATGCGCCTCAAAAATGGAGGAGAGATGCTCAAAAATTGAGCAAGCAAGCTCAAAATCGGAGCAAGCAAGCTCAAAAATTGAGCAAGCAAGCTCAAAAATTGAGCAAGTAAGCTCAAAAATTGAGCAAGCAACCTCAAAAATTGAGCAAGTAAGCTCAAAAATTGAGCAAGCAACCTCAAAAATTGAGCAAGTAAGCTCAAAATTGGAGCAAGCAAGCTCAAAAATTGAGCAAGCAAGCTCAAAAATTGAGCAAGCAACCTCAAAAATTGAGCAAGTAAGCTCAAAATTGGAGCAAGCAAGCTCAAAATTGGAGCAAGCAAGCTCAAAATTGGAGCAAGCAAGCTCAAAAATTGAGCAAGCAAGCTCAAAATTGGAGCAAGTAACCTCGAAAATGGTTCTACTGAGGGGGTGATTTCAAATCACCCCCTCAGTAGAACGCTCTCAAACCTCAGTAGAACTTATCACCCCCTCAGTAGAACGCTCCCAAACCTCAGTAATACAACCCTCAAGTCCGACTTTGCACCGCCCGCAAAGTATTCAGCATCAAAGAAGCCACCGTCAATTGCCCGACACCACCCGGCACAGGCGTGATAAAGCTCGTTTTAGGTGCAACCGCATCAAAATCAACGTCACCCACAAGGCGCGTGCCGCTTTTCTTCGTCAAATCCTCGATGCGATTCATGCCGACATCAATCACCACCGCTCCTTCTTTCACCATATCCGCTGTCACGAAGTGCGCCACACCGATAGCCGCCACCAAAATATCCGCCCGTAGGCAGACCTCTTTCAAATCCTTGGTTCGAGAGTGTGCCAAAGTCACCGTTGCATCCCAACCCTTGCGCGAGAGCAAAATACTGAGGGGGGTCCCCACGATATTGGAGCGACCAATAATCACACATTCCTTACCCGCCGTTTCGATGCGGTAACGTTTCAACATTTCGAGAATGCCCGAAGGCGTAGCAGGTAAAAACGCAGGCAAACCTTGCGTCATACGCCCAAAATTCGTCGGATGAAAGCCGTCCACATCCTTAGCGGGGTCAATCGCGAGGGTGACAACCTGCTCGTCAATGTGTTTGGGCAAAGGCAACTGAACGATAAAGCCATCCACATCAGGGTCTTCGTTCAAATCTTTAACAATCTCCAACAACTCCGCTTGCGTCACACTGCCATCGCGGCGAATGAGGGTTGATTTGAAGCCAACTTGCTCGCAAGAACGGATTTTGTTGCCCACATAAGCCTCGCTGGCAGGGTTGTTGCCCACTAAAACAGCCGCCAAATGAGGCACTTTGCCATGGATGGCTTTGATGCGGTCCACTTTTTCTTTGATTTCAGATTTAATCGTTTCGGCAAGTAATTTTCCATCAAGTAGTTGCATAGAAAAGAAAATGATTTTGGATTTCGGATTTATGATTTTGGATTGAGCGCATGGGTCAACCACAAATCCAGAATAGATAATGATTTTTTAGAGGGCAAAATTAGTTTTTTAAACAGCTTAAACGCATGTTGCGGAAGGGTTTTCAAAAAAATAATTGAAATCATGTATGAAAAATAAGACAAAACCTCATCTTTGAAGGTGTAATAACTTTATCAATCAATCGAATTTATGAAAGAATTAAAAGACATAAAAAACATTCTCATCATTGGTTGTGGTACTTTGGGCTTGCGCATTGGTTTGCGTTGTGCGATGGACGGATTCAATGTGCGGATGTACGATATTTCAGCCGATTCGCTCCAAAAAGCAAGGTCTGTGCAAGACAAACTACTGCGCAGCTTCGTCAAAAAAGGGTGGATGACTGAGGGGGATGCCGACGCGGCCATCAGCCGTCTGACCACGACCACCGATAGGGTAGAAGCGGTCAAAAATATAGATTTTGTGAGCGAATCAGTGACTGAAGACCTCACTTTGAAGAAAAAAGTGTATCAAGACTTTGCCCCTCTGTGGGAAAAAGGGACGATTTTGACGACCAACACATCGTACTTGCTCCCTTCACTGATTGCTGAGGACACGGGGCGACCACATCTGTTCTGCGCTTGGCATTTTCACGACGTTTTCACGATGAATGTGGTGGACATCATGCCACACCCCGATACTGAGGGGGCCGTTATTGACCTTTTGATGGACTTGAGTAAAGCGATTCACCAGATTCCAGTTCTGATAAAAAAGGAAAACCCCGGCTATCTGTTCAACCAAATGCTGATGGCGATACTCGGTGCTGCGGGCGACTTGCGCACACGTGACATCGCCTCCATTCAAGACATTGACCGTTCGTGGATGGGCAATTTTAAATCCAATATGGGCCCATTCGGCATCTTAGACACCATCGGTTTGGAGACCGCTTGGCACGTTGTGAAGACACGCAGCGATAGCCGCAGCGTTCGCTTCGCCGCCTTGTTGAAGGAATATGTGGACGAAGGCAAACTCGGACTAAAAACAGGCGAAGGCTTCTACAAATACCCCAATCCAGAATTTGCGCAACCCGATTTCTTAGGATAAACAGTTATTATTTCACCATTTTCAACCAGATTACCTAATTATGTCTATCAGAATCTTATTGGCGAGTGCCGTTTTATTCCTCGCCTCATGCAGCAACATGAAAAGTCAAAAAGAACAAACGCCTCCGCCGCCACCACCACCTGCCCCCGCCATGACAGGCGGCGACAGAGACGAGCATGGCTGTATCGGCTCGGCAGGCTACACATGGTCAACAGTCCGCAACGAATGTATCCGCACCTTTGAAGTCGGCATCCGCCTCAATCCCAAAGCGGCGAATCTCGACCAAACCTTGTCCGCCTTCGTCGTTTTTAAATCCGACACTGACGATGCACAAGCCGAAATCTACATGCCCAGCCAAAAAGGCACAGTGATTTTGAAAAAAGAGAAAAAAGAAAGTGCTGGTGTCTGGAAAAACGCCAATTTGACGCTCAAACAATGGAAAGGCATGTACATGCTCGAAGATGCCAAAGGCACTACACTCTATGAAGGCTCGTCAGCTAAAAATTAGGATTTTTTGTCTTTCTAAAAAAGCATTGCTTACGGTTTTCGTTGGTGATGCTTTTTGTTTTTTGTAGTTTTGCGAAATTTTTGAAACACTTAAATCTTAGTCCAATGAATTTCAAAAAAAAAATCATCATTTTACCTGTTTTCGTATTGGGGTTTCTATCAATGACTTACAGTCAAGTCTTATTTCAAGCCTTACTAATTAATGGGAAAGACACCTTGATTATGCCTGAAAAACTTCTTGATTATAGCCTCAAAATGACATCCATTTTTGAAGATATGGAATTCAAAACATGCTTAGGAGGTAGTTTTTTACCAACTTGGCAAATCGAAAATGATAGTTTATTTTTGATAGAAATACTTTTAGATAGAAACCATTTCGCTGAGGATAGAGATTCTTTAGGCTTACTTGATTTACAAAAAGAGTTTAAAGAAAGATGTGTTAATGGACGTGTTTTTGGAAAAGAGATAAATTATCAAATTGCAGCACATCATTATACAGAATATGGATTTTCTGACTATAATACTCAACTATGTTTTACCATAAAAGACGGTAAAGTCATTGACAAAGGGGAGTTTAAGGATAAAACAGAATATATCAATATTTCTGGACAAATTTCAGAAGAAGATATTGCTAAAAATACAGATTGGAAACACCTCCCAGATATTGCCGTAGAAAGACAAGTAACAATAAAAATTACAACTGATGATGAAGGCAAAATTATTAGTGCAATACCTGTAAAAAATAGAAATTGGTATGGTACAATAAAACCTGAAGGTGAAGAAGTTTGGAAGCAAGAAGCCTTACGGCAAGTTAAACTTATTCCAAAATGGAATATCTATTATAAATGTGGTCAAGTTGTTGATAAAGAACATGAAATAGTTTTTCTTTTTTCAAAACCACGATAAATTGTTTAAAATCAATTACTTAAAAATATGACATCACGCGAAATCCGCCAATCATTTCTCGATTTTTTCAAATCGAAACAGCATAAAATCGTGCCTTCTGCACCCTTGGTACTTAAAAACGACCCGACTTTGATGTTTACCAATTCGGGTATGGTTCAGTTCAAAGATTTCTTTTTGGGCAACGGAACGCCCCCCTCAGTACGCATCGCCGACACGCAAAAATGTCTGCGGGTGTCGGGTAAACACAACGACTTGGAAGATGTGGGCTTCGACGGCACACACCACACCATGTTCGAGATGTTGGGCAACTGGTCGTTTGGCGATTATTTCAAAAAAGAAGCCATTGAGTGGTCATGGGAGTTTTTGACAGGTACTTTGGGCTTGCCAAAAGACCGTTTGTATGCAACCGTGTTCGGTGGCGACGAAAAAGAAGGTTTGGCAAGTGACGAAGAAGCCCGCAACTATTGGCGACAATATCTGCCCGACAACCACATTTTGGACGGCAATAAAAAAGATAATTTCTGGGAAATGGGCGCACAAGGGCCGTGTGGTCCTTGTTCCGAAATTCACTTCGATTTCCGCAGCGACGAAGAACGTGCGAAAGTTCCCGGCGAAAAATTGGTGAATATGGACGACCCCTCAGTAGTGGAGATTTGGAACAACGTCTTTATGCAATTTGAGCGCAAAGCAGACGCTTCTTTGGTCGTTTTGCCAGCGCAACATGTGGATACAGGGATGGGTTTTGAACGCCTTTGTATGGTGATGCAAGGCAAAAAATACACTTACGACACCGATATTTTCACACCTTTCATCGCTTTGGTCGAGAAAGAATGTGGCAAAACCTACACAGGCAGCTACGAACGCACCGCCAAATCGGACGTGGCGATGCGGGTCATCGTTGACCATATTCGTGCCGTTGCGTTTACGATTGCCGACGGACAATTGCCTTCGTCGAATGGTGCGGGCTATGTTATTCGCCGCATTTTGCGTCGGGCTGTGCGCTATGCTTATTCATTTTTGGATGTCAAAGACCCGCTTTTGAACAAATTGATTCCACTTTTGGCATCAGAATTTGCCGATGTGTTTCCTGAATTGAAAGCACAAGAGGCTTTTGTGCAAAAAGTCATTTTGGAAGAGGAAAAGTCTTTTTTACGCACTTTGGAAAATGGTTTGAAACGTTTTGAAACCTTGCGTACTGAGGGGTCGGTCATCGTTGGTTCTGAGGCATTTGAATTGTTCGATACCTATGGTTTTCCTGTTGACTTGACGCAATTGATTGCTTCTGAAAAAGGTTTGAGCGTGGATACTGAGGGGTTTGAAAAATGCCTGCAAGAACAAAAACAACGCTCGAAAAAAGATGCTGAAAAGCAAGTCGGCGACTGGATTGTATTGGACGATACGCCGGGTGTTGAGTTTGTTGGCTACGACCAATTGAAAGTTGAGAATACTAAAGTGATGAAATATCGCGCAGTACAAGACAAAAAAGGCTTGCAATATCAAATTGTGGTCAATCGCACACCTTTTTACGCTGAAAGTGGTGGTCAAGTGGGCGATACTGGCGCAATGTATTTCGACGGCGAAAAAATTGAAGTGATAGATACCAAAAAAGAAAATGACTTGATTATTCATGTCGTTGCCAATTTGCCCGAAAATATCCACGATGAGCGTGTGCGTTGTCAAGTTGACCGCGACAAACGAGCCGCTATTTCTAAAAATCACACCGCAACGCACTTGATGCACGCCGCTTTGCACAACATTTTGGGCAAACAAGCGACGCAAAAAGGACAAAGTGTGGATGCCAATCGTCTGCGTTTTGACTTCCAAAACCCGGGTGCAGTGTCGAAAAACGAACTTGCCGCGATTGAATTGATGGTGAATAAAAAGATTCGCGAGAACATTGCTCTCCACGAAGTCCGCAATATGCCCATCGAAGATGCTCGAAAAACGGGTGCTATGATGCTTTTTGGTGAAAAATATGGCGAAACAGTGCGTGTGATTACGTTTGACAAAGATTTCAGTCAAGAGTTATGCGGTGGTACGCACGTAGCCGCTACGGGTGAAATCGGTTTGTTCAAAATTGTTTCAGAATCTGCGGTTGCAGCGGGTGTGCGCCGCATCGAGGCGGTCACAGCAGATGCCGCAGAAGCGTATCTGAATACAGAAGTGGCTGAATTGAATGCGATTCGCGATATTTTCAAAAATCCAAAAAACACAGCGCAACGTGTTGCTGATTTGCAAGATGAAAACAAGGCTTTGCGGAAACAAATCGAAGCGATGCACCTTGAGCAAGCGGCTTCCTTGCAACGCAGCTTGCGTGCTGAGTTCCAAGTCATTGCGAGCAACGGCGCGGCAACTGAGGGGGTGAATGTGCTTATCAAACAAATCAGTTTGAGCGATGCCAGTGCGATCAAAACATTGGCGGCAAATCTCGACAAGGAGGTTGGCAATGCAGTCATCGTATTCGGCTCAGTCAAGGACGACAAACCGCAATTGACCATCAGCATCAGTCCCGATTTGGCAAAAGCCAAAGCGTGGAACGCTGGCGCGTGGATTCGTGAATTGGCAAAAGAAATCAAAGGTGGTGGCGGCGGTCAAGCGCATTTTGCAACGGCGGGTGGTACGGATACTGAGGGGTTAGGTAGCGCGTTGGAAAAGGCAAAAGAGTTGATTAAGTAATTGATTTTCAAATATCTGAAATGAAACAAAAGCCGATATACTGAGGGGTATCGGCTTTTTGTTTTACAAACCATATCAAATAAACCGTTGAATATGAATAAGTTAATAATCATCACATCAGCCCTTATATTTTTAGTAAGCTGTCAAAAATATACATTCAAAAAAGAACAACGTTTGCACGAGCAAGGGAAAATTCATTGTGGTTGGTATGGTAAAAAAACTGTAGATGAATGTCGTAAAATATACCCGTTTAATGAAGCGGCTAAAATTGTGTTGGTGTCGTTTCCTGATTATGAAATTTGGGAAAACGATATAAGAACCTATACGGATACGATTGTTTCGCCTGAGGGAGAAAAATTGGAAAGGAAAAGAAATTTGATGGGAAAAGACATTCCTGTAAAAATAACTCGCCCGATTTTAGATACTATAAAAGTTTTAGGAAAAGTCTATTCTGTTTATGAGAAATTGGAATTAAATGAAACACAAATAGATTCGTTGAGTTATTTCTGTGAAAATTATACAACTAATTATCGCCTTATACATGGTTCGAGAAGTATTTCATGCTGCTACCGACCACGGAATGCTATTGTATTCTTTGATAAACAAAATAAACCAATAATGAATTTTGAAATTTGCTTTGAATGCGGTCAATACCGCTGTTATACTCCTGATAATTTAGGTTATTTGAGTCAAATTGATGAATGCCCTGAACTTTATGATTTGTTCAAAGATTTTTTCAGAAAAAATGGCATTCATTATGGTATTGATAGTTTGAGTACAGGTAAAAATTAACAATTTTGTTTTCAATTGTATTGCTTTAATCAAATTTTCAGCTTCATAATAACACACAAAAAGTGTATTTTTGCCCTAAAAAATGTCCAATCAACTCAATCTGTTTCAAAAAGAAGTGTATTCAAACCCTATTGCGGGGCTGTCTTATCATCCAAATTATATCTCGCAGGAAGAGGAAGCATTTTTATTTACCCAAATTGATGCTCAAAATTGGCTTTTGGATTTAAAACGCCGAGTGCAACATTATGGGTACAAATACGACTACCGAGCGCGACGCATTGATGTGTCTATGAAAATAGGGACGTTGCCAAGTTGTTTAGAAAACATCGCAAAACGCCTTTATACTGAGGGGGTATTTGAGGATATACCAGACCAAGTTATCGTCAATGAATATGAGCCTGGACAAGGTATCAGCCCACATATTGATTGTGAACCTTGTTTTGAAGATACAATTGTGTCTATTTCACTCAATTCAACCGCCGTTATGGAATTTTGTAGAAACAATATTAAAATTCCTATCCTACTTGAACCTCGTAGTGCCGTCATTCTGAAAGGCGAAAGTCGTTATGAATGGACTCATTCGATACCTGCAAGACAAAAAGATGTGTTTGAAAATCAAGTTTTTCAACGGAAACGCCGCGTTTCATTGACTTTTAGAAAGGTCATTCTTTGAAATTGAAAGTTGCTTATTTTTAGTTTGACATTAGACTTCCCTATTCTTGCCTTCTTTTTTAAGATACATACCCCTCAGTAAAAAAGCCTTCGCAACATCGCAAAGGCTTTTTTACTGAGAGGTACATTACTTTATTGCTCACTAAGGACGTGCAGGTAGTGGTACTTCGAGTCCTCTTGGATTGTCACCCATTTTAATGATTATCGTATTGTCGCATGTGCCATTGCCAAAATCAACGGTGGCATAAGAATCTTTTTCTGTGCCAGTCAGTTTCAGAATGCCCGATGAAGGATATTGACAGGTGTAGGCTTTTGTCAAGTTTTTAGTTGTTACGACGGTCGCTTCGACAGCCACATTACTGGTTTTTTCGCCCAAAAACACGCATTCTCCTTTTGTGATTTCTGTTTCATACACATCGTCTTTTATCCATTCAAAATTGCCTTGATACGATGGAATCGTTTCCAAACCGCCGACTTGTTTGCGGCGCATTTCGAGTGTTTTGTATGTAACAGATTGCAAACCAACGCGCATGTACAAGTCTGTTGCAACAATTTTGATGTTTTGATAGGCAACAAAATCATTGCCTTCCATCGTAAAGCTAATTGCCCCAGAGGTCAATATACCATTGTATTTGAAATTGGTGAACGTGCAATTGACTTGTGCATTCGGAATACTCACCCGATTCGTAAACGTAGCGGTGGCAGAACCTTCGGCATAAGCACCCGAACGTGTCGTGCAGCCTGCACCAAAATCAATCTTGATGCTGCATGGAAATGGATTGCTCGTGCCACTCGGCGTGAGTGTGACGACAGGGCAAGTGCCCAATGTCACAGGCTTGGTGGGGTAATTGGTCGGCGTAAAATTCATAATGGCTTCGAGTATCAAATCGGCGATACTGCTGGCGGTAGTCGCAGATTGCGCCAATAGTTTAGGGTCAACGGCATTGGGTGCGATTGTGTTGTTCGGTGTAGCTGCATGGAGCATAAGGCAATAGAAAAGTGCTGCGCTCATCAGCGCGAGTTGCTTGATTGTTTTCATCGTAAAGACGTTTTTTGAAAATTTAGAAATTTAAGATACTATCGCAAACAGCGCACATAATTTGTTTGGCTGTTTTGTGATACAAAGGTGCAGCAACGGGCTTTTAGAGCCAATTCTCTTCAACTAATGGTCATAATTTTTAAACCAAAAGTAATTTTTAGGGCAAATTCTTCTTTTGAGCGTTCTTTTTTGAGCAATAAACCAATGGTGCTACAAATGAAAAAAGCCTTCACAGGCTTGCGAAGGCTTTTTTACTGAGGGGTAAAGTTTTTCTCTAATTATTTGGTTTGCAATATTTTAGTTAGAAAAACATGCACTTCATTTTTACCTAATTTTGAATTAGTGAAATAACGTCCTTTGAAATAAGCAATATCAAAGTCCGAAACATTGCCAAAAGTCATATCGGTATTGTATTTCAAAGGTTGAACTTTTGTCAACGAAGAATCTGCCAAACCAAAAGGTAAACCCGTCAAAGCATGTGAGAAAACCTTGTTATTGGCTGTTTCGATGTATTTTAAAGAACTGGGCAGAGAACGTTTCCATGTCAAACCATTGTCGGTGGATGTTTGAAAATCGTAGTCACCGCCGCCAGTCACATAGAGTTTGTCGCCAATGGCAAAGAAGTCTTTGACCCAATTATTGAACAATTTGCGTACTTGCCCATCAGGCGTGATACGAAAACCGCCTTCATAAGTGGCGATATAAAAATTGCCATTCAAATAGCGGAAAGATTCAAATTTATCAATATTCAAATTAGGCAACTCGACTCGTTTGGCGACTTTGACACTTGCTATGTCATCCTGCAAAAAAGTCAAATTGACATCTAAAAGCAGCACATAAGGCTTATTGGCGGGCAAAAGGCGACCTGGCAGCATGAATTTAGTGCCATCGCTGTTGTAGCAGCCATATTGACGGATATTGGTTTCCATATCGAAAGTTTCCCTTCTGGCAGTGTCCACCAATTCAGTTGTTGTAAAACGTTTGATTACATTGGAATTACGGGTGTGCCTAAACTCTAATGTATAAGCACCCGACGCACCTTGATAGAGTCGTGTGAACGTGTTGTCACTCATAATAACTCGACGATAGGGCGAACGGTCAATAGGCGTTAGAATCCTTTTTTCGAGCAATTTGAAAGCGGTATCTAATCGAAAAAGGTAACTATCGGATGCAAAATAGATTTCAAATGGTGTGGCATAGATAGACCTAATTTGACTGTCAGAAGCGTTTATATCAGCAACCATTTGCCAAACAGCGTCTTCAGGTTTTATGTCGTCTTCAGGTTTTTTTACAGGAACACAGGCAACGAATGCTAATAGTGCGAAAGCCAATAGAAATGGTGGTTTCCTCATGAGTGTTGTGAAATTGATGTCATGTAAATAAGTTTTTGAAAGGGCAAAAATACGATAAAATACAGGTGTTCGCCCATTTTATCTTTTAAAACGGGCAAAATACTGAGGGGGTGGTATAAATCAAATATGAGTTATGAAATATGGAAAAAGCTCCCTCAGAAGCTATTTTAAAACCTAATCGAACAATCACGCACTGTTTTTTCGCTCCGAAGGAGTCCTTTGGACAAGCGAAAAAAAGCGTACAAGAATGGTCTTTTATGGAGCGAAGCTATTTTTTGATGTTTTTCGCTTGCGAAAAACATCAAAAAATAGCTTCGCTCCGAAGGAAATATAACAAAGCACGCTTTTTTCTGCTTGTCCAAAGGGACTCCTTCGGAGCAGAAAAACAGTCAAAAATAGTGTTTATAGGTTTTAAAACAGCTTCTGAGGGAGCTTTTTCTTCAGCCCTCTTCCTCATGTTCAACGGAGTCTTGACCAACTTTGAAAGGGAAAAGTAGGATAAAACTTGAACCTTTACCCAATTCCGATTTGACATCAATTGAACCTTTGTGCGCTGTCACCATCGCTTTGACGTAAGCCAAACCCAAACCAAAACCTTTGACATCGTGCAAATTGCCTGTATGGACACGGTAAAACTTCTCGAAAATACGCTTTTTCGCTTCTTTCGACATACCAATGCCTTTATCCGACACGGTGACCTCGATACCATTGGCAACATTGCGGGTAGAGACGATTATCTCTGGTTTTTCGGGCGAATATTTATTAGCGTTGTCCAAAAGATTGTTGATCACATTTGAAATATGATTTAAATCACCTTCAATATAATGTTTGTCTGCTCGAAGTTCGGCTGCAACAGTGCCATCTTTGCGTTCAACTTGTAGGCTCATATTGCCGACAGCTTGCTCGATAACTTGATGTAAATTAACCTCTGTGAAGTTCAACTTAATTTTACCTCGTTCTACCAGTGCCATTTGCAACACTTTTTCGACCTGACCGTGCATTCGTTTATTTTCTTGGCGAATGATGTCGGCAAAACGTTTGACTTTGTCAGGATTGTTGATGACTGAGGGGTTGGTGATGGAGTCAGAAGCTAAGGAAATAGTTGCAATCGGCGTTTTGAACTCGTGTGTCATATTGTTGATAAAGTCATTTTTCATTTCAGATAACTTTTTCTGTTGCAAAATGACATTAATCGTGTAGGCAAAAGAACCCAAAATGATGGCAGCAAACAAAAGAGACATCAGCAAATCGAGCCACAAACGCCCCCAAACAACGGCGGATTTGGTAGGAAAAAAAACATGTAACGTACCAGGGTTATTGATATCAGTGGGAAACAGATTGGTTTTGTATTCCGAGGATTTCAAATAGCGGTAGTCAACTTGATTTTGAGTCGGAACGATATATTGGTTATTGAAAATGACAAAACAGTTGTCACCATTCGACCAGACACCGTAGCTGAATGGAATATCACTGCCCAATTCTTCTTTCAAAAAATGGTCGAGTTGCACCACATCAATGCGCTCTTCGATGGGAGTATTGAACATTTCTTGTTTCAACTGAACGGCATCCATCGTTTGGCGCAATACTGAGGGGTCATTCGACATCATAGTTCGTTGTTGATAGCGAAAACTACCATTGGATGTATCTACCTCTAAGTGCTTGATGGAGAAGCCATTAGCAAAGTTCGTAACTTGGATGTTCTCCACATTTTCAAGCCGTTTGGCAACTGTTCGCATACTGGCAGAGATGTGTTTATCGAACTGTTCTTCGTTCAACCGACGGCTGTTGTTGATAAAACTCATCTGCAATGACAGTACCCCGATAACCGCCAACGACATTAACCCAATGATAACCCAAATTGCTTTTTGATTCATGTTCTGTGGATTGAGCAACTATTTTTGATATAAAAAAACTGTTGATACAATTTTTTAGAATTTTGAACAAAAATAAAAACAAAACGCCCATTAACTCGTCTTTTAACAGTTATTTAACCCCTTTAGTATTTCGGATTTTAAAATGTCTTGAAGATTCTTGGTTTTCAAAATAAAAAATGAACCTTTATTTTTCAAAAACTGTTATCTTTGTGTCCCTTTTTAGGGAAAAGTTCTTTAAAAAATGGGGCTGACTGGATTCGACGGGAAAGTGAATTGGTTAGTAAGCATGTCGGGCTATGATGTTACCTCCCGTAAAACGGTACTTTAAACTACAGCTGGCAACTATCAATATGCCATGGCAGCCTAATTCTAGGAGTTAGAATGCCTTTGCGCTCAGCACACGACCTACGTGGTCTTCGCAGATTGTCTGATTTCTGCCGTGCGGCGTATCATCCCTAATCAGAATAGTTAACAGAGCGCTCTGGCTGTTGGCGAAATCCAAAGAGATAAGGCTGCGGTCTGGGTGTGTCGCCCAACCTCCCCACAGCTCGAAAAAACAAATATGGCGACTAAACATGTAGAAAGCTCTCTGATGCTTTGACCGGACGAGGGTTCGATGCCCTCCAGCTCCACACAACAAAAGGCAGTTTGCATTCATTTGCAAGCTGCCTTTTTTGTTTTACCCCCTCAGTATCTCCATCTTTTTAGTCTTTTTTGGGTGCTGGCGGTGGCGGAATATTAATGACAATGGGCAAATCATATTCATAAACCATATCTGCATCAATACTCATACCTTGCACATTCATTTTCATTTTGGCTCTTTCCAAATCATCTTTCTTGTTGACATAAAAAGTCATTTTTATATCCATATTTTGCAACATGGCTAAACTTTGTTGTGCTTCATTGTTTTGCCCCATGTAATCACGCATTTTTTCGTAATCAAAATCGCCTGAATAGACACGATATTCTTGTCCACCAATGGTTTCATTGTCCAGTTTTTTGCAATTTTTGAAAAACTGAAGCTGGTTGTTTTGCCACTTTTGTTTCATACTTGCGATTTGCACACTATCCAAATCTTGTGCTTTCCAATCTTCATCATCTTTTTTGGTGTACAGCTGATTGCCCGTAAGCACACTTTCCATTTTCAATTGCATAGGTGTTTCCATCGCCATGGTCATGTGAAATCTGCCTTTGCCGTCGGATTCTGTAATCTGTGTTTGACCCATAGGAGACATAGTCATTGTCATTCGGGAAGTGCGGTTGTGATTTTTTGCATAATCATTGAATTTCATCATTTCTTCGCACACATCTTGTGCAAAAACGAGTGATTGAGAGGCTAAGAATAGAATTAAGGAAAACAAGGTGCTTTTTTTCATAATTATCGTTTTTTAAAGTGAATAATGATTTTCACAAAGAAGCACAACCCAATTAAAAAAGTTCATTCTTCAAAAATACCCCCCTCAGTATGTTTTGTCTCTTTTTAACAAAAAATTCACATCTGACCGATTTATACTTCATTTAGTCGTTAATAACTGCTCTTTCGTCGGCAGCAGGGAATTTAATAAAACATGGATTGGTTGTCTTGCTATCTTTATGAAAAATTAATAGAAGCACAATTTTGACACAGTTTCATTCACAAACTAAAACAACCCAAATGTCCATCATTCCTTTATTTCACCTGCAACTGCCGCTCGACCACCCGCCGCCTGTTGTTTGATTCGTATATCCGTTATTATTCACCATAAGCGAATCAATAACTAACGACTAACCATTTTCAAAAACTTTAAAAAACAAAAAAAATCATGGATAATTTATTGAATTTCTGGTGGATACCTGCATTGGTCATCCTCATTCTCTTGCGCCGTTATATCTTCCAATTACTCGGTTTAGTGATTGTTCCAGAGGATAAAATCGGTCTTGTAACAAAAAAATTCGTCCTTTTTGGCGATAAAAAAGAATTGCCCGCAGGCCGCATCATTGCTACTGAGGGGGAGGCAGGTTATCAAGCTCAGACATTGCCGCCGGGTTTGCACTTTGGTATGTGGATTTGGCAATACGAAATCACTTTGCAACCTCTGATGATTATTCCTTCGGGACAAATTGGTCTGATTGTGGCAAAAGATGGTGCCGAATTACCTAAAGGTCGCGTTTTGGCCCAATCTGTTCCTTCCGATTCCTTTCAAGATGCCGAAATGTTCCTGAAAAATGGTGGTCAAAAAGGTCGCCAAGCGGCCATCATCACCGCAGGTACGTATCGTATCAATACCTTCTTGTTTGAAATCGTTTTGACCGAAATGACCAAAATTGGGGAAAACAAAGTCGGTATCATTACCACACTCGACGGCGACCCACTCGATGCAGGGCAAATCGCAGGACACGACATCAAAGGACATAACAATTTCCAAGATGCCGATGTGTTCTTGAAAAACGGTGGGCGCAGAGGTTTGCAACAACAAATTGTCTTGGCTGGTATGTACACCTTCAACCCATGGTTTGTGCAAATCGAACAAGTAGATATGGTTTTGATTCCGATTGGTACAGTGGGCGTTGTCAACTCTTATGTTGGTCCCGACGGTACGGATGTCAGTGGCGAAGATTTCAAACATGGTAATATTGTTGGCAAAGGTCACAAAGGCGTGTGGAACGAGCCACTCGGGCCAGGCAAATATCCTCTGAATCCGTACATTATGAAAGTTGAACTTGTGCCGACTACTAACTTGGTGTTGAACTGGGCAACAGCACGCAACGAAAGCCACAATCTCGACAGACATTTGTCAACGATAACAGTGCGTTCTCGCGATGGTTTCCCATTCAATTTGGACGTTTCGCAGATCATTCACATTCCAAGTTATGAAGCACCCAAAGTGATTGCGCGATTTGGTACAATGCTCAACTTAGTCAGTCAAGTGCTTGAGCCAACGATTGGTAACTATTTCCGTAACTCGGCGCAAACAGCAGATGTGATTTCGTTCTTGACTCAACGTAAAGAACGCCAAGACTCCGCCAAAAAGCACATCAGCGAAGTGTTGGAACAATACAATGTCAATGGCGTGGACACCTTGATTGGCGACATCGTGCCGCCTGAATCATTGATGAAAACATTGACTGACCGTAAAATTGCCGAAGAGCAAAAAGTCACTTACGAGACTCAACGCATGGCGCAAGAAACCCGCCAAACACTCGAAAAAGAAACAGCTGTGGCGGATATGCAAAAGCAAATCGTGCAAGCCCAACAAGGCGTACAAATCGCTGAACGGGTGGCAGATGCAGCGGTGAAAAAAGCGAATGGTGAAGCGACCAGCACAAAAGTACAAGCCGAAGCCGAATCGCAACGTGTGAAACTCATCGCCAATGCCGAAGCCGAGAAACTCCGCATGATGGGTAACGCCGAAGCCGAAAGAACCCGCGCCACAGGTGAAGCCGAAGCCGCTAAAATCCTTGCCATCGGTAAATCCAACGCCGAAGCCTACGAATTGCAAGTGAAAAGCATCGGTGCCGACGGCTTTGTGAAGATGAAAGTCACCGAAACCATCGGTAAAGAAGGTGTCAAAATCATACCCGATGTGCTTATCGCAGGCGGTGGTACTGAGGGGGGCGGCAGCGTCTTAGATTTACTCGGTTTGAAGTTGTTGGAGTCTTGGGGTAAGGATAAGAAGGAGTTGCCTGAGGCGTAAATACTGAGGGGTGTCATAAGTTCGGGAAATTTTAAGTTTCCCGAACTTATACATTTCGTATCACAATCACATAATTTCTAACCAACTATTGCGAAATGAGTGTAATTGAATGGCTATGGGAAGCTAAAAAAACACATCCGACAGGAAGCGTTAAAGTACGAGAAAATAAACCCAATGAACCCATTAATTTTCTCATCCTCATTTTAGGACAAATTTGTTTTTGGGTATGTGTTTACTATATTTTTGAGTTTAGCAAACAGGATCTTCAAGCAGTAAAGATTAAGTATGTCATTGTAGGATTGGGATTCTTTCTTGTTTATCTACTAATTGGCTATATTTTTGACGCTAAACCACGATACGACAATATCGGCTTATTGGGTGGTATGATTGACCATCCATTTCGATATTCAGATGATTTCAATCGCACTTTAATTTTCCTTAAAGTCATTTATTATCCTGCTTATCTTATGGTACAAAGTTTTTTTGAAATAGTCAAATGTTTTAAAAGCATTTGACACTCTTTTTCTTAAATTTTAATCATCAAAACAAGTATGTCTGAATCTTCTAAATCATTATCTGAAATATCAAAATTCCATTATAGACCATCTTTAATAGCACCTATACTTTTAGGTTCTGGGATTTTGGGGCTTTTTATTTTAGCATTTTATATATTAACGACAAAGTATCCTAATTTGACTTTTGTGTCTTTCAATTGCTCCTGTATTATTATTATGTCTTATTTTTTATGGCGTTATTTTCAAAAAGATTGTTTCGATTTTTATGATACTTTTCTAATTAGCTATAAACGATTTAGAAGCAAAAGAACCCAAATTCTATATAAAGACATTATCAACTACGACATTGATATTCATAAAGGGAAAAACGGCACTTGGTATATTTTAAATTGTCAAACAGTTGATAACCAATACTTTCAAATGTCATCAGAAAGTTGTTCATCTCATGATGAGTTTAAAACTATTTCAGAATTAATTACACACTTTGCAAAACAGGATGTTAATTGTACAAATATATTTTCTCGTCGAAATTATCGTAAATTAGGCATTGGCATTGCCTTATCAAGCCTTTTGTTACTGATTTTTAACTTTATTATCAATTCTGATTATAAACCCGAACCTCCGCTTAACAATAACAATGTTGTAGCTATTGTTGGTACAGTATCTGAATTTATGGAAAGACGCAATAAAAACTCTCATTGGTACGATTTGAAATTAGCCCAATATGCCGATTTTAGGTTTACTATTGACGGTGCTGCGTTCAAAGCTTTATCGAATAAAAATTTAAAAAACGACCCAATCATCTTACGCGATTCCTTGCGTTTGATGATTACTAAAAGAGATTTCAATTATAAAATCGCTCAAACAGTTAAGCCTACGTGGAAAGATTTTTTTGATAAATATGAATTTATCGAACCTTGTCAAATAGAAAAAACAACTTCGAAAACCGTTTATTACACATTATCAGAATATATCAACAGCGGTGGACATGCTTATGCAGAAGATGGAGTTGGTTTTCGATTTTTTATGATTCTATCGATGTTTATTGGCTTTGCGATATTTTATACTAACCATATCAATGAGTAAGTTAATTATACAATGTGCTTATCCCGCTGACACAAACGAACGACACTATCCAAAGGACTATTTTGGAGTTTGGTTTCTCTAATACTGAGGGGTCTCTGATTTCTGTATTTCTCCAAAAGAGTCCTTCAGACACGTCCGTTTTTAGCTTAACGATAGCATTTAATTGAACTCATATTCATGCCCAAAGGGTTTGCCGCAGGTCATTTAGTCATTTTACCCACTTATAGCGGTTTTTGCAGCGTGCAAAAGGTTTTTGCAATTTGCAAAAGTGTTTTGCAGCTTGCAAAAGTGCGTTGCAATTTGCAAAAGTGCGTTGCAAGCTGCAAAAGTGCGTTGCAGCTTGCAAAAGTGCGTTGCAGCTTGGAAAAGTCCTTTGCAACTTGCAAAAGTCCTTTGCAACTTGGAAAAGTCCGTTGCAACTTGCAAAAGTGCGTTGCAACTTGCAAAAGTGCGTTGCAACTTGCAAAAGTCCTTTGCAGCTTGCAAAAGTCCTTTGCAACTTACAAAAGTGCGTTGCAATTTGCAAAAGTGTTTTGCAGCTTGCAAAAGTGCGTTGCAATTTGCAAAAGTGCGTTGCAGCTTGCAAAAGTCCTTTGCAACTTACAAAAGTGCGTTGCAATTTGCAAAAGTCCTTTGCAAGTTGCAAAAGTCCGTTGCAACTTGCAAAAGTGCGTTGCAACTTGCAAAATGAAGCATTTTAATGCTAATACCCCCAATATCCACGCAAAGGCTCTTTTACTGAGGGTAAACATCAAGACACGGCATATTCCGTATAAGTTCTGTGATAATTAGGGAAATACGCCAAGACAATGTCTTTTTAGAAAGCTCTTTTTCAATCAATGTATATTGTGTAAAAAATGTGACTATTGTACCCAAAAACGCTTAAATATCATTGTTAAATGTAAATTTGTCCTTGACTCAATTTTTTTATTCTAAAACAAACATCAAAAAACATGCTATTCGACAACAACGGTCATCTTATACCTTATGAAGTAATACCGACAACACTTGAAACGTTCAAAACGCACTTTGTTTTTAATGAGCATCGGGAACGTATTTTTAACCAATATCTTGAACTGGTGAAAGCGTTTCAAAATGCGCCTTGTGGACATTTTTATCAATGGCTTGATGGTAGTTTTGTAACAAAAAAGCCTTTTCCGAATGATTTAGACCTTGTAAATTTTGTCGATTGGGAATTTTACCGTAAATTTGAAAATCGAATCAGAAATTGGGAACATGAGTTTCGATGGCGAAATATTGATTCTTACACAGTTCCCGTTTATCCTGAAAAGGATTTTAAACAATACATTACAATTTACAGTAAAAATGAAAAATTGGAATTGTACGGAAGTGATAGGTTAGGCAAGCCAAAAGGTATTATTCAACTCAATTTTTAAAAATATGGTAACAATACAAAATGATCCGACCCATCAAGATGAACTTTTGACGCGCATCACTCGCACTGTCGAATTGATAAAGATGTACAGCACAGGCATCAAACAAGCTCTTTCGATGGATGCCCCTGCGTATTTGATTGAATCAAAGCAAAGGATGAAAGCGCAACTCGTCACCGAGTTAATAACGCTTTTGGCTGAAATTGATGTTCAGTTTGAGTTGAAACAAGCCGCTTAATTTGATGAATTCTTTAATTAAAACAGCCTTTGCACACCCGTGCAAAGGCTGTTTTACTGAGGGGAGTAAACAGCAGCGTTTTCGGTGTTCGTATCGTTTCCGAAACTTTTACGTTTATATTTTTACGCCACCCGTTTTTAAAACTAAATTTATGAAAATCAATTTTTTACTTACTGTTTTCACAACATTCATCTTTTTTTGTTGCCACGATAAAGTCGCTAAACAACCAGAAGCAAACCTCACTCAAATTGAAGAAAAGAAAGATTCTATTCCCGAAATGAATCTTTTGGATTCTGAATATAAACTAAGGGAACGTTTGACAGATTCGGTTTTAAAAATCATGACTCCCAATGTGCCTACCATGAACTTAAATAAGCTCAACCGTCCTTTCTACAAACACATGGTAGGCGTTTTCAATGGTGATTCTGCCATTTTAAACTTGAATTTTGCACATTTAACGTATGATGGTAAATGGGCTTTTGCGGGTACTGTTTTCATTCCATCAAAAGTACGAGCCTATGAAGTTTGGGGTGTTAAATCAGATACAGCGAAGTTTCTTGATTTCTATGTGAGTGATAAAGCAGAAGCAAATTTTGATAATTTATTTACGATGCTCGGTAGTTTTGGCGATAAAAATGTTTTGAAAGGTTTAATTTTGGATAACAAGACATTGATACAGGGTGTTTTTGAATTTCAAGAGACAAATACTGAGGGGGTGACTCAATTTGATTTATCAGAGTGTTTTGTCAATAAGCCATACATAGACACAAAGAAATTACTCAAAGAAGATAGAAAGATGAGTATTGTTTACACTTCAAGTTTACCTATTGCTAAACCCGCCAATAAAAAAGATGTTTTGTTTTTTTTAAATAATCATTTAAAACTCAATAGTAATTGTGAAATACATTGTGACTCATTTATCATCGAAGGTACTAAGGCGATTGACGTGGCTTTGAAAGATTTAGAAGAAGATGAGCATTTGAGAAATAGCGAATATTCAGTGGTTGCGAGGAACAGTATTTATTGGAATAATGACGATTTAGTTGTTATATTCAAACTCTTTTGGTCAAATACAGAATTGGATACTTATGGTGGTGCTGGGGTGAGTTTTGAAACGTATGACATAAAAAGAAAAAGAAAACTAACAGAAAAAGAGGTTTTTAAGAAAAGTTACGACGAAGAAAAATTTGCAGAAGCAATAGATAACTATTTTAATTTGGAGGCACGATATGACGATAAAGGTAAAAGAGAATTACTGCTTAACATGTCAAACGGCTTCACTTCCAAAGGTTTTTACATGGTTGGGAAAGGTAATCATGGTTGGTATGTCAGTCCCGTTTTTATTCCCTACAAAGTTGTTGAACCTTTTTTAAGAGACGATTTTAAAAATCAATATTGGAAAAAATGAATCCACAAACGCAAATAGATATTCTAAAATTAGAAAAAGCCCTCGCAGAATTGGAGGCACAATGGCTGCGGCGGCAGGATGGTTTTAAAGTAGTAGGGCGAGGACAAGATTTTATTCCAAAATTAGATAGTACTGACGTACAAATTGGCTTTTGGATTTTTGCCTGTATGACTATTATTTGTTTATATTTTATGTCATTTATTGGTAATGGAGGGTTGCTTAGTGGAATACTCATGCTTGCTATATGGGGGTTTGATATTTTTCAAACTAAAAATAAAGCCAAATTTTATGAAGAGCAAAAAGCCATCTACGAAGCCCAAAAAGCAGACTTATTGGCTCAAATTCAAAACTTGAAAGACACCCCTCAGTAAGAATATACAGATGGCTTACTGAAGGGTATCCTTTAAACGCCTCACGCCAACATCAATAAACCAACTAAAGCCGCAATAAAGTAGCCCGTCATGGAAGCAGATGCGCCATAATCTTTTGCCATGCGTTGTCCAAAAAACAGACAAAGAATAGATGTAGCGGAGAGCATCAAACCGACATAAGCCAAGATTTCATTGCCTAAAAGCAGAGCTACTGTACCGATGGCCGAAAGGATGCCCGCAGCTACTTCCAAGAGCGTGATCGTTGGCATCAATAAGCCTACTGTTTTACAGAGGGGGCTGTTTTTAAAATAATCGGTAAAATAATCAAGATTGCCTTTGTAATTCAATACTTTATCGAATCCAGCTTGCAAAAAGAGAATGGCCATAAAAGCAGGAACGAGCATTTTGACAAGTGTAAAACTGCCTACGTTGCCCATTAAATTGAACAAGAGTGTCATTTTGTTGTTGATTTTAGGTGAACGAAAGCGTGAAGTATGCCTTTCGTCGCACTTGTTTAAAATTAGTTGAAGAATGGGACAAATTAACAGTATTTTTTTGAAATTCACCGCTCATTATGCCCTATGAATCATATAAAAACCTGTAACTTTGTGCTATATTCAGAAGTTTTATTTGTTTTCGATTCAGTAAAACCAGTGATTTAAAATGCCAAGCGACACACAACAATATATGGTAGATTTTACGCTACCCACCCAATTGTCTGAGCGTTTCACTAGCCGAATTCCGGAGCAACGGGCTATGGTCAATGATTACTTTTCGGAAGGCAAATTGGTCACTTATGCCGTTTCTTTAGAAAGTGCTAAAGTATGGGCTGTGTTCAATGCCGATTCGGAAGCGGAGGTGTTGGCATTGATTCGAGCCTTACCTCTAACTCGCTTCATGCAATACGTGATTTGCCCATTGACATTTTACAATATTTTAGCCACTCAAGTACCACACTTTTCCGTCAATTGAAGTCAACAAAGGACAATACGATCCGTAATAAAGAGCAGGTGATAGCCCATCATCTGCTTATTTTTTTCCAAATATCAACAACCAAATTTTAAGGTATGAAACAGCTCATCGAGTGCGTTCCCAATTTTAGCGAAGGACGCGACCCCTCAGTAATCAAGCAAATCACAGACGAAATCGAAGCCGTAGAAGGCGTGCAACTGCTCAATGTTGACCCAGGTAAAGCCACTAATCGCACTGTTGTGACCTTTGTTGGCGAGCCTGTGGCAGTGATTGAAGCGGCTTTTAGAGCCATTAAAAAAGCCGCAGAAGTGATTGATATGTCCAAACACACAGGCGAACACCCGCGCATGGGTGCAACCGATGTGTGTCCGCTTGTGCCAATTGCCCATATTTCGATGGAAGAAACAGCCGAGTGGGCAAAGAGACTCGCTGAAAAGGTAGGAGACCCCCTCAGTATTCCCGTGTTTTTGTACGAAGCGGCGGCAACTCGACCCGAAAGACGCAACTTAGCCACCATCCGAGCAGGTGAATACGAGGGCTTGAAAGAAAAACTCAAGAACCCAGATTGGCAGCCAGATTTCGGTCCAGCTGAGTTTAATGCCAGAGCTGGTGCGACTGTCATAGGTGCAAGAGATTTTTTAGTGGCTTATAATGTCAATTTGAACACGACAAGTGTGCGTCGCGCCAATTCAGTGGCTTTCGATGTACGTGAACAAGGGCGCATCGTTTTGGATGAAAAAGGTAAAAAAGTATTGGACGAATCGGGCGAACCTAAGCGCATAGTCGGTGCTTGCCAATCAGTCAAAGGTATCGGTTGGTTTATTGAGGAATATGGCATTGCCCAAGTTTCGATGAATTTGACCAATTTGCGCGATACACCGTTGCACATCGCCTTTGAAGAATGTTGCAAATCGGCTGACCGTCGAGGTTTGCGAGTGACAGGCTCAGAGCTTGTTGGACTCGTACCCAAACAGGTTTTGATAGACGCAGGTAAGTATTTTTTGAAGAAACAAAAACGTTCAGCAGGCGTTTCGGAAGCGGAGTTGATAAAAATTGCGGTCAAAACATTCGGTTTAGATGAATTATCGCCTTTTGATCCCAAGCAACGAGTCATCGAATATCTGCTCGAAGACGATAAAAACGCCCCCCTCAGTAAAATGTCGCTCAAAATATTCGCCGATGAAACAGCATCGGAAAGTCCTGCACCAGGTGGTGGTTCTATTGCTGCTTATGTCGGTTCGCTCGGTGCATCGTTGGCGACAATGGTGGCGAATCTGAGCAGCCATAAAAAAGGCTGGGACGACCGCTGGGAAACGTTTAGCGAAGTGGCTGAGGAAGGGCAACGCCTCAAAGACGCACTGCTACACAAAGTAGATGAAGATACAATGGCTTTCAATGCCATCATGTCGGCAATGTCGTTGCCCAAAGCTACGGACAATGAGAAAAAAGCACGAAAAGAAGCATTGAATGCGGCGACAAAATTAGCCATCGAAGTACCCCTCAGTACAATGCGTTTGGCTTTAGAAAGTTTCAATATCATACAAAGAATGGCAGACATCGGCAATCCAAACTCTGTATCCGATGCGGGCGTTGGGGCTTTGTGCGCACGAGCGGCTGTGCGTGGCGCATATCTGAATGTAAAAATCAATGCTTCAGGTTTTGAAGAAAAAGATTATGTTGAGACAGTTTTAGCAGAAGCCAACGATATGATTTTACAGGCTGAGCGATGGGAGAGCGATGTTCTTAAAATCGTAGAATCAAAACTTTGATAGAGCCTAAAAGTTGGCTTTTATTGGTTTTATGCTTAAAAGTATGATGTTTTTGAGAAAATCGACGAATGGTCTATTCAAGATTAGTCGGAATTCGTGATGAATATGAAGAAGGTTAGCTACATTTTTCATTAAGAATAGAAACAACTGAGGGGTCGCTTTCGTGTGAAAGTATGACCCCTCAGTATTCCAACTCAGAATGTATGAAAATTAAATTTATTGCAATATCAAATCTTTTTCCTCAACCATACGGCGCATGTTTATGAGAGCGTAGCGCATACGACCCAAAGCAGTATTGATGCTCACACGTGTCAACGACGCGATTTCCTTAAAACTCATATCAGCATAGTGTCTCAAAACGACAACTTCACGTTGTTCAATAGGCAATGAATCAACCAAATGACGGATACGCTCGTGTGTTTGGCTACGCATGATATTTTGCTCAGGACTTTCGTCCGACAAGCCAATGACGTTGAAAATATCATATTCATCAGTTTGACCCATCGTTGGACGACGTTTGTCGCGGCGAAAATAGTCCACACATAGATTGTGCGAAATACGTAAAGCCCATTGGAGGAACTTGCCTTCATGGTTGTAGCGACCCGAACGGAGAGTGTTGATGATTTTGATGAAAACTTCTTGGAAAATATCTTCGGCTAACTGCGCGTCTTTGCAGAAGATGTAAATAGACGTATAGATACGTGCTTTGTGGCGGCGAAGTAAAATTTCGAATGCTTTCTCATTGCCGTTGAGGTAAAGGTCTATCAACTCTTGATCTGCGAGTTGTGCTGTTTGCGTAGCTTGCATACTCTAAATATTTTTCAGACTTGTGAATGAAAACTGAATGAAATCAGATTATTTAAATGTAGAAGCTACTATCTATAGGCAATGTAATTTAAGTTATGAAATTAAAGTTTCGAGAAAATGGAAAGGATGACTTTCGTTCTATTATGCCCCAAAGATAAAGCCAAATTTTCGAGTGATGCAACAGGCTTATTCCATTTTTTTTTGGTTTTAACGAATATTTAACCAAATCACCCTTATTTAGTTAGTATTTGCAGCGATAATTTTAACATTTTGGAGAATTAAATTTTTAAAAACGCTCTAAAATTAGAATTTTAATTGAAAAATCAGTAGATTTTTACTGTTTTTGATGGTTCAGGTATTTCTTTTACACATTTGACAATATTTTGTCCCTATGCGTTTTTTAACATAAAAAAATAAAAATGCACAGATATTCATATTTTTAATTTACAAAACATACATATTCCTAAAAGGCGTTTTATTTTTGCCTTTAATAACCACCCTTCAGTATCATTGAGGGACATTTATTACACAAACATAGAACCACTATTTCCAAAACTTTAAAGTAAAAATCTACTTTATGAGAATCTACGTCCAAAAGCTCTCAGCAGCTACGCTATTCTTTTTTCTTTTTGCCGCTTCAAGTTTTGCACAACAATTTATTTCAGGTAAAGTGACTGTGAAAGGCACTAAGGAACCAATTGTAGGTGCAAACGTCTATGTAAAAGAGAATAATAACAACACAGTATCTGACAATGAAGGCAATTTCTACTTACGCGTTCCGAGTGGAGAATGTACTATTGTAGCGAGTTTTACGGGTTTTACCTCGCAAACCATCAAATTCAATGGCTCTACGACGAGTATCAATATTGAATTGGAGCAAGGTGTCGAACTTGAAAATATCACAGTTATTGGTTCACGAAATGAAACCCGTACCAAACTCGAAACGCCTGTACCAGTTGATGTCATTCCTGTATCTTCCGTTTTACAACAAGTAGGTCAACTCGATGTTAATCAGTTTTTGCAATTTGTCGCACCTTCTTTCAATGCTTCTCGTCAATCGGGTGCGGATGGTGCCGATCATATTGACCCTGCTTCACTGAGGGGGTTGGGACCTGACCAAACTCTAGTGCTTATCAATGGTAAGCGTCGCCACCAATCATCGTTACTCAATATTTTCGGAACGCGTGGTCGTGGCAACACAGGTACAGATATGAATGCCATTCCGACTGCAGCTATCGAACGTATTGAGATTTTGCGCGATGGTGCTTCCGCTCAGTACGGTTCAGATGCGATTGCAGGGGTTATCAATATTGTTTTGAAGTCTAATAACGAAGGCAATATGACTAACTTGAATACAAGCGTTTATCAACGGAATGCCAAAAAATACATAGATTCTGACAATGGCAATTTTGATGGCACGATGTATCAAGTCAATACCAACTATGGTTTTAAAATTGGTAATGAAGGCTATGTAAACGTTACTGCTGAGTTTACTTCGCGTGACAAAACCAATCGTGCGATTGCAGACTCGGCATTGTATCGTAATAATTTTGGCGATGGCTCAATGAAAGGGTTTACGTCGTTTTTCAATAGCCGTATTCCAACTAAAAGTGGTTTCGACTTTTATGCTTTTGGTGGCTACAGCTATCGTGGTACGGATGCTTATGCGTGGGATAGAGATGCCGACAGCGAACGCAACGTCAAAGCCATTTATCCTAATGGCTTTACGCCACATATACAATCCTCTATTTTCGACCGTTCACTGTCTGCTGGTGTGAAGGGCAAATTGAAAAACCTAGATGTTGATTTCAACAATACTTATGGCTCAAACCTTTTCCATTATTATGTTGATAAAACATTAAATGCCTCTCTTTTAGCAGAATCTCCCACTCGTTTCGACGCAGGTGGATTTGGTGCAAGCCAAAATACCACGAGCCTGAACTTTTCTCGCAGCTACCCCTCAGTATTGTCGGGTGCAAACTTGGCATTTGGTGCTGAATATCGCGTTGAAAACTACCACATTTTTAGTGGTGAAGAAGGGTCATATCGCAACTATGGTGTAATTGACACAGTCATCAACAACAAAGTGGTTCAATTCAATAAACTCAATCGCCCGAGTGGTTCTCAAGGCTTCCCAGGTTTCAGGCCCGAAAATGAACTGAATGAGTTTAGGTCAAATTTGGGTCTCTACATTGACTCAGAGTTCGATATCACGCCTGAGTTTTTGGTTTCAGGTGCTTTGCGTTACGAAAATTATAGTGATTTTGGTAATACTTTGAACTATAAAATTGCTTCACGCTACAAAGTAAACCCTAAAATCTTAGTTCGTGCAGCAGCAAGTACGGGTTTCCGTGCACCTTCATTGGCTCAAATTTATTTCAACTCAACCATCACCAACTTTATTTCAGGCGTACCATTTGACCAAATTTTGGCAAAAAACAACAGCCCTATCACACGTAAATTAGGCATTCCTACTCTAAATCAAGAACGTTCACAGCACCTCAGTGTCGGCTTTACAGCACGACCAATTGATGGTTTGAATATTTCGGTAGATGCTTATCAAGTAAAAGTGAAGGATAGAGCCGTTTTGACAGGCGTTTTCTATGACTCAGACCCAGATATAGGCGCAGATTTGAAAGCGTTGGGAGTAAGTGCGGCACAATTTTTTACAAACGCTGTCAATACAACAACAATAGGTTTGGACGCAATCACTACGTATTCAACACAGGTCGGAGATGGTAAATTATTGGTTTCATTGGCGGGTAACTTCAATAAAATGTCTGAAATCAAAGAATCTGACATCAAAACGAGTCCAAAACTCAAAGGTAAAGAATCCACATATTTTGGCAATAGAGAAAAACTATTCATGTATGCCTCTGCGCCTCCTCGCAAAATCAACTTGACGACAGATTACCGCATTGGTAAATTCAATGCCAATTTGCGTTTTGTTCATTTCGGAGAAATTGAATTAGAAGACTTTGTTGGACAGATTGACAAGTACGATGCTGCAACTATTACAGACCTGACTTTGGGTTATCAACTGCCTAAAGGTGTGAATATTTTCCTCGGTTCGTCAAATATATTTGATGTCTATCCTGGCTACAAATCAGGAGGTCAACGTATGTATCAAGACCGTGAAACAGAGACGGGTGGCACTTTTGATGCTGTCCAAATGGGTTCAAATGGTCGTATGTTTTTCGCTAAATTAGTGTTTAAATATTGATAGTTAAGTCAAAAGACATTAAGTACAAAGATTATTAGACCCCCTCAGTAAAGAGTTTTTGTCTTTGTACTTAATGTCTTTATTCTTAGTTATCTAGAGTAATTCGGCGACTCTTTCGTAATCGTAATATTGTGCGGGTGACTTTCGACTATACCTGCTCCTGTTATTCTCACAAACCTTGCGTTCTGCATATCACTAATTGTTCTTGCGCCACAGTAGCCCATACTTGCTCGTAAGCCGCCAATATATTGCACCATCACTTCTGCCAAAGTACCTTTGAACGGAATCCGCCCTTCGATACCTTCGGGTACAAGTTTCTTAATATCTTCTTCCACATCTTGGAAGTAGCGGTCTTTTGAGCCTTGCTGCATCGCGCCCAACGAACCCATACCACGATATACTTTAAATTTCCGACCATCAAGGATAATCGTCTCACCGGGTGATTCATCCACACCTGCAAATAGTGAACCCGCCATCACCGTTGCTGCACCTGCAGCTATGGCTTTCGGAATATCACCTGTATAACGCACACCACCATCCGCGATGATTGGCACATCCGTACCCCTCAGTCCTTGAGCAGCATTGTAAACCGCCGTCAATTGCGGCACACCCACGCCTGCCACAATACGAGTCGTGCAAATTGAACCGGGTCCAACACCCACTTTCACAGCATCTGCACCTGCATCCGCAAGAGCTTTTGCTCCTTCGGCAGTTGCCACATTACCACCGATAACTTGCAGGTTTTTATGGCGTTCTTTGACCTGTTTTACCGCCCAAAGTACACCTTCTGAGTGCCCATGTGCCGTATCCACAATCACTACATCAACGCCTACTGCGACAAGTGCATCCACACGGTCGAACAAATCGCGTGTGACACCCAATGCCGCACCAACCACCAAACGACCCAACGAATCTTTACAAGAATGAGGGTAATCCTGCACTTTCATAATGTCTTTGTAGGTGATAAGCCCGACCAAATTGCCATAATCATCCACAACAGGCAGTTTTTCGATTTTGTTGCGCTGCAAGATTTCTTTAGCTTGTTCGAGATTCGTGCCTTTGGGTGCTGTGATGAGATTGTTAGCAGTCATCAATTCGCTCACAAGGCGGTTGCCATTTTTCTCAAAACGCAAATCGCGATTGGTCAAAATACCAATCAACTTACCCCCCTCAGTAACAGGAATGCCGCCGATGCTGTGCTGACGCATCAAAGCATGAGCGTCGCTGACTTTCGACGAAGGCGCAAGTGTCACGGGGTCAATAATCATCCCACTTTCGGAGCGTTTGACAGCGCGCACCTGTTCGGCTTGCTGTTCAATCGTCATGTTTTTGTGGATGATGCCAATGCCACCTTGTCGTGCAATAGCGATTGCCAACTGTTTTTCAGTGACAGTGTCCATAGCAGCAGAGACTAAAGGCGCATTTAAAGTGATTTCGCGAGTCAGTTTTGTTGAAATATCAACTTCGCGTGGCAGGACTTGAGAATAAGCAGGGACGAGCAGAACGTCGTCGTAAGTAAGGGCTTCCCCGAGAAATTTGTCTGAGACTGTTTTTACCGTTTCCATGTGCAAAGGTAGTGAACGGCATTTGGTCTTTAGGTGTTTTGTTTACAATTTTTTATAAAATTTATTTTCTTTAAATTGTAAAACATTGATTTATAATTTAAAAGCTTGGTAGCGCGTATCTGCACACTACCAACCTTTTGTTTTTTCTTGACAAGAATTTATCAATTGACTTTTACAAATTTTCCTTTTGATCGAATCAAACTTCTCTCATCTAAAATATTGACAAAATAAGTGCCAGTGGGCAATGATTTATTTAATGCTACACTATGAACTACCTTACCTTGACTTGATGTAATTGTTTGAATATCAATGATTTGACCCACTTCATTGAAAATGACTGCTTGCCAATCTTCGTTCGATTTTTTTTCAAACTCTAAATTGACCCCCTCAGTAATTGGGTTCGGAAAAATAGTTAAAACAACGTCATTGCTCACCAAATCTTTTGTATCAGATAGCAAATTCATCGAAGGTTCAATTACGCGATTAGCTCCCGTGATAAAAGCTTCTTCTTTACTCATACGAAACTGTAAAATTCCTCTTTTAAAGCCAATACCTCTCAAATTATATGTTATCGCTGTATCTTTAGCTGCCTGAACTAAACGAAATGAATCTAAAATCCGCTTTGGCATAGGTGTATTATTGATGAAAAAGCTATCTAAACGCAGCTCCGCATAACGCTCAAAAAGCACCCCAAATTCCAAATTAGGATTACCAACAATAGAACTTCTCATGCGCAAAGTCCCCCATCCAATCACTTCTGTTGTATATTCTAACCTGCGCACATGAGTTGCTGGGGTAGCCGTCGGATAGCCTGCTGAAACCCACTTTATCTTGTATGGAACAGTATCAATGGTCAAAATTTTAGATACAGTTGTTGACATCATTGGAAATTTTATTAAAAAAGGAGGGTTTGTAAACCGTTTGGTTCGTGGCAAAAACTCTAAACTATCTCCCGTACTTCCCGTCTGTGCTGAAATGCTCACTTGGGTTGAAGCTCTCGAATATCCTAAAAGATAATAACCTGTTGTATCAAGCTTTAAAAACTGAGAATCAATCATTGAGTATGGTCCAAATGTAGGTCTTGGTCTGAATAAAAAAGTTGCATCTTTAAAAAGAGCGGGCAACGAAGCAGCAGCAGCAGGCGTATTGACCTGATTAGTGGTGGTGATAGTATCTTTTATAGATGTGTAATCATAAATACGCCCTGCACCTCTCTGGGGTATATTTAACCCTATGGTGCCAATGTCTCGATATATGGAATTGTCGCTTACAACACCCGAAACCGTGTAGTCAGCTCGATAAATTGTTATTTGAGATACTGCCAAAGTTGACATGAATGTTACGAATGCTAGGAGAGTGAATAATTGCTTCATATCGTGTGTCTTTAAAATATTAAAAAGTAATTGCGAATCTGCTTCAAAATTATATAAAAAAATTAAGAAGCATAAATAATTCACTTTGACTGTGTCTTTTTTATGTCATATTTTTCAAAATAGCGACACCCACGGCACAATTTACACAGTTTTTGGTTTCACAGTAAGTTGTTTTCAGTTGAATAAGGGCTTGAGAACGAGCAGCACTTTTTGTATCTAATCCTAATGATTTCCACCCATCCATAACAACGTTTTTTTCTGCCTTCAAGTTGTCTAATAATATCAATGCACGTTCTTTCATGATGTCATCTTTTCGCGATGTACCATAAAAAAATAAAAATGGCGCGACCACATTTATCAGCAGCAAGTCAATTGTCTCTGACCCCAATTTATGCACCGATTTTGAGGATTTTACTGAGGGGGTATCAAACACAAAATGTGTGTGCCAATAGTCACTCGTTTCTATTTCAAATAGTTTTTTCAAATCTATAATAGACATATTATCAATCACTTTCGAGAACAAATGACTGCTGCGATGAATCAAAGCGGCTAACTGTGCCAAACGGATAGTCGGAAAACTTTGCGGACGCATACGCGAGAATTTCCAAGTTGTTTTACTGAGGGGGGCTGAGAGGCTGTGTTTTTTTTGTAAAAACTGGTACTCTTTCTGCAATTTTTGTGGATATTCATCCACGAAATTATCTGCCAACAAACCCGCTTGCCCAAACAACAAGGCTTCAATCTGGAACAACTGATTTTTATGTTTTGCCAACACCAAATGCGGTACACGCTGAGCCATCATTTCCATTGGGTCACTATTCACTTTTGAGCCAAAATAGCGGGCGATGAATTGCCAAAATGTCTCTTCCCAATCGCCTTTGTTGCGCTCAAATGCCACCGCAATCGCTTCTGTTTTACGCTCCAAACGCTCAACTAAAAGCCTTTCGAGCCACATATCTTTTGTTATTTCAGAAACTGTGTAAAAATGGTGCTGACAAGGAATCCAATGTTCATTGTGCAGAATTGACCAATATTTTTGAAAAATACCTTCAGGAATGCGATTTTTTAACACTAAACATGGCAAATGCCCCCCCTCAGTATTTTGCTCAATCGGCTCATCTTCTTCATAAACCACATGCAAAATCACATTATTATAAGCAGCGTTTTTTTGATGCCCATGCTGCCACCAATCCGACGATTTGACGTGCATCTCGACCGTACCACACCAAATAATATCGCCTATTTTGATTTTCACATTCTGAAAATCTGCACCCGCATCCAAGGCATTATAATCTCCAAAGTCTAAGATTTCGAGTGTTTGCCCATCGGTTGTGGTCAAATTTGACAGGTCGAATCGGCGTGTCCGCCAAAGGAAATGTAAAAAGTCTTCTCGCATAGCGTATGTTTTTAAATTCTAAGTACAAAGATTTAGTAACGACAAAAAAAACAAACGACACCATCACTCACTGTTTCGTGCTACGCACTAAAGGCGTGCAAAAAGTTTTTTTATGGATTGAAGCTAAAAATTGAGGCTTTTGCCTCAATTTTTAGCTTCAATCCGAAAGAAATATTTTAAAAGCACATTTTTTTCGCTTGTCCACAGGGACTCCTTCGGAGCGAAAAAACAGTGTGTAATGGTGTCGTTTATTCTTAGCGCGTTACTTATGACAAGCAGAGCTTATCTATTTTTTATAGAATTTACAAACTATCAATTCGTAAATCTTTAGATTCAAGTTCAAATCCGTTCATAAACCTTAAAACAATAATCGTATTCGTTTTTCTCATCTTTCGTATGGTATTCCTCCGACACCAAACGCCATTCTGACATATCCAATTCTGGGAAAAAAACATCCCCCTCAGTATCCAAATCCACTTCTGTCAAATACAATTTATCCCAAAGGTCAATAGATTGAGCATAAATTTCGCCGCCACCGATGATAAAAGCCTCCGTTTCGCCATTTTTTTTCGCCATTTTCACCCCCTCAGTAATCGAGTGAACCATCAAGCAACCTGAAGCGATATAGAACGGATTGCGTGTAATCACAATATTGGTGCGCTTAGGCAAAGGTCGTCCGATGCTTTCAAAGCAGTTGCGCCCCATGATGATGTGGTGATTCAAAGTCGTTCGTTTGAAATAGGCAAAATCGGCGGGCAAATACCAAGGAATTTCATTGTCTTTGCCGATGACACCGTTTTTGGCAGTGGCTACAATAGCTGAAATAATCATAAAATTACTGTGTCAATGCTTAAAAATAAAAACCCAAATGTAGAAAAGCCTTTTTCAATAACAAAATTTTGACCCCTCAGTATGCCGAAAAATACAAGGCTTTGAAATAGTTTTACAGCCTTAAAAATAATAAAATGACAACTTTCGCAGATAAAATCATTGCTTTCAATGAGCGTGTAGCATTCACAGGGTCATTGCCTGAAGGCATCAGAATTATGAACCCTTTCAAGGAAAATCCTGATATTTTGACCATTTCTTCTGCTTTTTATAAGAAATTCTATGACGACAATGAGCCTCGACATCTGATTTTGGGCATCAATCCTGGTCGTTTTGGAGCAGGTGTGACGGGTGTGCCATTCACAGATTCGCATCGTTTGAAAAATGAATGCGGCTTGCCCTACACAGGCAAGGATACCTACGAGCCTTCCTCGGTTTACGTCTATGACATGATTGCAGCTTATGGCGGTGCTGCCGCTTTTTACAGCCATTTTTATATCAATTCGGTCTGTCCGCTTGGGTTTACTGCCTTGAAAGAGGGTGGAAAAGAGGTGAACTACAACTACTACGACAGTCGAGAACTGACTGCTGCTGTCTATGATTTTATGGTTTGGAATATTGAAACCCAAATTTCGATGGGTGTGCATACAGACATTTGTTTTTGTTTTGGAACGGGTAAAAACGAGCAATTTTTGAAAAAATTAAACGATAAAATGGGCTTTTTCAAAAAAATTGTGGCTTTAGAACACCCTCGATTCATCATGCAGTACAAACTAAAATCCAAACAAGTGTATATTGACAAATATTTGACAGCATTTTCGGTCTAAAATTTAATAGAAAAGCCAACTTAAAGGGGAGTTCGTTGTTTCTTTGCGAAAATTTTGAAACAATGAATGAAAAAACGAAACTTTGGTTCAAACGTATCGGTATCGGTGGCTTCCTTTTTTTTCTTGGTAAAGGCATTGTTTGGCTTATCGTTTTAGGTTATGCTGGCAAATGTGCTTTAGAATAATGTATTGAAAATCAAACTATTGAAATGAAAATAATTCAAGCGACACTGAATCACCTCGACGAACTTGTTCCTCTTTTTGAAGCCTACCGTGTGTGGTACAAGAAACCCGCCAATGAGTTGAAAACACGACAGTTTCTGACTGAGCGCATCTTGAAACAAGAAAGCATCGTTTACCTCATCTATACTGAGGGGGGGCAAGCTGTTGGTTTCACGCAGTTATATCCGACTTATAGTTCCATTCGTTTGGGGCGTTTGTGGTTATTGAACGACCTTTTTGTATCGCCAGAAGCACGAGGCAAAGGCTTTTCTATCGCTCTGATTGAACATGTGAAAGACATGGCACGCAAAACAGGCGCAGTTGGCGTGGTTTTGCAAACCGACATCACCAACGAAATTGGCAACAAACTCTATCCACGCACGGGTTTTGAGTTGGATAGTGCTGTTTGCAATTATTATGGTTGGTACAATCCCGATTTTGTCATTTAAGAACAAAAAAAATACGTGAAATTAATTGCGAAAACATTTGCTGGACTTGAAGAAGTGCTGGCAAAAGAAATTGAAAGTTTGGGCGGTACTGAAATTGAACCAACCAAACGAGGCGTTATCTACGAAGGCGACCAACGCCTTTTGTATCGCTCGAATCTTGAATTGCGAACTGCTTTGCGCATTTTAAAGCCGATTCACACCTTTCGAGCCAATAATTTAGATGCTTTTTACAAAAAAGTACGCGAAATAGAATGGTGGCGATTGATGGACTTGCGCCATACTTTTGCCATTGATGCCATTGCACGCTCCAAAGTCTTCACACACTCCCATTATGTCGGGTTGAAGACAAAAGATGCTATCGCCGACCAATTCCGCGACAAAATGAACCGCCGCCCAAGTGTGGACGTTGAGCGACCCGATATTCAAATCAATGTACATGTACACGAAGATGAGTTTTCCATTTCGTTGGATGCTTCGGGCGAGTCGTTACACAAGCGTGGGTATCGTCAGGATACCGTCGCCGCACCTTTGAACGAAGTGCTGGCAGCAGGTATGATAAAACTGGCAGATTGGTCGGGCGAAACAGGTTTCTTTGATGCTTTTTGTGGCTCTGGTACGCTGTTGACAGAAGCTGCTCTGATAGCGCATCGGATACCCCCTCAGTATCGGCGCAGTTATTTTTGTTGTAAAAATTGGTTAGATTTTGATAAAACATTGTGGGAACAGGTCGTTGACGAGAGTGATAGCCACCGTGTTTTAGATTTTAAACCTCGGATTATGGGGTCGGATTTTAGTGGACGTTCCTTGAGTGCTGCACAGCGCAATATCGAAGCTATTGGATTCAATCGGAAAATAAAATTGGAAAAGGCAGACTTTTTTACCCGCTCTGCTCCCGCAAATACTGAGGGGGGGCTTATGATTATAAATCCGCCTTACGATGAGCGTTTGCAATTGGAGGATGCCATTGATTTTCATAAAAAAATAGGCGATGCCTTGAAGAAAAATTGGAAAGGTTGGACTGTTTGGGTCTTATCGGGTAATTTAGAAGCCGCCAAATTCATTGGTTTACGTCCACGTCGCAAGATTCACCTGTACAACGGTGCGTTAGAATGTCGGTTTCTAAAGTTCGAAATGTATTGATATACAGATTTACGGAATTTTCAAAAGTTCCGTAAATCTGCACCTAAAAAAACTTCTATCCTTAAACATACAAAAGAAAACGAACGACTATGAACGAATTGGGAAAACTGAATTTCATACCTTTTACATCCGATTATGGCTTTAAAGTCACTTTTGGCAATGAAAAAAATACAGTTTTTTTAAAACGAGCTTTACAAGCCTTGCTCAAATTGCCTCATAAAATTGAAGAAATAACTTTTTTGAAAAATACGTTTGATGGTCTTATCAAAGACAGCCGCAGTGGCATTTTCGATGTACTGTGTACCGACGAGATAGGTAACACATTTATTGTCGAAATGCAAGGCATAGCCAAAGAGTATTTTTTGAACCGAATGCAATTTTATGCGTTTCAAAGTTTTGATACTTTGGTGAGAAAAGGTAAATTTGACTTCAATATCAAAGAGAAAATCTACTGCATCGCCATCTTAGGGACGAATATTCATGAAGTAGAAAGCTACCACAACATTATTTCGTTGAAAAATCAAGATGGTGTAGCGTATCCAAGTACCATACAATACGTCACAGTAGAGTTAGAAAAGTTTAGTTTAAGTGCTGATAAAGTGAAGTCGGACTTAGAAAAATTAATTTTCACTATCAAAAATGCACATATCATGGCAGAAATTGCAGAAAAACCCGCATTTTGGGAAGAAGATTGGCTCAAAATTCCGATAGGTGAGCTTGATATTCGTACTTTGTCACCCGATAGGTATCGAGCTTATCAATATTGGCTCGTGAATCAAGCTGAAATAGAACGCGAAAAAGAAGAAACACAAAAGTTAATCGTTAAGAGCAAGACTGAGGGTAAAATTGAAGGCATAATTGAAGGTAAAATTGAAATTATCAAGGAACTGCTCAAAGAAGGTCTGTTACCGATTAACAGCATAGCAAAAGTTGCACATGTGACGGAAGCGTTTGTATTAGACATACAAGAAAAGCTTAAAAAAGAACCGAATTAGTGTTGATTCTGTGAAAAATAATAATCCAATGAGCCATTTTTGAGGAATTAGACTCAAAAATGGCTCACTAAATTTATAAAAAAATGCGTTCAATCATTTTTTCACTTGTCCTCAGTTTAGGTTGTGCATATGGCAAAGCGCAGTCAGTAGGGTTGTCTGTCGAACAAATAAAACTACCCCCTCAGTATTCTGCCTTGAAAAAAAAGGGAAAAACGATTCTAACTCAGCAAAACTCGGGGACATCCCAAAATATGAGTGAAAAACCTCAAAAAGTGCCTTCTGTTTTTTCTGTAGAAACGCTCCCTTTTTTCTGCAAAATTGAATACAAAATAGGTTTGAATAAGAAACTACCGCTTAAATTTCGGCTGGGCGATGTTCAGTATGTGGATGAATTGGAAGGGAAATCTAAAATATTGAAGTAAAAACTAAAAATACGATGCTTAAATTTAAACTATTTACTTTTTGTCTATTTGTTTTTATTGTGATTTTGATGTCGTTTTCACCAAATGACATCCCCTCAGTAATGCCATCAACTATCAAAGATAATCTGTCAGAATACGGTTTTTTTGAGGGCAAAATGTCGGAACAAAAGCCTGCAAAGGGTGTTGTAAATTATGGTTTAAATATGCCTTTGTTTTCAGATTATGCTCAAAAATTGCGCTTTGTGCAGTTACCTGATGGCAAAACAGTAGATTATAATGCTGATTCCGTCTTGCAATTTCCGATTGGCACTAAAATAATTAAGACTTTTTACTATCCCAATGACTTTAAAGATGAGAAAAAAGGGCGACGTATTTTAGAAACGAGGGTTCTTTTGAGAGATGATGATGGTGGCTGGGTAGCTTTGCCTTATGTTTGGAACGATGAGCAAACAGAAGCGACTTTAGAACCTGCTGGTGATACTAAAAAAGTGGTTTTCAAAGATGCGAAAGGTAAAAAACAATCTTTCGACTATTTGATTCCTAATGTTAATCAATGCCGTGGGTGTCATATTCGCGGTGATAAAATGTCGCCTATCGGGCCTTCTGCACGGCAATTGAATGGAGATTTGGGCGCAGAAAATCAATTACTACATTGGTCAAAGATTGGCATACTGAGGGGGTTGCCTCCGGACATTACAGCTGTCCCAAAATTTCCAAATTGGGAGGATAAAGCGGCATCCTTAGATGCTAAAGCGCGGGCATATTTGGACATCAATTGCGCCCATTGTCACAATTTGAGTGGCCCAGCCGTGACATCGGGTTTGTTTTTAGATTGGAAAACAAAAGATTCAACGGCTTATGGCTTCTATAAAACACCTGTGGCGGCTGGACGTGGTTCGGGCAATTTGAAATACGATATTTTTCCTCAAAAACCCGCTGAGAGTATCTTGTTGTATCGCATGGCTACGACAAATCCAGGCGAAATGATGCCCGAAGTAGGTCGCGCGTTGGTGCATACTGAGGGGGTCGAATTGATTCGTGAATGGATAAAGACAATGAAATGATAAGATTGTCGTTTGAAATATTGGGTTTCTATTTTTCAAAAAACAAACAAAATTGACCGACTATGAAGAACTGCCAACGATTTCTGGTTGCCATCAACCTATTGTTTTCCCCCTTTTTCCTTAAAAGTCAAGTCAAAATCACAATGGATAATGTGAAAGCCACTTATGCCGCAGGTGAGAAGGCTGCATTTCGTATTTCATCAAATGTGTTTGGAACTGGCTCTTATTCTATTTGGTATGACCCTCGAGACGAAAGTTCAGTGATTAAAAAAGGCAGTTTTACGATTCAACAAGGACGCTCAGACACTGTTGTGCTGTTCAATCTACCTCATCCAGGAGCGATTTTTTTCAAGGCAGAACAGAATGGACAGGTTGCTTGGGTCAGTGCCGTATTCGACCCACATAACATTCAGCCAATCGAAACAGAGCCATCTGATTTTGACGATTTTTGGAAAAAAGAAAAGGAAAAACTCAAAGCGATTCCCATCAATCCACAACTCACTTTAAAAAATACATTGCCCAATGGTTCAAAACTCTATGTCCTGCGATTAGACAATGTGGACGGACGGACAGTCAATGGTTATATAGCAATACCTGCGGGTAGTGGTAAGTTTCCAGCGATTATCCAATTGCCTCCCTTTGGTACAGTCCCTTTTGAACCAGATGGCTTTGTAGTGACCGATTTTGCTGAAAAATGTAAGTCAATAATCGTCCAACTGACTGTTCATAACACGCCTCCCAACCAAGAAGACTCAAATGCTTACAAACCTAATGATTTAACTGACCCAACAAAGTTTTACAACCGTTGGATGGTTTTAGGTGGTTTGAGGGCAATTGATTATGTCGCATCTCGACCCGATTTCAATGGTAGTTTGGGGCTTTGTGGTAATTCGCAGGGTGGTGGCTTATCTATCACTTTGGCAGGTTTGGATGAGCGGGTGAAGGCTGTTTTAGCCATAGCACCAGCCAACTCGGAGCAACAAGGTACGCGCTACCATCGAGCGAGTGGTTTTCCACGTTATAATATACAAGGTGCATCGTTGGGTATGGATACGAACAAAGTGAAAATAGCCTCAAAATACCACGATGCTGTTTATTTTTTGAAACGCTACAAAGGGGCTTTGATGATTCAAACGGGTTATAAGGACGATGTGACACCTACTGCTACCCATTTTGCTGCCTACAATCAATACTTGGGTGCAGCGACAATGTTGCATTTGCGAGAAATAGGGCATAACTATCCCGAAGAGTACTGGTTTGGACGATATTCTTTTTTTCATCAGCATCTGACAGGATTTGAAAACCCATTTTCTTTTAAAAAAACATACGATATTCAAGCAGGTGAAGACCAAAAAGAAGTGCTTTTAGACTCTGTCATACTGAGGGGGCGGGTGTATAAGGATGGCGTACTCAACGACTCGCTACCTGTTTTATGGGAAAAAGTGTCAGGCGTTGGCGATGTTTCGTTTGAAAATACTAAATCACGGGCAACAAAAGTAAAATGTAGCGAAGCAGGAACGTATGTTTTTCGCTTTTCGTCGGAGGATGATTACTTGATAAAGGATCCTAATCAAGCAAAATATTATTCTATGCGTGACTTAGTGACAGTTACTGTTAAGAAAAAAGATGACAACAGCGGTGGCTCGGTTGATGCAGAAGTAAAAGGCATTCGAGTGTTTCCTAATCCTTCAACGGGTATTTTTCGTGTGAAATGGGAGTCTATTTATAGTTATAAACGACTCCACGTCTTCAACAGTAAAGGATTATTGGTTTATGAAACGCCTATTTCGACCGATGTGAAGGAAATCAAATTAGATTTGTCGAGATTTCAAGATGGTAACTATATGTTGACATTTACCAATATTTACAATCGTTCGGTAACGAAGCATGTGTTAAAAGCAACTAAGGACTGATGAAAAATAGATTAATTGGTTTCAATATTTTTTTGTTTAATCTAAAGTTCTAGATGATACATATTAACCACATTTTACCACCAACTTATTAATTGGCTTCGGTTATTAGAGGTAGTTTGCGAAAACTACCTTTTTTTTTGCTGTTTTTGAGTACTTAGAAATACCCCTCAGTATTGGAATGGTGATTGGATAGATAACCACTTCCTATGCTTCGGAGCAGTCAAAAAAAATGAAAATTATTTTTGCACTATTAAAATTTATATCCTACATGTAAAATGTTGGATGTCAATATGTTGTTCAGAATGTGGAAATGTGGATAAATATTTTGTGAAAAATAAGTGGGAAAAAGTGGGAGAATGTGGAAAAAAGGTACTACTTTTGAACCATGAAACAGCAATAAGCGATTCAAACTAGTTTTTTTAGGAAAAAGAGAGACGAATAGCGGACAGAAAAATGAATGAAAAATGCTCAACCTACGTGGCGAATATGATTGTTCGATGGATGCCAAAGGGCGGATTCGATTGCCTTCGTCTCTTTTGAAGAAGTTAGGCGAGCGAAATGAATATCATTTTGTGCTGAACAAAGGGTTCGAAAAACATTTAACTCTTTATCCCATTGAAGTTTGGGAGACTACGGTAAAGGAGTTTGAGAAACTAAATTTGTACGACAACGATACACGACAATTCCTGCGCAGATTTCACAATGGCGCAACGGATATTGAAATGGACGACCAAATGCGCATTCTCGTTCCGAAAAGGCTCTGTGAATTTGCTGGATTAGAAAAAGAAGTTATTTTAAATGCCTATGGCAATAAAATTGAAATTTGGGATGCTACTGAGTATGAAACTATGATGAATGGTGGTGATACGACGATGGCAGAATTAGCCCAAAAAGTTTTGGGTAACCGAAGCGAGTAATTCTTTGAACCAAAAATTATTGCACACAAAACCAAAATCGTTTTTTTTTACTTACACACACACACACATTAGAGTACACACCTCACACTGTGAAACACGATATCTTACATTTTTATCAATTTACTAATTCTGGATTTTGTTGACAATGGGTTACTTAAACGAGTTGTCAGTCAAAATCCAGAATTTTTTTTAGGAAAAACCTACCTTGCGCCTAAAATAAGCAATAAGTCTATGTCTGCAACTTATCATACAACTGTTTTACTCAATGAGGCAGTCGAAGCTTTGAATGTACGACCCGATGGAACGTATGTAGATGCGACCTTCGGTGGAGGCGGTCATAGCCGTTTGATACTGATGGGCTTGACTACAAATGGCAAGCTGATTGGTTTCGATCAAGACGAAGATGTACGTTCGCAAATGCTTGAAGATAAGCGATTTATGTTCTTGAATCATAATTTTAGAGAACTGAAGCGTATGTTACGTTTTTCGGCAATTCGACGTGTAGATGGCATTTTGGCGGATTTGGGTGTGTCATCGCATCAATTTGATGAAGCAGAGCGAGGTTTTTCATACCGCTTCGATGCTCCTTTGGATATGCGAATGAATCAGAATGAAGGTAAAACGGCAGCGGATATCTTAAACAGTTTTACTGCCGAAAATCTGCAAAAAATTTTGAGTGAATACGGCGAGGTGCGCAATGCTAAAACTTTGGCACAAGCTTTAGTCGCGGCTCGTTCAGGAAAAATTTTTCAAAATATCAGCGACCTTTTAGCTGTCAGCGACCCCCTCAGTATGGGTGATAAAATACGCTATCGGTCACAAGTTTTTCAAGCCTTGCGTATGGAAGTAAACGACGAAGTGGGTGCATTAAAAGATTTTTTACAACAAAGTTTAGACGTTTTGACAACAGGAGGACGATTAGCAGTTATTACTTTTCATTCAATTGAAGACCGTTTAGTGAAAAATTTTATGAAAAGTGCTAACTTCGACGGTGAATTACAATCCGATTTTTATGGCAACATCCATCGCCCATTTAAAGTGATTACAAAGAAACCGATTGAGCCAACACAAGAAGAAATTCGGAACAATCCACGTGCACGCTCAGCAAAGTTACGTGTTGCAGAGAAAGTATAATTTTTTGATTTGAAGAACAAAGACGGAGATTTTAACGAGAGTTTCATTAATTTTTTTAACATGTAAACCTTTAATTCAATAAAAAATGGCATTAGCACGTCCTCTCAAAGATTACACTCACGTCGGCACTATGATGTCTGATTGGATATTTGGTAATATTCCATTTGTGTTTTTCATTTTCTTTTTAGGCTTGATCTATATTGCCAATTCCAATTTTGCGGATAAACAAGTACGTCAAATTCAAGCCTTGGAAAAAGAAATCAAAGACTTGAAATGGCGATACAACGAAGCCAAAGCCAATGTTATGCTTTCGACGAAACAATCTGAAATCGAAAAACGAGTCGAGCCATTTGGTTTGCGCGCAACCAACCAAAGAACAAAAAGAATTGTCGTGAAATGACTAATTAAGTTGTTCGACTTAAATAATCGGGAATTGTTTTAGTATTTGAATAGTAATGACTTAAGAACAGTGACCAATGACTACTTATTTCATAATTTATACCTCATATTTTATCAAATATGGCAATAGGAAATATAAGAGATAATGTCTTATTACGCGTTTATATCGTGACAGGTATCGTCATTTTTGTGGCTATCATTATCTTCTTTAAAGCGTTTGTGCTGGTCACAAAAGAAGGGGATAGATGGCGCAAAGAAGCAGATAAACGGTATATTCAAAACCGAGAAGTTCCAGGTGAAAGAGGTAATATTTTGGCAGAAGATGGGTCTCTGCTGGCTACTTCTATCCCTTTTTTTGAAGTTCGTATGGACTTTGGCGCAGATGGTTTGAGCAAAGAGGAGTTTGTCAAAAGTTTAGATTCCTTGGCTTGGAGTTTGACCACTTATTTAACACCAGAAAAAACAACTATTGATGAATGGAGGAATTATCTGTGGGCACATTTCAACGCCAAAAGTCGTTATGAACTCATAAAAAAAGATGTTACTTTTGAAGAATTGAGTATTTTGAAAACTTTTCCAGTTTTCAGAGGAGGTCGCTCAAACGGGTTTATAGCAGTCAGAACCAATCGTCGCGAACATCCTTTTAAGATGCTGGCTCTTAGGACTTTAGGTTATACAAAAGATGATTTAAAAATCGGGTTAGAAGGGCGTTTTGACAAAGAACTGAGTGGTGGGAAAGAAAATGTACCGATGATTCGCGTGGGCAATGATGTGTGGATACCGCTACAAGACCTGACCGATATTGAACCGCGAAATGGTAATGACTTGGTAACAACGCTCGATGTAAATATTCAAGATATTACCCAAACAGCTCTGATTCGTTCTTGCGATGCTTACCAAGCCGAGCATGGTACAGCGATTGTTATGGAGGTGAAAACAGGTAAAATTAAAGCCATTTCTAACGTTAGTCGAACAAAAGACGGTTGGTGGGAAGACTATAATTATGCTGTGGGCATCAAAGTAGAGCCAGGTTCGACATTTAAATTAGCTTCAATGCTGGCACTTTTGGAAGAAAATGCAGTCAGATTAAGTGATACTGTGGATATAGAAGGCGGCAGACACCAATACTCAGATGTTGTTTTGGAAGACCACGAACGGGCTAAAAAAAACCTTATGACAGTTAAAGAAGCCTTCTCAGCGTCATCGAATGTCGGCGTTTCAAAACTGGTTTACAATTATTTTAATGATAAACGCCAAAAATTTATCAAACACTTACAAGAGTTCAATCTAACCATTCCGACGGGCATTGAGCTTGAAGGAGAGACACCTCCAAACATTAAAAACGCGGATGATGCAACATGGAGTGGTATTACTTTGCCTTGGATGAGTGTGGGTTATGAATTGGAAATCACACCTTTACAGTTATTGACATTTTACAATGCTGTTGCAAACGATGGGGTGATGATGAAGCCTTATTTGGTCAGCGAGATCCGCCGATTCAATGAAACTCAGAAACTATTTAAACCGACTATTATCAATAAAAGCATAGCGTCAAAAGATGCTTTGTCGCAAGCAAAAGAATTGTTAGAGTCAGTCGTAGAACTACCAGGAGGAACAGCTTATCATCTACGCACCCCTCAGTATCGCTTTGCTGGAAAAACAGGGACCGCACAATTGAATTATTCAAAAGATAAAGGTAAAAAACATACAGGAGGTTATTTAGGCTCATTCGTAGGTTATTTCCCTGCTGAAAATCCCGTTTATTCGTGTATTATAGCCATTTCAAAACCCAAAACAGGACATTATGGAGGAACTGTCGCTGCTCCTGTTTTTCGCGAAATTGCAGATAAGTTAGTTTCTTCTAATATAGCATTGAGTGACCCTATCAACCAGAAAGGTAAACCCGTACCATCACCTGCTTTATTGCCCGATGACGTAGGCTATAAAGGTGATTTACTCAAAATGTTGCAAAATGTAGAGTTAAAGCACGAAATAGTAGCCTCAAAAAATGAGGATTGGACAGTTCTACGTGCCAAAAGTGACACTTTAAATGTTATGACCCGCAACGTCGGTAATCTCAAACAAGTCCCCTCAGTAGTGGGTATGGGTTTGAAAGATGCCCTTTATTTACTTGAAAATAGAGGTCTTCGTGTGTCGTTCAGTGGTTATGGAAAAGTAGTTGCTCAGTCTCTTAATCCAGGTAGTGTAGCATATCCTGGCAATATTATTTCGATAAGATTAGATTAATTCACTGATATTATGCAGTGGTAAGGTAATAGCGACAACATTATTCGCTCTATAAAACTTCTTCTTTATACGCTTTTTTCTGCTTGTCCAAAGGACTCCTTCGGAGCAGAAAAACAGTCAGTAATTGTCGTTTTAAGTTTTAAAACAGTAATTCAATATAAAAACAATTCTTTCTGTAACGATTTGTCATATACACGATTTTGTAGCCACCAAAAACTTGCAATGATAGTGTTTAAACATGCCAATCAAAATAATGAAAAAATTATCAGAAATACTGAGGGGGGTAGAAATCCTCGATAGTCATGGTGATACAGATACCAATATCTCAAAAATTGCTTTTGATAGCCGCAAAGTGGTGCAGAATAGCCTTTTTGTCGCTGTGCGAGGTACTCAAGTAGATGGACATGATTTTATTTCAAAAGCCATTGAAAACGGTGCAAGTGCTATTATTTGTGAAGAGATTCCTGTTATTGATACACTTGCGAGATTTATAAAAGTAGAAAATGCTTCGGCTGCTTTGGGTAGTTTAGCTGCAAACTTTTACGACAATCCGACTCAAAACCTCAAAGTTGTGGGCGTGACGGGGACTAATGGCAAAACCTCAACTGCGACTCTACTTTACGATTTGTTTGCGGGTTTAGGCTATAAATGCGGCTTGATTTCTACGGTCGAATATCGTGTTGCAAGTCGAACTTTACCTTCTACACACACTACGCCTGACCAAATTGCTTTGCAACAGTTGTTTTGTGAGATGGTTACTGAGGGGTGCCAATTTGCATTTATGGAAGTATCAAGCCACGCACTGGCACAAAATCGTGTCTCAGGCATTCAGTTTACGGGAGCGATTTTTTCAAATATTACTCATGACCATTTGGACTACCACAAAACTTTTGAGAACTATCGAGATGCCAAAAAATTACTTTTTGATGGTTTATCCAAAAACGCTTTCGCTTTGACCAATAACGATGATCGCAATGGACGGTTTATGTTACAGAATACGAAAGCCCAAAAGTACAGCTATGCACTGCGGAAAGTAGCAGATTTTAAGGCGAAAATCATTGAAAATGGTTTACTTGGATTGCATTTAGATATGGATGGGCATGATTTTTATGCCAGAATGATAGGCGAATTCAATGCTTATAATCTTTTAGCTGTTTATTCTGCGGCAGTTTTATTGGGTGCGGACAAACTAGAAGTGCTGACCATTTTGTCTAATTTAAAAGGAGCAGAAGGCCGTTTTGATTACATTCATGACATCCAAAGGGATATTGTTGGTATTGTAGATTATGCTCATACGCCCGATGCTTTAGAAAATGTACTAGAGACAATTCGACACTTTAGGAAAGGCACTCAAAAAATTATCACACTGACAGGCGCAGGGGGCGATCGTGACCCTGCCAAAAGGCGTATCATGGGTAAAATAGGTGTCACATTGAGTGATACATTGATCCTGACCTCCGACAATCCTCGCTCGGAAGACCCCCTCAGTATCATCGAACAAATGAAGGTGGATATAGCTGTAAAAGATGCGAGTAAAGTGCTTGAGATAGCTGACCGCCGCCAAGCCATTAGAACTGCTGTAAAATTGGCTCAGAAAGGAGATATTATACTTTTGGCAGGTAAAGGTCATGAAAAATATCAAGAAATCAATGGTGTCAAGCTTCCTTTCGACGATAAAGATGAATTGAGTAAAGCTCTCAAAGAATAAGTGTGAATGATTTTTTTTCTAACTTAAATGATTGATAATTAATAGATTAGAATTAGTGTGAAGTTTTTTTTGAAAAAAAACTCTAAAAAAATTTGGTTATCAAAACATTAGTGCTGTATATTTGCATCGCAATTCGCAAAGGCGATATTGATAAATCAAAAAAAGCGGAAGTAGCTCAGTTGGTAGAGCACAACCTTGCCAAGGTTGGGGTCGCGAGTTCGAGTCTCGTTTTCCGCTCTCTTTCTGCGAAAAGTAAAGAAATAGCCATCTGAAAAGGTGGCTTTTTTTTTGTTTTGAAAGAGACTTTTTATACATTTGCACAACATTGTCGTATTGCCTTGGTGGTGGAATGGTAGACACGCAGGACTTAAAATCCTGTGAGCATTAGCTCGTGCGGGTTCGAGTCCCGCCCGAGGTACGAAAGTGAAAAAAGCCGTTGTAAACTTTAATGTTTGCAACGGCTTTTGTGTTTTATGACTTATTTTTGTCCTCAAAATAGCCCCCTCAGTAAAAATAGCTTTTAGACAAAAATTGTTAGGTGTTAATTCAATTGTGGGTCATTAGATATGGTGCAAGACTTCAACCAGCGGTTAGACAGAGAGCGAATGTCATTGATAGATTGGGAACAACTGTTGCTTGACGGTTGGGATCGAGTGGGTGAAAACTTTTTTCGGCGGCGATTCGAGTATATTTTGACGATACAAAATGGCGTGGAAATTATTTCACCTTTAGAATTGATGCCTTTGCGTTATAAGTTATCACCTCAATTTGATTTTACAAAAAGCCAACGTATCAATCTACGTCGCAACGATGACCTCGTCAAAATCATTCGTCCAGCACATATTACATGGGAAAAATTGGAGCTGTTTGACCAGTGGTACATCAATCGTTTCAACCGATTTGCTGACCTTTATGTATGGGTATCGGACAATGGTACACCTTTTCCGATGCATGAATTGTGTTTATACAAGCATGATAAGCTTATCGCATGTAGTTTTTTTGATGTAACGCCTAACCTTCAGTACAGTACAACTGCCTTTTATGACCCCAATGAGATGAATCGTAGTTTAGGTACTTATACCTTGTTATGTGAAATTTTAAATGGCATAAAAAAAGATAAAAAATACCACTACCCAGGTCATGCCTACATTCAGAAGTCAAAATATGATTATAAGAAAAACATCAATCATAAAGAACGTTTTGATTGGGATAAACAAATTTGGGTGCCTTTGGAGAAGTAAAAAATATAATCATTAATCACCATTGTTCATTCACCAGACAATATCAAGGTAACCCATCACGCAATATTTCTATCAAAATATCTCTGTTGACAAAAATATATGCCAATGCGGATATGAATATGGGTATAAATATCCATTGTATTACCCAAAGAGCCGATAAGACAAGTGTTGGCGATATAGGGAGCACCATCCAAAACCATTCAGTCTTGCCACTTCCTTTCATACGGGCATTCAACGGGCGATAGATGTCGTGTAATGTCTGTTCAATGCTTTCAGCAAAAAAGAATCGGGCTGCAAATATCTCGTATGTATAGCCATTGAGTGTACTTTTAATACCTTTTCTCCTGTTTTCAACGCTCTTAGCTATGCCTATCTTGTAGCGGAACAAATAGCGTGTGTTGCCCAGTATATAAATGTACCGATAGTCGAGTCGTGTTAGACCCCTCAGTAAAATAATGTTTCTTCTTGTTACCATAAAATTAATTGTTTCATAAAAATATTACAACGCTACAAATAATTGTATGTTACAATTAAAGTCAAGTTATCCTAATTTTAAATACAAAAAAAGCCCTACCTTTAAGTCGCTAATCAGTAGTCGCTTACAAATGGCTGTATTTAAGGATTTTTATAGAAATAATCAAAACTTACTGAACAGACGCTTACTTATCTTTTGCCTTGTGGTAATACCATTTTTAGGCCGTCAGAGTTTATATGGAGTGTTTGTGCAATATCGCGTGGGGCAGGAGCGTGTCACGGATACTCAGCTCGATGCACCCTTTGAACGCTATATATTGACACATCCTGATGTGTATGACCGCAGGTTCAATGATGTCAACAAAATCATACATATTGCCTTGAAAGTGACGGCGGATGCGCTAAGCCTTAAAGATGACCCCTCAGTAAAAACGGCCCCCCTCAGTACATGGCGTTCTGGAGAAACCAACAGCGAAGGCTTTGCGGCATTTTTCAATACCACTTGTACTTATTTGATTCACCGTTTTCGTATGGATGACCAGTATCAGTGTCATCAATTTATCGCCGAACGGATGCGTGGTGGTATGAACTTGGCAGATGCGATTCAATCCCCCTACGATGGTAAATCACCGTTCAACAAAACGAGAGACATTGTTGGCATTGTAGATGTGAAGACGAGGCAAGCCCGATATGTTGACCCAACCATTTATGAGCAAGCAGGCATTGTGGACATTCAAACGACAGATGGTGCGTATGCCCCTCAGACTCGCAGCGTTGAAAGGCTCAAAAGACGTTCTATACACCGACCTTAAAGTTAATGAAAGCCAAATTTCAATAAATACACCTGACTGTTCCCATAAATCGCTAATTTTGTTCCTCGATTGCTATATGGCAGTGTATTCTTTAGCATACTAAAACTCTTAAATGACTTCTGCCCGTGAAACGATTTATTGCAGCATCTCTTTTTCTTATACCCATACTCTCTTTAAGGGCGGAATCTCTTACAGCTTTCCGCACTGACACGTGTTTGATTCCAACGGCTATTACGCCCAATGATGATGGGCAGAACGATGAGTTCGTTATATCGTGCATCGAAAACGACCGCAACAATGAAAGTGAGTTGTGGATTTTCACGGAATGGGGCGAGCGCATTCTTTATGCTAAACCCTACAAAAACTCATGGCGTGGCGACACCAAAGGGCAACCTTTGCCCGATGGCACTTATTACTATATCTTTAGGCTTAATCCGAAGGCAGAAACACAGCGGGGGTTTGTTGCCATTTTTCGATAAAGCCCTCTGATTTAAAGCATCGTTAATATGAAAAATAATGGTTTATGTGTTAGTATTCTTCTTTCTCTCTTTTTGATGGTCGTTTGTACTGAGGGGGTCGTGGCGCAACAAGAAGGCAATATGACTTTGTTCATGTACAACCCATGGGCTATCAACCCAGCGGCGGCGGGTTATCGGGATGTACCGACACTTGTGGTGCATCACCGTTCGCAATGGCTGGGGTTTAAAGGCGCACCTGTAACACAGTATCTGCAAATCAATACACCCGCTTTCAAGTCGCATAGGTTGGGTTTTTCAGCAGGCCTCACCAACCGCAAAGCGGGTTATTTTGAATCACAAACAGGGAACTTGGCACTGTCTTATGCCCTCGTCAAAACAGGGCGGTTTGCGGTGCGCATGGGTTTGCAAGGTTCAGTACGTCGTTTTACAACACGATTCAATACGGCTGATGACATTCTGGTTTTGCAAGCTGACCGTTCTATACCGCCGCGCAAATCAGCCCGCTATTTTGGTAATTTAGGCATAGGCACATTCATAACATTAGGAGAATCTTATTTGGGGTTCAGTGTCCCTTTTTATTTGCCAACGGTCATTGGTATCAACCCCTACACGCCCGTTTCTGCGGCAGAGTCAGCACATTATTATTTGATGGGTGGATTGTCTTTTGCAGTGGCAGATGGTCTCACGATGAAGCCACAAGTGTTGGTTAAGTATGTTGAAAATGCCCCTTGGAACGTCGAAACCAATCTCAGCATGGTATTCAAAGATAAAGTAACCGTAGGCGCATCATATCGAGCAGGCAAAACCAATATTGTAGGGGTCGGAGAGTCGGTGTCTATGACTATGCTCTTGCAACTCAGTGACCGCATGGCTTTAGGTGGTGCATACGATTGGATTTTATCACCCATCGGTCAATTTTCTTATGGCAGTTTTGAAGCCACTTTACGCTATGATTTAAAAACAAAAGAGGTCAAATTGAGTAATCCAAGAGGGTTTTAGCGTTTTTCTATTAGACCCCCTACATCGTCATTTACCTGCCCTACAATTAATGACTTAAAATGCCGTCAGGCATGTCATTATAGTAGCCATTAAAAGTGTATAGGGTGGTCACTAAAAGTGTATAGGGTAGTCACTAAAAGTGTATGGGGTAGTCACTAAAAGTGTGTAGGGTAGTCACTAAAAGTGTATAGGGTAGTCACTAAAAGTGTATGGGGTAGCCATTAAAAAATGCAAGCTTTAATAGTGACATTTAAAAGTGCTAAACACTCACTGTTTTTCGCTTTGGACAAAATGCGTGCTTTGGAATAATTTTTTTCAGAGTGAAGTGCAATTTTTTTGGTGTAAAGCTGAAAAAATTTCTTGACAAAATAAAATAATATTATTTTAACGGGGGGTCTTGGGAGCAATGTTG